>NZ_JAVUPU010000002.1:0-612060 GCF_032378825.1 Sphingosinicella rhizophila | reverse complement strand
GAAATCTGGAGCCGAATGGAAATGAAACTCGCGGCCTAGACGTTTGAATAGACCTGTTCCGGGCTCGCCGCCCCGGGCGCAATAGCTGGTGGCAAAGGCGCCGATGTTCCACTAGGGAAGGCGCTCCGATCGAATTGGAGTCCTGCCTTGGCCATGCGAATCGCCATTGCTTCCGATCATGCTGCCATCGAGATGAAGGCTGCGCTCGCCGAGCATTTGCGGCTGGCCGGCCACGACGTGCTCGACCTGGGCCCGCAAGGCGTGGATCCGGTCGATTATCCGGATTACGGCTATAAGCTTGCCGACGCGATCGCCGCAGGCGACGCCGCGATGGGCGTCGCCATCTGCGGATCCGGCATCGGCATCTCCATCGCCGTCAACCGCAACCCCGCCGCGCGTGCCGCTTTGGTTTCCGAACCTCTCTCGGCCCGGCTGGCGCGCGAACATAATGACGCCAATGTCATCGCCATGGGTGCACGGCTGATCGGCATCGCCATGGCCAAGGAATGCGTCGAGGCCTTCATAGCCACACCATTTGGCGGCGACCGCCATCTCCGCCGCGTCGAAAAGCTTTCCCATCCCCATTTCACGAAAGAGCCCGCATGAGCAGCCGTTCCGCCTTTGATTTCAGCGACGTCCAGCATCAGGGATTCTTCACTGATCGCCTGGCTGAGGCCGACAGCAAGGTCGCGGATGCGATCGCCGCCGAACTGGACCGTGAACAGAACCAGATCGAACTGATCGCATCCGAAAATATCGTGTCGCGCGCGGTTCTGGAGGCACAAGGATCGGTCCTCACCAATAAATATGCCGAGGGCTATCCCGGCCGTCGTTACTATCAGGGCTGCGCCCCGTCGGACTCGGTCGAGACGCTGGCGATCGAGCGCGCCAAGCAATTGTTCGGATGCGGCTTCGCCAATGTGCAGCCGCATTCGGGGGCCCAGGCCAATGGTGCCGTCATGCTGGCTCTGGTGAAGCCCGGGGAGACGATTCTCGGCCTCTCGCTGGACGCGGGCGGCCATCTCACTCACGGCGCCAAGCCGGCCATGTCGGGCAAATGGTTCAACGCCGTCCAATATGGCGTGCGTCCGGACGATCATTTGATCGATTTCGACCAGGTCGAGCGGCTCGCCAAGGAAACCCGCCCGCGCCTGATCATCGCCGGCGGATCGGCCTATCCGCGCCATATCGACTTTGCGCGTTTCCGCGCCATTGCCGACGAGGTTGGTGCCCTGTTCATGGTCGACATGGCCCATTTTGCCGGCCTGGTCGCGGCGGGCGAGCATCCGACGCCCTTCGGCCACGCCCATGTCGTGACCACGACCACCCACAAGACCCTGCGCGGCCCGCGTGGCGGCATGGTCCTGACCGACGACGAGGATATCGCCAAGAAGATCAACAGCGCCGTCTTCCCCGGTCTCCAGGGCGGCCCGCTGATGCATGTGATCGCCGCCAAGGCGGTCGCGTTCGGCGAGGCGCTACAGCCCGGTTTCAAAAGCTATGCCCGCGCCGTCGTCGCCAATGCCAAGACGCTTGCCGGCCGCCTGCAGGAGCGCGGTGCCGATCTGGTGGCCGGCGGCACCGACACGCATCTCGCGCTGGTCGATCTTCGCCCGCTCGGCATTACCGGCAAGGATGCGGACGAGGCGCTGGAGCGATCCGCGATCACCTGTAACAAGAACGGCATTCCTTTCGATCCCCTGCCCCCGGTCAAGACCAGCGGCATCCGGGTCGGCTCGCCCGCGGGAACGACGCGCGGCTTCGGTCAAGCGGAGTTCCGCGATATCGCCGACATGGTCGCCGACGTGCTGGAAGGACTCGGCAAGAATGGCGAGGCCGGCAATGCAGAAGTGGAAGCCGGGGTGAAAAACCGCGTCCGCGCGCTCTGCCAGCGCTTTCCGATCTATTCGGAGCAGTGAGGATAATTTCCTAGATGCGCTGCCCCTTCTGCTCGCACGAGGCCAGCCAGGTTAAGGACAGCCGGCCGACGGAGGATGGCGCGTCGATCCGTCGGCGGCGGCAGTGCGAGGATTGCGGGGCCCGCTTCACCACGTTCGAGCGGGTGCAGCTGCGCGAACTGACGATCGTCAAGTCCGGCCAGCGCCGCGAACCTTTCGACCGCATGAAGGTCGAACGGTCGGTCGCGATCGCCTGTCGCAAGCGTCCGGTCGCGCCGGAGCGGATCGAGAAACTGGTCTCCTCCATCCAGCGGCAACTGGAGACGAGCGGCGAGAGCGAAATGCCGTCGAGCCGAATCGGCGAAATGGTGATGGACGGCCTGCGCGCTCTCGATCCGGTCGCCTATATCCGCTTCGCCAGCGTCTATAAGGACTTCCGCGAAGCCAAGGATTTCGAGGATTTTGCGGGCCTCGTCGGCGAGGCCGCGCAAGAGTGAATTCGATACGGGAGGAGCGGAAAGACGGGACGGCGGCACCAGCCATCGTGCTGGTCCGACCGCAGCTTGGCGAAAATATCGGCAAAGCGGCGCGGGCGATGCTGAATTTCGGCCTTACCGATCTTCGGTTGGTTACCCCGCGCGACGGCTGGCCCAACCCCAGCGCGGGGCCCGCGGCCTCCGGCGCAGACCTCGTCCTGGAAAAAGCACGCGTGTTCGACAGTGTCGCCGATGCGGTCGCCGATTGCCCTCACGTCTATGCGTCCACCGTCCGCAAGCGTGGTCTGGTGATCCCCGTGGTGACGCCGGAAGCCGCCGCGTTGGAAATATGCCGCCAATCCGAACCGGCGGCCATATTGTTCGGCGCGGAACGATCGGGGCTGGAGACCGACGATGTGGCGATTGCCACCAAGATCGTCACCGTTCCGATCAACCCGGAATTCCGCTCGTTGAACCTGGCCCAGGCAGTGGTCCTGATCGCATATGAATGGTCCAAACATGCCGAGCTGGCCATTCCCACCGAAGGGGATCCGCGCGAACCGCGCGCGACCCAGGCGCAGCTCGAAGGTCTGATCGGGCAGATGGACGAATCGCTGGCCGCCGCCGGCTATTATCACCCGCCGGACCGCACGCCCGTCACCCGCAACACAATGCGCACCATTTTGTCGAAGGCCGATTGGTCGAACCGCGAGATCCAGGCGTTGCGCGGAATGATCAGAGCGCTCGTCAACCCGCGCCCACGTTAGACCATTGCGCCGCCGGAAGCTTGCGTCGATGGACATCCCATGATCGAAGAACTGAAACTGCAGATCGACGGGCACCGCAAGGCGATGCAGCCGCTCGAGCCGGATGCAGACACACGCGCGGCGCTCGGCCGCCAGGCGCTGGACCATGCGCTCGCCTATCTCGACGCCCTTCCCGACGCGCCGAGCAACGGGCCGTGGGCGGATGTCTTTTCGCGACATCTGGAACCGGAATTCCCGGAGGAAGGCCATGATTTCGCGCCCGTGCTCGATTATCTCGCCACTTGCGTGGAAGGCCCCGGCTTCACGACCGCCTCGCCTCGCTTCATGGCCTATATACCCGGCGGCGGCCTGTTCCACTCCGCCCTCGGCGACCTGCTGGCGGCGGCGTCCAATAAATTCGCCGGCTTCGCCTCTGCGGCCCCGGGTGCGGTGCGGCTGGAAAATGCCACCATAGAGTGGCTGGCAAAGGCGATCGGATATCCCGAAAGCACCCTCGGCATCCTGACCTCGGGAGGGAGCATCGCCAATTTGACGGCGGTGGTGGCCGCGCGGGACGCTCGTGACGATGCCGGCGGAGGCGCCGTTTATACCACCCGCTTCGCGCATCATTGCGTCGACAAGGCCCTGCACGTCGCCGGCCGCGGCAAAGCCCCCCGCAGGCTGATCGCAACCGACGAAAGTTTCCGCATGTCCATCGCCTCGCTGGAAGAAGCGCTGGCGCAAGACCGGGAAGCGGGCATCCGCCCATGGTTGGTCGTCGCCTCGGCGGGAACGGTCGATACGGGCTCGGTCGATCCGCTCTTCGAGATCGCTCAAATCTGCCGGCGATATGGGGCATGGTTCCACATCGATGGCGCCTACGGAGGATTGTTCGCCTTGTGCGAAGACGGCCGGCAGGTGCTGCGCGGGATCGAGCTTTCCGACAGTGTCGCGCTCGACCCCCACAAGACGCTCTTCCTCCCTTATGGAACCGGCGCGGTACTCGTGCGCGAAGGCCGGCATCTGGTCGACACCTTCGGCGCCAGCCCAAATTATATGCAGCCGCTGGGAGAATCCGAGGTCGGACCTTCGCCTTCGGACCTGTCTCCCGAACTCACGCGGCACTTCCGCGCGCTGCGCCTCTGGCTACCGCTGCAGCTCGCCGGAGCATCCGCCTTCCGGGCGGCCCAGGCCGAGAAACTGGCGCTCGCACGGTATTTCCATGCCCGACTGACGCAAATCCCCGACTTCGACCCAGGTCCGCCTCCCGACCTGTCCGTCATCACCTTCCGCTACCAGCCGCGAGGCGGCGATACGGACGCATTCAACGAACGGCTGCTTCGCCGGACTCAGGAAGAGGGGCGCGTGATGCTGAGCGGCACGCGCATCGACGGACGCTTTATGATCCGCTGCGCCATACTCAATTTCCGAACCCATATCGAACATGTGGACGAAGCGATCGATGTCCTCGGTCGCGGCATCGCGGAGCTTGAAGGTCCGGCGGGATCCTGATCAGGACCGGATCGCGTCGAAATGCTCGAACTCATAGGCGATCGAGCCTTCGATCAGCCGATCGTACAAATCGCCGACCAGATCGATCGGAACACGCATTTCCGCCGCCGAGCGGCGGGCATTGGCGATCACCTCCGCCTTGCGCACCTCGTCCCTGACCGAAGCGCGGTCCGGCTTTATCCGTGCCGCCGCCTCCATGTAGCGAAAGCGTTCGCCGAGCAGCGCCACGAGCTCCTCGTCCAAGCGATCAATACCCTGGCGCACCTCCGCCATCGTCCGGCACGCGTCCGGCCTCACCCTATCGACTGTCATGGGGGCCTCTTTAGCGCCGCTTATCTCTCTGTCGAGGTTGACTTCCACACCTTCTCTCGGCATGTGCCGCCCTTCGCAATTGGCTCCGCACCCCTGGTGAAGCGGCAGCCGCGCCGGATGCAAGATCCGGCGGTGCGGGCCCAGGGACATCGATAACGCGAATTGGAGTATCATCATGTCGAAGCGCAACAGCGCCAAGTACAAGCTCGACCGCCGCATGGGCGAGAATATCTTCGGACGTCCGAAGAGCCCGGTCAACAAGCGCGAATATGGTCCCGGCCAGCACGGCCAGCGCCGCAAGGGCAAGGTGTCGGATTTCGGCATCCAGCTGCGCGCCAAGCAGAAGCTCAAGGGCTATTATGGCGACGTGACCGAGAAGCAGTTCAAGAGGACCTTCACCGAAGCCAGCCGGATGAAGGGCGACGCTTCACAAAATTTGATCGGCCTGCTCGAGCGCCGGCTGGACATGGTCGTCTACCGCGCCAAGTTCGCGCCGACCATCTGGTCCGCCCGGCAGATGGTCAATCATGGCCACATCCGCGTCAATGGCCGCAAGTGCAATATCGCTTCGGCCCGCGTGAATGTCGGCGACGAGATCACGCTTGGATCCAAGGCGCGGGAAATGGCGCTGGTGATGGAGGCGCAGGGACTGGCCGAGCGTGACATTCCCGAATATGTCGCTCCGGACGGCAATGCGAAGGTGACCTTCACCCGTGTGCCGACGCTCGACGAAGTGCCTTACCCCGTGAAGATGGAGCCAAACCTGGTCGTCGAATTCTATTCGCGCTGAGTTTTTCCCTTACGGGTCCTGATGGGGGCGGTCCGATCGGGCCGCCCTTTTCCGTTCCTGCTATTGAATCGCGTGGCGCTTGGAGCCATTGCCAGAGGCAATAGAGGAGAAAACCGCCATGCGCGTTCGCGAACTGCTCGTCCCTTTCGGCTTGATCGCCCTCGCCGCCTGCACTGCCGATAAGGCAGATGTCCCGGCTGCAAACCCGATTTCCCTGGAGACGCTGAAGGAGGTCACGCAGACCTTGTCGTCGGATGCGTTCGAGGGCCGTGCGCCCACGACGGCGGGTGAGGAAAAGACGATTGCCTACCTCGTCGACCGATTCAAGAAGGCCGGCCTCCAGCCGGGCAATAATGGAAGCTGGTTCCAGGACGTACCGCTCGTCGAATCGATCGCCACCCCTTCCACGCTCGTCGTCGAAGGCAGCGCGGAGCCGCTCACCTTCGATCATCGCAGCGACTTCGTCGCCAATTCCTATCAGGTCCAGCCGCGCATCGAGGTAAAAGACAGCGACATCGTCTTCGTCGGCTACGGCATCAACGCGCCGGAGCGGGGTTGGAACGATTATGAAGGCGTGGACGTGCGCGGCAAGACGGTCGTCATCCTCGTCAACGACCCCGACTATCAGACCAAGGGCCTGGAGGGAGAGTTCGAAGGGCGGGCGATGACCTATTATGGCCGCTGGACCTATAAATATGAGGAAGCCGCCCGCCAGGGCGCGGCCGCGGCTTTCATCGTCCACGATACGGAACCCGCCGCTTATGGCTGGAACGTCGTGCAATCGTCCTGGACGGGGGCGCAATATAATATCGACGCTGCCAACAATCACATGGATCAGTCCAAGGTGATCGGCTGGCTCACCAACGATGCGGCGCGCAAACTGCTCGCCAATTCGGGCCAGGATCTCGATGCCCTTTCCGCCGCCGCCAAGCGCAAGGGCTTCAAACCCGTGGCGCTGAAGAGCAAGGCGTCGATCACCCTCACCAACGAGATCAAGCGCCAGGCGTCCCGCAACGTGATCGGAATCCTTCCGGGAACGAAGCGTCCCGGCGAATATGTCCTCCACACGGCGCATTGGGATCATCTCGGCCGTTGCGATGCGGCACCGGACGGCGACGACATCTGCAACGGTGCGATCGACAATGCGACCGGCACCGCCGCCTTGGTCGCCCTTGCGGAGGCCCATGCCAAGGCGGGAGCAGCAGAGCGGACGCTCGTCTTCCTGGCCGTTACGGCCGAGGAATCGGGCCTGCTCGGCGCGAAATATTATGCCGAGAACCCCATTTTCCCGCTCGGCAAGACGGTCGGCGGGGTCAATATGGACGCGCTGAGCCTGGCCGGGCCGACACGCGACATCGTCATCGTCGGTGCCGGAAAATCGGAGCTCGAAGATTATGTGAAGCGGGCCGTGACGGCCCAGGGCCGGACGACCGTCGCCGAGCCTACTCCCGAGCGCGGCTTCTATTACCGGTCCGATCATTTCGCCCTGGCCAGGGAAGGCGTGCCGATGGCTTATTTCGAAGCCGGGCAGGGCCTCGTGAAGGGCGGTACCGCCGCCGGCGAGGCCGCCGCTGAAGATTATACCGCCAATCGCTATCACGGGCCGAAGGACGAATATGACCCGAATTGGGACTGGTCCGGCGCACTGCAGGACGTTGGCCTCTATTATTCGATCGGGCGGCAGCTCGCCGATAGCGGCGCCTGGCCCAATTGGCTCCCGTCCGCGGAATTCCGTGCCGTCCGCGAACGTTCGCGCGCCGAAGCGGGCCAGAAGTGATCGCACGCCAGCCGGCCGAATGGGCGAGGCATGAATGGGTCTGGATCGGCTTTCCCAGCCATGCGGATCTTTGGGAAGACGATCTCGCGCCGGCGCAGGCGGAAACGATCGCCTTCGCCAAGGCGGTGTACGCCGAGGGGGCCGGGGAGCGGGTACGCCTCGTCGCCTCCGATCCCGCCGCGGCCGCGACCGCACGTTCGCTGGCAGGCCCCGATATCGATATCGTCGAAGAGCCGTTCGGAGACATCTGGCTGCGCGACACCGGTCCGATCATCCTCAAGCAACGCGATGAGCGCCGCGCTGCGGGCTTCCTGTTCAACGGCTGGGGCGGCAAATACCGGCTGCCCAATGACGACAAGGTTGGTGCCGGGCTGGCCCGGAGCGCTGGCCTGGATTTGCGCCGTCACGACTGGGTGCTGGAAGGCGGCGCGATCGATGTGGATGGAACCGGCCTTGCCGTGACCACCGAGCAGTGCCTGCTCAACCCGAACCGCAATCCGGGCATCGGCCGGCAGGAGATAGAATGCCGGCTGCGCGATCATCTCGGTATCGAGCGTCTGCTCTGGCTCGGCGAAGGTCTGCTCAACGACCATACGGACGGCCATGTCGACAATCTTGCCCGCTTCGTCGGCGAGGGGCGGATCGCCATTCCGGTCGCGGCAGGCAGTGACGATCCCAACGCCGCCGTCTTCGCCGACGCCAGGTCCAAAGCCGAGGCCTTCCGCCTGGAGGTCGTCCCCCTGCCATCCCCCGGGCATGTCGTCCGCGACGGCGAGACGATCCCGGCTTCCTACATGAACTTCTATATCGGCAATGAAGTGATCGTGGTTCCGGTCTATGGTGCCGCGAACGACGCGCCGGCCGTCGACGCGATCGGCGCCCTCTTTCCGGGTCGGAAGGCCATCGGACTGCGCGCCGACCACATTTTGACGGGCGGCGGCAGCTTTCACTGCATCAGCCAGCAGGTGCCCTTATGAATATGATCCATGTCGCCGCGCTCCAGCTCGCTTTCAGCGACTGCGTCGAGGACAATATCGCTGCCGTATCCGAGCTGGTGCGGGAAGCCGCCGCAAAGGGCGCCAAGCTGATCTTGCCACCCGAATTGTTCGAAGGCCATTATTTCTGCCGCACCCAGGACGAGGGCCATTTCGTACGGGCGATGCCGGTCGATCGCCATCCCGCCGTCAAGGCGATGCAGGCGCTGGCCGCGGAGCTCAATGTCGTCATCCCCACCAGCTTCTTCGAGGCGGATGGCCATCACCATTATAACAGCCTGGCCATGATCGACGACAAGGGCGCGCTGATGGGTGTTTATCGCAAGAGCCACATCCCCGACGGCCCCGGCTATTCCGAGAAATTCTACTTCCGGCCAGGAAATACGGGCTTCAAGGTCTGGCCGTCGCCTTATGGCGTGATCGGCGCGGGCGTCTGCTGGGACCAATGGTATCCCGAGACGGCGCGCGCAATGACCCTGATGGGCGCAGAGATCCTCCTTTACCCAACTGCGATCGGCACCGAACCGCATGATCCGGGTCTGGACACCAGCCGCCTGTGGCGACGAGCGATGATCGGCCATGCCGTCTCCAATGTGGTTCCGGTCGTCGCCGCCAACCGGATCGGCACGGAAGGAGACCAAAGTTTCTATGGCCACAGCTTCATTTGCGACGAGCGCGGCGATATCCTCGCCGAATTCGGCGCGACGGAAACAGGCGTCATTACCGCCGCACTGGACCTCGAACAGGCGAAGCGCCATCGGGCCGCGTTCGGCTTCTTCCGCGATCGCCGTCCCGAACTTTATGGACGAATCACGCAGGACATCTGACGAAGGCGCCGATCGGCCACGACATCAGCCGGCCGAGAACTGGCGCACAAGCTCCACGAAATAGCCGACTCCGAACGGTATGGCCCGATCGTTGAAGTCGTAGAGCGGGTTGTGGAGGGGATAGCTGTCAGTCCCGTTGCCGAGGAACGCATAATTGCCCGGCCGGTGCTGCAGCATCAGGCCGAAATCGTCGCTTGCCATGACGGGCGGGCAATCCGCGACCAGCGTCATGCCCCGGACGGCGCGCGCGGCCGCGTAGGCGCGCTCGGTTTCCGCGGGGCTGTTCGTCGTCGCCGCAAATTCGTGGCTGTAATCGACGCTTTCGGTCAGGCCGAAGGTCGCGGCAATGCCCGCGGATATCTGGCGGATCTGTCCTTCGACCAGTTCCTGAGTCTTGGGCGTGAAGCTGCGGACATCGCCCCTGATCGTTACATTTCCGGGCAGCACATTGCGGATGCCATCGGTCACGAATTCCGTCACCGACAAAACGGCATGCTCCAGCGGATCCGCACGACGCGAGACGATGGTCTGCAGGGCCACGACCAGCTGGCAGCCGGCGACAAGCGCTTCGTTGAGCATATGGGGACGCGCGGCATGGCCGCCCTTGCCCACCAGCCTGATCTCGAAATTGTCCTCGCTTGCCTTGGCCGGGCCCGCGCGGGTCGCCAAGGTGCCGAGCGGCCATTCGGGATAATTGTGAACCGCATAGATTTCGTCGATGTCGAACCGTTCGAACAATCCGTCGTCGATCATCGCGCCCGCGCCGCGGCCATGCTCTTCGGCCGGTTGGAAGACGAAGGTGACGATCCCGTCGAAATCGACCTCGCGCGCCAATATCCGGGCGGCGCCGAGCAGCATGGCGGTATGGCCGTCATGGCCGCAGGCATGCATGTAACCGGGCCGACGCGAGACATGGTCAAAAACGTTCTGCTCGGTGATCTGGAGCGCATCCATGTCGGCTCGAAGTCCGATGCGAAGCGGCCCATTGCCCTTTCGCAGCACGCCGACCACGCCCGTTCCCCCGACGCCTTCCGTCACGTCCACGCCGAAGCTGCGCAGCTTGCCGGCGACGAAGGCTGCGGTGTCTTGTACCTCAAAACCGAATTCGGGATCGGCGTGGATGGCACGGCGCCATGCCGCGACCTCTTCCATCAACTCCGCTTCAACCATCGCCATTTACCCCCGTCACGCGCGACCGATCCCTTTCATGGTCTTCCTTGTCCAAACCGGTCAAGGACAGGTCTGGCCGCTCCCTGTCTCCGGCTTGAGAGCGAGCGCCCTTTCAAACACCTGCTCGAACATCGCCGCCGTCAGCCGGTTGGTGTTCTGATTGTAACGCGAGCAATGGTAGCTATCGATCAGCGTCCGGCCGTCCGGCAGGCGATGTTCGGCAAGATGCCCGAACTTATAAGCGGAAAGCCGGCCGCCCGCAGCCGTCACCGCGGCGTCGTGCGCGATCTTGCCCAAAGCCACGAGCACCTGCACATTGGCAAGCGCCGCCAGCGAATGCCGGAAATAGGTCCGGCAATTGGCGATCTCCTGCGGCAAGGGCTTGTTCTGCGGCGGCACGCATTTGACCGAATTGACGATCGCCGCGCCAACCAGCCGCAGGCCGTCGTCAGGTCGTTCCATGTAATCGCCTTCGGCGAGCCCGTATTTGAGCAAGGTCCGGTAGAGCAGGATGCCGGCGAAATCGCCCGTGAAGGGCCGTCCGGTCCGATTGGCCCCCTGCTTACCCGGCGCCAGCCCGCAGATTGCGAGCCACGCGTCGGGGTCACCGAAATTCGGTACGGGGGCATTCCACCAAGCTGGGAATTCGTCTCGCAGCGCCTCCCGAAAGGCAACCAGGCGAGGGCAAAGCGGACAGTCGCGCGGGGCTTCGACCTGGGGCACCGGGCTGATCGCGAACGGGATGGCGGCATTCATGCGCATCGTCTAATCGGCGCAACATGGCCAAGACAAGCTATGCCGTCGCCCTCGGCTCCAACCGCCGCAGCCGGCATGGCTCGCCCGAAGCGACGCTGAGAGCCGCAGCGGATGCGATCGGCGCCGAGCGTCTGTCCGCCGTTCGGGCGACGCCGGCGCTGGGGCCGGCAGGACGAAGCTTCGCCAATGCGGCAGCGATCGTCACGACAGACCTGTCCCCGCCCGAGCTTCTCTCCAAGCTGAAAGGGATCGAGCGCGCGTTCGGCCGACGGCGCGGCCGTTCCTGGGGGGCCCGCGTCCTCGACCTCGATATCCTGCTCTGGTCGGAAGGCTGTTGGAAAGAAGGAGACCTCCTGATTCCGCATCCGCACATGCGCGACCGGCGCTTCGTCCTGGATCCGCTCGCCGAACTGGCGCCGGACTGGCGCGACCCTATCCTCGGCCTCAGCATGCGGCAGCTTCGGTGGCGGCTGCGCGCGGCCAAGCCGATCCGTCGCGATGCCAGCTCCGGCTAGACTAAAGCAGGTCGAGCGAGATCTCATGCCGATCCGTCCCGACGGTCACGAACGCAATCACCTCAGCCCCAGCTCATGTCGGTTCAGGATCGCGGCCCTCACTCCCATGGTCCTGCTGCCCTCCTATCATCATCACCAAGTTCACGTCGCTCGCCGGCATTGTTCGCGCCGAGATTTGGCTGTCCCGTCAAGTTTCGTGAGATGCCTTGGTGAGAAACGGACGCACTTACGACGTCGTGGATTGCTGCCGGCCTCCAGCAGTTGACCCCAGCCCTCGCCCCTCCTAGTCAGGCGGCCATCAAGGGCCCTTAGCTCAGTCGGTAGAGCAACTGACTTTTAATCAGTAGGTCGCTGGTTCGAATCCAGCAGGGCTCACCATTGATTTTCTGTCCAGCCTGGACGCGTAGGTCGCGGTGAGTTTCCGAGACACAGGAAACTTTCTTGCGTCCGGCGATCAGCAAAGCTGCTCCAGGCCCCGGGCGATCCGCAGCAATCTGTCTTCGGCGAGATAGCGCCCGACGATCTGCACGCCGATCGGCATGCCGTTACGGTCGGTCCCGCATGGCAGGGACAAAGCGGGGAGGCCGAGATAGCTTATCCAGCGCGTCCATCGCGTCATCCGATTGACCAGTTCAGGGAGCGCGCCAATTGCCTCCTCGTCGGTCTCGGCGATGGTCGGAACCGCCATGTTGAGGGTCGGGACGATCAAGGCATCTGCATCGCCGAAGACCCGATCGACGAATGCGGATCGATGGTCCGCCCGGCCCCCGAGCGCGGCCAGATAATCCACTGCCCTGATCTCAAAGCCTGCTTCGATGCGACGCAGCACATGGGGAGTATAGGTTGCCCGATGGTCCGCCAGGCGCGGCGCATGGAATGCCGCGGATTCCGCGCGCTGGATCGTCTCGGCAAGGTGGTGAAACCCGGTGAGGTCCGGCAGGTGGGTTTCGACGATGGTCGCGCCAGAGGCTGCCGCGGACTGGACGAGGGCATCGATGCTGGATGCGACGTCTTCGTCGGCTTCTTTCGCGATCGTGAAACCCGGATAGAGCAATTTAGGCCGGCGTTCGGCATCGATCGGGGCATCGGCTGGCGACACGGCGGCCGAAACGGCGCTCGGATCCGCCGGGTCGGGTCCGGCGATGGCCGCCAAGAGCAGGGCGCAATCATCGACGGTGCGGGCGATCGGGCTGATGCAATCGAGCGACACGGACAAGGGCATGGCGCCATGCCGGCTGACGCGGCCATAACTGGGCTTGAGGCCGACCAGGCCGCAACAGGAAGCGGGAATGCGGATCGAACCGCCCGTATCGGAACCCAGTGAACCCGCGACGATGCCGGCCGCAACTGCCGCCGCCGAACCGCTCGAGGATCCGCCGGTAATCCTGGCCGGATCGCGTAGATTCCGGCAATGGCCAAAGGTCGCATTATGGCCTGTCACGCCCAGGGCATATTCCACCATGTTGAGACGGGCGACACAAAGCGATCCTGCCTGGTCCAGACGTCGAAGCACAGTGGCCGTGGCAGTCGCCGGCTCCTGCTGACCGAGACGCGATCCGAAGCTGGCCCGGCGACCGTCGCGGTCGAACATATCCTTGTGGGCCAGCGGAATCCCATCCAGCCATCCGCGCCGCTCCCCATGCGCAGCGCGATCGTCGGCCGCCCGGGCCGCGTCCAGAGCAGGGTCTGAATCAAGGGAAATAATGACATTGAGTGCTTCCGCGGCCTCGGCTCTGGCGAGGCTCCGCCGAGCCAGCTCGACGGACGAGATTCTTCCCGAACCCAAGGCGCGCGATTGTTCAAAGATCGTTTCCATCATCGCAGGCTGGCCGTCCCCGGTTTGGCCGCCGGCGAGCGCGGCCGCGTACCCGGTCATATAGACCGGGAGGTCCGTAGGAATAGAGTATGTCGTCCTCCCTTGCCGTGGCCGACGGGGGGCCAGCGGCGTGCAGCGTCGAAGCCCGACTGAAAATTCGGCGCATCGCCCGAGCGACGAGCAAGGGGTCGTGCCGCCGCCGCCATTCCACAGCCTAGACAAGCCTCGAGGCGGCCAATAGAGCCGGCGCGTCATCTTGCGCGGCCTCGCGCCCAACCCGTCCGCATCCCCAAAGAGGTTCATCCGCATGCGCGACCCGAGCCGGCACGAAGAGCTCACCTTCTCCGGAATCCAGCCGACCGGGACGATCCATCTCGGCAATTATCTGGGCGCGATCCGCAACTGGGTCGCCATGCAAGACGAAGGCAATTGCATATTCTGCGTCGTGGACCTGCATGCCATCACAATTCCCCAGGTGCCTGAAGAGCTTCGCAGCCACATAAGGGAGATCGCCGCTGCGCTGATCGCCTGCGGCCTCGATCCGGACAAAGTGATTCTGTTCCGGCAGAGCCAGGTTTCGGCCCATGCCGAATTGTGGTGGATCCTCAATTCCATCGCCAGCATGGGCTGGCTCAACAGGATGACCCAGTTCAAGCAGAAGGCGGGCAAGGACCAGGCGGAAGCCAGCGTCGGCCTCTTCGCCTATCCCGTTCTGCAGGCAGCGGATGTCCTGACCTACAAGACCACCCATGTTCCCGTCGGTGAGGATCAACGCCAGCATATCGAGCTGGCACGCGATATCGCGATGCGGTTCAATACGATCTATGCGACCGAATTCTTTCCTCTGCCCGAAGCCGTCATCCCCAAGGATGCCGCCCGGGTCATGTCGCTCGTCAGCGGCCAGACCAAGATGAGCAAATCCGACCAGGACGATAATAGCCGCATCAACCTGCTGGATGACCCGTCCCTCATTTCCGAAAAGATCGCCCGCGCCTGTGATGGCCTTGGCGAGATTTCAGGATCCCAGGAGGATTTGGCGACATCCCCGAAAGCGGAGAATCTGGTCAGAATCTACGCAGCGCTTGCCCAAGAGGATGTCGGCAAGGTCGTCGAGGAATTCGGCGGTAGCGCCACGGAGCGGTTTCAGCGCGCTTTGGCCGATCGTCTCGTCGCCGAGCTTTCGCCGATTTCACAGGAATTCCAGCGCCTGCTGTCGGACAAGGCGCATCTCGACCGGATATTGGCCGCCGGCGCGGACAAAGCGAGATCTATCGCCGATCCGATCCTGGACGATGTCTACGACATCATCGGAATGTCGCGGAGATCGCGCTTCGGTTGATCCGGTGGCCGTTTGGCCCGAACCAACATCGCGACACGCCTGGCCGGGATCAAGCGCGCGGCACGGGCACCATCGCCGCATTGGCACGTACCGTCTGCCCGAACTCATTGACTGCTCGCACTAGCCATGTCCCCTCGCAGCCGGCTTTCACCGGTGATCCTATTTTCTGCGAGCATGCATCTCCCTGGTGAAGGGTGCCAGCGCCATTCGTTCGGGAGCTGACCCGAACTTTGACCTATGCGCATGAGTGAGCGCATCCGGACTGTCGCTAATAGATCCGCAGATTCAGCAGAGCGGCGGCCAACGCCACCAACGTTGCACCGGCACATGCCGCGAGCCAGCGGCGCCGGCCCTTCGTGCTGGCGAGGCTGAACCAGCCGCACAGGCCGAGCAACATACCCTGGATCAGAAACCAGGGCTCGAAGATGAGCAGATCGACCAGGACGAAGACAGGCACGTCTTGCGATCGAGCAAAAGCGCGGATCACGGTCAATGTGCGACTGCCGATGCCGTAAAAGGCATGCGATACCGCG
Organism: Sphingosinicella rhizophila; assembly: GCF_032378825.1. Classification (NCBI taxonomy): domain Bacteria; kingdom Pseudomonadati; phylum Pseudomonadota; class Alphaproteobacteria; order Sphingomonadales; family Sphingosinicellaceae; genus Sphingosinicella; species Sphingosinicella rhizophila. The sequence continues at coordinate 596,598 of NZ_JAVUPU010000002.1, read as the reverse complement.
AGCGAACATCCGATCAATGCTATGAGCAATATGATCGGACGACCGATCCGGCCATTCGCAAGAGGCCGAAATGCCAGACCCAGCAGCGACAGGGCGGAAAAGCCTATGGTGGCGACCCAGTTGATCTGTCGCCATTGCGGCAAGTCCGGCGCAGCTGGGTGGATGGCGATCATTCCCATTCTCCCGCCCAGCGCCCAGTAAAGATGGGGCAGCGCGTAGGCGAATGACCATATAGCCAGCGCGTAGCCGGTCAGCTTGAGCCGCCTGGTCCTCCTCTCCGTGGAACCAGGGTCAGATGGCTCGCGCAGCGCCTGCGTCATCATTGCCCGTCCAGACCGGATCGCTGCACGAAACCAGACCGTCCTGATAATGGAAGGTCGAGGAAGACCGACCAGCCAAGATCAATGGCCCATCCAGATCGGCCAAGTCGCAAATCTGGGCCAGCAGATATTGCGGAGCGGCGGCCAGCCGTTCCTGCCATGTACCCGACCATCAATCCGAAGCCGAGGCGTCGTGCTTCCCTCGCCATTTCAAGAGCCCGTGTCAGGCCTCCGCATTTTCGAACTTGATGTTCACGACGCCGAACCGGCCCACCAGGCCGGGAAGATCCGCCACATCCTCGCCGCACGTCAGCCAAAGCGAAAACCAATTAAATTCCAATATGATAGAATGAAAAGGAACAGAACCGAGAAGGCGGTATGGACAAGATAGAGGCGGCGCGTGGCTTGTGTCGTCTTGCTCCTGAATATCCCGGCCGCGACGATCAGGCACGCGACCGTCGCCAGGACGGAAAGCAATGCAGATGAAAGGCCAATATAAAGGCTCAAGGGGATTCCTCCGCTCATGACGGCCCAGATGCCGCCGGAGAAAGTCAGCGCGAGGCAGACGAAGGCAAAGATGTTGAGCGCGCCCATGCTCGCGATCAGCCAGCCGGCCAAGCTCAACCACCAATTCTGCTCGTTTCGCCATCGGCGTCGCTTCAGGCCCAAGACAATCGCAGCGAATGCCGAGAGAAGGCACAAGCCGATCGCGACGAGATGGGCCGAGGGGTTTTCATACCAGGCAATCCTTTCCGCCGGAACGATCGATTGAACGAGGTTCAGGGAGGCGACCTTTCCTGACGCGTCGCGATTGAAGCCGAGCAATTCGCCGGCATCGTTGCGGAACGTATCCGACGCAACCTCCGTCCATTGTGCGTTCGCGACCAGCAGCCTGGCATTGGGCAGCGCCGTGACGTGGATCGGGAAGGAACCGAACAATTTCTCATAGGTGGTGAATGAGCGGCGGAGGCTCCGATAGGCACCGGCATATTCCTTAGCCCTGTCCTGGAAATTGACGGGCGGTTCCACGGCGGGAATCATCGCCGGAAAATAATGGTTGAGGAAGCTCTTGATGATTTCCTTGCGCGCATAGCCGCCATCATGGCTGTTCAGAGTGACGAAAACACCCACCCGGCTTTCCGGCAGAAGCATGAGCTCACTATGGTTGAATTCGGTCGAGCCGTCATGGCGCAGTGCCCGCCGTCCGTTGAGATAGGATTCGATAAAACCCAGGCTCATCCCGTTGAGATAGGGGCTGGCCTGGGCGCTTTGCCGGTGCATCAGCGCGGCTGTCGACGTGGCAAGGATCCGCCGCCCCCCATAAGCGCCGTCCCCCAGATGGGCCATCATGAAACGGGCGATGTCGTCGGGCGTGGCGATGAGCGCTCCGGCCGGACCGCTGGTCGTCATATTCTCGAGCAGGCCGGCCATTTCCCCGTTGCGGAACGAATAGCCCAAAGCTCGGTTGCCGCCGCCCTTGCCGGGGGCGATCTGAAAGAGCGACCGGGTCATGCCGAGCGGCTGGAAGACATGTTGGGCCGCATAAAGGTCGAACCGCCGGCCGGTGACATTCTCGACGATGTGCGCGGCCAGCAGGGGACCCCAGTTGGAATAAGGCCGGCTCGCATGAGCGTAGTTGATCACCGGCGGCATGACCCGGCCTGGAAGATGCGCCGCGAGAAAATCGCCGAGAGTCGGATAGCGGCCGGCTATGTCGGGCGCGAACGGCGTGCCCATATCCTCGAAGCCGGCGCTATGGGTGAGAAGAGCGCGGAGCGTGAGCGGACGGCGATAATCGTCCTTGATCTTGAACTTGGTCAGGTAGCGATTGACGTCCGCATCCAGGTCCAGCTTCTTTTTCTCGGCCAATTGCATGACGGCCGTCCAGACGATCAGCTTAGCTATGGAGCCCATCGTGAAACGCGTGCGGGTGGGATCGACCGGAACCCGCGCCTTCAGATCTGCATAGCCATAGCCCTTCTCGAAGAGGACCTCGTCGCCTCTCACCACCAGGATCGCCGCGCCGGCGAGCTTGTGCTGCGCGAACTGGCTGGCCATCACGCCGTCGAAGAATATCTCCATCTGCCCGGCGTCGAGCGGACGATCGGCCATCGCCACCGGCGAAGCGCCGTGGATCGTACGGTGGACCAGCGCCGGCGCCGCCACGGCCCAGCCGGATTGACAGCCGAGCCAGAGGACGCACAGGAGGCGCAGCAAGGCGGCAGCGGGCGACCGAACCGCTCGAAGGATCCTTCTCATTTTGTAGAATATCCCGAAGCCGCAGCCTTATGGCTTGCCATCGGGCGCCAGCACCAAGGGCAGCATGCGATTGATCAGCACCGGCACCTCGGACAGGTGATTTTCGCCCATGATTTCGAGGAAGGTCGTCTTCAGCCCCGGAACCTTCTGCAGGCGCACGTTCAGCGCCCGGCCGCTGGTGACGACACTCGCCCGCTTGAGTTCCGCTGCCATGCGCTCGGCGAGTTCAGGTGGGATGGAGGGCGGGAGCTTCTCGTCATATTCGGCCACTGCATAAAGGAGCGTCGCGGCGACCGGTTTAGACGCGGCCGCCTTTATGAAGCGCTCGCTTTCCTTGAGGATATAGTCGCCGTTGAAGTGCAGGCTCGGGCTGGCGCAGACATAATTCTGGAAGGCGCCGCTGTCCGAGAAGAGGACGTGGAATGCGAACGAGCATCCGAGCGAATGGCCGAACAAGGTCCGCTTTGCCTTGTCGACCGAAAACCGTCGCTCGATATCCGGCTCCAGCTCCTCGCGGATGAAGCGAAGAAACTGATCACCACCGCCAATTTTCGGCGGCGTGTAACCGGGGGGCACCTTCTCCAAGAGCGGCATGTCGGGGATGAAATCGTAGAAGCGCCGCAGCTGGTTGAAGGGTACATCGCTGGGATAGCCGATGCCGACGACGATCGCGGGAGATATCCCGCTCAGCTTGTTGGCCATCAGACGCATCATATGAGCCATGGGCGTAAACCAGGCATTGCCGTCGACGACATATATGATCGGAAAGCCGGACGGCGGCGGCGGCGTGGCCGGAACATAGACGAAGATCCGATAATCGAGCCCCGCCTTCGACCGCATCGCGATTTCCTGCGTCTGGGGCAGGACCACCGGATTGGCCGCGGTGGCATCGGCCGCCCCGGTGGCCGGCTGCGCGGCGGCCGGTGCGCCTGCCGCCAGCAAAGCCATGCCGGTGCACGCCATCCATGAGGAGATGAGGTATTTTCGCATCGGGCTACCCATTTTCATTTCAATCGCCTTTCAAAGTCGATCACATCCGGACCCTGATGCCGCCATAGAAATAGCGGCCGATCGTGTCGTAGAGTCCCGGATTGGTCGCGAGCGCGGATATCGCGAATTCATAAGGTACGACCGGCGGGTCGTTGTTCCAGAGATTGTTGATACCGACGAACAGCTCCAGCTCGGCGCTCTTGAATTTCAAGGGAACGCTGGCGGAAATGTCCTGATACCATTGGGCGGGAACACTATTATCCTCGATATCCTCCGGCCCGTAAGTATTGTCATATTTTCCGCCGCCGATGTAGCGAACCTGGGTCGTCACGTTGAAATTGCGGGTCGAAAAGGTTCCCGTGGCATTCACGCGCCATTTGGGCAGTCCGCTATTGTCGCGGCGCAACTCTCCGGCCCGGTCGATCCTTTCGAAACGGCTCGTGTCGCTTTGCTCGATGATATGGCTTCCGATCACGCTTAGCCTGATTGTGGCCGGAGCGCCGAAGGCGGAACCTACCGGAGCGGAATAGTTGAGCTGCGTATCGATGCCCTTCACCCGATATTCGGAGATGTTGAGGCCGGTGCTGGCGATGCTCACGAGTTGGCCCGCAGATGAGCGTTCGATGCCTTCGCAGAAATTGTTGGGGAACTCCCCGCCATAGCAGCGTTCCAGGATCGCCGCGGCGGGCGTTCCGATCTGGATGGCATCGGCCACCTTGATGTCATACCAGTCGATTGAGGCGTTCAGCCGCGGCAGGAAGTCGGGGCGGAACACGATGCCAGCCGTCTTGGTTGTTGCCCTTTCTTCCCGAAGATTGGGATTGCCGCCGGTCAACAGCTTGATGAGCCCGTTATTGGCCTGGAAATCCGCCGGGATTCCCGCCGCCCGGCACGATGAGGCATAAGCGGGATTGGCGGCCTGGCTTTCGGCATCACAGGGATCGTTGGGGGTAAAGAAGGAGGCCCCCTGGGGAGAGAAAAGCTCTCCAATATTCGGCGCCCTTATGTCCCGGGAGATGGAGCCGCGCAGCAGCACCGACTGCCCGGTATCCCAGAGCAGGCCGATCTTCCAGGTGGTGACGCTGCCGACCGTATCATAGTCGGTCAGCCGCGCGGCCGCATTGAGATCGAGCTTCTTGATGAAGGGCATGTCGGCCAGCAGCGGCAGCAGCACTTCGCCGAAAAGCTCCTTCGCCTCGAAGCCGCCTTCCAGATCCTGGCCATTGCCGAGCAGGAAGGCTCCGCTGGCGGTCATCTCGTCGCCAACACCCCTGAACTTCTCCTTGCGATATTCGAAGCCGGCCGCCACCGAGATCGGACCGGCCCAAAGGGAGGCGATGTCTCCCCGTATCTCGCCGGCGAAGACCGTCTGCGTCTGCGATTGATCGTAAATACCCGTCCCCGACACATAATCGATCGCTTCGGCGCTGGGCGAACCAAAGCCGAATGGGTTGAGCGGGACGCATCCTGCGGCAGCGGCGGCCGTGGCGGGATTGAGGGTAGCCCGGCAAACGATATTGCCCGAAAGATCGCGAACCGCGTCCGTTGCCATCGCGAACCTGGCCGGCATGAAATTGTTGGTCAGGCGTTCCGTCGTCCGCGCCTTGCCATATTGGAAATAAGTCTCCCACGACCAATTGCCGCCCAATTCTCCCCTGAGCCCGACGAGCGCGCGGTGCATTCGCTGCGACCTGTCGGACCTGATGAAGCCCATGTCCGTGTTGAGGCGACCCATGGCGAAGAAGGGGAGATTGGCCGCAGCCATCTGGGTCGCCACTGCGGCGGGCAGGAACGGATTGTCCGCCGTGATGATCAGATTGCCCAAAGCAAAGGACTGAACCACGTCGAAATCGCCGTCGGTGGCCGCGTAGCCGCCTTCGAAAAACGCGGTTACCCCTTCCGTGACTTCATAGTTCACCGCCGCGAAGATATTGTGCCGATTATAGGGCTGAAGCAAAGTGGCATATTGGCCGAAATTGGCGCCCGATCCGCCGATCATGTAAGGCGGGCTGATGATGGAGCCGGGCTGGAACGGCACCACCCCGCCTCCCGGCGTGAATTCCAGTCCCGCAATCGGGCCCGGCCCGAGAATCAATCCACCTTCGGTAGCGATGCCGATATTCGCATTCTGCCGGATGAGGCGCGCGGGAATCCCGTCATTGGAGCCGGTGTCGGCGGGGTTGCGAATGACGCCCCAGCGCTTGGCGCCCCAGTCGCGATCCTTCTGATCGGCGATGCCGCTATTCTTTTGATATTCGGCCGCGATCAGGAAATGGCCGCGCCCGTCCGCGAAATCGTCACCCGCCGCGAAAGCGAAATGCGTGTCGCGCGCATCTCCTTCCTGGGAGAGGCCGTATTGGGCTTCGGCGCGTATGCCCTTGAGATTCATATCGTAGATGACGTTGACGACGCCGGCGACCGCGTCGGAACCCCAGGCAGCCGACGCGCCGCCTGTGACCACCTCGATCCGATCGAGCGCTACCGCCGGCAATACACTGATGTCCAGGGAACCGCCGGCCGTCGTCGGGACATGCCGCCGGCCGTTGACCAGCACCAAGGTGCGTTTCGGGCCCAGGCCGCGCAGGTTCAGGAAGGAAGATCCCGCCCCGCCGGACGTATCGTTCGCCGAAGGCGTGTTCCCGGCCAGGAAGGACGGTATTTCGTTGAGGAAGCTTCCGACATCGGTGGCGCCGCTCGCTTTGAAATCCTCGGCCGTCAGCGACAGGACCGGTGTCGTCGTGACCTCCTGGCCCTGGATGCGGGAGGCCGTTACGACGATGTCGGCTTCCTGCGCAGCCGGCTCGGCCTCGCTTGCGCGCTGGGCCCAGGCCGCGTTCGAGCAGAAGATCGTCGGAATTGCCATCGAGATCGCAATCGCGGTCGTACTCGAAAACAAGCTGCCCCGCCTTTGCGAAATGAACTTCCTGTCGGCTCCGGCCTGAATAGCATTTTTGGACATCGTTACATCACCCCCGCTACGTAGTTTTCTGATCATGCGATCTATTTTCTTAGACAGCTTATGTGACCAGAAACGAGCGAGTCGGCAATCTTCCGTTATATATTTGATATATTTGGATTAATTCGACATGGCGCTGAGGAGAGCGAGATTCATCTTCGAAGAAGCAGTTTCGAGGTGATTTCTTGCCCAAGAGCGGCGGATCGAAGTGCAAAAGAAAGAAAATGTTCCCGAGCGATGCATTGCTGCGTCAATAAGGAGGGACGATCGCTTTCGATCGCTCTCCAACGCCGTTGGAAAACGGGCGCGGAAGGACGGACCGTGCCACCACGGGCCGGGCAGGTCGGCTCCGACGGGAAGCGGCAATTTTCGAGGGATGACGTGCTCCGGGCGTGAAGATCCGCTCGCCGCGTTCAACAGTCTCGCGATGCTTTGCCGCTCGCAACATTTCTCAGGAAGTCGCGGAAATCCAGGTCGGGATCACTATCGAGGTGCGTCCGATAGGCGTCCAGATGCAGCTGCTGGCCAAGGACGTGCCGGCGCACATCGCCTCGGCACACCCCTGCTCCATCCGCTTGATATCGTCGGCAGCGCAGGCGATCGTGTCCCCCTGCTCGACGGGAAGGAAGAGGATCCCGTCGCCGTCGGCAGCGGCGATGTCACCGCCATCGACCCGCCACTCCCCGATCTGGGCGCCGGCGAGATCGTCGACGGATCGGCGGTCGACCCGGCGCAGGCCACTCGGAAACGATCCCATCGAAAAGGTCGGCATGCCGATCCGCAGACGCTCCTGCGTATCCCGGAGCAATCCCCAAATCACCATGCCGGACAGATGGACAAGATCCGCCTCGAGCGCGACCAGATCGCCGACACAGGCTTCGTCCGTACGGCCGCCATTGTCGATGACGAGCACCTCGGCCTTCGCGGATGCCCGATCGCATCGAGAAAGGGCACGACGCTTCCGCCGCGACGCACGGGACGAACCGAGCCGCAGTGGACGAAACGGACCAATGCCTGGATTTTCGGCGGATCGCACCGAACCTCAATCTGCCAGCGGGCGCGTGCGTCCGCAAGATGCGGCGTCGTCAGGTTGAGCAGCAGGCGTGCAGATCGCTGTTCATGTTGAAGGCTCCAGCTGGCGGACGGCTTTTCATGACCGGCTGCCGAAAGACTTGCGTAAAATGACATCAGGCCCACCGGCAGTCTCGCATCTCGGCCAATAAGCGGTCAATTTCTTCCGATAATCGATATTCGCGAATTCGGGAGACAGGGCTCCCGGCGTGGCCACGTCGAGGACTGTGCGAGCAATCGGCTGGAAGCCCGATCTGAAATGGGTCGTGGACTTCACGACGACTGCGTCCAATGCCGCCAAATCGACGCCTAGGCGCATGAAGGCGTCCGGATGGATGACCTGATGCCGCGATGTCGTGACGATGATGTCGTTCCCGTCCACCCGAACCCAGGCGGAGGGTCCCAGCGGGATCGGCGCTCCACCCGGGCCGGATTGCAGGTGATTTTCGTCGAAGCCCATCACCCGTCCGCGCATCATGACGGGATTGCCCGAAACTGCGCCATGTTTTCCGCCTAGCGCGAATTCGACCGTCCCGCGCGTGCCGGCAGCCCGGCAGCACGCCACCGCGTCGGGATCATGGAACATTCCCAAAGCGACGCGGGAAAGGCCCCGATCGAGCAGGGCGCGCAGGATGAAGGTGGAATCGCCCGGCGCGCCTCCGCCCGGATTGTCGGCAATGTCGGCGAGGACGAGCAGGCCCTGGTCCTGGCCGACCCGATCCAGCGCATCTTCGATACTCATGGAATCGAAACGCGCCTCCTCCCGCAGCGAGCGGACGTCGTCTGCGATTTCGAGCGCCACACGCTCGGCAATGTCGATCCGACCGTCCCCGATGACCAATATGCGGGCGCCTGATTCCGCGACATCCCCCCATGGGAAGCCATGTGCGAAGCTCACCGACAGAATCTCCGAATCCCGTTCGTGTTGCTGCATCCGATCGACGAGCGCGCGAAACGGCGCCTTCGTCGTCGGCCAGACCCCGACCATGCGGCAATCCACGAGCACGGCCGCTGGACGAACCTCGCCGACAATTGTCGCAACACTCAGCCGGTGCAGCTCGTCCAAGCGGTCGGCGCCGTCCGTATGAGGATATTCCCTCATCGAAATGAGCGCGTCCGCCGCCCGCACCATGTCGCGGGTAAGGTGACAATGCGGATCCAGCATGGCGCCGAGAAAGACTTCGGCGCCGACGATTCCGCGTATCCGGCCCAACAAGTCGCCCTCGCAATCGTCATAACCGGACGCCACCATCGCGCCGTGGAGCGTAAGGTTGATCGCGTCGAACGGCCCCTCCGTCTCGATCTGCCGCAGCATGTCGTCGCGAAGATGTTCGTAGACAGAGTCGAGCGTCGGCCCGCCGGGATCCGCATAAGCGGACAGGCCGAGCACGACCTCATGGCCATCGGCCTCCGCGCGCTCTTTTACGTGCAGCACATTTTCGGTGAAGAAGGTCTTTTCCGAATAATCCTCCCGCCGCCAGGAAATCCCACACGCGTCGAACGATGCTTGGTCTGTCGCGAACGGAGAGAAGGTGTTGGTCTCCGTCACCAGAGTCGCGGTAAAGATGCGCATCGCTCAGTCCGGCCGGCGGCCCATGAGCGAAGGCGCGAAGGGGGCCAAGTTCCTATAGGGAAGCATTTTATCGGGCATCGCGCGCCGTCTCATCGATCCAGGCCACAATATGCCGATGCAACGTGCTGAGCGGAACGAAGCCCACGGAAAGGATCTGCTCATGAAAGCGGGCGAGGTCGAACCGTGACCCGAGCCGCCGCCGAGCTTCGTCGCGCAGGGCCACGAATTCGTTGCCGCCGGCATCATAAGCGGTGAGCTGACCGGGCATGACCGTGATCCGGTCGATGAAATCCTGGATGCCCTGCTCGCTCGGAAACAGCCCGGTCGCTTTCAGAAAGGCGGCGGCGTCGGCACGAGACCAATCGAGCCAGTGAATTCCGGGATCGACGACCATCCCGATACCCGGCTTTATCCGCCACGCGATACGTGCATAAGGCGATTCATAAATGCCCTGCTCGTCGGCGAGCCGTTCGATATAGCGCGCCCATCCCTCGGCGAACGCTCCATAGACCGCATTCTGCCGGAACCTGTTGGAATAAGGTAAGGATCTCGCCACCGACACTTGCACATGATGCCCCGGCCAGCCTTCATGCACTGCCACCACCTCCGTGAAACCCCTGGTGTCGCTCTTCCAGCTTTCGGGGTTCACCATATAATGAGCCATGCCTCCGGCGCGCTCGGCTGGCTTGTAATAGGGATTCATGCCGGATCCCCTTTGATAGTCGGGGAAGGGCTGGACGGCCAATTCCACCTCCGGCAAGGCCAGGAACAGCGGCTCCGACCTCTTCCTCGCTCTGGCGACAAAGGCCTCTATGAATGAAAGGGAGTCTTTGGCGGACTGGAATTTGTTCTCGGGCGAAGCCTCGGCCTTGCCGGTAATCGTCAGAAAGTCGCTCTCGCCGAACAGTTGGCGACCGAGACTTTCGATCTGGGTCCGGTTGGACCGGATCAGTTCCTGGCCTTCATCGAAGACCTGCCGAGGCGTTTTCAGCAATGTCGTCTCGCGGCGCAGCAGGGCGCTGTAGCAGGCCCTGCCATCCGGCAGCGCGGACACGGCGATCGTGTCGCGGGCCCGTGGAAGATAGGCGGCTTCCAGATAGTCCCGGTAGCGCGCCAATGCCGGGTTGATGCGCTTCGCCACCAGATCGTGAAATTGTCGCTTGAACGCATCGTCGGCGCTGCGCGCCGCAGGGGAGAAATAGGGATTCCGCTCGACCGGCAAGGCGAGACTATTGTCCAGCTGGCCAATGACGCGGGTCACGATCGGCACGGGAACCGAATATCCCTTGCCCAGGCCAAGCCGCAAATTGGCGATTTCCCTGTCGATATATCCGGGAAGCCCGGCCCATCGGCGCAGCGCCATTTTCCTTGCCTCGGACGTCGTGACATCCTGCTGCGCCGCCAGGGCCGGCAAGGCGATATGCCATCCGGAAATATGGTTCATGTTCCAATATTCGCGACGGCAAATCCTCAGCCCCCGCTCCGCTTCGAGCGTTTCCTTCAGCATGTCGTGGGTGATGCGGTCGGCATCGCTGCCGGGCGTGCCGATCGACAGAAGCCGGCGATAGGATTGGTCTTCCGCAGCCTGCCTGACACGCAGGGCCTCAGGACTGTTGTCGGGAAGTTCATCCGCTGCCGGCTTTCGTGATCGCGCCACCTCGACATCATTGGCAAGCGTGTCCAGCCTGCTCACGGACGGGACCGGTGAAGGCGGTGAGGCATGGGCCGCCGTAAGCGACGAAAGCATGCAGGCGACCGCCGCGCTCAGGGCCACCGAATGGGATACGCCTTTCTTCCGACACCAAAACCGCATCCTCGCCACCTTTCCGTCATTTCCGCCCCCGTCGGAGCCCTCTTTGAATCTAGCGGCGGCGGACGACACGATTCTGCCTAATAAGCTCCCGATCCGGAGCGTGCGGGAAAGATTCGATGGGCTCGGCTTTCTGTTTTGCATAAATTCACCACATCAGAAAAGTGCGATGACACTTCTTCCTCCTGGGTGCTAGGCTTTCGAGGATACGAGTCTTGGATCAGGGATCTCATGAGCGCGAGAATAAGCAAGAAGCCGAGCGACAGCGGATTGGATGCCGCGGATCGGCGGATCCTGCGGGAACTCCAGAAGAATGGCCGCATCACGGTGGCGGAATTGTCCAGCAAGGTGGGACTGTCGGCGACGCCTTGCTGGAGGCGCATTCGCGACATGGAGAAGAATGATGTCATCCAGGGCTATAGCTGCCGTGTGAATCCCTCCGCCGTGGGTTTCGAGATCGAGGCGATGATTCAGGTTTCGCTGGAAAAGCATGCGGATACGCAGATCGTCGATTTCGTCAGCGAGGTTAAGAAAATCCCCAATGTGCTGAAAGCCTATTCCGTGGCCGGAAGCTATGACGCCCTCCTCCATGTCGCTGCCGCTTCGATCCCGGACCTCGAACAGGTCATCCTCGTCAAAGTGGCAAAGCTCCCCTCCGTCGCCCACCTCCACTCGGCGCTGATCCTGAAGCAGTTCGTGGATGGCGACAACCTGCCCCTCTAACCGAAGCACAGCGCCCACCGGAGACATGAACATCCTTGGCGTCCGCCCGGGATGATATGGACCTGCCGCCATAAACACCCGCAAAAGGGCCGCGGGCGAAGTCGATTCTCTCCCGAACGATTGGATTCCGGGCGAAATGAAGCGAGATCGTCTCTACTCTTCCCCCTTAAATCTCGCTGCAAAATCAGGGAGGGTCAGCGGGTCATGGAATCGACGATCGCCAGTCACAAAATTCAGTTTCCCTTGGGGGCCGGCATATCCCTGCAGATTCTGGCGGACGATCCATATCCATTCTTCGAGGAGATGCACCAAGGCGAGCCGATCACATGGTTCGAGCCTTTGGAAATGTGGTATATCGCGCGCCACGCCGATGTCCGTGCCATCCTCCTCGATCGGCAGAATTTCACGACCGCTTTCGAACATTCCACGATATTCGATACCTTCGGAGCCCAGATGCTCACGTCGGAAGGAGAGGTTCACACCCGCTATCGAACCGCCATGCAGTTCATATTTTCGGCCCAGCACATGTCGCAGCATCTCGAACCGAGAATAAGGACAGCCGCCAATCAATTGATCGACGCGTTCCAATCGCGAGATTCGGTGGAGCTGCGCGAAGCCTTTGCAAGCCGACTGCCGGTACAGACGATTCTGGCGGCATTCGACATGCCGCTGGAGGACGAGCCGTCGATGCGGCTCTGGTATGACAGTTTCGAACGTGCACTTCAGAACTTTACCTGGCAGGATGATGTGCGTGATCGGGCACGGGACCATGTCGGGCAATTCCATGCCTATGTTCAAGCCTTCTTGAACCGGGTCAGGGACGGAGATGCCGACAGCCGGTTTCTCGAACCTCTGGTAAATGGTGACGCACGCCGCCTGACCGGGGAGGAAGTGATCAGGAACCTGTCGATCATCTTCTTCGGAGGCATTTCGACCGTGGAAGCGCTCATCCTCAACAGCTGGTGGGCCCTACTGACACATCCGGAGCTTCATGCCCTCGTGAAGGCGGATCTTTCACTGCTCCCGAAGGTGATCGACGAGACGATGCGCTGGCGCAGCCCCGTCCAGACGGCAACCCGCCACGTGGTGCGGGACATCGACTTCGCAGGCATTCGCTTTCGTGAAGGAGACACGATCGCCTGCCTGCTGGGGCCGCCAACCGGGATCCGGCGATCTTCGCCGATCCGGAGATTTTCGATATTCACAGGCCGAACCTCAATGCCCATCTGGGCTTTGCCGCGGGACCGCATTTCTGCATCGGATTCCGCCTGGCAAAGATGCAGGCCAGGATCGCGCTGGAAGCGCTGCTGACCAGTCTCGACGAGGTTCGATTGTCCGATGCCGATGCCAGCATCCCCAGGGGCTGTGAGTTTCACCGGCCAGAAGCCTTACGCCTCGCGTTTCGGCCAGGATATGGCCAGGATCAAGAGAGCAGGCAAGCTCCCGCGTCGCATCAGCAGATCGAAAGAGCGATCAGCCCTTCCGGCTCTTCCCCCTGGTAATCGCTTGTGCGGACGCCTTGCCGGGGGGCGGGTTGCCGGCCCGTGCGAGACGGGCATTTTTCTCGACAGCGGGATCCGAAGCCCGGCGCACGATTTCCGGCGAAGCAGTAGCACGCGCTTCATAGGCCACCGCGTCCATATCGCCCCCGGCACAGATCGACAGGACCCGACAGGGCGCGTCACCAACCTTCAGATAGGCGTGTCCCATCCCGCTGTCGAAATAGACTGAATCTCCCACCTCCAAGATGACGGGCATGTATAAATCGGAATGAAACTCCACGGTTCCTTCCAGTACATAGGAATATTCTTCCCCCTTGTGACGGATGAGGTCTCCGAATTCATCCAAGGTACGCGCCTTTATTTCAGCGATTAGGGGAATAAATTGCTTATGCCTCAGATCCGTTGCGTGATAGACATGGTTATAAGTGGCAGTGTCTATATTTCCACCTCCGCTTGAACGCGTCACACTTCGGATGCCGTGGCTCGACACTTCGTCGCGCGGCGCCTCTTCGGCAGCTCCGAAGATCTGGGCGATGTCGACGCTGAGCCCCTCACTGATGCGAGCCAGCTTGTCATAAGTGAGCGCCATCTTGCCGAGCTCGACCTTTGACACGGTCGACACGGGAAGACCGGTTCGATTGCTCAGGTCGGTCTGGGTGAGGCCTCTCGCAATCCGCAGCTGCCGAAGAATCAGTCCCGGTTGTGCGGCGGGCCTCGCCCGGTCGCCGTTTCCAGATGTCATAGGTCCATACCCAACACGAAAATCCTGCCCTTGCCTTCTGGCGATTATCTCAGGCTTGAAGCTTTCAGCAAATGAAAGTTTTGCGCTCCTCCTGCGAGGATCGTCGCTTCAATGGGCGAAAAAGCAGGAACCTCCCCAAGCAGCTCCTCCCAACATTCGTCAAAGAGCCGAGGAACAGGATTGCGAATTATCGATTATCCTACTATCTGCGCTTATCGAGCGTGATATTTTCTGTTTCAGATAATTTTGATTGACGACAAAGCGACGACCTGTAGGGACGTGTGCCGGCCAAATGGCGAATCGTCCGACAGACCGAGGAAATCACGAATATGACGAAAGAGAGCTTGGTGCTCCGCGACCCCTTCGATCAAAACCCGCTGGATTGGACCCACAAAGGCATTCCGCCTGTTGCGGAGGGATTGTCCCGCGCGGCCATTCGAGACCTCAACCTCCATCTCTTTACCGACGACTTCCTGTTCCCTACGGCGGTATTGCAGCAGCCGATATTGGAGGCGAACAGCCGCTGGATGATGAATTTCCTGCGGCGCTTCGGCGCGGACTTCGCGCCCCATGGCAAGACGACGATGAGCCCCGACCTCATGAACATGCAGTTGCGGGACGGCGCATGGGGGCTGACCGCGGCAACGGTGCATCACGTCAGGGCCTATCGCCGATGGGGCATCCGCCGCATCATCCTTGCCAATCAGCTGATCGGTGACGGCGAGACGCGCTGGATTGCGCGCGAGCTGCTCGACGATGCGGATTTCGACTTCTACTGCCTGGTGGACTCGGCGGAGGCCGCGAGGAACATCGCGGCCTGCCTGCGCCAGCAGGGCTTGAAGCGGCCGCTGAACCTGCTTCTCGAAGTCGGCGCGAAGGGCGGCCGAGCCGGTGTCCGTTCCGTTGACCAGGGAATGGAGGTTGCAGCGGCGGTGGCCGGACTGCCCGAACTTGCCTTGCGCGGCGTCGAAACGTTCGAGGGCCTGTTCCAGACCGCGCCCGACGGCGATCAGCGGGCACGGCGGATGCTGGACATGGTCGTCGCCCTCGCCGGCCGCTGCGTCCAGGACACTCTCTTTGCGCCGGGCGAGATATTGCTCACCGGCGGCGGCTCGGGACTGTTCGATCTGGCGACGGAGATCCTGGCAAATCACGATGTCGGCCGGACCGTGAGGGTGGTGATCCGGTCGGGATGCTATCTGGTCCATGACGACGGCATGTACAAAATGCTGTTCGAAAAGCTCCGGCGGCGTATCGGCCCCTGTCCCGAGCTCGAAGGAGGTCTCAAGTCCGCTCTGCAGGTCTGGGCGCGCGTCCAGTCCAAGCCCGAGCCCGGCCGGATGATCTGCGCGCTGGGCAAGCGGGACATTGGCGAGGATTGCGGCCCTCCCATGCTCGTCGGCCGGTTGAAGCGCGGAGATCAGATTGTGCAGCCCCCTCCCCCCGGCCATGTCGTGACGGGACTCAATGATCAGCATGCCTATGTGGAAGGCCCTTGCGAGGATTTCGCCATCGGGGACTTGGTGGCCTTCGGCGTTTCCCACCCTTGCACCACCTTCGACAAATGGCGGTCCCTCCTGGTCGTGGACGGGGACCATCGGGTCATCGATGTCATTCGGACATATTTCTGAACGTGCGGCTCCGCTCCGATCAATCGCCAAGGAAAGGTATCTGACATGCTTCCCACACGGGTGACCGCGGCGGCCGTGAGTCTCGCGATCCTGGCGTCGGCAACATCCGGCCAAAGCCAGACGCATTCGGCTGCCGACATCCGGTCCGAAGCCCCCAAGATTGGCGCCTGGGGCATGGACTTGGAAGGCATGGACAGAGATACGGCGCCGGGCGACAGTTTCTACCAATATGCGAGCGGCCGTTGGGATCGGCGGACCGAGATCCCGTCGGATCGGGCTCGATGGGGCGGCTTCGACATTCTACGCGATCTGTCGGATCAGCGCGTTCGCCTGATATTGGAAGATGCCGCCAGGGCCAGCGCGTCGGCCGGGACGGAGCTCAGGAAGATCGGCGATTTCTACGCCGGCTTCATGGATGAAGAGGCGATCGAAAGACGCGGCGCCGATCCCCTGCAGCCTTATCTGGGGGCGATCGGAAAAATCGCGAGCCGCACCGACCTTGCCCGCGCGCTTGGCGAGGCCAACCAGGCCGGCGTCGCCGTCCCGATCAATCTCAGCGTCAGGCAGGATTATAAGGATAGCAGCCTTTATGCGGCCTATCTTTCCCAAGGCGGATTGGGGATGCCCGACAGAGATTATTATCTTCAGGACGGCAGCGAAAAATTTGCCTCACTGCGCGATGCCTATGTGCATCATGTCGCGGCCATGCTTCGGCTGGCAGGCCTGTCGGAGCCGGAAGCGCGTGCGCGGCGCATTTTCGACCTCGAGACGAAAATCGCGAAGGCCCATTGGAGCAGGGTCGAACAGCGCCACCTCGACAAGCTCCATAACCCGATGAGCCGGGCCGAGCTCGACCTCAAGATGCCCGGATTCCCCTGGCCAATCTATCTCGCCGCCGCCGGTGCCGGGAAGCAGGGCAGCTTCATCGTCGCCCATCCCAGCGCGATCGCCGGCGCGGCGTCGCTCCTTCAATCGGAGCCGCTCCAGAACTGGCGCGACTATCTGTCCTACCAGACGATCTCGGCCGCCGGGCCGATGCTGTCACGGCCATTTGTCGAGCAGGATTTCGCGTTCAAGGGCCGGGCGATCCAGGGAACGCCGGAGCTCAAGGAGCGCTGGAAAAGGGGAACGGATCTCGTCGGCACTATGATGGCCGAGGCGGTCGGCCGAATTTATGTCCGACGCCACTTTCCGCCGGAAGCCAAGGCCAAGGCCGACGAGCTCGTCCGGAATCTCATCGCCGCCATGGACGCGAGGCTCGCTCGTCTCGCCTGGATGAGCCCCGCCACCAAGGCGAAGGCCCGCGCCAAGCTCGCAACGTTCAAACCCAAGATCGGATATCCCGACACTTGGCGGGACTATTCAAGGCTGCGGATCGTCGCCGGCGACAATCTGGGCAATATGATGCGCGCCAAGCGGTTCGAATATCAGCGCAACCTCGACAAGCTCGGTAAGCCGGTGGCGCGCGACGAGTGGATCATGTCTCCGCAGACGGTCAATGCTTATGCCAATCCGTCGCTGAACGAGGTGGTGTTCCCGGCCGCCATCCTGCAGCCACCCTTCTTCGACCCGAATGCGGACATGGCCGTCAATTACGGCGCGATCGGCGCGATCATCGGCCACGAGATCAGCCACCATTTCGACGACCAGGGCCGAAAATTCGACGCGGAAGGAAATCTCTCCGAATGGTGGAGCCCTGAGGACCTCAGCCGCTTTCAGGCCCTTTCCGCCCAGGTGGTTGCGCAATATGCCGCCTACGAGCCGGTTGCCGGCACCCACGTCAACGGCGAACTCACGCTTGGCGAAAACCTGGCCGACCTGGCCGGCCTCAACATGGCCTATGACGCCTACAAGCTCTCGCTGAACGGCAAGACCGATGCGGTGAACGACGGTTTCAGTGGCGACCAGCGTTTCTTCCTGGGTTTCGCGCAGATCTGGCGCACCAAATATCGCGCACCAGCCTTGCTCCAGGTTCTGACGATAGATCCGCATTCGCCCAATCATCTGCGCGTCAACGTGGTGCGCAATCTTGATTCCTGGTATTCGGCGTTCGGCGTTACGAAAGGGGCGCTCTATCTGGCACCCGAAAACCGGATCCGGATCTGGTAGCCGTTCCCGCGCGGCGGCATCAGGGAATGATGCGCCGGTTCCTCAATTCCTCGAAAATGCCGAGGAACATCGCCTTGGTGTCGACGAATTCGTGGAAGCCGAACCGGCGCGCCTTCGATCCGTCGGCGATCACGTCATAATCCCAACCGAAGACGAAGTCGCCGAAACGCCAGGACGAAACTTCCTCATAGCGTGTCGGCACAAGGCCATGTTTTTCGATCATCGCGCCCCAGAGCGACGCCTTGTCGGACATGATGTCCTCGAGCGCCATCGGCAGAGGCGGCGCGGCCTCGATGCCGAACGCGTCCGCGATTGCCGGCCACATTTCGCTCCAGCGGAAGAGATCGCCATTGTTGATGTTGAACGCCTGGTTCGCGCAAGCGGGATCGGTCGCCGCCCAGACCGTGGCCCGGGCAAGCAAACAGGCGTCAGTCATCTCGATGAGACTGTGATAGGCGCCCGGGCCGCCGGGAAAGCGAAGCGGCAAACCCAACTCCTTCGACATGGCGGCATAGACGGCGATCACCATGGCCAGATTCATAGGGTTGCCGAGCGCGAACCCGCATACGACCGAGGGACGGAGGGCCGTCCAGGTCCATCCTTTCCCGCGCTGCCTTTTCTCCAGCCAATCCTGCTGGTCGATGTTGAATTCGGGCGGCATATGGCCGGGATCGCTTTCCCGGGCCGGGGTCTTGAACGGTCCGAGATGCGCGCCATAGACTTTGTAGCCCTGCATCAGGCTCACATGCCGCAGGCGCGGCGACGCCCGTTCGACGGCGGTTACGGAATTGACCAGCATCGCCAGATTGGGAGCGACCAGTTCGGCCCAGCGCGGCCGGTCCTGATAGGCCGCATAGAATATGTGGGTGACCTCCGACAGGCTGCCGAGCTTTGCCGCCACATTCGATTGGTCGAGAAGATCGACCGAGACGTGCCGGACGCGGCCGAAGCTCGTGCCGCCGCGGCGTGAAACGCCGATAATCTCCCAATTGCCCGATCGCTCCAGATGATCGACCAGGTTGCGCCCGATCACACCCTGCGCGCCCATGACGAGCGCCACCTTGTCCGCCGACCTTGTCATCTTGATCCTCCAAAAGTCCTGGCGAGACTCTAGGCTGTGCATGCACAGGTTGTGAGTTTGAGTTTATGCGCTCATAATGTGCGTCAATGCACAATGAGATCGACTGGTCGGACCTTCAATATGTCCTCGCTGTGGGCCGTCACGGCTCGTTGGCGGCGGCCGCCCGCGCGCTTTGCGTCAGCCACACGACGGTGCTGCGGAGGATCGCGCGGTTCGAGGGCGCGCACGGCATCCGCCTGTTCGACCGCCTGCCCTCGGGCTATGCGCTCACCGCCGGCGGCGAGGAGTTGCTCGCCGCAGCCCAGTCGGTCGCGGACATGGTCACCACGCTTGAACGCCGCCTCGCCGGCCGGGACCTGCGGCTGGAGGGACTGATCCGAGTCACCACTATCGACACTTTGATGGTCTCGCTATTGCCCCCGATCCTTGCCGGCTTTCAGGCGGAACACCCTGCAGTCCGGCTCGAGGTTTCGGTGACCACCGCGGTCGCCAACCTCACCCGGCGAGACGCCGATGTCGCCATCCGGGTCTCGGCCGACCCGCCCGGCACGCTGATCGGACGCCGCATCGCGCCGGTGGGAATGGCAGTCTACCAGGCTGTCGGGTTGGAAACCTTGCCGAACGAGGATGAATGGCCGCAGCAAAGATGGATCGGGACATCGGACGCGTTATCGGAAACAGCGATAGCGCACTGGATGCACAAACGTCTTTCAGGCACGGAAATGGTGCTGCAGGCGGATAGCATCGTGACGATGGCGGAAGCGGCGGCAGTTGGAGTTGGGCTGGCCCCCCTCCCATGCTATCTGGGCGACGCGATGCCCCGATTGCGGCGCGTCTCAAGAGGAACGATCGCGCCCGGGACGCAGCACCATTTATGGGTGCTCACTCATGAGGACCTTCGTGGAACCGCCAGGATCCGTACTTTCACGGCCTATGTTTCCGAGGCACTAATCCTCGAGCGTCACAGGATCGAGGGCGGAGCTGACGCCCTCCGAAATTGCCCCAGTCAATAGGATCCTTAGCGCTCCACATAAGCGTGGCCGAGCGCCAGATAGCTTTGACGGCACCGGACGCGGCCATCGGCGTCGAACATCCAGACATCTGCGAAGCGGACATTGCGTGCGTCTCCGGCTGCGCCCCGCCCCCGAAATTCACCCGTCGCCGCCACGCTGTCCCCGTCGGTCCAGATGCGGTCGATCACATGCTCGCCCCTGATCTGGCGGTCCTCGCGAAAGAATTTGGAGATGGCGGCGATGCCGTCATAGGTCGCGTCAGCCCGTTCGTAGACTGCGTCCGGCGCGAACAAGTCCACCACCCAATCGACGTCCACGGCGTCGATCCGGCGATAATATTCGCGGATCAGCGGTTCATGGCCCACACCATCCTGCCTCGGCCCGTCTCCCATGAAACCCATTCTTCCCTCCGAATCGACGCGGGGAGAATCGGCCAGACCACGGGTAATTTCATTGACAAAAATGATCATGTTCAGGCTATGATGGTTATTAATTTATCTGTTAATCGCGGTATACGGTAATGAAATTACCCTTGGATAATGTCGACAAGGCCATCCTCGCAATGCTGCAGGAAGACGGATCGCTTTCGATCAGCGAATTGTCGGACCGGCTGGGCATGACCCCGCCTCCGGTCTGGCGCCGGGTTCGACGACTGAAGAATGAAGGCGTTCTCGAACGCCAGGTCTGGACGGTGAACGCCGAAGCGGTCGGCGTAAACCTGATCGTTTATGCGACGATCAGGCTGGCGGCGCACGATCCCGAGGCGGTGCGCGCGTTCCGCGACCAGATCCAGGCGTGGCCCGAAGTGCTCGAATGCTACATCCTGCTCGGCGAGATCGATGTTCTGGTGAAGATCGCGGTCGCCGACATCAAATGTTACGAGGAATTCTTCTTCCAGAAACTCTCCCAGCTATCCGTCGTCCGGGAGGTGAATTCCAGCGTCGTCGTCAGCAATATCAAGAATACGGCGAGCCTGCCGCTGACCTTTATCGGCCAGCCATGATCTCGAAGGACCTTGAAAAACCTGAGGCGAAATCTGGTTGTGGAAGCCCCTTTTTGTCCTGCCTGGGATCAAAATCAGGGCAAGGCATATCCGGCTGGCGGGCGGCGCCGCAAGGACTATCCTCCTGCCTTGGAATGACATTCATCCTGTCTGGGCTTCTGGCCGACGTCGCGCCAGGATAACTGGACAGGATCCGGCCGCCGATCGCGGCCCGTGAACGGAGGCCGCGACCAGTCTGGATCGACCGGATCAATAGGCTTTTTGAACCCAGCCGTGCGGATCGGGCGCATTGCCGCGCTGGATGTCGGTCAAGGTCTTGCGCAATTCCTTAGCGACCGGTCCGGCACCGCCGTCTCCAATCTTGAAATTCCCGTCCACGCTGCGGACCTCGCCGACGGGCGTGATGACTGCTGCAGTGCCGCAGGCAAAGGTTTCACGCAGGCGACCGCTCTCGGCATCCGCGCGCCATTGATCGATCGCATATGGGCTCTCGCTGACCTTGATGCCCCTGTCGCGGGCTATGGTGAGCAACGAGTCACGGGTGATGCCTGGAAGGATGGTGCCGAGCGGCGGCGTGTTGATCGATCCATCATCGAAGACGAAGAACAGGTTCATTCCGCCAAGCTCGTCCACCCAGCGTCGCTCGACCGCGTCGAGGAAGACGACCTGATCGCAGCCATTCGCCACCGCCTGCGCCTGGGGCAGCAGGCCGGCCGCATAATTACCGCCACATTTCGCGGCACCGGTCCCGCCGGGCGCGGCCCGGGTATAGTCGTTCGAGACCCAGATGGTGACGGCATCCTTGCCGCCCTTGAAATAATTTCCTGCCGGCGAAGCGATCACCAGGAACAGATATTCGGAGGACGGCCGGACGCCGAGCATCACCTCGCTGCCGAACATGAAGGGGCGCAGATAGAGGGCGCCTTCGCCCGACGGGACCCAATCGCGGTCGATGCTGACGATCTGGCGAACGGCCTCGAGGAAAAGCTCCTCCGGAATGAGCGGCATTGCCAGCCGTTCAGCCGATTGACGGAAGCGCCGCGCATTCGCGTCAGGGCGGAACAGGACGGCACCGCCGTCCTGCGTCCGATAGGCCTTCATGCCTTCGAAGATTTCCTGAGCGTAGTGGAGCACCGAACAGGCGGGATCGATCGAGAGAGGAGCGCGTGCAGTCACTTCGGCGTCGTACCAGCCGCGATCGTCGGAATATTTGATCACCACCATATGATCGGTGAACACGCGACCAAAGCCCGGATCCTCAAGCAGGGTCGCGCGCTCGGCCGCGGAAATGGCCTGGGCGTTCGGTCGCACGTTGAATTGCTGTTTCGCGGCTTTCGCCGTTTCTTCCATCTCTAACACCAGGTCGGCCATGCTTGCTCCTGTGGCCCCGTCCGGGGCATTTCAAACGATGTCGCTGCGGCACATATCAGGTTCCGGCAGCCGGCGGTGCTTTGGCGCGCTTTTTCACCGCCGTCAAAGATCCCGGCTCCCGGCCCTTTTAATCCAGCGGATCAAAGGACCAGGTGGGACGCCCGAAAATCTCAGCTACCATTGAACGAGCGCGGCGCGGCGCTCCTTCTGCTCCATGGCTTTCCGGGCGAACATTTCGGCCAGCGCCTTGCGCCGCGCCTGCCCCGCCGGAGTGACGGCCCTGCCGGCGGCCCGGAGCTCCTCCGTGGCCCTTCTTTCATAATATCTAAGGCTCGATTCCATCGACTTCGCTCCCCGGCGACTCGCATTCCTAACATAGGACATTCCCAAATCAAAAATGTGCGGCAAAGTCAGGCGGGTAGGCCCGCTGCAGAGGCGCGGAGCCGCGACGATTCTGGACAGGGACGGCCATCTCGCAGACAGTCCCGGCCATGACTCTCCTTCCCCGGCCGGCCGCTCTCCTGTTTGTCGCCCTGGCAATGGTCTGGTTCCTCATGCTGCTGTTCGGCGGGCCAGGCTCAGTCCAGGACCTTGGAATTCTCGAAGCGGCAGCGATCGCGGATCTGGCTCCGGCGGCCGGATGGCTGACAATCCTCGGAGGCGGCGCGGTGCTGGTCCCGCTGTCGGTCGCGGTGTCGCTGGCAATGGCAATCCGGGGTGAGAAGCGACGCGCTTTCGTGCTGCTTGGCATGGTATTGGTCGGGCGCCTGCTGGTCGAGGTCCAGAAGATGGCCTTCGACCGAGCGCGGCCCGATCCGGCCGGCCATCTGGTGGCGGTCCATTCGATGGCCTTTCCGAGCGGCCATGCCGCCGGCAGCATGACTGCCGCGCTCGGCATCGCCCTTGTCTGCACAGCCGATCCGGGGATGCGGCGCGGAGCGATCACTCTCGCAGTTCTTTTCGCTTTCCTGGTCGGCGCCAGTCGTCTGGTGCTCGGCGTCCATTGGCCCAGCGACGTCATTGGCGGCTGGACATTCGGTGCGGCCTGGACATTGGCGCTGGTTCGGCTGGCCGGGGCCGATGCGCGCCGACCGGCGGAACGGCAAGCTGACTCCTTCATTGGTGGAATGAAGGAGAAGACGGATGGACAAGAAGAATGACGAGACCAAGGACCGCACCGAAAGCGCGCGCGATCATGACGACAGCGACATCATCGATCGGATGCAAGAGGCCCCGAGCCAAGGCGGCGCCAGCGGACACAATCTCAACCGCGACATCGGCAGCAGGGATGAAATCCGCCAAGAAGTTGGCGACGGTGGCATCACCCGCGCCCGCGGCAGCGACAAGCCCGAGGAAGCCGATCTGCCGCGCTTCAATGAACGCAATTAGGGGACCATAGTCAGTCCCGTGTAGCGGAGGCGGGCATTTCTGATGCTGAACGCCCGGACGGCCCGGCCTCGCTTTGCCGGAACACCAGGATCAGATTGTTGGCCGGCATTTCGAACAGCCGATCGAAGCCAAGCCCGTTCGCTGCGGCTTCGTCCCGGACGCTGTCCAGATCGCGCAGGCCCCATTCGGGATTGCGTGACCGGAGCGACTGATCGAAGGCTTCGTTGCTCGGGGCGGTGGGAACGTCCCTTCGACGATAAGGCCCGTAGAGGATCAAGGGGCCATCATGCGGCAGCAACCGCCCCGCACCGCGCATCAGGCCGACGGTCGCCGTCCACGGGCTGATATGGACCATGTTGATGCAGAGGAGAGCATCGGCCCGCCGCACCGGCCAGGGATCGGCTGCGACATCGAGGATCAGCGGCTCGCGCAAATTGTCGAGCCCGGCCTCGGTCCGCCACGCTGATATCGACGCCAAGGCATCTCTGTCCGGGTCGCTCGGCTGCCAGACGAGATTGGGAAACAGCCGGGCAAAGTAAACGGCATGCTCGCCGGCTCCGCTGGCCAGCTCCAGCACATCGCCATGTCCGGGAAGAATTTCGCGCAGGACCGCCGCAATGGGCTCCCGGTTGCGCTCGGTCGAAGGCGCGCTGAGTTTCATTCCGCCGCCTCAGCCTGCTCCGGCTGCCGATAGACAAGAACGGGCCTCCGTGCCGCCAGCGTCTCGTCGAGCCGCCGGCGCGGGGCATGGACCGGCGCGGCCTTCAGCGACTGGTCGCCCGCCTTCGCCCGCTCGGCGACCGAACGCATCGCGCCGATGAACTGATCGAGCGTCGCCTTCGATTCCGTCTCCGTCGGCTCGACCAGCATCGCGCCATGGACCACGAGCGGGAAATACATGGTCATCGGATGATAGCCTTCATCGATAAGGCCCTTGGCGAGATCGAGCGTCGTCAAATCTCCGGCAAAGCCTTTGTCGCTGAAAAGGGCCTCGTGCATGCACGGCCCGCTCTTGCCAAAAGGCGCGTCGAGCACATCCTCGAGCCGGCGAAGGATATAATTGGCGTTGAGCACCGCATCGCCCGAAACCTGACGCAGGCCATCGGCGCCATGGCTCAGGATATAGGCCATGGCGCGGGTGAACATGCCCATCTGGCCATGAAATGCGGTCATACGGCCAAAGGTCGAGCCATGATGGTCCCCGGCAGTCTCTTCCTCCACCAAGACATATTGGTCCCCCTGCCGTTCGACGAAAGGCAAAGGCGCGAAGGGCGTCAGCGCTTCCGAAAAGACCACTGGGCCCGAGCCCGGCCCGCCGCCGCCATGCGGGGTCGAAAAGGTCTTGTGGAGATTGATGTGCATCGCGTCGATGCCGAGATCGCCGGGACGAACCCGGCCGACGATGGCGTTGAAATTGGCGCCGTCGCAATAGACGAGGCCGCCCGCCGCATGCACCGCTTCCGAAATCGCGGCCATGTCCGGTTCGAACAGGCCGCACGTATTGGGGTTGGTGATCATCACCGCCGCCACGTCGGGACCGAGCCTCGCCTTCAGTGCGTCGAAATCGACCCGGCCGCGATCCGTCGCCGGGATGCTTTCCACCCGATAACCGACGAAAGCCGCGGTGGCGGGATTGGTGCCATGGGCGCTTTCGGGAACCAGGACGACCGCGCGCGCGTCGCCCCGCGCTTCCAGCGCGGCGCGGATGGCGAGCAGGCCGCACAATTCACCATGCGCCCCGGCCTTAGGGCTCATCGCCACCGAATGCATACCGGTCAGCGTCACCAGCCATTCGCCGAGCATGCGAATCAGAGCCAGCGCGCCCTGCACCGTGTCGGTGGGCTGCAGCGGATGGATGTCGGCGAAGCCGGGCATGCGCGCCACTTTCTCGCAGAGGCGCGGATTGTGCTTCATGGTGCAGGAGCCGAGCGGGAACAGACCGAGGTCGATCGCATAATTCTGACGGCTGAGCCGGGTATAATGGCGGACCGTCTGCGGTTCCGAGAGACCCGGAAGGCCGATCGGGCGGTTGCGCTCCAGGCCCCCGAGCCGGTTGACCGTCTGGGGCGCGGGCGCCAGATCGACCCCGGTGCCGCCTCGCTCGTCCATCTCGAAGATGAGCGGCTCTTCCAGCATCAGCGCCCGATTGCCGGTCCACGTTTGGGGCGGCATAATCTCGCCCGCTTCGGGGCGGGTCGGGCGACCTTCTCGATTCATGCTCATGCCAGCGCCTCCCCAAGAGCGTCGGCGAGCGCCTCGACATCCTCATCCATGACGGTTTCCGTGACAGCGACGACGAGACCGTTCTGCAACGCCTCGATTCCCGGATAAAGGCGGCCGAGAGACACGCCGCCCAGCACGCCGCGTTCCGACATCGTGCGAACTACCGGCCGCGCCTCCCGCGGCAGCCGCAAGGTGAATTCGTTGAAGAAGCCGGCCGTGACCAGTTCCACCCCAGGCAGCTGGGTCAGCCGATCCGCCGCCTGCACCGCCTTGGCATGGTTGATCGCCGCCAATCGCCTGAGACCGGTTTCGCCGAGCAGGGTCATGTGGATGGAGAAAGCAAGCGCGCACAGGCCGCTGTTGGTGCAGATGTTGGACGTGGCCTTTTCCCGCCGGATATGCTGCTCGCGCGTCGACAAAGTGAGAACGAAGCCGCGCTTGCCTTCGGCGTCCACCGTCTGGCCGGCCAGCCTGCCGGGCATTTGCCGGACATATTTGTCGCGGGTCGCGAACAGGCCGACATAAGGCCCTCCGAAATTGAGACCGACGCCGATCCCCTGCCCTTCGCCCACGACGATATCGGCGCCCATCTCACCGGGCGAACGGATCAGGCCGAGCGCCACCGGCTCGGTGACGACGACGATCAGCAGGGCGCCCGCCGCATGGACCCGTTCCGCCAGTTCCGACAGATCGGCGATACGGCCCAATATGTCCGGATATTGAACGACGACGCTGCTCGCCTCTCCGTCGACGGCCGCGAGCAGACGCGCCATGTCCGTCTCGCTCGTCAGTTCCGGCGACGCCGTCTCGAGCAGGTCGCCGGTGAATCTTGCCATGGTCTTCGCGACCGAGACATAATGAGGATGGAGACCCGAGGAAAGGATCGTCCGGGATCGCCGGGTGATGCGCCGGGCCATGCCGATCGCCTCCCAGCAGGCGGTCGAGCCGTCATACATGGAAGCATTGGCGACATCGCAGCCATAGAGGCGCGCCACCTGGGTCTGGAATTCGAACAGCGCCTGGAGCGTCCCTTGCGCAATTTCCGGCTGGTAGGGCGTATAACTGGTAAGGAATTCGCCCCGCTGGATCAGATGATCGACGCTCGCCGGGACATGATGGCGATAGGCGCCGCAACCCAGGAAGAAGGGCACCTCGCCGGCGACGAGATTACGGCGCGCCAGCGCCGAAAGCTGCCGCTCGACCGCAAGCTCGCCGGCATGGTCGGGCAGACCCTCGATTGGCCCGGACAGCCGTGCGGCCTTCGGCACATCGACGAAGAGATCCTCGATCGAACCGGCGCCGATCGCGCCGAGCATGGCTTGCCGATCATTTTCGGCGAGCGGAAGATAACGCATCAATCGGGCTTTCTCATCGTGAAGCGAAGACGGACATAATCGGCGAACCAGCTGCCGTCGGGACGCTGAAGCTGGGAAGCGAGGCGGCGCTCGATGGCGGCGGCAACCTCGTCGCGCGCCGAGGGCGAAACGCCTGCAATATCCAGCCAGCCCGCGCGGAACGTCTTGACCCATCCGCTCACGCCGGCAGGAAGGGGCGTCGGTCGCGGGATCAATTGGGCACGGATATTCACGAAGCCGGCGGCCTCATAGAGGCGAACGAATTCGTCGATGCCGGGATACCATTGGGGATCGTCGGCCGGCATGGAATAGCCCCGCGCAACCAGTTCGTCCCTGATGCCTTGGCGCAGGGTCGCGATATTGCCTTCCCCTCCCATTTCCCCGACGAAGCGCCCGCCGGGCTTGAGGACCTTGAACAGGCCCGCGGCGACAGCGCCCGGATCGAGCATCCAGTGCAGAGCGGCATTGGAGAAAGCGGCATCGAACTGGCCGAAGCGAACGACCTGGCTGTCGAGGTCGAGGGATTGGGCATCCGCGACGAAGGCGTCGACCCCCTTCGCACGCGCAGCCTCGACCATCGCTTCCGAGGCATCGAGGCCGATCACCCTGGCGCCGGCCGCCGCGATTTCGGCGGTCAGCACGCCATCGCCGCAGCCGAGATCGAGAATGATCTCGCCAGGCCGCGGATCGAGCAGCGCCAGCGCCGCCGCGCCAAGCGCGGGGACGAAGGCGGCATTGGTCGCATAGTCCGCCGGGGACCAGACCGAGGCCGCATTGGGAACCTTCGCGCTCATTGGCTTTCGCAATAGGCCTTATACTCTTCCGCACCCATGAGCCCGTTGAGCTGATGATTGTCGGACAGGAATATCTTGAAGAACCAGCCTTCGCCTTCCGGGTCGCTGTTGACGAGAGACGGATCTTCTTCGAGCTTCTGATTCCCTTCGGTGACCTGACCGCTGACAGGAGCGTAGACGTCGGACGCGGCCTTCACCGATTCCACCACGGCCGCTTCGCCGCCCTGGACGAACTGCGTGCCGGCCGCAGGTATTTCAACGAATACGATATCGCCAAGCTGACCTTGCGCGAAATCGGTGATGCCGACGGTCGCGACATCGCCTTCGACCGACAGCCATTCGTGATCCTTGGTATAGTAGATGGTCATATCCCTGTTCCCTTGCGCTGATATCGGTGGGGGACGAAGGGCATGGCAACGACCTCCGCCCGGAATATCCTGCCCCGCTGGGTGAGCGTGATCGCCGTTCCCGGCGCGGCTGACGCGGCGGGAACATAGGCCATGCCGATCGGCGTCTCGAGCGTCGGCGAGAAACCGCCGCTGGTGACTTTTCCGACTTCACTGCCCTCGCCGTCCACCACCAGCGCGCCCTCGCGCACCGGTTGCCGGCCTTCGACCACGAAACCGACACGGCGACGGATCGGCCCCTCCTCCAATTCCCGGAGGATCCGCGGCCAGCCGGCAAAGCCGCCATCGCCGCGTCGCCTTTTCGATATGGCAAAGACGAGATCCGCCTCGACCGGCGTGATCCCGGGATCGAGATCATGTCCATGGAGCGGAAGGCCAGCTTCGAGGCGGAGCGAATCGCGGGCACCCAGGCCGATCGGCTTCACTTCGGGTTGATCCGCAATCAAATCCGCGATCGTCGCGGCCCTTCCGGCGGGAATGGAAATCTCGAATCCATCCTCACCCGTATAACCCGATCGACTGATCCATGCGGTGACGCCGCCAAACTCGAAGGAGCCGGCGGTCATGAAACGGAGTCGATCGACGCCGGGCACCAGCCGCTCCAGCGCTGCCGCGGCACGCGGGCCCTGCAGAGCCAGCAAGGCCTGCTCCTTCATATGATCGACGACGACGTTGCGCGGCAATTTCTCTCGGAGATAATCAATGTCTTTCTGGCGGGTGGCGCCGTTCACCACCACGTACCAATGATCGCCGCGCCGCGTGATCATCAGATCGTCGACGATGCCGCCGGCCTCGTTGAGCAACAGCGAATAGCGGAGGCGCCCTTCGTCCAATATGGCAAGATCGGCGGGAAGAAGGCTTTCCAGCCCCTTTTCGGCTTCCGGGCCGGCGACGATCAGCTGGCCCATGTGGCTGACGTCGAATAGCCCGGCCTGCTCGCGGGTCCAAAGATGCTCGGCGATTATGCCTTCATATTGGATCGGCATGACATAGCCGGCGAACGGGACCATGCGGGCGCCATGAGCCGAGTGCCACGAATCGAGAGGAAGAAGGGCCGGTGGGGTGTCGTTCATGTCCCAGACTCCAAGGCGATGACGGAACAGGATGCCGCGGCACCCGGTTCCATTCTTCACCCCCTCTGTCCTGGGACCTGAGAGCTTTCACCGCCGCATTGGCGGTTTACCCCTTCGGTGGGAAGCTGCGAAAAATTCCGCACCATCCGCTTTCCAGAGTGTCTTGAGCCCGTGCGGTCCGGTCTGCCTGAGAGATTCCGGGGCGGTTGCTCCTTCGGCGGCAACGGACAAAGTCCATTACACTCTCCCGCACGGTCACCAGCGGTTTCCCGCCGAAGACAATTTAGCTGTGGCCGCAGTGCACGGCCGAGTCAACGCGGTTGGAACAATTATCGCGTGGCGTTGTAGCGCAGCTGATCCTCGGTCAGCTGAAAGCCGATCAGAAGCTCGAAGCTGGCATTCTGCACAGCCGCCCGGACATTCGGATCCGCCATCGGATCGATTGCCGCATCGGCATCGCCGGGCTTGCGCTGACGCGTGATCTGACGCCTTATATCCTCCGGAAGGGCGGCAGCCGAGGCGAGCACCCTGCCGGTTGCGCTGCCGGTCGCACTCGCACGCGCCTGCCCGTCGGCAAAGCGAAGACTGACGCGGCTTAGGCTCTTGGAGACGACGTTGCTGCCGGCCTGCACGACCGTCGCGAAATAAGGCAGCACAACCTCTCTATCACCGCGCGTGTCGCGGCGCAGCGCCTGGATGTCGAAGGTCACGTTGCTGACGATATGTTCGCCGGATTCGTCGCAGGTCGTCCGGATGTTGGTGATGTTGGCGACGACATCAATGGCGCTGGCGTCACGGCTACTTTCCGGGTTGAAGAGCGTAACGTCGCCGGTGGCCGCCGGAATCGCGACAGCAGGACAGGCCGAGCGGGTAATCGTGATTCCTGTCGCGGTGAGCTGACCATCGGAGCTGCAGCCGGCGACGAGCAATATTGTCAGGGCGGCGGCCGCCGCTTTAAGCTTGAACACGTGTTTCGGACCCTCACTCTCACGGCATGGCGGCATGCACTACCCGACCGCCCGGATCATAGGAAGCGGGTTTCGCTGAGGCAAGCAATGGCGTAGATGCGCCGCGATGACGATTTCCAAGGCATCACTCAGTCTGCTCATTGCCGCGCCGCGGGGCTTTTGCGCCGGTGTCGACCGTGCGATCCGGATCGTCGAGCTGGCCATCGAACGCTATGGCGCGCCCGTCTATGTCCGTCACGAAATCGTCCACAACAAATATGTGGTCGACGATCTTCGGGCCAAGGGTGCCATCTTCGTCGCCGAGCTGGACGAGGTTCCGGACGGTGTGCCCGTGGTATTTTCCGCCCATGGCGTACCCAAGGCGGTGCCCGCGAAGGCCGACGAACGGGGCCTCGATTATCTCGATGCGACCTGCCCGCTCGTTTCCAAGGTCCATCGCCAGGCCGAAAGATTCGTGGATCAGGGCCGGCACATCCTCTTCATCGGTCATGCGGGCCATCCGGAAGTCGTCGGCACGTTCGGCCAGGTCGACGAAGGCCGCATGACGCTCATCGAAACGGCTGCCGACGCGGAGTCGGTCGCGCCGCCGGATACGGACAATCTCGCTTTCCTGACCCAGACCACCTTGTCGGTAGACGATACCGCGGAGATCATCGGCATCCTCGAACGCCGCTTCCCGGCGATCAAAGGTCCGGTCGGCGAAGATATTTGCTATGCGACCTCCAATCGCCAGGCGGCCGTGAAGGAGATTGCGCGCCGGGCGGATGCGGTTCTTGTCATCGGTGCGCCCAACAGCTCCAATTCCGTGCGGCTGGTCGAGGTCGCCAGGCGCGAAGGCGCCCGGGCGGTACTGATCGAACGCGCCGACGATATCGATCTCGACTGGCTGGAGGGCGTGACCACGCTTGGTATTACCGCCGGCGCTTCGGCGCCCGAGACATTGGTGCGGGAAGTCGTGGAGTGGCTCGGGCAGAAGTTCGACGTGCATCACCAAGAAAACCAGGGCATTGTCGAGCGCATGGTTTTCAAGCTGCCCAGGGGACTGGAAGCTGCCTGAAAGTCAGTTAACGCAGGTGGAGATTTTCACCGACGGAGCCTGCAAGGGCAATCCGGGGCCTGGCGGCTGGGGTGCGGTCATCCGCTCCGGCGGCCGCGAGAAGGAATTGTCGGGCGGCGAGGCGCTGACGACGAACAACCGCATGGAGTTGCTGGCGGCGATCAGGGCGCTGGAAGCACTGAAGCGCCCGTGCCGCGTCGCGCTGACGACCGATAGCGTCTATGTGCGCGACGGTATCACCAAATGGATATTCGGCTGGCAGAAGAATGGCTGGCGGACGGCCGACAGGAAGCCGGTCAAGAATGCCGATCTGTGGCAGGAGCTGTTGGATGCGGCCAGGCCGCACCAGATCGAATGGCATTGGGTGAAAGGCCATGCCGGTCATCCGGAAAACGACCGCGCCGACAAGCTTGCCTGCGACGCCGCGCTTCAGTTCCTGAACCGCTCCGCGAGATAAGGCGACGGATCGATCGCGGCTATCGAAGGATCGGCACCACCGCCCAGGAGCAGGAACGCGGCGAGCATGGAAGCGGCGGGTGCAGTCTGGATCCCGAAACCTCCCTGCCCGGCGAACCAGAAGAAATCCCTGCGGCCGGGCGGAAAACCATAGATCGGCAGTCGATCGGGAGCGAAGCTGCGAAGGCCGGCCCAGCGATGCTCGACACGCTCGACCTGCCAGTCGACCGCCTGCTGCAGCCGGTCAATGGCGAGCGCCACGTCATATTCGTCGGGGCTGATGTCGCAAGGATCGCTCGGCGTCTCGTCATGCGGACTGAGCCAGAGCCGCCCGCCCGCTTCGGGCTTGAAATAGAAACGCTCCAGCGCGTCGAGCACGAGCGGGAGATCGGGCGGTGCGGGCGGATCGACACGGAGCTGCGCGATCGTTCGCCGATAGGGTGTGACGCCAAGCGGTTCCGCTCCGGCCAGACCGGCCACCTGGTCGGCCCAGGCGCCTGCTGCATTGATCAGCACATCGCAGGCGAACGGCCCGACACCGGTTTCGAGCGACCAATTCTTCGCAGTCTTGCGGGCAGCCATCAGGGGAGCCGATGCAACCAGCAACGTCCCGTTGGCACGAGCGGCCTTCAAATAGAAGGAATGGAGGGCAGCAACGTCGATATCGGCGCAGCTTCGTTCCCAAAGCCCACTGTCCCAATCCGGCCTGAGGCCCGGCACGATGCGGCGAAGGGTGGCGGCATCGACCGGCTCCAGCGGGGCCTCGCTCCCGGAAAATCGATCCCGGAGGCGGCCGAGAGCCTCATGTCCTTCGGCACGGGCGATATAGATGGCGCCCCTCGGCCGCAGAAACCCATCGGCCAGAAACGGCCCCGAAGCCATGGTAAGCGGCTGGATCAGCGGGCCTCCATAGCTCGGAGACCAGAAGGCCGCGGAGCGGCCGGTGGCATGGTAACCGGGCTGATCCTCGGCTTCGAGGAGCAGGACCGTCGCACCGCCGGAGGACAATTCAGCGGCGAGGCTCGCTCCCGCCATCCCGGCGCCTACGACCGCGAAATCGAAGCGGCGGCTCATCGCGGCGCATGCGATTGCAGAAAGGTGTCGATCCGGGAGAGCGCCGGCAGGCGGATTCGATCCTCTTCCCGCAGGATCTCATGCCCGGAATCCTTGAACATCAGCAGCTCGGCACCCGGGATCAGAGATGCCGCCCGCCGGATCGCCTTGGCACTGACCAGCCGGTCGCACTCGGTACCGAGCAGCAGCAATGGCGTTTCGACCTTTGCGAGTGCGCGCGGGCCGAGCGATGCCGAGGAACGATATGCGGCATTGAGCCATCCCCAGCTGGGCGCTCCCAAATTGTAGCCGGGTTCGCGGCCCCACCACCAAAGCTCTTCCAGATAACGATCCCGACTGCCGGTCAGATAGATCTGGCGCTTAGAGCCCGCCCCCGACGGCACGTCAGGCGTGCGCCAGGCAGGCCTCTTGCCGGCACCGATGAGGGTCAGGAAGAATGCGAGCCAGCGGGCCAGCCAAGCGGGCAGCGGCGCACTGTTGAGACCCAGCATCGGCGCGACCAGAATCGCGGCCGCCAGCTCCGGCCGGCGCTCGACCAGCAAGCGCAGCAATATATGGCCGCCCATCGAATGACCCACTACGACATGGGGCCCACAAACCTGCGCTCGCCAATCCTCGACCAAAGACGCCAAGTCCTCGACCAGCGGATCGAGGCTGTCGAGATGCCCGCCGGACGTCTTGCCGCGCGAGGCACCCTGTCCGCGCCAATCGAAGGCCGTGAGATTCCAGCCCTGATCGTACCAATGACGGTAGATTTCGATATATTTCTCGATGAAGTCACCGCGTCCGCCAGCGAAAAGGATGCTGCCGCGCGCCTGGGCCGGGTCCGGCTGAAGCCAGTCCAAGCGGCGATACGCCCAGCCATCGGGCGCCTTCCATTCGGCAAATGACACTTCGGGCGGAAGAATGCTGCGGCGGTGGATTTGCGGCTCCATCGCGGCTGGTTACGGTTTTGAAAGCAAGTCCGTCTAGTGGTCGCGACCATGCATGGGGGCTTTTCCTGGATCCTGATCGCCATATTGGCCGCGGCGCTCGCCCTGGCGGCCGCGCGCGACTGGCAAAGCCGGATCATCCCCAACTGGCTGAACGGCAGCATCGCCCTTCTCGCCATCCCGTTCTGGTGGTCCATCGGTCTCTCCTTGTGGCCCGATATCGTGCTGCAGCTGGCCGTCGGCGCAACCTTGCTCGGCCTGTTCTCGCTTGCCTTTGCGGCCGGCCTGATGGGTGGCGGCGACGTCAAGATGCTGGCGGCCCTCGCCCTTTGGCTGCCCCCGCTGGAAATGCTGCAATTGCTGCTGATAATGTCCGCCGCCGGCGGTGTGCTCACTCTGGTAATGATGATTTCGCACCGGCTGGCGAAATCGGCGAACCCGCTCGAGATCCCCTATGGCATCGCCATCGCCTTCGCCGGATTTTGGGTGATTAGCGAACGGATTCTTAACCAATTTGCGTGAAGATTGAACCCAGCTTTTCGAAA
This sequence comes from Sphingosinicella rhizophila, assembly GCF_032378825.1. Taxonomy (NCBI): domain Bacteria; kingdom Pseudomonadati; phylum Pseudomonadota; class Alphaproteobacteria; order Sphingomonadales; family Sphingosinicellaceae; genus Sphingosinicella; species Sphingosinicella rhizophila. The sequence goes on along the minus strand of NZ_JAVUPU010000002.1, from coordinate 562,171 downwards.
GCGGGCAGGAGGCGACTGAGGTCATGGATGTGAAAAAGATCGCGCTATTGGTTGGCGCGCTAATCATTGCTGCGGTGACTGCGATCACCGCCAAGAACATGTTTAGCGGCGCATCCGCCCCCAAGGCCGAGGCGAAAGCCATGGTCCCGGCCGGTCCGCAAGTGCTGGTCGCGACCCGCTCCTTGCCGGTCGGCACCCTCATCGATGCGGAAGCGCTTCGCTTCCAGACATGGCCGGAAGGCCTTGTCCAGCCCGCATATTACATCAAGGGCGAAGGCGCCACGGATCCGGTCGAGCTGATCGGCACGGTGGTCCGCACGGAGATCACGGCCGGACAGCCGGTGACCCAAGGATCGCTCATCCAGCCGGGCGAACGCGGCTTTCTTGCCGCAGCGCTCGGGCCTGGCATGCGCGCCGTCACGGTCAGCGTGTCCGATACGGGCAGCGTTGCCGGGTTCGTCTTTCCGGGCGACCGCGTCGACATCGTCCTGACCCAGGAGGTGAATGGCGGTGGCGACGGTCCGCCGCTCAAGGTTTCGGAGACCGTGATCCGCAACATCCGCGTGCTGGCGACCGATCGCCGCACCAATGTGATGAACGAGAGCGGAAAACCGGTGCCCCAGAATATCTCGATGGTCACGTTCGAGGCGACGCCGCGGATCGCGGAGAAGATCGCCGTGGCGCAAACCTTCGGATCGCTTTCCCTGTCGCTGCGCCCGCTGGCCGATACCACGGCCGAGCTGGAACGCGCCATCGCGTCCGGTGAGGTGAATGTGCCTGAGGGCGAAGATCCGAAGGCCGAGAAGCGCATGCTCCTCGCCATCGCCAACAAGCCGAGCGACGGCAATTCGACCTATACGGTCGGCGCCGACGTCTCACGCTTCCAGCGTAGCACCGTTCCCCCGAAGGCGCCTGCCGCAGACGCCGGCACCGGGAGCGGTTCCGCGGTCACCACGACAGGCCAGTTGCTCAAGCCCACTGGTCCTACCGTCCGCGTCGCGCGCGGCAACAACGTCACCGATGTTCCGGTGGGAGCCAAATAAGATGACCAAGATGAACACGATAAGCCGCTTTTCGCTCGGCACGGCAATCGCCGCGTTCGTCGCGACTGGCATGGCGGGGACCGTTCCGGCACCGGCACTGGCCCAGAGCCAGGCGGTGAAGCCGACCAACACGGTGCCGATTTCCGCGGGAACCGGCCGGTTGGTCCGCCTGGAACGTCCGATCACCGATCTGTTCGTCGCGAACAGTGACATTGCCGATGTGCAGGTCAAATCCGCGAACCAGATCTACATCTTCGGCAAGGGCACCGGCGAAACCTCGGTCTTCGCCACCGATCGTGCCGGGCGGACGGTCTATTCCGCCACGGTTCGTGTCGGCCCGAACATCGCCTCGATCGAAGAATTGCTGCAGGTGGCCATGCCGGAAGCGAGGCTCCAGGCCCTTCCGATGAACAACACCGTGCTGCTGACGGGAACCGTCGCCGCACCGGTCGACGTCGAGGAAGCCGCGCGGATCGTGCAGGCCTATGTCGGCGAAGGCGTCCAGGTCATCAGCCGGATCAAGACGGCGACCCCCTTGCAGGTCATGCTCAAGGTGAAGATCGCCGAGGTGAACCGCACACTGTCGCGCAACATCAACACCAGCATCCAGACCCTGGACCAGACCGGCGGCTTCAACTTCGGCCTGTTCACAGGTCGCGACGCCGGCAATATCCTGCCTGGCGGCGGCGGCACGATCACGCCGGGAGAAGGAACGACGATCGGCGGCCTGGGCCGTCTCTTCGGCCTCGACGTCCTCGGCGCCCTGGACCTTGCGGAGCAGAACAACCTCGTCACGACGCTCGCCGAACCGACGCTGACTGCCGTGTCCGGCGAAACGGCAAGCTTCCTGGCCGGCGGCGAGTTTCCGATACCGATTGCCCAGGGTCTCAACGCGACCACGGTCGAGTTCAAGCAATATGGTGTCAGCTTGTCCTTCACGCCGATCGTCCTGGAAGGCGGCAGAATCTCGATGCGGGTGCGTCCGGAGGTTTCGGAAATCTCCAGCAATGGCGCCGTCATCCTCGACGGCACGCGCATTCCCGCGCTGACGACCAGACGCACGGAAACAACGGTCGAACTCGGCTCCGGTCAGAGCTTCATGATCAGCGGCCTGCTCAGCAATAGCGGCAACAATTCGACGGCCAAGACCCCCTTCCTCGGCAATCTTCCGATCCTGGGCGCCTTGTTCAAATCGAACAGCTTCCAGCGCAACGAGACCGAGCTGGTGGTTGTCGTCACGCCTTATCTGGTCAAGCCGGTCAATGCCGGGGACATTGCGCTGCCAACCGACGGCTTCGCCTTCCCGACGACCGCCCAACGCATGCTGATCGATCGCGACGAAGTCGGCCGCAACAATGCGCCGCGGCCCGAGCCCACCATGGCCGGCCCGCAGGCGGCGGCTCCGGGTGTCGGCCCATCGGCGGCCCTCTCCGCTCCGACGGCACGGCAGCAGGCGGCGCGCCGCGAGCAGCAGGCGCCGGCCAATCCCGGCTTCAGCTTCTGACGAGCGACTGAAAGGACAGCTAATCATGGCACGCACGCTCTCTATTGCAGCCCTTCTCGCTCTTTCCGGCACCGTCGCCGCATGCTCGCCGTCCGGCGGAGATGTCGCGTCCGCGTCGAACCGGAGCCTTTACTCGGTCAACCAGCCCGTCGTTCAGCGCACCGATTACGTGCTCGATCTTTCGGCCCCGGGCGGACGCCTTCCGACATCCGAACAGGCGCGTCTCGCCGACTGGTTCGAAACGCTCGGCCTCAGCTATGGCGACCATGTCTGGGTGGAAGAGGCCTACGGCCCCACCCCCAGCCGTGACGATGTCGCCAATCTGGTGGGCGATTACGGCTTGTTCCTGGACGAAAGCGCGCCCGCGACGTCCGGCCAGGTCCAGCCCGGCTCCGTTCGCGTCATCGTCGGACGAAGCGTCGCGACCGTTCCCGGCTGCCCCAATTGGGATACCAGCTGGCGCAGCGGACCGACCCCCACTTCGACCAATTATGGCTGCGCCACCAATTCCAATCTTGCTGCCATGATCGCCGACCCCGTGGATCTCGTCCTCGGCAAACCTGGCAGCGGAACCGATCCCAAAGATGCTGCCAAGCCGGTCAAGGTCTATCGGGACAAGCCAGCGACCGTCGGGGCCGTCAAATCAGAAAGCACAGGGGGAAAGTAATGAACGCGCCCTTTCACGGTTCGCGCGGAGCCGCGCTTCGCGATCCATTCACGGCTTTCGTCTGTGACGAAGCCACGGCTGAAATGCTGCGGCCGATCGCCGTCGAGCATGGCTGGGCACCCGAGAAGGTCAACAAGGGAGGGTTGCGCAATGCGGTTCAGTCCCTCTCCGTCTCGGCAAGCCCCAACATCCTGTTCGTCGACCTCTCGGAGTCCGGAGACCCGTTGAACGACATCAATGCATTGGCCGAAGTCTGCGAGCCCGGGACGGTGGTGATCGCCGCCGGCCAGGTCAACGACGTGCGTCTATACCGCGACCTGGTTGCCAGTGGCATCCAGGATTATTTGCTCAAGCCGTTCACGGCGGATCAGCTGCGCGACGCGTTCGCCAATGCGCAGATGACGATCTCCGGGCCCCGTCTCAACGAGCAGTCGACCGAGAGGGCGCATCTGATGGCCGCCGTCATCGGCGTTCGCGGCGGTGTCGGCGCCTCAACCGTCGCGGCTTCGCTTGCCTGGCTGATGGGCGACAAAGCCGGTCGCTCCACGGCCTTGCTCGACCTCGATATCCATTTTGGGACCGGCGCCTTGTCGCTGGATCTCGAGCCTGGCCGGGGCCTCACGGACGCGATCGAAAATCCGAGCCGTATCGACGGCCTCTTCATCGAACGCGCCATGGTGCGGGCGAACGAAAAGCCCAGCGTCCTTTCTGCCGAAGCGCCGATCAACCAGCCGCTGATCAATGACGGCACTGCCTTCTTCCAGCTGGAGGAAGAAATCCGCAATGCGTTCGAGGCTACGATCCTGGACCTGCCGCGGTCGATGCTCGTTCAATATCCGCATCTGGTGCATGACGTTCACGTGGCGGTGCTGGTGGTCGAATTCACCCTTGCCGCTACCCGCGATGCGATCCGCATTCTTTCCTGGCTGCGCAGCAATGCGCCGGACGCCCGGGTGATCGTGGTCGCCAATCGTGTTCCATCGGGGTCGCTGGAGATCAGCCGGAAGGATTTCGAACAGTCGATCGAACGCAAGGTCGACATCGTCATCCCTTATGATCAGAAGGCGGCGGCCCAGGCGGCCAAACTCGGTCAGCCGATCGCCAAGGTCGGAGGAAGTTCGAAAATCTCCCAGCCCTTCGCCCAGCTGGTGGGAGCGAGCATCGCCACCGTCGAAGATGGCGGAGGCGATCAGGACGGCGACGAGGTCGGATCCTCTCTGCTCGGCAAGCTCAATCTGAAGTCGCTCGTCGCCAAGAAGCCGAAGGAAAAGGCCGCCGCGTGAGTGGTTCGTGAAGGCGGCCCTCAGGCTGGTCTCGAGGAAGTAAAGGACAGGATGTGCCAAGCTTTGAATTGCTGACCCTGATGGCCGGACTGTTCGGCACCCTCGCCTTGCTGTATTTCGGCTTGTCCGGCCCGTCCGTGTCGAAGGCGCAGGTTCGTCGTCTCGACGACGTCAGGGAGCGCCATAGCAAGTCGAGCGAGGTTGCGGCGCAGGCGCAGCTGAAGCGAATCCTCGCGACCCGCCAGGCGACCAGGATGGACGGCTGGGCGCAAAGCCTGATCCCCAATCCCGCCCTTTTGACCAAACGGCTTCACCAGACGGGCAAGCCGATCACGCTGACCCAATATGCGTTGGGCTCCGCCGGTCTCGGCCTGCTCGTTGCCGGAGGGCTCAGCTTTCAGGGCCTGCCGGTCTTCCTGGCGGTCCTGCTCGGCATGTTCGTCGGCATCGGCCTTCCTCATTTCGTCATCGGCAAGCTCATCAAGCTTCGCATCGCCAGATTCACCTCGAAATTCCCGGATGCGATCGAACTGATGGTGCGGGGCCTTCGCTCCGGCCTGCCGATCTCCGAAACCATGGGAATCGTCGCGGACGAGGTGCCGGGCGCGGTCAGCGAGGAATTCCGCAGCGTTTCGGACAAAATGAAGATCGGCCGCACGATGGAATCCGCCCTTCAGGACACGGCCGATCGGCTGGGCACTCCGGAGATGCAATTCTTCGTCATCACCCTCGCCATACAGCGCGAGACCGGCGGCAATCTGGCCGAGACATTGTCCAATCTTGCCGACGTGTTGAGGAAGCGCGCCGCGATGAAGCTCAAGATCAAGGCGATGTCCTCGGAATCCAAGGCTTCGGCCTGGATCGTCGGCTCGCTGCCCTTCATCGTCTTCATCCTCATCTGGTTCATCAACGGCAAATATATGCAGGATTTCTTCGTCGATCAGCGGCTGATGATCGCCGGCGGCGGCGGCCTGGTCTGGATGGGCATAGGCGTCTTCATCATGTCCAAGATGATCGATTTCGAAATTTAAGCGGATAGGCATTCAGACCATGGAACCTGCAAGCGGCCCGACGATCATGGGAATCGATGTCATCATGGTGGCGACCGTCCTCGCCGCCGTGGCGACGTTCGCCGTGCTGCTCGCAATCTATGCGGCGACCACGGTGCGCGATCCGATGGCCAAAAGAGTCCGTGCGCTCAACGAGCGTCGCGAACAGCTGAAGGCCGGCATCGTCGCCTCGACCTCGAAGCGCCGCCGCAGCATCTCCAACAAGAATGAAGTTGCGGACCGCGTCCGCTCCTTCCTGAGCTCGCTCAAGATGCTGCAGGACGAGCAGGTCGAAAAGGCCCAGCGGCGGCTGATGCAGGCCGGTATGCGGTCGAAGGACCTTGCCTTCGTGGTCATCTTCGCCCGCTTCGTCCTGCCGCTCGTGTTCGGCTCGATCGTGATCGTCGGCGTCTACATGCTGGATTGGTTTCCCCATTGGGGCATGCTCAAGAAATATGGCCTGGTCGCCGGCACCTTGATCTTGAGCTACAAGGCGCCCGATTTATGGCTCAAGAACCGCGTCGACAAGCGCACCAATGCCATTCGCAAGGGGCTTCCCGACGCGCTCGACCTGCTGGTGATCTGCGCCGAGGCCGGCCTGACCGTCGATGCCGCCTTCGGGCGCGTCGCGCGTGAGCTTGGCAAGGCCTATCCGGAGCTCGGCGACGAATGCGCGCTGACCTCGATCGAACTCGGCTTTCTGACCGACCGGCGCTCCGCCTTCGAGAATCTCGCCATGCGCATCGACCTCGAATCGGTCCGCGGCGTTGTCACGACCATGATTCAGACCGAAAAATACGGCACGCCATTGGCGAGCGCGCTCCGCGTTCTCTCCGCCGAATTCCGCAATGAACGCATGATGCGCGCCGAGGAGAAGGCGGCACGTCTGCCGGCGATCATGACGGTACCGCTGATCCTGTTCATCCTTCCGGTCTTGTTCATCGTCATTCTCGGACCGGCCTCCTGCTCGATATCCGACGCGTTGCTGAAATAATCGAGGATCGAGAGCCCCACCCGAGAGCAATGGCGAGAAGGCGGAACAAGCCGCCCGTTCGCCGATTGTTACGGTGGCATCTCGCCACGGAGACCCGAACGTGACGGCATTCACCATCGACCAATGGATCGTGCTCGCCCTTGTGTTCCTGCTGGGCCTCGTGCTCGGCATGATCTTCATGGCGGGCGGAAAGTGGAAACGCCGCTATCGCGACGAGGTCCATCGGCGCGAAGAACTTGAAGCAGAGAATCGCCGGCTGCAGGCCGAGGCGCAGGAGATCGCTTCCCTGCGCAATGCCGCGACCCGCTCCGGTCACCGTCCGGATTCGGAGCGCGGCCCGCTTTAGGGCAAGACCAGGTCAGCCGCGCCTGAGCGCCGCCTGAGCCGCCGCCAGGCGGGCGATCGGCACCCGATACGGCGATGCGGAGACATAATCGAGGCCAATCCGCTCGCAGAATGCGACCGAGACCGGGTCCCCGCCATGTTCCCCGCAAATGCCGAGCTTGAGGTCCGGCTTGACGGCCCTCCCACGCTCCGTCGCGATGCTGATCAATTCGCCCACTCCTTCCTCGTCGATGCTGACGAAGGGATCGCGCGCATAAATGCCTTTCTCGACATAGACGGTGAGGAAACGGCTGGCATCGTCGCGGCTGACGCCGAGCGTGGTCTGGGTCAGGTCGTTGGTGCCGAAGCTGAAGAAAGCGGCTTCCTCGGCGATGCCGCCCGCCATCAGGGCTGCGCGGGGCAACTCGATCATCGTTCCGACCAGATAGTCGACCGAAAGCTCCTGCTCCTCGAACACCGAACGCGCGGTGCGGTCGATCAGGGCCCGGATGATCTGGAGTTCCGCCTTGGTCGCGACCAGCGGAACCATCACTTCCGGGATGGGGGTCTCGCCGCCCGATTTCGCGACCTTCACCGCCGCCTCGAAAATGGCGCGCGCCTGCATCTCATAGATTTCAGGATAGGTGATTCCGAGCCGGCAGCCGCGATGACCAAGCATCGGATTGAATTCATGGAGTTCGGCGACACGCCGCTTCAGCAGATCTACAGTCGTGCCCGCCGCCGAGGCGACATCGGCGAATTCCTCCTCGCTGTGGGGCAGGAATTCGTGCAGCGGCGGATCGAGCAGCCGGATCGTGACCGGAAGACCGGCCATGATCGCGAAGATCTGCTCGAAATCGTCACGCTGTTCGGGGAGCAATTTGGCAAGCGCGGCGCGGCGACCCGCCTCGTTCTCGGCAAGGATCATCTGGCGGACGCTGGTGATCCGCTCGGCGTCGAAGAACATATGCTCGGTCCGGCAGAGGCCGATGCCTTCCGCGCCGAATTCCCGCGCGGTGCGGCAATCGTTCGGCGTTTCGGCATTGGTGCGGACACGCAGCCGGCGGGAGCGGTCGGCCCAAGACATCAAGGTACCGAAATCGCCGACAAGCTCCGGCTGAACGGTCGGAACCTCTCCCAGCATCACTTCGCCGGTCGAGCCATCGATGGTGATCATGTCGCCTTCGCCGATCTCGCAGCCGCCGACGCGCATCTGTTTCGCCTTATAGTCGATCGAGACCGATCCGGCGCCGCTGACGCAAGGCCTTCCCATGCCGCGGGCAACGACCGCCGCATGGCTGGTCATCCCGCCCCGGGCGGTCAATATGCCCTGCGCCGCATGCATGCCGTGAATATCCTCGGGTGACGTCTCGATGCGCACGAGGATGACCTTCTCGCCAAGCCCCGAGCGCTTCTCGGCCGTATCGGCATCGAACACCACGCGGCCGGACGCCGCGCCGGGAGAGGCGGGCAGGCCGCGGGCAATCACCTGCCGCTCGGCGGCCGGGTCCAAGGTCGGGTGGAGCAGTTGATCCAGCGCCGCCGGATCGACGCGGAGGACGGCCTCCTGCTCCGAGATCAAGCCCTCGCCCGCCATGTCGATCGCGATCCTGAGCGCCGCCTTGGCGGTGCGCTTGCCGCTGCGCGTCTGCAGCATCCACAGCTTGCCCCGCTCCACCGTGAACTCGATGTCCTGCATGTCGCGATAATGGCGCTCGAGCAGATCGAAGACGCGGGAAAGCTCGGCGAACACCTCCGGCATCGATTCTTCCATCGAGACGGCCTTGGCGCCGGCAACCTCGCGTGCGCTCTTGGTCAGATATTGCGGGGTGCGGATACCGGCGACGACATCCTCGCCCTGCGCGTTGATCAGATATTCGCCATAATAAGCACGCTCGCCCGTGGAAGGATCACGCGTGAAGGCGACGCCGGTGGCAGAGGTTTCGCCCATATTGCCGAACACCATGGCCTGGACATTGACCGCGGTTCCCCAGTCGTGCGGAATGCCGTTCAGGCGGCGATAAATCTTGGCACGCTCGGACTGCCAGCTGCCGAAGACGGCGCCGATCGCGCCCCAGAGCTGTTCATGGACGTCCTGCGGAAACGGTTTTTCCCACAGCTCTTCCACCAGTTCCATGTAGCGTGCGGTCAAGGCCTGCCAGTCTTCGGCTGCAAGATCGGTGTCCAGATGGACACCCTTATTTTCCTTGGCGATCTCCAACGCTTCCTCGAAGGCGCCATGATCGAGGCCGAGGACGACGTCCGAATACATCTGAATGAAGCGGCGGTAGCTGTCCCATGCGAAACGGGGGTCCCCGGACGCTTCGGCAAGGCCGCGAACGGTTTCGTCGTTGAGGCCGAGATTGAGCACGGTGTCCATCATGCCGGGCATGGACGCCCGCGCGCCCGAACGGACCGAGACCAGCAACGGATCGGCGACATCACCGAATTTCTTTCCCGTTTTCAGCTCGATATGGGCAATACCCTGGGCGACCTCGGCGCGGAGCGTATCGGGAAAGTGCTCGCCCTCCTCATAGTAAAGGAGGCACATCGGCGTCCCGATGGTGAAGCCGGGCGGGACCGGCAGTCCGATCGCCGCCATTTCGGCAAGGTTCGCACCCTTGCCGCCCAATATTTCCTTGTCGCCTTTCCCGCCATCCGAGACGCCCTCGCCGAAACGGTATACATGACGGGTCATTCAACAGGCCCTTCCCTGCAAGGTTCATAATTGTCGCAGCGCCGGCCAGACCAGGCCGGTCCGCTCCGGGCACGCAAGCTCACGAGCGCCCTTCGATCTTCGAAAAATCGGCAACATCGGCGACGGCGTGCCGTATCCGCGCCAGCAGGATCAGCCGCGTCTCGCGCTTCTCCGGATCGCTGTCGTTGACGGTGACCTGATCGAAAAAATCGTCGACCGGACCGCGCAGGCTGGCCAAAGCCGCCATGGCTCCTTCGAAATCCTCCGCCGCCAGCGCCGCCTTGGCGCGCGGTTCGACCGCGTCGAGGACGGAGTCGAGCGCACGTTCCGCCGGCTCTGGATCGTAGGAAAAGAAGGTGTTGCGCTGGCCGCCGTTCCAATCTTCCTTGCGCAGGATATTCGCGGCACGCTTGTAGCCCGCAAGCAGATCCGCGCCGACCCCGCTTTCGACAAAGGCCTGCAGCGCGCCTACCCGCGCCAGGAGACGGACCATGTCATCCTCGCCACCGGCCGCGAAGACAGCGTCGATCAGGTCGTGGCGGACGCCCGCTTCCCGCTGCTGCACCTTGAGCCGTTCGGCCAGGAACGCGAATACCTCCTCCTGAAGGTCGATCGCCTGTTCGATGAACTTGCCCCGCTCCAGCGTCGGCGTCGCCGCCGAATCCCATCGGACGACCACCTTGCCGCCGGAACGATAGGTGAAGGAGCCGACCTCGGCCGTGATCTCGTGGTCGCCTTCTTCCTCCTCCAGCAGGTGCGGAAAGGAAGCTGTGTGCAAGGCGCCCATTTGAGACAGCTGCAACAGCACCGCTGCTTCGATGATCACATCCTTGAGCGACAGACGAAGTCCGTTCCTCACGATGATCTGCAATACGCCCAGCGCCGCCCGGCGAAGCGCGAAGGGATCGCGCGACCCCGTCGGCTTTTCGCCGATCGAGAAGAAGGCGACCAACGTATCCACCTTGTCGGCCAAAGCCAGGGCGATCGTTGCCGGCGCATCGGGGACCGCGTCGGTTGGTCCCAGCGGCCTGTAATGATCGCGTATCGCATCGGCGACCGCGTCGGATTTGCCCTGGGCCCGGGCAAGATAGGCGCCCATGATCCCCTGCAGTTCGGGAAATTCGCCGACGATCTCCGACACCAGATCGGCCTTGGCGAGCCGCGCGGCGCCATCGACTTCGTCACGATCGGCCGCCACGATCCGCTCCTGGACGAGCCAGCGGGCCAATTTCGCGACGCGATCCACCTTGGCGGCGACACTTCCCAGCTTTTCGTGAAAGACGATCTGGTCCAGCCGTTCGGCCTGCTGCTCGAGCGGAACCTTGAGATCCTGTTCCCAGAAGAATTTTGCGTCGGAAAGGCGGGCGGCGAGGACTTTCTGGTTGCCTGCAACGATCGCCTCGCCTCCGTCGCTGCCGTCGATATTGGCGGTGCAGACGAAATAGGGCGCGAGCGCGCCAGCCGGGTCGACGCAGGCGAAATATTTCTGGTTGGTGCGCATGGTGAGCTGGATCACCTCGCGCGGCAGTTCCAGGAATGCCGGATCGAAGCTGCCGAGCAGGGGCACCGGCCACTCGGTCAGCCCGGCATTTTCGGTGGCAAGGCCTTCATCCTCGACCAGGATCAGTCCGGCCTTTGCCGCGGCGGCGCGCGCGCCTTCGGCAATCAGGCGGCGACGTTCTTCCGGATCGATGAGGACGTGGCAGGCACGCAGCTTCTCCGCATAATCGGCGGCGCTGCCAATCGTGATGCTGCCGGGATGATGGAAGCGATGCCCAAGCGTGGCCGCGCCGCTCGTCACGCCGGCAATGTCGCATTGGACGATCTCGTCGCCCAGCAGGGCAAGGATGTTCTGGAGCGGCCGGACCCAGCGCAACGCATCCGCCGAAGCGGAAGCCATGCCCCACCGCATCGATTTGGGCCATGGAAAGACCCGGATCACGGCCTTGATGGCTTCGGCGAGGACCGATGCGGTTCGCTGCCCTGGCCTCTCGACCGTGGCGAACAGGAAACGGCCCTTCTTGTCCTCCCGCTCCTCCAGCTGATCACGGCCAAGGCCCGTCGATTTAAGGAAGCCCTGGATCGCCTGGTCGGGAGCATCGGCACGCGGCCCGCGCCGTTCTTCCCGCACCGCATCGGTTTCGAGCGGGAGGCCGCGCGCGACCAGGATCAGCCGCCGCGGCGTCGCATAGGTCTCGACGGCCGTAGCGGTCAGGCCGACGGCGCCCATCCGTTCGACGAACAGGCGTTCGAGATCGGCGCGCGCCTTGGCCTGCATGCGGGCCGGTATCTCCTCCGACAGGAGTTCGAGCAGGAAATCGGCCATCAGCCTTCCCCCCCCGTATCGCCCGCGCCGGGCGCAGCTTGTTCGGCCCAGCCATTCTTTTCGATCCACGCCTGGCATGCGCCCTTGGCCAGGTCACGGACGCGTCCGATATAGGCTTGGCGCTCGGCCACCGAAATGACGCCGCGGGCCTGAAGCGTGTTGAAGATATGGCTGGCCTTCACCGCCTGATCGTAAGCCGGCAGCGGCAGCTTGGCGTCGATGCAGCGGCGGCATTCGTCGGCGGCGTCCCTGAAACGGCGGAACAGACTCTCCGTATCGGCAATCTCGAAATTATAGGCGCTGAACTCCCGCTCATTTTCCAGAAAGACGTCGCCATAGCTGACGCCGTCATCGTTGAAGGCGAGATCGTAGACGCTGTCGACCCCCTGGATGTACATCGCCAGGCGCTCGAGACCGTAAGTGAGCTCGCCCGAGACGGGCCTGCAATCATAACCGCCCACCTGCTGGAAATAGGTGAATTGGGTCACTTCCATCCCGTCGCACCAGACTTCCCAGCCCAGCCCCCAGGCACCCAGCGTCGGACTTTCCCAATCATCCTCCACGAATCGTATGTCATGGCGCAGGAAATCGATGCCGATCGCCGCGAGGCTGCCCAGATAGAGCGACTGGAGGTCGGGCGGGCTCGGCTTCAAGATCACCTGATATTGATAATAATGCTGGAGCCGGTTGGGATTCTCGCCATAGCGCCCGTCGGTCGGCCGCCGCGAAGGCTGGACATAAGCAGCCTTCCAAGGGTCCGGGCCCAGCGATCGCAGTGCCGTCGCCGGATGGAAGGTGCCTGCCCCCATTTCCAGATCGTACGGTTGCAGGATCACGCAGCCCTGGGCGCTCCAATAATCATGGAGCGTCAGGATGAGCTTCTGGAAACTTAAGGGCCGAGAACCCACCTGACAGCCTTCGCAAGTGCAACAAAATCGGTCGCGCTGCTTTGGCGCAAGGGAATAAGAGGGTCAAGGAAGCGGATGCAGCGTTGGAAAGGAGCAGGGTCGATGTCATGGTCCCGGATCAGGAATGCGCTGGGCCGGATAGCCGCACCCGCAGCAGCTCTCGCCCTGGCGAGCTGCGCGACGGCGCCGACGGCGCGCACCAGCGGCCCGGCCTTGTGGGAGCTGGCCGATTCCGACACCAGGATCTACCTGTTCGGGACCATTCACATGCTGCCGCCCGGCTTGCAATGGCGGACGCCGCTCATCGAGCGGGCGATCGCTTCGTCGGACGAGCTGGTGCTGGAGGTCGCGATGGGCGACGATCCGATGGCCACGGCCCGGGCGATGCGGAAGCTGGGGCTTTCGGCGGGCCTGCCGCCGCTGATCGAGCGGGTTCCCGAGGAAAAGAGGGATGCGCTCCGCAAGATGATCGCCGATGGCGGCATCCCCATCCAGGCGCTCGACCGGATGGAGAGCTGGGCTGCTGCCCTGACGCTGACGGCGATCAATTTCCAGCGGCTGGGCCTCGATCCCGAACAGGGCATCGAAAAAAAGCTGACGGGCGACTATGGGACCGCAAGCAAGCCGATCCGCGGCCTGGAGACGGCGGAGGAACAGTTCGGTTTTTTCGATGCCTTGCCGGAGGAGGCGCAACGCAAGCTTCTGGTTGCCGTGCTTGACGATCCAGCCCAGGCGCGGGCGCAATTCGCCGCCATGCTCGCCGCCTGGATGAAAGGCGACGTCGACAGCATCGCACGGACATTCAACGAGGATATGGCCTTGTCCGCCGCCCTGCGCGACAAATTGCTGAAGCAGCGCAACGCGCGCTGGGCGGACTGGCTCGCCAAGCGCATGGATCGGCCCGGCACGATCTTCGTCGCCGTCGGCGCCGGTCATCTGGCGGGGGACGATTCGCTGCAGCACATGCTTCGCGCCCAGGGGCTCAAGGCACGGCGGCTGCAATAGCGCCCAACTTGCCTATCCGGCCGGTCTCCGTTACAGGCCGCCGCTTCCCCGTTCATATTCATCCCTGGAGGCGTGAGCGGTGGATTTCGAACATCCAATTTTTGAACTGGAGACATGCACATGAGCGAACAGCTTACGCTGCCCGCTGAGAGGCGCGATCGGGCAGGCAAGGGAGCCTCCCGCGCAATGCGTCGCGAAGGCCGCGTTCCCGCCGTCGTCTACGGCGCCAAGGAAGAGCCCCTCTCGATTCACGTCGAGGAAAAGGCACTGGTGAAGATGCTGAACACCGGCCATTTCATGAACAGCGTGGTCATGGTGGAAGTCGGCGGCAAGGCCAACCGCACCTTGCCCAAGGACGTTCAGTTCCACCCGGTCACCGACCGTCCGCTGCATGTCGATTTCCTGCGCATCTCCGAACATAGCAAGGTGCATGTCAATGTGCCCGTACGCTTCGTCAACGACGAGGCGGCGCCCGGCATCAAGCGCGGCGGCGTGCTCAACGTCGTCCGCCACGAGCTCGAGCTCGTCTGCGACGCTTCGCAGATGCCCGACGATGTGGTCATCGACCTGACCGGCTACGATATCGGCGATTCGGTCCATATTTCGGCCGTCACCCTGCCGGAAGGTTCGGTTTCGGCGATCGAGGACCGCGATTTCACGATCGCCACCATCGTCGCGCCGTCCGGTCTCAAGTCCGAAGCGGATCAGGAAGCTCCGGCCGATGCCGTCCCGACCGTCAGCGACGAAGCGCCCGAAGCGGAACAAGAAGGCTAAGGGAGCCCATCCTTGCCGCTGCGCGGCGGCCTTTTCGGCAGACTTCTCGGCTTCAGGCCGGTCGAGCTGCTGGGACAAAGCGGCGCAGCGGCAGAGGAATGGGACGCGGAGCCCGTGCAGATCTGGGTCGGCCTCGGCAATCCGGGCACGCAATATGCGCTGCATCGGCACAATGTCGGCTTCATGGCGATCGACGCCATTGCCGAGCTGCACGACTTCGAGCCGCCCAGAAAGGCCTTTCAAGGCTGGGCCCAGCAAGGGCGGATCGGATCGGCCCGCATCCTGCTGCTGAAGCCCGCCACCTTCATGAACGAAAGCGGCCGGTCGATTGGAGAGGCGATGCGCTTCTTCAAGAAGGATCTGGGCGACGTCACGATCTTCCATGACGAACTCGATCTCGCCCCGTTCAAGGTCAAGGTGAAAGCCGGCGGCGGCACCGCCGGACATAATGGCCTGCGATCCACGGAAGCGCATATCGGCAACGAATTCCGCCGCGTCCGGATCGGGATCGGTCATCCCGGCCATAAGGACAAGGTGACGAAATATGTGCTCGGCAATTACGCCAAGTCGGAAATGGATGCGCTTGCCGACATGCTCGGCGCCATCGCCGGGGAGGCCGGGTGGCTCGCCCAGGGGGATGACGCACGGTTCATGAGCGAGGTGGCGCGCCGCCAGCAGGATGTCGGCTGAAGCCGCTCCGCGGACTGGCGCAAGGCGTGCTTAGCCTCTATCGGCCGGCACTGATGCGGCGACGTGCTGCCATTTTCCATTTTCGAACAGGAATGACATGGGTTTTCGTTGCGGGATCGTCGGGCTGCCCAATGTGGGGAAATCGACCCTTTTCAATGCGCTGACCGAGACGGCCGCCGCGCAGGCCGCCAATTATCCATTCTGCACGATCGAGCCGAATGTGGGCCGGGTGGCCGTGCCCGATCCCCGGCTCCAGGAAATCGCCGCGATCGGCAAATCCGCCACTATCATCGAGACCCAGCTTGAGTTCGTCGACATTGCCGGCCTCGTACGCGGCGCATCGACCGGTGAAGGTCTCGGCAACCAGTTCCTCGGCAATATCCGGGAGGTAGACGCGATCGTCCACGTCCTGCGCTGCTTCGAGGAGGGCGATGTCACCCATGTCGAGGGGCGGGTCGATCCGGTCGCAGATGCCGAGACCGTCGAGACCGAACTGATGCTCGCGGATCTCGAAAGCTTGGAAAAACGCGTCCCCAACCTCGTCAAGAAGGCGCAGCAGGGCGACAAGGAGGCCAAGGTCCAGGCCTCCGTGCTGGGCCAGGCCCTGGCGTTGCTTCGCGACAGCAAGCCCGCTCGGTTGACCGAGCCGAAGGACGAGGATGAGCGCAAAGCGCTCGAACAGGCCCAGCTGCTTACCGCCAAGCCGGTTCTCTATGTCTGCAACGTCGACGAAGGCGACGCCGCATCGGGCAACGCGCACAGCGCACGTGTGTTCGAGAAGGCGGCGGCCGAAGGCGCCAAGGCTGTGGTGATCTCGGCGGCGATCGAGGCGGAGATCGCATTGATGGCGGCAGACGACCGAGCCGAGTTCCTTCGCGATCTCGGCCTTGAGGAAACCGGTCTCGCGCGGATCATCCGGGCTGGCTACGAATTGCTCGATCTCATCACCTTCTTCACGGTCGGGCCGAAGGAGGCGCGCGCCTGGACGGTCGAAAAAGGGTCGAAGGCACCGCAGGCGGCGGGAGCCATCCACAGCGATTTCGAGCGGGGTTTCATCCGTGCCGAGACGATCGCCTATGACGATTTCATCCGCTGCGGCGGCGAGGCCGGCGCGCGCGAAGCCGGCAAGCTTCGCTCGGAAGGCAAGGACTATGTCACCAGGGACGGCGACATCATGCTGTTCCGCTTCAACGTGTAGAGTCTGATCTTTTGAGGTGGAAGCGCTCCGCGCTTCCGCCGATGACCGAATCAGGGCTCTTTTCAAATTTTTGGGCTTGGAACCTGGAAGAAGCGAATGATCTATTTCGAAGACATCGAGGTGGGACAGACGGCCGATTACGGCACTTATGAGGTCACCCGCGAGGAAGTTGTCGAATTCGCCCGCAAATATGATCCGCAGCCCTTTCATCTCTCCGACGAAGCCGCGGCCAAGACCTATTTCGGACGGCTTTCCGCAAGCGGCTGGCACACATGCGCGATGACGATGGCAGTGATCGCCCGCTATATGGTCGACCAGCAGCAGGCAGGGCTCGGATCGCCGGGCATCGACGAGCTCAGATGGCTGAAGCCGGTCTACCCCGGCGACACGCTGCATGTCGCCGGAAAGATCGTCGAGACGAAGCCGTCACGCAGCAAGCCCGATATCGGATCCGTCCGGACCGAGACCGAGGTGACGAACCAGCATGGCGAATCCGTGATGCGCTACGTCTCAATCGTCCTGATGCGGCGACGGCCTGCGGATTAGAGCCTGATCGTTCGAGGTGGAAGCGCTCCGCGCCTCCACCGATGACGCGAATCAGGCTCCGTTCGCATGTTCAGACCTCGGTCAACGACGCCGATGGGGCCTGCGGCCATCGCGGTCCCGATAACCGTCGTTGCGATAGTCGCGGCGCTGATGACGATAGCCATCCCAATTTTCGCGGCGGTCGCGATAACCGCCGCGGCGACCTTCCCAATAGCGCCGATGGCGATCGGACCAGCGGTGCCTCTCGCCGCGCCGGTCGTAGATATAATAGCCGGTGCCGGGATAATAATAATTTCCGTACCAGCCATAATAATTGGACCGGTAGGGCTGGTAATAGCCCGATCCATAGCCGACCGATACACCGCTATAGCCGTAGCGGTCGTAGCCACAGGCGGTCAGGCCGAGGCCGGCGACGAGAATCAAGCTTACGGTTCGCAGACGGGGCAAATACATTGCAACTCTCCCAAGATACTGACGAAGCTTGGGAAAATCCACCGCAGCGCGTGAATGTCGGCTGAACGTTAACGAATCATGACCAAAGGGCGTCATTAGTGAAATCGCAACGGCCCACCCGCTAAATACATATGTCGCGAGCCTGTCGGGACGAAGCCGAGACGCAGATGAAGACTATCCCCCCCACCCCGCCGACGGGCGAGCTCGTGCCGCTGACGTCGCTGCGTGGCCTGGCGGCATGGTGGGTGGTGCTGTTCCATATGCGCGCCTTGCTGGCGCCCTGGCTTCCGGCTCCCGTCCTGACTTTCCTGGGGGCAGGCAATTTGGCCGTGGACCTGTTCTTCCTCCTCTCTGGCTTCGTCATCTATCTCAATTACGCGGAACGCCTGACGTCGCGACGGGTCTCGACACGGGAATTCCTGTTCCGCCGCTTTGCGCGCATCTATCCGCTCCACCTGCTGATCCTGCTGGCATTCCTCGCTTATGTGTCGGCCGCCCTGCTGTTCGGCTCGGCGCGGATCGAGGAGGAGAATTTCGATTATTTCCTCGCCTCGCTCTTCCTCGTCCAGAACTGGGGATTCACGGACGCCCTGAAATGGAATGTTCCGGCCTGGTCGATCTCGACGGAATTCGGCGCCTATCTGCTCTTTCCCGCCCTGCTGGCCATGCTCGCACCCTGGCGGCGGCCCGCCTGGCTGCTCGTCGCCACGACGATCGCCCTGGGCGTCGCGGTCCACGCCATCTTCGCGCTGTTCGCCCTTCCCTATCCCGATGCCGTCGCGCAGACGGGTCTTATCCGCTGCCTGCTTCAATTCGCGATGGGCATGCTGGTGTGCGAGCTCTACCAGCGCCTTGCCGGCCAGTCCCGCCTGGCAATGCCGCTGCTGGCCCTGGCCGGCACCCTCGCCGGCCTTCATATCCTGGCCGGAGCCCCTGTCGTGCCGCTGGTCTGGGCCAGCCTGATCCTGGGCCTGGCGCTCGCCCGAAACCGCGTGCTGGAATGGGCGCCGCTCCTCTGGCTCGGCAATATCAGCTACGCGACCTATCTCTGCCATTATATCGCGATCAAGATCTTTAAACTGCTATTCGTCGCGGAGGGCGAAACCGTCGGCCTGCTGCCCCTGCTCGCCCTGACGGCGGCAATCCTGACGCTGTCGGCCGTTTTGTATCACGGCTTCGAGCGGCCGGCGCAGCGCTGGCTGAACCTGGCATGGGACAGGCGCCGCGCGCCGCGCCATTGGGCTTCCGCCGGGTGATAGGCAGTCTTCGTTCATACCATTGATAAATGTAGCGAAGCGGAGTCGCGTAGCACCTCCACGATCGTCGTCACCTGCAATCTGCGCTAGACTCGTTCACGGTTATATTGAACCGTGAACGAGTCTTCTTTCTTTGTTTTCCGTGCTTTCCGAGTCGTCAGATGATTCCATCTGACTTGAAACCACTCTTGTGCGCGCGCGTCGATGGATTGAGGCGGGAGAACTGCCCGGTCGAATCGATCCGTCCGTGACCAAGAGTGGCTCCGCCCTCAATCGAGCGCCGCCCTCGCCTCTTCCCAGTTGCGCCCGTCGAAGCGGCGGATCGAGACCGACAGGCCGGAGGCATCGTCCAGCGTATTGAAGTTCACGCTCCAGGCGTCGGGATGCGAACGCGGCTGATAGAAGCTCTTCACGCCGCAGACACTGCAGAAGAGATGGTTGGCCGCGCCGGTGCCGAAGCGATAGCTGGTCAGCTTGTCCTCGCCCGACAGCAAGGTGAACGCGGAATGCGGCACGATCAGGTGGCGAAAGCCGGTCGCGGTGCAGATCGAGCAATTGCAGTCGAGGATCTCGACCTCGGCCGGCACCCGGGCTTCGAAACGCACGGCGCCGCAATGGCAGCCGCCCTTCACTCCACGGTCACCGATTTCGCCAGGTTGCGCGGCTGATCGACGTCCGTGCCCTTGAACACGGCGACATGATAAGCGAGCAGCTGCACCGGAATGGCGTAGACGAGCGGCGCGATCAGCGGATGGACCTTGGGCATCTCGATGGTCGCGATGACATTGTCGCCGGCCGCCTTTATGCCTTCGGCGTCAGAGATCAGGACCACCTTGCCGCCCCGCGCCTGGACCTCCTGCATGTTGCTGACCGTCTTCTCGAACAGCGGCCCCGAAGGCGCAAGCACGATGACGGGCACATTATCGTCGATCAAGGCGATCGGGCCGTGCTTCATCTCGCCGGCGGCATAGCCTTCGGCATGGATATAGCTGATCTCCTTGAGCTTCAGCGCCCCTTCCATCGCCATCGGATAATCGGGACCGCGGCCGAGATAGAGTACGTCCCGCGCCGGCGCGATCAAGGGCGCCATTGCCTCGATCTCCGCATCGTGGCCGAGCGCCGCGTTCATCGCGGCCGGCGCTTCGCTCAGGTGAGCGACAATCTCACGCTCCTCTTCCTCGCTCATTCTCCCTTTGTCGCGGGCGACCTTGGCCGCGAGAGCTGCAAGGACTGCAAGCTGGCAGGTAAACGCCTTGGTCGAGGCGACCCCGATTTCCGGACCGGCATGGGTGGGAAGAAGGAGATCCGCCTCCCGCGCCATCGAGCTGGTCGGGACGTTGACGACCACTGCGATGCGCTGGCCTTCGGCACGTGCGTGGCGGAGCGCGGCGAGCGTGTCGGCGGTCTCGCCGGACTGGGAGATGAACAAGGCCAGCCCGCCTTCTTCCAGCACCGGCTGGCGATATCGGAATTCCGAAGCGATATCGAGCTCGACGGGGACGCGGGCGAATTGCTCCAGCCAATATTTGGCGACCATGCCGGCGTAGAAGCTGGTGCCGCACGCAACGATGGTGATGCGCGGAACGTCGGCGAAATCGAACTCCATGTCCGGCAGCGCCACCTTCTGCTCAAGCGGACGCAGATAGGATTGAAGGGTCTGGGCAACGACGATCGGCTGCTCGAAAATCTCCTTCTGCATGAAGTGGCGGTGATTGCCCTTCTCGATCATCGCACTGGAGGCGCCCGAATTGACGATCGGCCGCTCGACTGGGCGATCGTCGCGGTCATAGACCTGAACCCCATCGCGGCTCAGCACCACCCAATCGCCCTCCTCCAGATAGGAGATACGCTGGGTGAGCGGCGCTAATGCCAAGGCATCCGAGCCGAGATAGGTCTCGCCCTCGCCATAACCCACCACCAAAGGAGAGCCCAGGCGGGCGCCGATCAGCATGTCCGGGAAGCGTCGGCACAGAATGGCGAGCGAGAAGGCGCCGTGGATGCGCTTCAGCGTCCGCGAGACGGCGTCCTGCGGGCTGACGCCGCCCTCCAGCTCCCGCGTGACAAGATGGGCGACGACCTCGGTATCGGTCTGGCTTTCGAAATGCCGCCCTTCGGCGATCAGCTCCTCGCGAAGCGGCCGGAAATTCTCGATGATGCCGTTATGGACCAGGGCCACCTCGCCGGTGGCATGGGGATGGGCATTGTCGCGGGTCGGCGCGCCATGGGTTGCCCAGCGCGTATGGGCGATGCCGGCATCACCCGGCAGCGGATGCGCCTCCAGCTCGCGGGCCAGATTGTCCAGCTTTCCTTCCGCCCGCCGCCGCTCCAATGCGTCGCCGACAATGGTGCACAGGCCCGCGCTGTCATAGCCGCGATATTCGAGCCGGCGCAGGCCGTCCATCAGCCGCGGCGCGACCTCGCCATGTCCGATGATGCCGATAATGCCGCACATGCGCTCTTACTTTCCTGATTTCTTGGCCTGCATGACTTCGCGAAAACGCTTCGCCCGGCCGGGTTTCGCGTCCTGCACGCCGCGCGCAAGCGCCAGCGCGTCTTCCTCGACACTGCGGGTGATGACCGAGCCCGCGCCCACTATGGCGCCCTTGCCGATCGACACCGGGGCGACGAGGGCGCTGTTGGAGCCGATGAAGGCGCCCTCTCCGATCTCCGTCCGATATTTGAAATAGCCGTCATAATTGCAGGTTATGGTGCCGGCGCCGATATTCGCCCCTGCCCCCACGTCCGCGTCGCCGACATAGCTAAGGTGATTGGCCTTGGCGCCCTTGCCAAAGCGGGCTTTCTTGACCTCGACGAAATTGCCGATCTTGGCCTTTTCGCCGATCTCCGCCCCCGGCCGCAGCCGCGCATAGGGACCGATCTCGGCGCCGGTCGCGATGGTCGCGCCTTCGATATGGCTGAAGGCGCGGACGGTGACGCCGTCGGCGACGCGGACCCCAGGGCCGAACACGACGTTCGGCTCGATCAGGCAGTCGCGGCCGATTTCCGTATCGTGCGCGAACCAGACCGTATCGGGAGCGACCAGGGTAGCGCCATCGGCCATCGCCTTCAGCCGCCGCCTCTTCTGCCATTCCGCCTCGACCAAAGCGAGTTCGGCCCGGCTGTTGACACCCGCCATTTCCCACGGCTCCGCCTCGATCACCACCGAGGCGCGGCCGTCCTCGGCGGCGAGCATGACGATATCGGGCAGATAATATTCTCCGGCCGCATTGTCGTTGCCGACCCGCGCGAGCAACGGGAACAGATCCTCGGCGCGCGCGGCCATCAGCCCCGAATTGCAGAGGTCGATCGCGCGCTCTTCGGTGGTCGCATCCTTATATTCGACCATTTTTTCGATGACACCCTCGTCGTCGGCGACGATCCGGCCATAAGCCGCCGGATCTTCCGGCCGGGACCCGACCACCACAACCGCCGGCCGATCGGACGCGCGCAGCCGGCCCAGCATCCGCGACATGGTTTCCGCCTCCACCAGCGGCGTGTCGCCATAGAGGATCAGGACATCGCCGGCGAAATCCCGAAGCGCCGGTTCCGCCTGCAGCACGGCATGGGCGGTGCCGAGTTGTGGGTCCTGGACGACCACCTGCCCGCCCCGCGCCTGGACCAGTGTCTCGACCTGCTCGCGGCCGCTGCCGACCACGACGATCTTGTGCGCCGGGCCGAGACCGTCGACGACGCCGAGCAGATGATCGAGCATCGCCCGCCCGGCAATCGGGTGGAGCACCTTGTGCAGGTCCGATTTCATGCGTGTGCCCTTGCCCGCGGCGAGGATCAGAGCGGCAAAGGGCCTGGAAGACGTCATGGCTCGGCCATCGCACGGAAATCTTGCCATTTCCAGACCGCTCGACCAGAGCCCGGCACCGATGGCCTCATTCTCTTTCGACACCGTGATCTTCGACCTGGACGGCACGCTTGCCGACACGGCCTTCGACCTGGCGGCGGCGCTCAATCACGCCCTGACGCGGATGGGCCGGGAAGCGGTGCCGACGCCTTCGGTTCAGCGCCTGATCGGCCACGGCGCACGCGCCCTGCTGCGGCGCGGCCTGGCCGCCACGGGGGAAGCGAATGAGGATCTTGTGGAACAGGGCATGCCTTTGTTCCTGGATTTCTATGCCACCAACATCTGCGTCGGCACCAAAATCTATCCGGACCTGGAAAGCGCGCTCGACGCGCTTCGCGCGCGCGGCCTGCGCATCGGCATCTGCACCAACAAGCTAGAGAGTCTGACGATGAAGCTCGTCGAGGCGCTGGGCTGGCAGGACCGCTTCGATGCCATCGTCTGCGGCGACACGCTGCCGGTGCGAAAGCCCGACCCCGCGCCGCTTCGCGAAGCCATAGCCCGCGCGGGCGGGCAGAGCGGCATCCTGGTTGGGGATTCGATCACGGACGCAGACACGGCCCGGGCGGCCGGCCTCCCCTTCGTCGCGGTCAGCTTCGGCTTCTCGGATCGGCCGGTCGATCAGTTGGGAGCGGATGTCGTGATCCATGGCTATGTCGACCTGGTACCCGCGCTGCAAAAACTCGAGCGTTGAAACGCATTTCGTCCGCAACAGATGGCAGGTTGATAGGTTGAGCATGAGCAAGCGATGAAGATGCTAGTCCTTTTGACGGGCGGCGCCGCCCGATCCGCTGTCCACCAATTCCCCGGAGTATCAACATGTCGAAGAAAACGCCCGTCAGGCTTCAGATCCGCGTTGCCACGTCGGCTGACATGGCCGGAATTCTGTCCCTGATCGGCCGTTCCTATCCAGGCATGGAGAATTACGGCGTCGGCCAGATAACGGGCCAGATCAACAACTTTCCCGATGGCCAGTTCGTCGCAATCTTCGAGGGGGAAGTGGTCGGCTATTGCGCATCCTCTCGTGTCGACGAGGCGATCGCGCTTGGCCCGCATGATTGGGCCACCATCACCGGCAACGGCTTCGGCAGCCGCCACGACCCCACCGGCGATTGGCTTTACGGTATCGAAATGGCGGTGGACGCCCGCCGTCGGGGGCTGCGCATCGGGAAGCGGCTCTACGAAGCGCGACGGGCTCTGGCCGAGCGGCTCGAGCTCAGGGGCATCGTCTTCGGCGGGCGCATGCCCGGCTATGCCCGGGCCAGGAACAAGGTATCCGGCCCGGAGGAATATCTTGCCGCCGTCCGCGACGGCAAGCTGCGCGATCAGGTGATCGGCTTCCAGCTCGCCAACGGCTTCTCGCCGATCGGCGTGCTCCGCGACTATCTGCCGCTCGACAAGGCGTCGGGCGGCTATGCCGCGCACATGATATGGCGAAACCCCTATGTCGATCCGGACGAGCCGCCGGCGTTCCGGCTGCCGCGTGATGTGGAGAGCGTGCGCCTCGCGACAGTCCAGCTACAGGCGCGCGCGGTGAAGGATTTCGCCGAATTCGTGCACAATATCGAATATTTCGTGGACGTCGCGGCAGATTATCGTTCGGACTTCGTCATCTTCCCCGAATTGTTCACAATGTCCCTTCTGTCCTTCGAAACGGAGGCGCTGACGCCGATGGCGGCGATCGATCGAATGACCGACCATCGCGCGCCGGTCGTGGCCGAGCTTTCCCGCATGGCGTTGCGCTACAATATCAACATCGTGGGCGGGTCCCACCCGACCCGCACCGAGGATGGCAGCGTGCAGAACGTCGCCTATATCTGCCTCCGCGACGGATCCGTTCACTCTCAGGAAAAAATCCACCCCACCCCGAACGAAGCCTATTGGTGGAAGATCAAGGGCGGATCCTCGGTCGATGTCATCCAGACCGATATAGGCCCCATCGGCGTGCTGATCTGCTACGATAGCGAGTTTCCAGAACTGGCGCGGCGGCTGGTCGACGAAGGGGCGCGGATCATTTTCGTGCCCTTCTGCACCGACAACCGCCAGGGCTATATGCGGGTACGCTATTGCGCCCAGGCGCGCGCGATCGAGAATCAGTGCTTCGTGGTCATGTCGGGAAATGTCGGCAACCTTCCGGGCGTGGACAATATGGACGTGCAATATGCGCAATCCTGCATCCTCACCCCGTGCGACTTCCCCTTTGCCCGAGACGGCATCGCCGCCGAGGCCAGCGAGAATATCGAGACCCTGACCATCGCCGACGTCAACCTCGCCGATCTCACATGGGCCCGGGCCGAAGGGACGGTGCGCAATCTTTCGGACCGGCGTTTCGATCTCTATCGGATAGACTGGAGTCGGGGCGGGCGCGGCGTTGCCCAATCCACCGCAAGCCGGCCCATGGGATCGAAGGCGCCGGGCGGAGGTTAGATCCCGCGCCGCCCACATTGGCTGGACAGAGGGTCCTCGCCTCGGGCCATCATCGACGGAGCGCCTTCACGATCAAATGCCGCGCCAGCATCAGGGGCGGCATGCGCAGCCAATGAGAGCGGATGTAGAAGGCGAAGCGGAGCGGACGCTGCGTGGTCCTGCCCCATCCGTCCCGCGCCAATAGCCGCCGCACGTAAAGATCGTCGGCCCAACGCGCCCGCCCCCCGCCTTCGACGGGGGTTTCGTAGAGACGCGCGGCCAGACGCAGGGCACGCGCGGTTTCGTCGCTCAACCCATGCAGCCAGGCGCGCTGCCGCAATTTCATCCAGAAGCCGGGTGCCGCCGCAAATTCACGCAGCATCCGGTCCAGATCCCAGAGGTTGCGGAGGCCGCCCGCCAGATCGCCGTCGGCGAACAGATGGGCGACGGCGTGGACGATCATGTCGACGTGGGAGAGAATCCTCAGGCCGTCGGGGAGCGGACGGCTGTCGGCGATCATCGCCGTCGCATCGGGGGTCGGGCGCGCCGTGAGCGGCAGGATGGTGTGATGGACGTCGATCATCCGATCCCGCTCCTTGTGGATCAGGGGCGGCAGTTCATGCATCCAGCGCCGATAATAATCATCGTCATAATCGTCCTGCTTGACCCATTCCCAGCCGGCCCCGAGCAAGGCCTCCTGCACCGCGTCCATGCGCGGGCGCGGCACCAGAATGTCGAGATCGCCGATCGCGCGGCCAATGCCGGCGGACAAGCCGGATGCGGCATAAGCGGTTCCCTTGAGCAGGACGACCGGAACGCCGAGCGGCGCCAGCGCCCGCCGCGCCATTTCCGCTTCCCACAACGCCTGCACCCTGGCCCGCTCCGCATCGCGGCGGGCGCCCTCCAGAATAAGCCCGACGCGATCGGGCAGAGGCCGATCGTGAAGCCGGAAGGCCAGGCTCCCAAGCAAGGATTCCGCCCGGGCGACCGAAAGCAGACCGGTCCAGTCCCGGACCTCGTCCACCCGCGCGGGATCGGCGAGCAGCCGGACGAGCTGGCGCGCATCCTTCATCCGGCCCGGCTCCAAAGCTCTTCCACCAAGGCGACGGCCGAACCTGTATCCGGATAATCCACCGCCCGGGCGGGGGCCGCCCGCAACAGGGCGTTGAGCGCATCGAAGCCAGCTTCGCCGAGCTGGACGTAATTGGTGGACGCCTGGGTCAGGCGCACGAAGGTCTCCGCGGTCCCGACCGGCCGCACGGCCGGCTCGAGACCAACGCCGAAGCGGGGAAAGAGGATCAGCACCGGACGGGCCGTCTCGTCCATCCGGGCCACGGCTTCGGCATTGGGCCGGAGGTGGCGGATCGTGCCTTTCGGCGTCCCTTCCAGCATCGGCCCCAGCCGATCCGGCTCCACCCCGTCGAAAAGGCCGATGGCCTGATTCTTGAGGCTGATCGCACGCGGGAAGGCGCGCAACGTGAAGTCGCCAAGATCGAGCAGGGCGAATTCGTCGCCCATCAGTCGCCAGCCGCGTTCCCCGAGCAGGGCGGCCAGGGTCGATTTGCCGGCGCCCGATTCCCCGGTCATCAGCAAGGCGCGGCCGTCGCGCTCGACGGTGGCGGCGTGGAGCAGCAGATAATGTTTCTGCCCGAGCGCCATTTGCAGGTTCATGCCCATTTCGGCGGCCAGCAGGCCATGGGCGAGCGACAAAGGGGCCGCGTCGGGCAGGACATAATCGCCCTTGATCGCCACGGACGGCCTGACCCAGCGCCTCCAGGCATGTTCCGGCTCCAGCCGGACCGTGAAGTCGCTGATCGGATCCGCCTCCGGATAGGTCGCATAGAGGCGGCGCAGACGATCGAGCGGCTCTGCCCATTGCGAGCCGATGCGAAAGCTCACGGGCCCGATCCTGAGGTCGAGCCTGTGCCTCACCCGCGCAGCACCAGGCCAGCCGCCTCGAGCTCGGCGAGCCGCGCTCCGATGGCGGCATGGACATCATCCGCCTCGAGTTGAAAGCGCGCGCTTATCCGGTCGGCGATGTCCACGGCATCGCCGCTATTGCCGGCCAGGACCTCCAATATCTGCGGAGCCGGCGGCGCCAGGATGTGGGTCATGCCCGACGGCCGATGAAACAGGGCGACCAGCCCGTCCAGTTCGACGGTGCGGATCGATTCGGGACTGTCGGCGATATAGCGAAGACCGGTCATGCCGGCCCGATCCTAGCTCAGCGCGGCATCTGGAGCGAGGCGTAACAGGTGAAGCCGCTCATCCCCGCCTGCAGCCTGCGGATATAATTTGCATAGGCCTGGGCGGACTGCGAATCTATCCCGGCCGGCGACGGGCCACCGTTCAGCATCACTTTCACTTCCTCGCCGGTCAGCGGCCGCGCCGCGGGCGGGAAGGATCCGGGCGTGCCCGGCGCCACCAGTGTGCCATCGGCGGCAATATATTGGCCCGCGGCCTGCGGCGCCGGCACCGGGATCTGGCAGTTGAGCACCGAGCCGGCGGTCTGGGCCAGAGCGGGCCGTATCGTCACCACCGTCGACGCCGCGGCCGCGCCGAGCGCCAGCACAACGCGCCGCGATGGCTTCCCTTCGCCGTCCTGTTCCATCTCGTCCTTGTCGCTCATAGAATCCGGCACCTATTCTCATCCTGTTTCATAAGGGTAAAGACGTGCAATTGCGAGCAGTGGCGGAGGCGGGGCCGTCCCGCTAAGGGACGGAAATGCTGCGCTTCACCCCTTCCCAGGCGCTGGCGGCGGCTGCCGCGATCGTGGCCGGCCTGGCGCTCGCGCTGGCGGCGGGCGCATCGCTGCTGGCCGTGCTCTGCGCCGTGGCGGGCGGGGCGTTGGCCGCTTTCCTCCTCGTGAGGCAGGATCCGGGACAAGTCCGCGCCGAATCGGTCGAGAAGGATGAAGGTCCCGCACTGCCCGCCACCCGCGAGATATTGGATGCGCTCAGCCAGCCCTTGCTGATCGTTCGAAGCGGACGCGTGCTGGCAGCCAATCGAGCAGCCCGTCATATCCTGGGCGAGCATATCGAAGGCGCCGACGTCCGCCTCGCCATTCGACACCCGGCTGCCGCCGAGCGGCTCGCAAAGGGCCGCCAGGTCGATCAGCTGGATCCGCCGATCGAACTTGTGGGGCTTGGCGACCAGGACCGGCGCTGGAACATGACGACCGTGCCGCTGAGCGGAGACGATATGCTGGTGGGCCTCACCGACACCAGCGAGATCCACGCCGCCGAACGGATGCGATCCGACTTCGTCGCCAATGCCAGCCATGAACTCCGGACGCCGCTCGCGACCCTGCTGGGCTTCCTTGAAACCCTGCAGGATCGGGACGTGGTGGAGAATGAAGCAAAAAGGTCGCGCTTCCTTCAGATCATGTTTGGCGAAGCGAAGCGGATGCAGCAGCTGGTCGAGGACCTGATGTCGCTGTCGAGGATCGAGGCGAAGCGGTTCAGCATGCCGCGCGAGCCCGTCGAGCTGTTGCCGCTGGTCAAGGAAGCCTGGTCCAACCTTCGCCCGCTCAGGGAGAAGAAGGGCGTCAATCTGGCGATCGAGGAGCCGGCGCATCCGGCCATCGTCGCGGGCGACCGGCCCCAGATCCTGCAGCTTGTCATGAACCTCATGGAAAATGCCGTGCGCTATGGGCGGGAAGGATCGACAGTGACGATCGGCATCGGCGAAAGCGCGTCCGACATGATCCGATTCAGCGTCGCCGACCAGGGCGAAGGCGTCGCCGCCGAGCATCTGCCGCACCTGACGCGGCGTTTCTACCGGGTGGATCCGGGCCGCAGCCGGGCCGAGGGCGGCACCGGCCTCGGCCTCGCCATCGTCAAGCATATCGTCGAACGGCACCGCGGCCGGCTGGAGATCGCAAGCACCGTCGGCGAAGGCACGATCGTGACCGTGTTCATCCCGCGCGCGAATTCTTTCGAACCATTGTCATAAAAGAGTCTCCGAAACGTCACAAGACTCACGCCGAGTCCGGCTAGCCGGGATTCGATGCATGGGGCACACAAGGAGGCAATTTTGAAAAAGTCCATCATGGGCGTCGCGCTGACCGCGCTGGCGCTCGCAGGCTGCGGCGAACAGGGTGGATCGGGCTCGGGGGCTCAATCCGGGCAGCAGATCCATATCGTCGGCTCTTCCACCGTCTATCCGTTCACAACCGCGGTCGCCGAGCAATTCCAGCGTAACAATCCTGGCATGAGCGCGATCGTCGAATCGACGGGCACCGGTGCCGGCATGAAGCAATTCTGCGCCGGCGTTGGCGATTCCTTCCCGGACATGACCAACGCATCGCGGCGCATGAAGGCTTCCGAATTCGAGGATTGCACCAAGAATGGCGTGAAGCAGGTGGTCGAGGTTCCCGTCGGGATCGACGGCCTCGCTCTCATCGAATCGACCGAGGATGCCGAAAAGCTCAGCCTGACGGTGAAGGATATCTATGCGGCGCTGGCCGCCAACCCGTTCGGCAAGCCCAACACCGCCAAGACCTGGAAGGACGTCAATCCGGCGCTGCCGGCGGTGGCGATCCGTGTCATGGGACCGCCGCCCACGTCAGGAACGCGCGATTCCTTCGCCGAGCTGATCCTGGAAAAGGGTTGCGACAGCGATCCCGCCATGAAGGCGCTCAAGGATTCGGATTCGGACAAGCATAAGGATATCTGCACGAAGATCCGCGAGGACGGCACCTATATCGAGGCGGGCGAGAACGACAATCTGCTCGTCCAGAAGGTGGCGCAGAGCCCGGGTACGATCGGCGTGCTCGGCTACAGCTTCCTCGAGGAAAATACGGACAAGGTCCGCGGCATTCCGCTCGCCGGCATCGAGCCCAATGCGGAGACCATCTCGAGCCTCGAATATCCGGGCGCGCGCATGCTCTACCTCTACGTCAAGGGCGACCATGTGGCGGCTGTGCCGGGCATGAAGGAATTCCTGGCGGAATATGCCAAGGCCTGGAGCGCCGGCGGCTATCTCGAACGCCGCGGTCTCATCCCCGCCCCCGCCGACGCACAGGCGAAAGCGACGCAGGCGGCGACCGCGCTCACACCGCTCGCCGCAGGCGAGCTGAAATAGACTTCCCCGGCGCCGGGCCCTGCCCTAGGGGGCCCGGCGCCACCCTTGTTCTCTAATAGGATGATGCAAGTGTCGGCATTTGCTGTTGCCTTGATGATTGCCGGCTTCGGCGTGATCGCCTGGGCGGCCGCGCGCGCCAAGGCGAAGTCCTTCGCGACCGCGGGCGGTCCGCGCCCGCACTCGCTCCCCAACCAGCATGGCTGGTATGTGGCGCTCTGGGCGCTGCTGCCGGCTTTGATCTTCCTCGTCATCTGGTCGCCCATTTCAGAGGGCCTGGTCACCCAGGCCGTCATGGAAAGCCCGGCCGCCGCAAATCTTCCCGAAGCGGAGATGCAGCGTAACGCCATCCTCAACGAAGCGCGCAGCATGGCCGGCAACAGCCAGATCAACGCCTTCAATCCCGAGGCCGAGGCGCTCGCGCCGCTTTTCGCCCAGGCGACCGGACGATATACTTTGATCGGCGGCGTCGCCGCCTTCCTGCTCGCCTTCGCCGGCGGCGCATTCGCCTTCAGCCGCGTCTCGCCCGCCTTCCGGGCCCGGACCCGTGTCGAGCGCCTCGTCATGGCGGTGTTGCTGATCGCGTCGCTGATCGCGATCCTCACCACGCTCGGCATCGTCCTCTCGCTCCTGTTCGAATCCCTGCGTTTCTTCTCCATGGTCAATCCGTTCGAATTCCTGTTCGGCCTGACCTGGAGCCCGCAGACGGCCATCCGCGCCGACCAGGCTGGATCGTCCGGAGCGTTCGGCGCCGTTCCCCTGTTCTGGGGTACCGTCTTCATCGGCGCGATCATCGCCATGATCGTCGCCATCCCGCTCGGCCTGATGAGCGCCATCTACCTCACTCAATATGCGCGGCCTGTCGTCCGCCGCTGGATGAAGCCGTTGCTCGAAATCCTCGCCGGCGTTCCAACCGTCGTCTATGGCTATTTCGCGGCGCTGACAGTGGCGCCCGCCATACGCGATTTCGCCCAGGCCATCGGCATCGCCGGCGCCTCGTCCGAATCCGCGCTGGCGGCCGGCCTGGTCATGGGCATCATGATCATCCCCTTCATTTCCTCGATGGCCGACGATTCGATCGCGGCGGTGCCGCAGGCGATGCGGGACGGATCGCTCGCCATGGGCGCGACCACATCGGAGACGATCCGCAAGGTGCTCGTGCCGGCGGCCCTTCCAGGAATCGTCGGCGGGGTCCTGCTGGCGGTCAGCCGGGCGATCGGCGAGACCATGATCGTGGTGATGGCGGCCGGCCTCTCGGCCAACCTGACCGCCAACCCCTTCGCCAGCGTCACGACCGTCACCACGCAGATCGTGCAGCTTCTGACCGGAGATCAGGAATTCGACAGCGCCAAGACGCTCGCGGCCTTTGCCCTGGGCCTTGTCCTGTTCGTCGTCACCTTGTTGCTCAACATCGTCGCCCTCCGCGTCGTCAAGAGATATCGTGAAGCTTATGAATGACATAGCCGCCCGAGCACCAACCGAATGGGCCGGTAACATAATGCAGCGGCGCATCCGCCGCCGCTACGCGGCCGAGCGTCGCTTCCGGTTGGTCGGCCTTGGTGCCGTCCTCCTGTCGGCCGCCTTCCTGGCCTTCCTGCTGATCAACATGCTGGCCAAGGGCCTGGGCGGCTTCACCCAGACGGAGATCAAGCTGCAGATCGACTTCCCGAACAGCGCGCTCATGCTCGATCCCGCCGCGCTGAAAGGCGACCAGGCCGCAGACGCCCTCGCCGGGGCGGATATCGAGGGCACCGTCGCGGCAGCGGCGAGAGCGCAATATGGGGATGACGGCCCGCGACTCTTTTCCGACAGCGCATGGCTGCGGGTCCGCGGCAGGATCCTGGACGATCCCGCCATGATCGGCGGTACGACGACCTTCTGGCTTCCCGCCGAAAGCATGATCGACATGGCCGCCAAAGGCGATGCGAATGCGGAAGCCGAACGCAAATATTCCGCGCTCGAGCAGAAAGATGCCGTCCGCACCGGATTCAACAGCGGCTTTCTCACCGCCTCCGACGCGACGGATCCTGCCGCGGTCGGAATCTGGGGCGCGTTCAAGGGCTCGCTGCTGACGATGCTGGTAACGATCGCCCTCGCCTTTCCGATCGGCGTGCTTTCGGCCGTCTATCTCGAGGAATATGCGACCCGAAACCGCTGGACCGACCTGATCGAAGTGTCGATCAACAATCTGGCGGCGGTGCCATCGATCATCTTCGGCCTGCTCGGCCTGGCCGTGTTCCTCAATTTCATGCACCTGCCGAGATCGGCGCCCCTGGTCGGCGGCATCACTCTTGCCCTGATGACCATGCCCGTCATCGTCATTGCCGGCCGCAATGCCATCAAATCGGTGCCGCCTTCGATACGCGACGCCGCACTGGGCGTCGGCGCCAGCCGGGTGCAGGTGGTCTTCCATCACGTGCTGCCGCTGGCGCTGCCGGGCATCCTTACCGGGACCATCATCGGCATGGCCCGCGCGCTGGGCGAGACCGCGCCCTTGCTTATGATCGGCATGCGCGCCTTCGTAGCGACGCCGCCGGGCGGCATCACCGATCCGGCCTCCGTGCTTCCCGTCCAGATCTTCCTCTGGTCGGACGAGGTCAGCCGCGGTTTCGTCGAAAAGACATCCGCAGCCATTATCGTCCTCCTCGTCTTCCTGCTCGCAATGAACGGGTTGGCGATCTACCTCCGCAACAAGTTCGAGCGAAGCTGGTGAAAATCATGACAGATGAAACGATAGGGGAGCTGGCTGCCCACCAGCAGGCGGACCATGGCCATGATGCGTCCCCCAAAATGATAGCACGCGACGTCAGCGTATATTATGGCGACAAGAGAGCGCTCGACAGCGTCTCGATCGACATCACGCAGGAAAATGTCACGGCCTTCATCGGCCCGTCGGGCTGCGGCAAATCGACCTTCCTGCGGACGCTGAACCGCATGAACGACACGATCGCCAA
Source organism: Sphingosinicella rhizophila (assembly GCF_032378825.1). Lineage (NCBI taxonomy): Bacteria > Pseudomonadati > Pseudomonadota > Alphaproteobacteria > Sphingomonadales > Sphingosinicellaceae > Sphingosinicella > Sphingosinicella rhizophila. The sequence goes on along the minus strand of NZ_JAVUPU010000002.1, from coordinate 529,158 downwards.
CGCGCGGGTGGAAGGCAAGATCGAGCTGGACGGAGAGGATATCTATTCGTCCGGCATGGACGTGGTGCAGCTCCGAGCCCGCGTCGGCATGGTCTTCCAGAAGCCCAATCCCTTTCCCAAGTCGATCTACGAGAACGTCGCTTATGGGCCCCGGATCCACGGCCTGGCCGGTTCCAAGGGCGATTTGGACGGCATCGTCGAACAGTCGCTGAAACGCGCCGGCCTCTGGGAGGAGGTCAAGGATCGCCTGGACGAAAGCGGCACCGCCTTGTCGGGCGGGCAGCAGCAGCGGCTCTGCATCGCCCGGGCGATCGCGGTCGATCCGGAGGTGATCCTGATGGACGAGCCCTGTTCGGCGCTCGATCCGATCGCGACCGCCAAGATCGAGGATCTCATCAACGAGCTGCGCGGCCGCTACGCCATCGTCATCGTCACGCACAATATGCAGCAGGCGGCGCGCGTCTCACAGCGGACCGCCTTCTTCCACCTGGGCAATCTCGTCGAATATGGCGACACGTCCGAAATCTTCACCAATCCACGGGCCGAGCGGACCAAGGATTATATCACCGGCCGCTACGGCTGAGGAGCGACAGGATGGCAAATCCCACCGGACACACCGTCAAAGCCTTTGACGAGGATCTAGACCAGCTCCGCGCCAGCATCGCCGAAATGGGCGGGCTCGCCGAAGCGGCGATCGCCGAATCGATGCGAGCCCTGGTCCAGCGCGACGGCCAGTCGGCCCTCCGCGTCATTGAGGACGACGCCAAGCTGGATGCCCTAGAAGCCGAGGTCGAGCGCCAGGCGGTCCAGGTCATCGCACTCCGCGCACCGATGGCGGACGATCTCCGCGAGGTCGTGGCCGCGCTGAAGATTGCGGGCGTTGTCGAACGGATCGGCGATTATGCGAAGAATATCGCCAAGCGGGTGGTGGTGATCGAGGAAGCGCCCGATCTCAAGCCGCTTTCGCTGCTGCCCGAAATGGCACGGATCGTCGCCGAGATGGTCCATAACGTGCTGGACGCCTTTGCCGCGCGCGACGCGGACAAGGCCGCCGCCGTCTGCGAACGCGACAAGGCCGTCGACGATTTCTACAGCAGCATCTTCCGTGCGCTTCTGACCTTCATGATGGAGAATCCGAACCATATCACGCCGGCAACACATTTGCTGTTCGTCGCCAAGAACCTGGAACGGATCGGAGATCATGCGACCAATGTGGCGGAGATGGTCTATTTCGCCGCCACAGGCAATCATCTGGCCGAGCGCGAGCGCGGCTATGATACGACGCTGGAGGCGGACGGATGAGCAAGGGCCGCGTGCTGCTGGTCGAGGACGATCGGGCGCTCGCCGAACTCCTCACCTATAATCTCGAACGCGAGGAATATGAGGTTTCGCATACGCCGGACGGCGACGAAGCATTGATGCTCGCCCAGGAAAATCCGCCCGATCTGGTGCTCCTCGACTGGATGATCGAAGGTGTGTCGGGAATCGAAGTGTGCCGGCGGCTGCGACGGTCTTCGGCGACGGCCAATGTGCCGATCATCATGCTCACCGCCCGCGGCGAGGAAGCGGATCGGGTTCGGGGCCTCGAAACCGGCGCCGACGATTATATGACCAAGCCCTTCTCGCCGCGCGAGCTCGTCGCCCGCGTGGGCGCCGTACTCCGCCGGGTGCGGCCCGCCCTTGCCGGCGAGCGGCTGAACTATGCCGATGTCGAAATGGATATCGCCAGCCACAAGGCGAGACGCGGCGGCGAAACGCTGCAGCTCGGGCCGACCGAGTTCCGGCTGCTGCGCCATTTCCTCGAACATCCCGGCCGCGTCTTCTCGCGCGAGAGGCTACTCGACAGCGTCTGGGGGCAGGATAGCGACATCGAGCTTCGCACCGTCGACGTACATATCCGCCGCCTCCGCAAAGCCATCAACACGGGCGGACGCAGCGACATCATCCGTACCGTCCGCTCGGCCGGTTATGCCCTGGACAATGAAGGCCGCGCCTGAGGCGCGATCCTGACGCCCATTCTGCAATTGTCCCGCATTCAAGATCGGGCGGAGAAAAATCGTTACGTCCTCGTTTAGATAGTGCGGCAGCGCTCGAATAGGGCTGCAACCCAAGGAGGATGGAATGAAGACTTTCTTATTCACGGCGGCCCTGATGTTGAGCGGGAGCGCCATCGCGCAGGAGACGGTCGCCCCGGGCAACAGCGCACCCGAACTGGATGCGCGCGGAATTCCGGTGGTCTCCGACCCGGCATCTGCGCCGCCTGGCGTCAACGAGCCCCTGACCGTGCAACCTGGCGCGCAGGTCGTGCCGAATCCCAATGCCAGCGCCGCCTTCGCGACCCAGCCGAGCACCGAAACCTATCCGGTCTGCTCGAAGACGGTGACGGACAATTGCGTCCAGGCTTATGAGCGCGGCGTCCGCGACCCGACCTGAGGGCGCCTCAGGGCCGGAGTTCCCCCTCCGGCCCGCCGACGAGGTCTGTCACCCTGCTCTGCCCTGAAGACGTCGAGGCGTTGTGAAATGGCACAATGTGCTGGCGGTCGAATCGGGTGTATGGTATAAACAATACAGTTATGCCAATATGTCCGAAACAGGGGAGGACAGACTATGTATAGCGATAGCGACCTGGACGCCGCGGTGACGGCGGGAGCAATGACTCCCGAGGCCGCCGCCGCATTGAGAAACTTCGTCGCCGAATCAGCGGCGTCTCCGCTGGTGGACGAGGAGCATTTTCGCCTGCTGACCGGATTCAACGATATTTTCGTGGCCATCGCCGCCGCCATATTGCTGGTCGCGGTCGCCTGGATCGGGGATGCGGTCCGGTTCAGCGATCAGTGGGAGGGGCCGACACCTTTTTCGGGCCTTTTCGTCGCCGCCACCGCCTGGGGTCTGGCCGAATTCTTCACACTGAAGCGACGTATGGCCCTTCCCAGCATCATCCTCCTGCTCGCCTTCGTCGGCGGCGTCTTCGTCACGATCGGTGCAGCCGTCGGAATGATGTTCCCGGACGCAATGAACGAGGCCGGCGACGGTCGGACGGCGGCCATGATCGGCGCCGTCAGCGCCGCGGTCGCAGCCGGCGCGGCCCGGCTGCACTGGCGCCGTTTCCGGGTGCCGATCACGATCGCCGCGGGGGCCGCGGCCGTCGTCGTCCTCGCGCTCGCCCTGATTGCCTCGGCGATCGGCGAAAGCCCGGCGACGAAGGACGCCCTGCTCGCCGCCGCCCTTGTTGCCGGCGTCGGCGTCTTCCTGTTCGCCATGCGCTGGGATTCCTCCGATCCGACGCGGCAGACCCGGCGATCCGACGTCGCCTTCTGGCTGCATTTGCTTTCGGCGCCGCTGATCGTTCACCCGGTCTTTTCGCTGCTCGGCCTTACGGACGGCAATGCGACGATCCTCGAGGCCATGGTGGTGGTCATCGTCTATGTGATGCTTGGGCTGACGGCGCTGGCTATCGATCGGAGGGCCCTGCTCGTCTCCGCATTGGCCTATGTATTGTGGGCGCTGAGCGACCTGTTCAAGCGCTTCGGCGCCGTGGAACTGAACTTCGCCCTCACCGCTTTCATCATCGGATCGGCCTTGCTGCTGCTGTCGGCCTTCTGGCACAGCGCGAGGCGAAAGGTGGTGGAACCGTTGCCAGCCGGGCTGCGGGCCAGGCTGCCGGTAATGGATCGTCCGCTGACGGCCTGACGCAGAGTGGCGCCGGCTGGCCATCCCGTCAGCCGGCGACGACTTTCATCAATCGGCGTTCGATGGGCGCAAGGACAGGGCCGAGCTCATGTCCCCGCCTCAGCACAGCACCATCCTCGCCGACCAAGGCCCACATGCCCTGCTTGGCGCGCAGGCCCGGTCTCTTCTCGATCCGGTATTCGGGCCGCTCGGCCGTCCGGCGAAATGCCCAGAAGGCGGCGATATCGGCTCCGAACTCGACCGCATAATCCTTCCACAAGCCGGCCGCGACCATGCGTCCGTAAAGGTCGATGATGCGGTTGAGTTCTAACCGCGTGAAGCAGGCCTGCGGCTCCGCCGTCCCGCCCCTCGGGCCCGATGATGCGGCCGGAAAAGGGTGGACGGTACCCATCAGGCGCTGTCGCGCTTGCGCTTGCCCGTCCCCTCCGCGCCGCGTTCGTCGAGCAATTCCGCCAGGCGTTTGCGCAATTGCTCGACTTCGCAATTCAGGATCTCCAGCTTCTGGGTCGCCGGATCATAGGCTTCCGTGCAGGGCGTCCCGTAAGGAAGGAAGCTCCCCGCGCTCTGCTCGGCGCTGACCAGCGTCGAACGGGCGGGAATGCCGATCATGGTCGCACCTTCCGGGACATCCTTGGTGACGACGGCATTGGCGCCGATCCGCGCGCGCGGGCCGACGACGATCGGCCCCAGCACCTGTGCGCCCGAGCCGATGATGACCCCGTCCGAGATGGTCGGGTGCCGCTTGCCGGGCTCGCCGTTGGTCGGATTGGTGCCGCCCAGCGTGACCTGCTGATAGATAGTGACATCGTCGCCGATCACCGCCGTCTCGCCGATCACCACGAATCCGTGGTCGATGAAGAAGTTGCGGCCGATCACCGCGCCAGGATGGATGTCGATCGCCGTCAGGAAGCGGGCGATGTGGTTGACGAGCCGCGCCAGGAAATAGAGTTCACCCCTGAACAGCCAGTGAGCCACCCGGTGCATGCCGAGCGCCCACAGGCCGGGATAGAGGAAGATTTCCCAGCGCGAACGTGGCGCCGGATCGCGTGCCTTGATCGATTCCAGATAGGCAGTCAGGCCTGAAAACATAGGCTTTCCCTCATAAAGCTCGTCCGCAAAATAGGCATTCCGGGCGGGAAATCCAGCAAAGCCGCAAACTTTCCTTGCCGCCGATTCCCTCTTGCCTTCGTGGCCCTCCCCCAAGCAAAGCGGGCGACGCCGACGGCGGTACCTCGAGGGGGCAGTGAATGTTCGATTTTTCCGGTGTCGGCTTGATGGACCTATTGCCGTTCATCGCCATCGGTTTCGCGGCCCAGATGGTCGACGGAGCCCTCGGCATGGCCTTCGGCGTGATCTCGACGACATTGCTGATCAGCCTGGGCGTGCCGCCGGCCACGGCCTCCGCAGGCGTCCACACGGTGGAGACCTTCACCACGGGCGTCTCCGGCGTCAGCCATGTCCTGCACAAGAATGTCGACTGGAAATTGTTCGCCCGCATCGTCATCCCGGGCGTGATCGGCGGTATCATAGGCGCCTATGCGCTGACGCAGATCAGCGCGGAAACGGCGCGCCCTTTCGTCCTCGTCTATCTGGCGGGGATGGGCGTCTACCTGCTCTGGCGGGGCGCGACCCATCGCCATACCGAGCGCGAACCCAAGATCGTGGAGCCGCTGGGCCTGATCGGCGGCTTTCTCGATGCGGCCGGCGGCGGTGGCTGGGGCCCGGTCGTGACCAGCAACCTGCTCGTCCAGGGCGCCAGCCCCCGCCGGGTGATCGGCACCGTCAACACGGCGGAATTCTTCCTGACCGTCACCATCTCCGCGACCTTCTTATTCGCGCTCGGATGGGAAGCCTTTACCATCGCCACCGTCGGCCTGCTGATCGGCGGCGTGATCGCGGCTCCGATCGGCGCCCTGATGGCCAAACGCGTCGCCCCCGATTTGCTCCTCACGATTGTCGGCGTGGTGCTGAGCCTGACCAGCCTTTATGGCCTATACCGCGCGCTGACCTGAGCCTTGCCAAAGAACCCAGGAAGGCGGTCACGTTTATTTCAAAGGGTCGCGTGGACGGTGGCGATGGCCTTGATCACCGCGCCAATGCGAGCGGCTGCCTGGACCGTCTCGGGCTTGACCCCGTGCTGCAGCAATATCCGCTCGTGACTGTCGATGCACATGCCGCAGCCGTTCATCGCGCTGACGGCGAGGCTGAACAGCTCGAAATCATCCTTTTCGATGCCAGGTGCGCCGATCACGTTCATCCGGAGCTTGGCCGGCATCGTGCCATATTCGGGATTGGAGGCGAGATGGACGAAGCGATAATAGACATTGTTCATCGCCATGATGGCGGCGGCGGCGCGGGCGGCATTGGCGGCCTCCGCGGACAATTTGCCTTCGACTTCCGCCTCCGCCGCGGCGACGATCGGACGATAGCCGGTTCCGTGGGCGCAAGCGAGCAGCAGGCCATATTTGCGCTGATCGCCCAGCAATTGGTCCGAAAGCAGGGAACTGACATTGAGCCGAAGGTCCTTTGCATAATCCGGAAGGGTGTCGGCGAATTCCTTGAGCGACATGATGGGTCTCCTAGAGCGTGGTGCTGAAAAGCCGGCAAAGTTGCAGCTTTTGACGATGCGATTGAACGAACGGCCGATCCCCGGATCGGCCCGCTTCGCCAGTCGAAAAAAGGGCGCGGGAAATCCCTTTCCCGCGCCCTTCTTGGTGCCGATCGATCCGTCAGGCGGCGGGACGCAGCGGCTCCTGGCCTTCCTGCCAGTTGCACGGGCAGAGCTCGTCGGTCTGCAGCGCATCGAGAATGCGAAGCGTCTCCTGCGGATTGCGGCCGACATTGAGCCCGTTCACCGTGACATGCTGGATGATGTTGTCAGGATCGACGATGAAGGTGGCGCGGAAGGCGACGCCGGCATCGGGAGCGACGATACCGAGCGCGTCGGCAAGCTCCTTCTTATTGTCGGCGATCCAGGGGAAATCGGCGGCGGCGAGACGCTCGTCGGCCTTGCGCCAGGCATGATGGACGAAATCGGTGTCCGTGGATGCGCCGATCAGCTGGGCATCGCGGTCCGCGAAATCCTGCGCCAGTTCGCCATAGCCGATGATCTCGGTCGGGCAGACGAAGGTGAAATCCTTCGGCCAGTAGAAGAGGATCTTCCATTTGCCGTTGGTCTCGCCCAAGTCGATCGTCTCGCCGGCGGGCAAGGCGCTGCCCTGCTGAACCGGAACCTTAAGGGAAGGAAGTTTATCACCGACGGTAAGCATATAGTCTCCTGCTTGTTGATGGATGCGAAAGGCTGAGAGCGCCGAATCCGGCACCCTGTCGAGACGCGTCTATAAGGGCTGGTTTCCATCGATCAAATTGATTAGTTTATGATGACTGATCGATTGAGGCGATGATGAGCACCTATCTGCCGACCCTCAAGCAGCTCCAATATCTGGTCGCGCTTCGCGATCATGGACATTTCGGCCGCGCCGCCGAGGCCTGCTTCGTCACCCAATCGACATTGTCGGCGGGCTTGCGGGAGCTCGAATCGCTGATCGGCGTCACCTTGGTCGAGCGGACCCGGCGGGTGGTCCGCTTCACGCCGCTCGGCGAGCGCATCGCGGCCAAGGCACAGAATATCCTCCGCGAAGCCGAGGAACTGGGTGAGATGGCCCGGGCAGCGGGCAAGCCGTTGGCCGGCGAATTGCGCATGGGCGTGATCCCGACCATCGCGCCCTTCCTCCTCCCCACGCTATTGCCGCGCTTGCGCAAGGAATGGCCGGACCTCAAACTCTATCTCAGGGAGGAAACCAGCCAGGCTGCCTGCGATTCGCTGCACCGCGGCACGCTCGACTGCGTTCTGCTGGCGCTTCCTTTCGGTTGCGGCGAAGTCGAGGAAGCCGATCTCTTCGACGACGGCCTGTTCGTCGCCTTTCCGCCGGGCGAGGCGCCAGCGGGACAGGTCCGGCCCGGCGAGATCGACCAGCGTCGGCTGCTCCTGCTGGAAGACGGCCATTGCCTCAAGGATCATGCGCTGGCCGCCTGCAACCGGCCCGAATTGCGCGCCGAAGCGACCATGCTCGGCACGTCGGTCCACACATTGGTGCAGATGGTCGACAACGGACTGGGCCTGACGATCGTGCCGGAAATGGCGGTGACCGCCGGCATATTGGAAGGGACCGGCGTGATCGCGCGGCCGCTCGCGGCGGAGCATGCCAGCCGCCGGATCGCGCTCATCTGGCGCAAGGGCAGCCCCCGCCGGAAGGAGTTTCGAATGCTTGCCGAGGCACTGAAGGCCGCCGCCTGACTTCAGGCCGATGCTTCAGGGTTCCATCCAACGGCCACTGCCGTCGGCGGCAAGTTCCTTGCGCCAGAAAAGGGCGCGGCTGCGCAATGCATCGACAAGGAAACAGCATCCATCGAGGGCATGGCGGGGATCGGACGCCGCCACCGCGGCGAATGCGAGCCGCTCGCCGCGCCGCAGCCGGCCATGACGATGGATGAGGATGATGCCGGCAAGCGGCCAATTGCGCTCCGTTTCCTCGGCGATGCGGCGGAGTGCGTTCTTCGCCAGCACCGGATGATGCTCGACCAGAATCTCGGTTACGTCTTCGGCGGCCTCCACCATCGCGACGAAGCCGGACACGGCCGCCCGGCCGAGCTCCTCGAGCCGGCCAAGCTGGCGGCCCGGATCGAAATCCCCCGCCTGGATGCGAATGTCGATCACGGTCCTGCCCGGCTCACAGTGCGCCCGGGGGTGGAAACAGAGCCACCTCCCGCGCTCCGAAGATGCTGTCCCGATTGCCCACCCGCTCGCCTTCGACGGCGCCGCCGATCCGCGACGGCGCACCGAAGGCCGACCGATAGGGTTCGTCGCGCTCCCCCAGCCAGGCCACGAGATCCTCGATCGTGAGGACATGGCTGGGCGGATCGACACGCTCGCCATCCTTGCCGAGCGTCTCGCGCAGCGAGCCGAAATAGAGGAGATCCAAGAAGGCCATCTTCAAATTCGATTTCAGTCCATATGCCGCAGGCCGACCCGCAAATAGTCCCATCCGGTGACGAGCGTCAGCAGGGCCGCCGCCCAGAGGCTGGCCAGGCCGACATCGTGGACCCAGCCGAATTGCGGCACCGCGCCGCCCAGGATGAGCGCGCCCAGCGCGATGAGCTGAAACGTCGTCTTCCACTTGGCGAGACGGCTGACCGGGACCGACACCTGGAGCGTCGCCAAAAATTCGCGAAGGCCCGATACGGTAATCTCCCGCAGCAAGATAACCAGGGCCGCCACGACGTGCAAACCATGGATGGTCTGGGTGAAGACCAGCATCAGGATAACCGCCGCGACCATGATCTTGTCGGCGATCGGATCGAGAAAGACGCCCAGCCGCGACACCGTGCCCTGGGTGCGGGCGACATAGCCATCGAAATAATCCGTGAGACCCATCAGGCAATAAAGGGCGAAGGCCAGGGCATAGTCGAACCAGGCCGGCCCGATTTCCCTGCTCGGCCAGAGAAGGAGCACCAGCAGCGGCACCGCGAAGATGCGTGACAAGGTGAGAATATTGGCGAGCGTCAGCATTGGCCTTGTTCCTCTAGCGGCTCCCACCGCCCATGTGGAGAGCGGAACGGCGTTTGACCGGAACGTTTTAGCAGCTATGAGCGAACCGGCATGACCGCAAGGCACAAGGAAACGCTAAAGCTGTGCAAGCATCCTTGAGCCTGCTGGGCAAGCGGCGCTTCCTGCCGCTGTTCGTCACCCAATTCCTGGGCGCCTTCAACGACAACCTGTTCCGCACGGCGATGATCATGCTGGTCATCTACGGCATCTACAAGAACGAAGCCCAGGAGGCCGCGTTCAGCGCGATCGCCAGCGGCCTGTTCATCCTGCCCTTCTTCCTCTTTTCGGCGCTGGCCGGGCAGCTGGCAGATGCCAGCGACAAGGCGCGCATCATCCGGATCGTCAAGACGGCGGAAATCATCATCATGATCGGCGGCGCGGCGGGCCTCCTGCTCCACAATGTTCCGCTCATGCTCGCGGCGCTGTTCGCGATGGGCGTCCATTCCGCTTTCTTCGGGCCGATCAAATATGCGGTCCTGCCGCAGCATCTGAGAAGCGACGAAGTGCTTGGCGGCACCGGGCTGGTCGAAGCCGGGACCTATGGCGCCATCCTCCTGGGGACGATCGCCGGCGGTATCCTGAGGCCGGAAGTTGCCGCCGGCGGAGTGCTGCTGGTCGCCCTGATCGGCCGCATATCGGGTGGGAAGGTGCCGCCCGCGCCACCCGAACCCGACGCGCCGGTGGCAAGGATGGATTGGCACATCATCCGTGCTTCCATCGCACTCGTCAGAGCGACGCTGCATATCCCGCGGCTCTTCCTGGCCATCGTTGCGATCAGCTTCTTCTGGGCCGAAGGCGCGATTTTGGCGGCGCAATTCCCCCCTTTGGTCAAGAACGTGCTTCATGCCAACGAGGAGGTGGCGACGCTCTTCCTTGCCATCTTCTCGATCGGGGTGGCGGTGGGATCGATAGCGATCAACCGGCTGCTGGCCGGGCGTGTGCTCGCCAAATTCGCCCCGGCGGCATCGATCGCCATGGGCCTGTTCGTCCTTCATCTCTACTGGAACGTGCGTGCATGGCCGATCGATCAGGGCCCGCTGATGGACCTGGCGACGTTCGTCGTCCTTCCCCAGGCCGGATGGGTGATGTTCGACCTGTTCGGCGTCGCCGTCGCCGGCGGCATGTTCGTCGTTCCGCTCTACGCCTTCCTGACGACAACCGTGCCCAAATCCGAGACCGCCCGCACCGTCGCAGCCAACAATATCGTCAATTCGGGGGCGATGGTCCTTTCCGCGGCAATGCTGACGATACTGGTCCAGATCGGGGTTTCGGTCGCGGAGACGCTGCTGATGGTGGTCGCGGCAAGCCCGATCGCCGCCTGGATCGCCTGGCGCCTGCATAAAGCATGTGATTGAGCGAGCACTCCCTGCGGCGCGGGATCGCGCAGCAGGAGCTCGAAGCCTCAGCGAATCAGGCCAGCAGAGTGCCGAAGAATACCAGTCCGCCCAACCACCCGAGCGCGAAAAGCTTCAGATCGTCCAGCAGATCCGTGGAGGGCTCGGAAGCCGGCTCAGCAATCCAGCTGTCCATCGCGACTGCGCGAGCGGACGACCGGGTAATGAGCGGCGAGAGGCGGTTCATACCTCACAGTTAAGACTTTCTTTACCATCGCTTCAAGAGCTTTCGACAGCCCTTGGCCCCTCTGTGCCGTGTCGGCACAGAGGGAGACGTTATCGGACATCCATGTTTACGCCATTGCGGCTCAGTCGACCGAAATCACCTCGATCTTCGCGACCTGCTTGTCGTTGCAGTAGATTTCAGCCGATCGCGACGGCGTGGCGCCGGCCCCGCTGAACGTCACGCGGTCATTGACCGCCGCTCCCGCCTCCTGGACGAGGGACAAATCGAAAGCGACGACGCCCGGGGACGCATCGGCCCGGCGGGTCAAGACGGGTTTGAACCCCGCCATCAGCAAATCGACCTGGCCGTTGACCTGGAGCCGACCGCCCTCGACATAAGCGTGCCAATCGGTCGTTTCCTGGAACGGGCATGAGGCGAGGCTCTTTGCGGCTTCCGTCGGCGCACCCGAAGTCGTGGTCGCCTGGTTCGCGGCGGCCGGATCCGCATCGTCGGCTCCGTCGTTCGATCCGCCACACCCGCTCAGACACAACCCGATAAATAACATCGCCACCAAATGTTTCATTCACATCACCTTTCTACGCAAACCCCGCCCACGCCCTTCAGACGTGAGACGCGCGAGCCGGCATTATCCGCAGGGAAAGCGATGTCCAACGGATATGGCCGACGATGGCCGGCAACGCGCCAACGCAAGCTTCGGGGCACATATCCACATGTCAGGAAAAATGGTGGAGCCGAGGGGGATCGAACCCCTGACCTCTACACTGCCAGTGTAGCGCTCTCCCAGCTGAGCTACGGCCCCGTACCGATGCCCGCCGATCGGTTCGGCGGGTCTGGGTGGCGCCGCCCTTAGATCAGGGGGCGGCGCCTTGCAAGATGATCAAACCTCGTCGTCGTCCTCGCCCGGTCCCGGGACGCCGATATCGTCGTCCCCACCCAGATCGACCTCGTCGTCCGGATTCTCCTCGGCATCCTCATCGATCTCGAGTTCATCGGCGGCAAGATCCGCGTCTTCCTTCTCGTCGCTTTCGACCTCTTTCTTCGGCGCGTCATAGGGAAGCGGCTGCTTCGACTTCAGCACCGGTTCCGGTTCCCAGGCAATGCCGCAGGCGAGGCAGGTCACGGGATCCTCCTTGCCCAGGTCGTAGAAGCGGGTACCGCATTTCGGACACGTCCGCTTGGTGCCCCATTCAGCTTTCACCATGGGTGAAAAGTCTCCATCCGATTGAGAGAAAAGCCGGCCTGCGGCCGGATCGCCGGGCGCCTTGCCACATGGGTAAGCCGCTGTCAAAAGCCCGGTCATGATCATCGCAGTGGACGGTCCCGCCGCCAGCGGCAAGGGTACGATCGCCAAGGCCCTGGCGGCGCATTACCAATTGCCCCATCTGGACACCGGCCTTCTCTATCGCGCCGTGGCGCTCAACCTGCTGCGTTGGGGCGGCGATCCCTCGGACGAGAAAGAGGCGCTGGCCGCCTGCGATTTTTCCCAAATCGACTTCGACGATCCTGAATTGAAGAGTGAAGCGGCAGGCGGCGTCGCCTCCCGCATTTCGGTCTATCCGCTGGTGCGTGCGGCATTGATCAAGCGGCAGCGGGATTTCGCCGAGCAGCCAAGCGGGGCCGTGCTCGACGGGCGCGACATCGGCACCGTCATCGCCCCCCAGGCCGAGGCGAAATTGTTCGTGACCGCCAAGGCCGATGTCCGCGCCCGGCGGCGCCATGCGGAACTTACGAAGCTCGGCCTCCAGACGCATCTGGAGGACGTGCTGCTGGACATCCAGGCGCGCGACGAGCGCGACCGGACGCGCGACATGGCGCCGCTGCAGCAAGCCGAAGATGCCGACTTGCTCGATACCAGCGAGATGGCTATAGACGCCGCCGTCCAGCGGGCGATTGCGCTCGTGGAGGCTCGGTTAGGGCGAGGCGCGTAAGGAAAGACGGCAATGGCCGCATCCTTGACGCGCATTTTTGCTTTATGCTTTCGAGACTTCGCTCGCGCGAGCGCTGGCTGTACGCCGCATCCGGCATGGGGCCGCTGCGGCACATCGGGCCAAGACCATCGGAGACAACCGATGGCCGGTAAAAGCATCAAAGGATATCCAGCTTTATGGCCAGCACGGCAATGCCGACCCGCGACGATTTCGCGGCACTTCTCAACGAATCCCTCGGCGGCGAAAATGAAAGTTTCGAAGGCCGCGTCGTCAAAGGGATCGTCACCGCGATCGAGAACGACCTCGCCGTCATCGACGTCGGGTTGAAATCCGAAGGGCGCGTGGCGCTCCGTGAATTCGCCGCACCCGGCCAGAAGGCCGACATCAAGGTGGGCGACGAGGTCGAAGTCTATGTCGACCGCGTCGAGAATCACCAGGGCGAAGCGATGCTCAGCCGCGACCGCGCACGACGCGAAGCCGCCTGGGACACGCTCGAGACCGAATTCACCGCCGGCAACCGCGTCGAAGGCGTCATCTTCGGCCGCGTAAAGGGCGGCTTCACCGTCGACCTCAACGGCGCCGTGGCCTTCCTGCCGGGCAGCCAGGTGGACATCCGTCCGGTCCGCGACGTCGGGCCGCTGATGGACCTTCCCCAGCCCTTCCAGATCCTGAAGATGGATCGCCGCCGCGGCAATATCGTCGTGTCGCGCCGCGCCATTCTGGAAGAGACGCGGGCCGAACAGCGCACGGGCCTGATCCAGTCGCTCCACGAAGGTCAGGTGATCGACGGCGTCGTCAAGAACATCACCGATTACGGCGCCTTCGTCGATCTGGGCGGCATCGATGGCCTGCTCCACGTCACCGACCTCAGCTACAAGCGCGTCGGCCATCCCAGCGAAATGATCAATATCGGCGACACCGTGAAGGTGCAGATCATCCGCATCAACAAGGATACGCAGCGCATCTCGCTGGGCATGAAGCAACTCGAAAGCGATCCCTGGGAAGGTGCCGCCGCCAAATATCCGATCGATGGCGTGTTCCGCGGCCGGGTGACCAACATCACTGAATATGGCGCCTTCGTGGAGCTGGAGCCGGGCATCGAGGGCCTAGTCCACGTCTCCGAAATGAGCTGGACCAAGAAGAACGTCCACCCGGGCAAGATCGTCTCGACCAGCCAGGAAGTCGATGTCTCGGTGCTCGAGGTCGACGAAGAAAAGCGTCGCATCTCGCTCGGCCTCAAGCAGGCCCAGGCCAATCCGTGGGCGGCATTTGCCGAGACCCATCCGGTCGGCACGGAATTGGAGGGCGAGGTCAAGAACGCGACCGAATTCGGTCTGTTCGTCGGTCTCGAAGGGGATGTAGACGGCATGGTCCACATGTCGGACATCGCCTGGGGCGTGACCGGCGAGGAAGCGCTCAACCTGCACCGCAAGGGTGAAATTGTGAAAGCGGTCGTGCTGGACGTCGACGTCGAGAAGGAGCGCATTTCGCTCGGCATCAAGCAACTCGAGCGCGGTGGCGTCGCCAAGGGCGGTGCCGGTGCCTCGGGCGGCGTCAACAAGGGCGACGTTGTCACGGTCACCGTGCTCGAAGTCCGTGACGGCGGCCTCGAAGTTCAGGTCGGTGACGATGGCGCCACCGGCTTCATCAAGCGCACCGATCTCGGCCGCGACCGTGACGAGCAACGTCCGGAGCGCTTCCAGGTCGGGCAGAAGTTCGATGCAATGGTGAGTGGCTTCGATCGTTCGAAAAAGCCGAACTTCTCGGTGAAGGCGATGCAGATCGCCGAAGAAAAGCAGGCGGTTGCCCAATATGGCTCGTCCGATTCGGGTGCCAGCCTGGGCGACATTCTCGGCGAAGCGCTGAAGCAGAAGAACAAGGAATAAGCATCATCGAACGGGGGCCGGCGCAGCGCGTGCGCTGGCCCCATTTTTTTTCGTCCAAATGGTTGAACTGAACCGTTTTTGGACGCTGAAACGAGGTGATATTGCCTTTTCGGCTATTCGGTGCGATTGATCTGGATCAGCGGCCGCGGGGGGCCGAGTCCTGTTCGCCACAATTGATTTGGGGGAAGCCGTGATCCGTTCCGAGCTGGTTCAAAAGCTTTGCGAAGACCATCCCGATCTGACCGCCAAGGAAATCGAGCGGGTGGTGTCGGCTTTCTTCGATTCGATCATCGGTCAGTTGCAACAGGGCGGCCGGGTCGAACTTCGCGGCTTCGGTGCCTTCTCCACCCGTGATCGCGACGCCCGCAAGGGCCGCAATCCGAGGACGGGGGATGCGGTGGACGTCTCCGCGAAGCGAGTGCCCTATTTCAAACCCGGCAAGGAAATGCGCGAGCGCCTGAACGTCTGAATGTTTTCAGGAAGCCGGCACATCGATTGGCAGGGTCTTTCGCCAGCCCGAACGACAGGGCATGGTCGCCTCGTGCGGACGTGGCGAAACCGGTAGACGCAGCAGACTTAAAATCTGTTTTCCGAAAGGGAGTGCGGGTTCGAGTCCCGCCGTCCGCACCAAGGCAGCTCAGAGCTCAGGCCGGCTCTTCTGCCCTCACCGCTTCCCATTTGCATTTGTCGAGGCTGATCGGATCCAGGAACATGCCGCCCATCCGCCCGGCAAGTTGCCAGCGGACCTGGGCGCGGATCGGGCCAAGGCCCGGAACCTCCAGGGCGACATAGGAGCCGATCTGAACGGGCTCGACGCACTCCGCCATGAAGCCGGCGGTCGAGACGTCGCGGATCGTCACCTCGACATTGTAGAGGTTCTGCTGGCGAAGCTGCGTCTTGGTCTCGACAGAGTTCCGCACCGATCGCCGCTCTTTGAAATGAGGATCGATTGCCTCGTCCACTTTCATCTTCATGTTCATCCCTTTTCCCCGCACCTGTAAATACAGACGGATTGGTGAAGGAGCGGTAAAGGCCGTCGGGCCGCCGGGATATTTTTCGTGACGGGTCGCCCAGCCGCGCCGGCTGGTTTATCGCTTGGCGGGCATGGCGAATCGGTTGCACCATTTGTTGGTATGCCTGGCATGCCTGTTCCCCCTCGGTGGCTGCGACAAGCCCGCGGACGGCCCCATCCGGGTGAGCGCAATCGGGCAGCCGCCGCAGCTCGACAATCCCAATCTGGAGCCGCTGGACGCCGCATCCGCTTTCCTGATCGAAGCGTCGGCGGAGGGCCTGGTGCGGTTCGACGCGGCGGGGCAGATCGAACCTGGGCTGGCGCAGAGCTGGATCGTTTCCGACGATGGCATGCGCTACACTTTCCGCCTTGCCCGGATGCGATGGCCGGACGGAAGCCGGATGACGGCGCAGCAGGTCGCGGGACGGTTGCAGGCTGCGCGCAGCCGGGCCAGCCGCAATCCGCTGAAGCCGATGCTCGGCGCTATCGACGAGATCATGGCGATGACCGACGAGGTGCTGGAAATCGCCCTTAGATCGCCCCGACCCAATTTCCTGCAAATGCTTGCCCAGCCGGAAATGGGAATATTGTTCAAAGGTCAGGGCGCGGGCCCTTATCGTCCGACGTGGCAGGAGGATGGTACGGTCCTGCTGACGCCCCCAAGGAACGAGGAAGAAGAAGAGGAAGATGGACCGCCCCCCATCCTGCTGAAGGGCGAAAGAGCGGCTCTGGCCATCGCACGTTTTCTGGAAGGCGAAGCCGACCTGGTGATCGGCGGCACGATCGGCGATCTTCCCTTGGCCAGAGCGGCACGCCTCGGAAATGACAGACTGACTTTCGATCCCGCCGAGGGCCTCTTCGGCCTGGCCTTCACCGCCGCCGAAGGCCCGCTGACGGACCCCGCGGTGCGTCAGGCCCTCAGCATGGCGCTGGACCGGGACGCGCTGAGCTCGGTGCTGGCCATACCAGGCCTCGCAACCCGGCTTTCGCTCGTGCCGACGGAGTTGGAGGAAATGCCCCGGCCGGCCGTGCCGGCATGGGCCGGAAATCCGTTGCCGATGCGACGGGAATATGCGGCCCAGACGATCGGGAAGCTGGACGTCCCGAAGCCGATCCAGGTTCGCGTCGCCATGCCGCAGGGACCGGGCTATCGCATTCTATTCGCACGCCTCAAGCGGGACTGGGCCGCGATCGGGGTGGACGCGCAAAAGGTCGCCATCGATGATCAGGCCGATCTGCGCTTCATCGACTTGGTCGCGCCGGCACGCTTGGCCAGCTGGTACCTGCGGCGATTCAGCTGCGACGCCAACCCGGTCTGCGATCCTGCCGCCGACGAAGCCATGGCGGCGGCTCGGATCGCGCCCAACATGGCTGCTCGCCGTGCCCTCCTCGCCAATGCCGACCGGCTTCTGGCCGCGGCCAATGTCTTCATCCCGATAGCGACCCCGATACGATGGTCCCTGCTATCCCCCCGGCTGGCGGGGTTCCGTCCGAACATGTTCGCCCGCCACTATGCTGGCGAATTGGCCGCCCCTTCCCCATAAAGAGCAAAGAGGAGGAGGCGATGCCCACACCGCAGGACCATTTCGAAGCCTTGGCCGATCAGCTTCCGATCGGACGCGATCCCTTGTCCGTGCGGCGGCGGCTGGAGGCGATGGAAGCCGTGCTGGAACGCATTTTCGTGATTCCCGGCATCAACCGGCCCGTCGGCCTCGACTCGATTATCGGCCTGGTCCCGGTGGTCGGCGACGTCGTCACGGCAGCGATGGGCGCCTGGCTGGTCTGGGAGGCACGCAATCTCGGCATGTCCAAATTCCAGCTTTGGCGGATGATGGGCAATATCGGCGTCGACACCGCAATCGGCGCCATTCCGCTGGTGGGCGATCTGTTCGACTTCGCTTTCCGCTCCAACACCCGCAACCTCAAGATCTTGAAGCGCTGGCTAGACAAGCACCATCCGGCGACGGTGGTAGTGGAAGGCGAAGTGGTGGCGCGGGACCGAGACCGCTGATCTTGTTCAGACGGCCGAAAAATCCAGGCCGATATCGGCAGCCGGCGCGGATTGGGTGATGCGGCCGACGGAAACATAAGTGACTCCGGTTTCGGCCTTGGCCCGGATCGTGTCGAGCGTGACCCCGCCGCTGGCTTCGGTCGGGACGCGGCCAGCCACGATCGCGACCGCTTTGCGCAGCGCAGGAACGTCCATATTGTCGAGCAGCAAGTGGGTCGCACCGGCCGAGATGGCGGCGTCGATCTGGTCGAGCCGATCGACCTCGACGATGATTCGGGAAATCCCGGCCGCTCGCGCCCGATCCACCGCGGCCGCGACACCGCCAGCGACGGCGACGTGATTATCCTTGATCATCGCTGCATCGTCGAGCCGCATACGGTGATTCTTCGCGCCGCCCATCCGGGTCGCATATTTTTCAAGGACGCGGAGCCCGGGTATGGTCTTGCGGGTATCGAGCAATGTTGCCCCGGTGCCCGCGATCGCATCCACGTAGCGCCTGGTCAGCGTGGCGATCCCGCAAAGGTGCTGGAGCGTGTTAAGCGCGGACCGTTCCGCCGTCAGCATGGCACGCGCGTTGCCGGATAGCCGCATCAGATCGGCACCGGCGCCGACCCGATCCCCCTCCCCCGCCAGCATCTCGACCCGGACATTGGCATCCAGAGCTGCGAAAAACGCGGCGGCAAGCGGAAGGCCGGCGACCACGATCGGCTCGCGACTGTCCATCACGCCGGTGAAGGCGGCATCGGCAGGAATCACCGCCGCCGAAGTGATGTCGCCATGATCGCCGAGATCCTCCGCCAGCGTATCGGCAACGAAGCGATCCAGATCGAAACGGTCGAGCGCGAAGGTCATGGCCGAACGCCGCAAGTTCAGGATCAATCGCCGGCGAAGATCGGCTTGCCGACATCGCCCTGGCCCACCGTCCTGCCCGCCATGTCGAGCATGCGGTCGAGCGATTTCTTGGCGGCGAGGCGTAGCCCTTCCTCGATCTCGATCCGAGGCTCCAGATCGCGCAGGGCGAGATAGAGCTTCTCCATCGTATTGAGGGCCATATAGGGGCACATGTTGCAATTGCAGTTTCCGTCCGCTCCCGGCGCGCCGATGAATGTCTTGTGCGGCGCCGCCTTTTCCATCTGGTGGATGATGTGCGGCTCGGTCGCCACGATCAAGGTCGAGTCCGGCGCGCGCAGGGCATAATCAAGTATCGAGGAGGTCGACCCGACATGGTCGGCATGGTCGAGAATGTGCGGGGGGCATTCCGGATGGGCGAGCACCGGGGCGCCGGGATGCTGCGCCTTCAGCTTGAGCAGTTCGGTTTCGGAAAAGGCCTCATGGACGATGCAGACGCCCGGCCAGAGCAGCATGTCGCGGCCGGTCTTGCGGGTCAGATAGCCGCCCAGATGCTTGTCGGGCCCGAAGATGATCTTCTGATCCTTGGGGATCTGGCTGAGGATGATGTCGGCCGAAGAGCTGGTGACGATGATGTCGGACAGCGCCTTCACCGCGGCGGAGCAGTTGATGTAGGTCAGTGCGATATGATCCGGATGCTTTTCCCGGAACGCCTTGAACTGATCGGGCGGGCAGCTGTCCTCCAGGCTGCAGCCGGCGTCCATGTCGGGCAGGACCACGATCTTGTCCGGGGACAGGATCTTGGCTGTTTCGGCCATGAAGCGAACCCCGCAAAAGGCGATCACATCGGCATCGGTCTTCTCCGCCTTGCGGCTGAGATCCAGGCTGTCGCCCACGAAATCGGCAAGATCCTGCAATTCCGGCGCCTGATAATAATGGGCGAGTATGACGGCATTTCGTTCCTTGCGCAGCCGATCGATCTCGGCGCGGAGGTCGAGTCCGCGGAGGCTTGCGGTAGGTGCGTTCATCGACTTTCCTTATCCGGTGAGCGGCGGCGTCCCGCCTGTTCCTTAAGCACATCTTCCATCCGGCGCGACCGGTCGAGGAAGGATGGATCCCGCCCCGGCTCATCGCGAAAGCGCACGGCAACATCGGCATCGATGCCCGCGGCCCGCAAGGGCATGGCAAAACTTCGCGCCACGGCACGGCGGGCGGCGTCGCGGGCCAGACGCATCGGCAGTGACTCCCGCGCCTGGCGAACCAGCTCTTGCTGGCCCCGGCGCCGATTGACCTGGTCGAGCGTCTGCTCCGCATCGGTCAATGCCAGTAGCACGCCGCCGCCATCATATTCCCTCACCTGGGTGAGGTCGACCTCCGGCCCGGCGATTTCGAGCGGCGGCAAGGATATGGTCAGCGTCTTGCTCGCATCATCCCAGCGCAAGTCGCTTTGCCTCAGCCGCGCCAGATCTATCTCGTAGCGGACCATTCCCGGCATGATCAGCGTCTTTTGCGCCTTCAGGCCGAATCGCGTCTGGGTGGAGGTCACGACCGCCACGAAGCGGGCCGCGAAAGGCGTTAGCCGCGCCTGCTCCCGCACCGACTGGAGGCTGGCGGCGGCGATCGTTTCCGGATCCGGGCCATCCCCGAACCAGTCGGAGACGCGCAAGGCCGCGACCAGCAACGCTCCCGCGACAAGGCCCGCGATGACGGCGACGATGATGGGGCCGAGCTTTCTCATGCCGCGAGCATCCATCGATCGCCCTGCCGCCGAACGAGCTGCCGGGCCTCGAGGTCGATCAGATGGGCGAGCACCGATCGCCCCGCCGCAGGATGGAGACGCGGATCGACCTCGCGATAGATGGATTCCACCATATCCGGAATATTGCCGGTGCCTGCCTCGATGCGGGAGAGGATCTGGCGTTCGCGCTGCCGCCGGTGATCGATCAGCTTCGCAAGATGGTCCTTCGGAGCGGTCAGCGCCGGGCCGTGAGCGGGATAATATACGTGATCGTCGCGGCCCATGAGCTTGTCGAGGCTGGCCATATAATCGGCCATGTCGCCGTCCGGGGGCGCCACCACGGTCGTCGACCAGCCCATGACATGATCGCCGGTGAAAAGGGCGGAACTCTCCTCCAGCACAAAGCAGAGATGGTTGGATGTGTGACCGGGCGTCGCCACGGCGCGCAGCGTCCACGCCGCGCCGTGCAGGGCTTCGCCGTCCGCGAGCGTCTTGTCGGCACGATAATCGGGATCGAAGCCGTCGTCCGCGCGCGGCCCTTCGTCGTGGAGCGCCAGCGCCGCGCAGCCAATGATCGGCGCGCCGGTCGCCGCCTGCAGCGGCCGGCTGGCGGGACTATGGTCGCGATGGGTGTGGGTGCAGACGATCGCCGCGACCCGTTCGCCGGATATCGCCTCCAGGATGGCGGCGACATGATCGGGCAGGTCTGGCCCGGGATCGATCACCGCGACCTCTCCCGATCCGACGATGTAGGTCTGGGTCCCGGTGAAGGTGAATGGCGACGGATTGTCGGCGAGCAGGCGTCGGACCAGGGGGTCCAGCCGCTGCGCGGCGCCGGGAGGCCGATCGTCCATGACCAGCATGTGGCATCTGCCCTCGCAAAAACCAAGCGTCCCCAGGAAAATCCGCTGCGGAACCTGTCTCTCCGCCGCTCGTCTCTTGCAACGGCACCGGAAGCGCGCAACGACGGATCGAATGGCAGATATCTTCCCGATCGGATCGCACGCCACGGGCTCTTCGGGTCGGCGCGTCTGATGGCGGATCCGCCGCCAAGGATGCCGGGTACGCGTCAGGGATCGACCCTCGATCCGCTTCGCAATCCCGTCTTCCGCGCCGTGTGGATCGCCAGCATGGCCTCCAATTTCGGCGGCCTGATCCAGTCGGTCGGCGCCTCCTGGATGATGACGTCCATCGCGGGTTCGGCGGAAATGATCACGCTCGTCCAGGCCTCCGTCACGCTGCCGATCATGCTGCTGTCGCTGGTCGCCGGCGCGCTGGCCGACAATTTCGACCGGCGGCGCATGATGCTGGCCGCCCAGGTCTTCATGCTGTTCGTTTCCGTCGCGCTGGCGGCCTGCGCCTGGACGGGGCTGATCACGCCGTGGCTGCTGCTCGCCTTCACCTTCATGATCGGATGCGGCACCGCGTTCAACGGACCGGCCTGGCAGGCGTCGGTCGGCGACATGGTGGAGCGGCCGGATCTTCCCGGGGCCATCGCGCTCAACAGCATGGGTTTCAATATTGCGCGCAGCCTGGGACCGGCGATCGGCGGCGCCATCGTCGCCGCAGCGGGCGCCGCCGCCGCCTTCGCGGTCAACGCCGCCAGCTATGTCGGCCTGATCGCCGTGCTGGCCCGCTGGCGACCCGATCACGCTCCGCAGCCGCTGCCCCGCGAGACGCTTGGCGTCGCGATGGCGGCGGGCATCCGATATGCCGCCATGTCGCCGGCAATCCGCACCGTGCTCGGCCGGAGCGCGATCTTCGGGATCGGAGCAAGCGCCATCCCTGCGCTGATGCCGCTCATAGCGCGCGACGTGATCGCGGGCGGACCATTGACCTATGGCCTGCTGCTCGGATCGTTCGGTTTCGGAGCCGTGGCCGGCGCGCTTGCCAGCGCAAGACTCAGAAGCGCTTTTTCATCCGAGACCCTGGCCCGGGGATCCTGCCTGGCCTTCGCGGCCGCCGCCGCGCTGGCGGGCCTCAGCCCCTGGCTGCCGGCGACCATGGCCGTCCTGCTCGTGGCGGGGGTCGCATGGGTGCTGGTCCTGTCCACCTTCAACGTCACTGTCCAGCTCCATTCGCCGCGATGGGTCGTCGCCCGCGCCCTCTCGCTCTACCAGATGGCCGCGTTCGGCGGAATGGCGGGGGGCAGCTGGCTGTGGGGCGTCATCGCCGAAGATCATGGCATCTGGGCGGCGCTCGCGGTCGCGGCGACCGTCCTGCTCGGCTGCGCCCTGCTCGGACTTCGTCTTCCCTTGCCGGCTCGATCCGACATCGATCTCGATCCCTTGCGCAGCTGGCAGGCGCCCGAAACGGCGGTGGCCGTCGAGCCGCGAAGCGGACCGGTCGTCATCACCATCGAATATCGGATTCGGCCCGAGGATCGTCGCCCGTTCCTGGCGACGATGGCGGAGCGGCGGCGCATCCGCCGGCGGGACGGGGCGCGTCACTGGACACTGCTTCGTGATCTGGCCGACGCCGAGATCTGGATCGAACGCTTTCATCTTCCGACCTGGTTGGAATATGCCCGCCACAACAATCGCGTCACCAAGGCGGATGCGGTCGTCACCGAGCGACTGCGGGCCCTCCATTGCGGCAAGAAGGCGCCGATCATCCGCCGGATGATCGAGCGGCAGACCGGCTCGATCCCCGACAGCCGCACCCCCAGCCCTCGCGAGCTGGCCGAGCCGCTCACCGATCCGAACGCCTCCTCCTAAACATTTGAATAGAACCTGGTGTTGCTTTGTTTTCCGTCGTTTCCGAGTCGCCAGATCATTTCATCTGACTTGCGATCACCTGAGCCGATCAGCCGGCAAACAATATTTCCGCCACGCCCCTATGGCCTGGCCGGACCATGAACAGGCCGCCGGCCTGCGGCTGGCCGGCAAGCGCCTGTGCGTCGAGGCCGGTGCGCGCCGAGGTGATGAACAGATGATCGAGGCCGGGGCCACCGAAGGCGCAACTGGTCGGGCGCTGTACCGGCACAGACAGCTCGCCGATACAGGCGCCGGAGGGGCTGAACCGCCGGACGCACCAGCCATCCCAGAACGCCACCCAGAGACAGCCTTCGGCATCCACCGTCATGCCGTCGGGCGATCCCCCGTCTTCGCCGAATTGCGCGAATATCCTGCGCTCGCTGGGATTGCCCTGCTCGTCGAGATCGAATGCGTAGATGATCCGCCGCGCACTGTCGTTATGATACATGGAATGGCCGTCCGGGCTGAAGGCCGGGCCATTGGTCACCCGATAGCCATCGTCCAAGCGCCTCCAGCTGAGATCTGGATCGAACCGATAAAGCGCTCCCTGGGCGAGCTCTTCGCGATCGTCCATCGTGCCGGCCCAGAAGCGCCCATTTCGGTCGACCTTGCCGTCATTGAAGCGGTTGGTGGGGCGATCGGGCTCGGGATCGGCGATGATCTCGTATAGATTCCGGGCGGGATCGACTGCGGCGATGCCCTGGTCAGTCCCGGCGACGAAGCCGCCCGATCGCCGGGGAGCGATCGATCCGACGCGAAAGGGCGTCGGCCAGGAGGAATGCGATCCGCTTTCCCAATCGTAACGGAACAGCATCCGACCCTTGATGTCCACCCAATAGAGCGCCCTTTCGCGTTCGACCCAGACGGGGCCTTCCCCGAGGAGGGCCTTGCAATCGACGAGGCAGGTGGCTTCCGACGCATCGGTCATGACCGCTGGATAGCCTCGCCAATGGCGGGCGCAAGAAAAGTTGGGACCCGATGGCCGCCAGAACGTTGGAGCCCTGAGGCGAAGGGAGTGCCATGCACTGGAGTGACGGCTTCATCGCGGTCGATTGGGGAACGACCAATCGACGCGCTTATCTGATCGGCAGCGACGGGCGGTGCCTGGCCGAAATGGAGGATGATCGAGGCATTTTGTCCGTGGACACAGGCGGCTTTCCCGACGCCGTCGGCGCCATCACGGACAGGCTAGGCGATCACCCGATGCTGATGGCCGGTATGATCGGATCCAACCGCGGCTGGAAGGAAGCGCCCTATGTCCCCGCCCCCGCCGGCCTGGAGGAACTCGCGGCGGCAATACTCTGGGTAGAGCCGGACCAGATCGGCATCGTGCCGGGAATCTCCTGGACGCAAGGCGAAGCGGCGGACGTCATGCGCGGTGAAGAGGTGCAGATCCTCGGGGCCTTGGCCGACGGTTTGGTGCCGGCGGAGACCATCATCTGCCATCCCGGCACCCACAACAAATGGATCAGGCTGGAGAATGGCAGGATTGCCACCTTCCGGACGGTGATGACGGGCGAGATATTCAATCTGCTCAAGGAGCACAGCATCCTCGCCGATCTGCTGAAGCCCCCCGCCGTCGCCGACGCCGCCTTCGAGGCCGGCGTCCGACGTGGCTTCGAGCAAGGCGATCTCACCGCCGACCTGTTCTCGGTCCGCGCCCGCGTGCTGCTCGGCAAGGCGCCGGCGCACGCGGCGGCATCCTATACGAGCGGCCTCCTGATCGGCAGCGATCTGCGGATCGGCCTTGGCTTCGCCGGCGATGCCGATATCGTGGTCATGGGCCGGCCTGAACTGACCGGTCTGTTCGCCGCCGCGCTCCGGGAGCTGGGCCGCGAGGGCCGCGAAATCGACGGCGAGGAGGCCTTCCTCGCCGGGGCAAGGCGTTTAGCGGAGCTGCTATCATGAGTGCGATCGAAACCCTGACGCGCCGGCTCGGCGAATGTCCTCTGATCGCAATCATCCGCGGCGTGACGCCGGACGAGGCGGCGGCGGTCGGCGAAGCCATCCATGGAGCGGGCATCCGGATCATCGAGGTGCCGCTCAATTCGCCCGATCCCTTCGCCAGCATCGGCAATCTCGCCAAGGCGCTTGGCGACAGGGCGCTGGTCGGCGCCGGCACCGTCCTGCATCCCGGCGACGTCGATCGGGTGCGGGACGCCGGCGGCCGCTTGATTGTTTCGCCTAACACCTATGCGCCTGTCATCGCGGCGACGGTGGCTGCCGGCCTCGTGTCGATGCCGGGATATTTCACGCCTTCCGAAGCCTTCGAGGCGCTGCGCGCAGGCGCTCATGGACTGAAGCTCTTTCCTGCCGAAGGCGCTTCGCCCAGCGTGCTGAAAGCCCAGCGTGCGGTCCTCCCGAAGGATATGCCGGTTCTGGCCGTCGGCGGCATAACCCCCGCCAATATGCGAACGTGGCTCGATGCGGGGGCCGACGGTTTCGGCCTCGGCTCCGGCCTCTACCGGCCGGGCCAGCCGCCGCACCAGATCGGCGCTCAGGCGCAGGCCTATGTCGAAGCACTCATGCCGTGAAGCCGCTTCGCATCGCCATAATCGGCTATGGCAAGATCGCTCGCGACCAACATGTGCCGGCGATCCAGGCCAATGCGCGGTTCGCGCTGGCCGCGACCGTCAGCTCCAAGCCGGAGCCGCATCCCGGCATTCCCAGCTTCGGGACGCATCGGGAGATGCTCGCCGCTATGCACGATCTGGACGCGGTCGCGATCTGCACTCCGCCTTCCGTCCGGTACGACATAGGCCGCGACTGCCTGCTTGCCGGAAAGCATGTGCTGCTAGAAAAGCCGCCGGCGGCGACGCTTGGCGAAGTCGAGGAGCTGGCGAGGGTCGCGGCGGCCAGGGACGCGACCCTGTTCACCACCTGGCACGCCCAGCATGCTGCTGCCGTTGCCGATGCCGCCCGATTGCTTGCGGGACAGAAGATCGCGGCCATGAAAATTGCCTGGCGCGAAGACGTGCGCAAATGGCATCCAGGCCAGCAATGGATCTGGGAGCCGGGCGGGTTCGGAGTCTTCGATCCCGGTATCAACGCGCTTTCGATCGCGAGCCATATCGTCCCCGGGGCCCTGTTCGTCCGCGACGCCGAGCTGCTCTATCCGGAGAACCGGCAGACGCCGATCGCCGCCCGGCTCAATCTCGCCAGCCCCATCGCCAGTGGAGCCATCGAGGTCGCGTTCGACTGGCGCCACCAGGCCGGCGAGATGTGGAGGATCGACATCCGGACGGCGGACGGCCTGGAGCTGCGGCTGAGTGAGGGCGGGGCGAAGCTGACGCTGGACGGCGATCCGGTCGACGCAAGCGGATCCGGCGAATATCAGAGCATATACAATCACTTCGTGGACCTGATCGACGAGCGCCGCTCACATGTCGACATCGAGCCGCTGCGGCTGGCGGCCGAAGCCTTCCTGCTCGGCCGGCGGACCATCGTGGAGCCGTTCGTCGACCGCGTCCAGGACGTTTAGGGTCGACCCCTCAGATTCACCATTTCCGGTATCGGATCCTTAACCACGAGGAGCTCAGAAAGGCGGCAGGAGGATCGTCATGGATCTGTCGGCCAAGTTTCCCGTGCGCATGATGGATGGATTGGAGGAGCTGTCGCAGCTTCTGCACAGCCTCGGACTCTATGCGACCGCCTGCGACGAGACGGAAACCGTGGAGATGCTGCGCACACTTTCCGACCAGCTCGAATCCCACCGTCATGGCCATCTCGCGCGCAGGATGAAGCCGGCAGAATGGCCGGGTCCCGTGCGCCGTATTGGCGATTCGGCCGACCGGCGGGCGTCCTGGGAGCGGACGATCCTCTGATCCGAGCGCCCAGAGCCTGATCGTTTGGTGAAAGTGATACGTGCTTCCCGCCAATGGCGTGAATCAGCCTCTATTCAAATATTTGGACCCATTGCGCGATCGCCCTACATCTTTGGTGAAAGCGCGTGGCGTCGGCGGGAGCCACGGGCAACGGGTTCGCGGTTTGGAAGCACTGCCCTTGGAGGGTGAAAGTGTCGGCACGCTTTACACGAAGCGAAAAGGTTAATTCCGCTTCACCATCAACACCCACGCTTTTCCGTCATTCCCACGATTTGGCACGGCCCGTGTATCTATATCAGCGTCCACACAAATCCCCCTATGGGGCGGGCAGGCGCTTCTTCCGGTCGCGCCGCCCGCCCCTCATTTTTTGGGACCGCGCGGCCTGCGAATCGCGCCGTTGCCGGTGTAACGGTTCAAAGACCACCGAGAGAATTCGAACCGAGGAGTCCCGGCTTCCTCCGTCAGGCCTTCGCCACCTGCTTTTCTTCGAGCAGCGCCTGGAGTTCGCCGGCTTCGAACATTTCCATCATGATGTCCGATCCGCCGACGAATTCACCCTTCACGTAAAGCTGCGGGATAGTCGGCCAGTCGGAATAATCCTTGATGCCTTGGCGGATCTCCGAATCCTGAAGCACGTCAACCGTTTCGAAGGCGACGCCGAGATGGTCGAGGATCGCCACCGCGCGCGACGAGAAGCCGCATTGCGGGAACAAGGCCGTGCCCTTCATGAACAAGGTGACGTCGTTGCTGTTCACGATCTCGTCGAGGCGTGCATTGATGTCGCTCATGGATTTGCTCCTGGATCGGGGGCGGCGGTGGTGAGCTGAAGCGCGTGGAGCGCTCCGCCCATTCGGCCGCCCAGCGCCTCATAGACGCGCTGGTGCTGTTTGACACGCGGCAGGCCCCGGAAGCTCTCCGACACCACCCGCGCCGCATAATGATCGCCATCGCCGGCCAGATCGGTGATCTCGACCCGCGCATCGGGAATGAAGCTGCGGATCAGGGATTCGATCTCTTCGGCGGCCATAGCCATCGGCTCAGCTCTCGCTTTCCATGAACTGGCGGCGGGCTTCAACGAATTTGTGGTCGAGCGCTTCGCGGATGCGGGTTTCGTCGCAATCGACCCCGGCGGAGGTGAGATCGCCAAGGATTTTGCGAATCACATCCTCGTCGCCCGCTTCCTCGAAATCGGCACGGACCACATCCTTGGCATAAGCGTCCGCTTCCTCGGCCGTCAGTCCCATCAGATTGGCCGCCCAATGGCCGAGCAGGCGGTTGCGCCGCGCGACGATCTTGAACTGGAGCTCCTGATCACGGGCATATCTGTTCTCGAATGCGCGTTCACGGTCGTCGAAACTGGTCATGGCGGTCCTTTGTGAAAGTTTCCTCCAGATAGGCAGGCAATGCGCCCGGCGCAACGGCGAGCCTCAGTCTATCGTCACCACCAGCTTGCCGATGGCCTTGCGCTCGGCCATGTGCGCGATCGCCTCGCCCGCCTGCGCCAGCGGCCAGACGCGGCTGATCTTCGGCGCGATCTTCTTGTCTTCCCACAGATCGAAGAGGGTCTGGACGAGCGCCGCATTGGCCTCGGGATCGCGCGCCGCATGGCCGCCCCAGAACACCCCGCATATGTCGCAGCTCTTGAGCAAGGGCAGGTTCAGCGGGAGGAGCGGGATGCCCGCAGGGAAACCGACAACCAGATAGCGTCCTTCCCAGGCGATCGAGCGGAGCGCCGGCTCCGCATAGTCGCCGCCGACGGGATCGTAGATGATGTCCGCGCCGCCCGGCCCGACCGCGTCCTTGAAAAGCGATGCCAGCGCCTTCGACTGCTCCCTGTCGAACGAGCCACGCGGATAGACAAGGGTCGAATCGGCGCCGGCCTGCCGCGCCGCCTCCGCCTTTTCTTTGGAGGAAACGGCGGCGACGACGGTCGCGCCATAGGCCTTGCCGAGCTCGACGGCGGCCAGGCCCACGCCGCCGGCCGCACCGAGGACCAGAAGAGTGTCGCCGGACTTCAGCCGGCCGCGGTCGACCAAAGCGTGCAGCGATGTCGCGTAGGTCAGCACCAAAGCGGAGCCTTGTTCGAAGCTGCGCTCGGCGGGAAGCCGGTAGGCGCGGGACGGATCCACCAGTACCTTTTCCGCAAGGCCGCCATGCGAGAGCGTGGCAATGACGCGGTCGCCAGGCGACCAGCCCGCCACGCCCTCGCCCGCCGCTTCGACCAGCCCGGCAATCTCGAGGCCCGGCGCGAACGGCCGTTCCGGCCTGAACTGATATTTGTCCTGAATCAGCAGGACGTCGGGATAATTTATGCCGCAAGCCTTGACGCGAACGAGCAGCTGGTTGGGGCCAGGCACGGGATCGGGAAGATCGGCGAGGACGAGCGTTTCCGGTCCGCCCGCGTTGCGCGACAGCAATGCCTTCATGGCCTGGCCCCCTTCCTGTGAACTCCGAAGCCTATCGACCGCCGGCTGCGGCGACAGGCCGGGCAGACGCCCTGATGCCGAGCGGGTTTTCGGAGCACGCTATCACAGCGCGACTTCGTATTTCGCGCTGGTCTTGGACGCCACCTCCTCGACCGTGACGCCGGGTGCCAATTCGATCAGGCGGAACGGGCTGTCATGATCGACGCGTTGGAAGACGCACAGATCGGTTACAATCATGTCGACGACGTTCTTGCCTGTCAGCGGCAGCGTGCATTCCGGGATGAATTTCGGATCGCCATTCTTGGAGACATGCTCCATCACGACGATGATCTTCTTGACGCCGGCGACCAGGTCCATCGCCCCGCCCATGCCCTTGATCATCTTGCCCGGGATCATCCAATTGGCGATGTCGCCATTTTCGGCCACTTCCATCGCCCCCAGGACGGTCAGGTCGATATGGCCGCCGCGAATCATCGCGAAGCTGTCAGACGAGGAGAAATAGCTGGAGGACGGAAGCTGGCTGATCGTCTGCTTGCCCGCATTGATCAGGTCCGGATCGACCTCATCGTCATAGGGGAAGGGCCCGATGCCGAGCATGCCGTTTTCCGACTGGAGCGTGACCGTCATCCCTTCCGGAATGTTGTTGGCGACCAGGGTCGGGATGCCGATGCCCAGGTTCACATAATAGCCGTCGCGAAGCTCCTTGGCCGCGCGGGCCGCCATCTGGTTGCGATCCCAGCCCATCACGCGGCCTCCCTCTGGCGAGTCATTCGAAATTCGATCTTCTTGTCATAAGGCGCGCCCAGGACCAGGCGCTTCACGTAGATGGACGGCAAATGGATGCAGTCCGGATCCAGACTGCCGACCGGAACGATTTCCTCCACCTCGGCGACGCAGATCTTGCCTGCCGTGGCCATAGGCTGATTGAAGTTGCGCGCCGTCTTGCGGAACATCAGGTTGCCGCTTTCGTCGGCCTTCCAGCCCTTGATGATGCTGAGATCGGCACGGATGCCGCGTTCCAGGATATAGGTCTCGCCGTCGAACTCCTTATGCTCCTTGCCCTCGGCGACCAGTGTCCCGACGCCGGTCTTCGTATAGAAGCCCGGAATGCCCGCGCCGCCGGCCCGGCAGCGTTCGGCGAGCGTGCCCTGCGGGCAGAATTCCACTTCGAGCTCGCCCGACAGATATTGCCGCTCGAACTCCTTATTCTCCCCGACATAAGAGGAGATCATCTTGCGGACCTGATTGGTGCGCAGCAGCTTGCCGAGCCCCTCATTGTCGATGCCGGCATTGTTGGAGGCGATGGTGAGATCCTTGACCCCGCTCGCCTGGATCGCGTCGATCAGGCGTTCGGGAATGCCGCACAGGCCGAACCCGCCCGCGCAAATGACCATCCCGTCGAACAGGAGGCCGTCGAGCGCTCCTTCCGCATTGGCGTAGATTTTCTGCATGTGCTGCTCCGCTGCGAACCTGGCCATCGACGACGGAGATGCTTCGCGCTTCCGCCGTCGACCTGAACCAGGCCTCTTGATGCCCAAGACCGCGCATCGCGCCCCGGCCATGCCGGCGTCGATCAGGGTCCGTGATGCGCCGTTAAGCGCGCGCAAGGCGCCGGGTCAAGGAAGGCAGGGCTTCTCAGCCCTTCAACTTTGCCAGCACGCCCTGCAGCTGCATCGCGTTCGACATGTCGCCCTCGATCTTCAGCTTGCCCTGCATGAAGGCGGTCATGCCGTCGAGCCGGCCATCGCTCATTTCCTGCCAATCGGCCCAAGCAACCTTGATGGTCGTATCGGCCGGGCCATCCTCCTCGGTCGCCTGGTTGGCGACACCATCGAGCATGACGATGCCTTCGGAGCCGAAATCGAGCTTCACGCGCTTGCCGGGGAGCCATGCATTCTTCTCGTTGATGGCCGCGGCCATTTCGCTCTTCGTCATTCTTCGCCTCCAGCTGGTCTGCGACCCAACTAGGTTACGTGAACGTCAGGTCAAGGGCCCGGGGCAGGAATCGGAAAGCTCCTCGATGTTCCAAGTCGATCGAACCTCTAAGGGAAGATCGCAAGGGCTCGATCCTGGTCCGATCTGCTTTGGATATGAACTTGATCAGCCTTCGCTGCGCAGCCGTACCGCCAGACGCTCGATCTCGTCCGGATCGAGAATCCAGGTTCGCGTCTTGCGGCCTTCACGATGGACGGGCTTCGTCAGCAAGATTCGGGCCTGTTCCTTCGCCGATGGCTTGAAGATGGCGAAATGCATCGCGCAGTCGCGGATGGTGCCGATCAAAGGCGCCTTGCCGTCGAGATCGATCAAGGTCGCGGGCTCTCCCCACTCCACATCAGGCATGTGCTTCTCCCATGGTCGCACCCCTATCATCATCTGATGATCGCAAGAGCAAGTCGCGAGTGTCGCTCCGCGCGGTCGATATGGCCGTCACGAGTGCGACTGCCCTCCTCTCCTTCAGGCTTGGCCGGTTGAATTTCTAAGGACTGAGTGCGACCGCCGTCGGCCGCGCGCGCCGACGCGAGGCGCGGGCGCGCCACCAGATGATAATGCCGGTGACGGAGAGCAGTGCAGGAATGATCCCGCCCAGGAAGATCACGATCTGCCAAACAGGGCCCATGTCGGTGCCGTCGTGCCAGCGCCGAATCTTGCGCGCGAGCGTCTCTGGTCGGATCGGCTCCAGTTCCACAGAGGCGGGGGAGGCGTCGGCCACCTTGACCTCCGACGGCGGGCCGGCGTTTTCGAAACGGATCGACCATTCCGGCTGGCGATCGGTGGGCCATCCGATGCTGAGCAGCGGACCGGTGGCCAGCGGCGTCGCAGCCGCCAGCGCGGCATCCGCGGAGATCCGCGTCTCCGCCATCGGCTGCGATGGCCCGCCGCCGCCGCGAGGTCCGCCCGACATGCGTGTCGAACCGGATTCGAATTGACTGAACACCTTCGGAAAGCTGATCCACGCGCCCGTGAACGAGAGCATGGCGAGCGGGATCAGAATCCAGAAGCCGGTCATATAGTGCAGGTTCGCATTGGCGGTGTTGCGGCGCTTCCACCTGAAGCCGGACCTGAAGCCCCCGCGCAACGGCCACCAGAGCCAGAGGCCGGTCAGGCACGAGACCAGCATGAAGATCCCGACCCAGCCGACGATCGGACGCCCCCATCCGCCGGGAATCATCATCGATCCGTGCAGCCCGTGCAGCACCCTGACCACACCCGCATTTGCCGGGGCCCGGTCGATCAGCCTCGCATCTCTCGGATCCAGCCAGAAGTTGGTCCGCTCCGGTCGCCCGGGGCCCCGCGCGGCCTTTTGAGCGACGGCAAGAACGGGCTCACCTTCGGGGCTGAACCGCAGGCTGGTCAAAAGCTGATCGGGGGCCAGTTGCGCCGCCACTGTGGCGGCATAAGCCGATGGCGCCAGCCCAGCCGGTGCGATGATGACGTGGCGCTGCGGGTCCAGTTTCGCGTCGAGCCAATCATGCCAGACCAGCGCCGACCCCGTGACCGAGATCGGAATTATCAGGACAGCAAGGAGGAGGCCGATCCATTTGTGAACCTGCAGCCAGAGTGCGCGGAGCTGCTTCTTCGTCGACTTCGGCAAATTTCGGCCCCTGCTCAAGGCGTGTTCCCTGGCAGTACCTATTGCTGTTGCAAGCTTGTTGCAAACGATTATTAGCAACTTTGATAATGCGAATGATTCGTAACAAGGGGGCAATTCGATGAATGATCGGCTCAGACTCAGTCAGGGCATCAGCGCGTACCGGAAGACGGCCGTCGGCCGGAAGATCGCGGCAGGACTTGCCGGGTCCCTCCTGATCGGAGGGATCGCGCACGCGGAAGACCGGGCCGGGGAACTGACCACCCTCGAGGATAGCGATAAAGACGCGATCGTCGTGGTCGGCGAGCGGGAGCGCATCAACACCCTCAATAGCCGGCTGGGCGACGTCCAGGATGCGCCCCAATCGATCAGCATCATCGCCAAGGAGGTGATCGAACAGCAGGCGGCTTCCAGCCTGCGCGACGTGTTACGCAACGTCTCCGGCATCTCGATGGCGGCGGGGGAAGGCGGCGGCGGCCCGGGCGGCGACAATCTGACCCTGCGCGGTTTCGGCGCGCGCAACGACATTTTCGTCGACGGCATCCGCGACTTCGCCAGCTACACCCGGGATGTTTTCAACATCGAGCAAGTCGAAGTGGTGAAGGGTCCCGCCTCCGCCCAGACCGGCCGCGGTTCGACCGGCGGCTACATAAACCTGTTCTCCAAACAGCCGCAGCCTGCGAGCTTCGTCTCCGGCACCGCCGCCGGCGGAATCCCTGCCTACGGCCGCGCCACCGTGGACATCAATGTCGGTGAGGAGCAGCTCGGTATCGGCGGCGGCACCGCGCTGCGCCTCAACGCAATGTATCACAATGCCGACACGCCGGGCCGCGATTTCGTGGACAGCGAGCGGATCGGCGTTGCGCCTTCGATCGCGGTCGGCCTCGGCTCCTCCACCAGGGCAATCCTCTCCTACCTCTATCTCCGGCAGAACAACCAGCCCGATTATGGCATCCCCTTCGTGCCGGCGACGAACACCGTTCTGGCCGAATATGCCGACCAGCCCGCGCCGGTCGATTTCGACAATTATTACGGCTTGCTCGCGCGCGATTACGAGAAGACGCGCACGCACCTTCTCACCTTCGCGCTGGAGCACGACCTGACCGATACTATCCGCGTCTCGAACACCACGCGCTACGGCTATGCGGTGCGCGATTCGATCTATTCCGCGCCGCGTTTTGCCGGGACCGGTACCACGCTGATCAACCCGCAGACCCAGTCGCGCGACACCGTCGACGACGTATTGTTCAACCAGAGCAACTTGTTCGCCGAATTCGCGACGGGCGGCTTGCGCCACGATATGATCGCCGGGTTCGAGATAGCGGACGAGAATAGTCGCAACCAGTTGCGCACCGTGACCGCCGGCACCCCGACCGACCTGTTCGATCCCGACCCCAGGCGGCCGTGGACCGGCACGATCGTCGACACGCCGGGCGGCCTGGTCACCGCCACCGCCGACACGATCGCGGCCTATCTGTTCGACACGATCCACGTCAGCGACCAGTTGCTGCTCACCGGCGGCCTGCGCTGGGAACGTTATAAAAGCACGTTCGCGCCCGCGGGTGCGGCCGCGCCGTTCGAGCGCGTCGACAAGAACGTGACCTGGCGCGCCGGCCTGACCTACAAGCCGGTGCCGCAACTCAGCCTCTATGCGGGCGCGGGCACTTCGGTGAACCCGTCGATCGAGAATATGACCCAGACCAATGTCAGCGCGGATCTTGCCGCGCTGGATCCGGAGCGCAGCCGCACCTACGAGGTCGGGGCCAAGTGGGACGGATTCGGCGGGCGCCTGCTGCTCAATGCCGCGATTTTCCGCACCGACAAGGTCAATGCGCGGACCGACGGCCTGCCCGGCGAGCCGGCGATCGTGCTTGCCGGACGGCAACGTGTCGACGGGTTCGAACTTGGCGCGACGGGCAAGCTGACCCGCCATTGGTCGCTCATCGCCAGTTACAGCCACATCGACGCCAAGATTGTCGAGTCGAACGACCCTGCGGAAGTGGGCAATAATCTGCGCAACGTGCCCGACCATAGCGGCACCTTATGGTCGGTCTACAAGCTCCCCTCCGGCCTCGAGTTCGGCGGCGGCGTACGCTATGTGGGCGAGCGGTTCACCAACGAGGCCAATACCCGCCGCATCGGCGATTACTGGCTTGCCGATGCCACAATTGCCTACGAATTCAGCCCTCGCCTGACGGCCCGGCTCAACGTCTTCAACCTGTTCGACAAGCGTTACATCGATCAGGTGGGCGGCGGTCACTTCGTGCCCGGCGCCGGCCGCAGCGCCATAGCCACGGTGGCTTTCACGCTCTAGGCTGGCATCCGTGCTTCTTGCGATCCCATCACTTCTTTCGTCCGGTCAGGTTGCCGAAGTGCGGAGCCTGATCGACGAGGGCCGGTGGGAGGATGGTAGGGAAACCGCGGGAAAGCAATCGGCGCTCGCCAAGCGCAACCGGCAGATCGCCGCCGATTGCGCGCAAGGCGAGAAAGCGCGGGCCATCGTCCTGCAGGCCCTGCAGGAGGACGGCCTGTTCCTTTCGGCCGCCTTGCCCAGGGCCATCTTCCCGCCCCTGTTCAACCGTTACGACGGCGGCGTGCGCCACGCATTCGGCAACCATGTCGACAACGCGATCCGGTACCTGCCCGATGGTTCGGGCTCGATCCGCACCGACCTTTCCGCGACCTTGTTCCTCTCGGCGCCCGAAGATTATGACGGCGGCGAACTGGTGATCGAGGACAGTTACGGGGCGCACGAAGTCAAGCTCGCCGCCGGCGACCTCATTCTCTACCCGAGCACTTCACTGCACCGGGTCGAGCCGGTCACGCGCGGCAGCCGGATCTGCTCCTTCTTCTGGATCGAATCCCGAGTCCGCGACGACGCCCAGCGCACGATCCTGCTCGACATGGACGCCGCGATCCGCAGCCTGGCGCAGCAACTGGGCGACGATCGCGCGGAAGTGGTTTCGCTGACCGGCTGCTACCATAATCTGGTGCGCCAGTGGGCCAGCAGCTGAGAACTGAGCCCCAAGCGACGAGTGTCCGTGCTGGGGGAGGATTTCGGGCTCAGGCGGGGCGATTGCCCATGAATTCGCCAAGGCGCACCGGCCGTTCCGGGGCCCAGTCCCGGTTGAAGGCGATCCTGTCCTTTCCGAACAGCATCACGATGGTCGATCCGAGGAGGAAGCGGCCCATTTCCTCGCCCTGTTTCAACAAGATTTCCCGATCGTCATAGCTCCATTCCGACACCTTGCCGGTGCGCTTGGGATTGACGACGCCGTGCCAGACGGTCGCCATGCTGCCGACGATGGTAGCCCCGACCAGGACCATCACGAACGGCCCATGCTCCGGCGATGCAAATACGCACACCACGCGCTCGTTGCGGGCGAACAGGTTCGGCACGCCGCGGGCGGTGACCGGATTTACCGAGAACAAGGCGCCCGGCACGTAGATCATGCGGGTTAGCCTGCCGTCGCAAGGCATGTGCAGGCGATGATAATCCCTGGGTGAAAGATAGAGGTTGGCGAAGCTGCCGTGGCGGAACAGCGCCGCGAGCGAATCGTCGCCGCCGACCAGCCCCATGGTGGTGAAGCGATGGCCCTTGGCCTGGAGGATGTGGTGATCGTCGATACGGCCGAAGCGGCTGATCGCGCCATCGACCGGACAGACGAAATCGGCGGATGCCAGCGGGCGGGCACCGGCCTTGAGCGGCCGTGTGAAGAAGTCGTTGAAGCTGCCATAGCTACCGATATCGGCATTTTCGGCCTCGTTCATATCGACGCCATATTTGCCGACGAACCATCGGATCAGGCGGGTCGTCAGCGCCCCACCCCGCGCCCCGGCGACGCGGCCAGCGAACATCGTCAGACGCCGTTTCGGCAGCAGGTATTGAAGGAGGACGTTCAGGCGATCGGGCATAATATGGGTCCGGTATCATGGACAGCGAGGCTGTTCCAAAAAAAGGCCCCAAGGGCTTGGTGCTGGGCAGGTAGACTCTCTTCGGCTCGGATTGAACGGGAGACTTCGTTGGCGTCTCTTTTTACGTCGTGGATTTGGGGGCGTTCCGAGACCGGCTCCACTCCGATCCCTCGCCTGAAGGAGGATCTTCTAAAGGCCGAACGGGTAGGTTTCGTCTTCGCCGGCGATCTGGGGGCCGGGCAGCGGGGTGACGGCCCGGGTGCGGTCGAACCACACCCAGGCGTCGAACTGGCGGGGGAGAGTGGCTTCGGCATAGTGGCTCCAGCGTTCGGCGTTGGGGCGGTAGATGACGCCGATGAACCGCTCGAGGCGGGCTTCCAGCAATGCCCGCCGCGCCTCGTCATTGTTCCCTTCGCGAAGATCGAGGAGGAAGCGTTCGAAACCAGTTTCATGGCACAGGCGCTCGTAGCTGCCGTCAAGCGACGGAGTGACCTGCTTCACCTCCATCGGTCCATCCCAATCCGTGGCGGCGGCGACGGTCCCGTCATGGGTGCCGAAGCCGATCAGCCTGGCCTGGTCGCCGAACCTTTCCTTGCAGAGCTGCCCGACATTGAGCTCCTCGCGCACCCGACCCATTTCGGTAAAGGCGGCATTGCCGACATGGCTGTTATGTGCCCAGACGATCGCCTTGGCAGCCGGGCCCTTGGCGTCCAGCAACTGGCACAGCGCCTCGAACATGTGGGTATCGCGCAGATTCCAGCTTTCGGCGGCGCCATGATACATGATGCGGTAGTAGCGCTCCGCATTCTTGACCAGGCGGGCATTGCCGGCGGCATCGAGCCAGGCGTCGCCATCTGCCGCGACATATTCCATTCTTTTGCGAAGCAATTCGGTCAGCATCTCGACGACCGGCCGCTCGCACCGGGCATAGCCCTGGGTGATCGCCATCCTGCCATAAGCCTGCGGGTCGCGGCCCCAGGGGGCGAGGCAGCCATATCGTTCCCGGGCGATCTTGGCCGCCTCGGGATCGACATCCTCAAGATAGTCGATCACCGCTCGCATCGACCCGCTTAGATTGTAAAGGTCGAGCCCGTAAAAGCCGGTCATGGCGGCCGGATCGCATCCTTCGTTGCGGCGCTTCAGCCAACGGATGAAGGCGTCGACATCGGTGTTGCGCCACATCCAGGTCGGAAACCGCCGGAAGGCCGCCTCCTCCCCTTCCCGCCGCGGGCGATGACGGACATAGCGGTCGATGGTTGCGGCATCCGGCCAATCCGCCTCGACCGCGACAATCTGGAATCCGTGCCGATCGATCAGGCGTTTCGAGATGGCGGCGCGGGCGCGGTAGAATTCGGACGTGCCGTGGCTTGCTTCGCCGAGCAGGACGAGGCGAGCATCGGCGAAGCGATCGAACATTTCGCCGAATGCGGGATCGTCGATCTCGGGCAACGGCTCGGCGGCCGAGCGAAGAAGATCGGGAAGGGTTGGCGATCCTCGATCATGCCCGTCCCAGCCGTGCGCACCGATCAGCGGCACGAAGCGGACCGGCCCCAGGTCCTCCTGCTCATAATCTTCGGGGCCGATGCGCCTCAATTTTACCAGTTTCTGGACGCTCTGCGGTTCGCCGATCGGCATGACCAGGACTCCGTCGATGGCGAGCTGCCGCAGAAGGAGGTCCGGCACGTGCGACCCGCTGGCCGACGCGATGATCGCATCGTAGGGACCCTCCTCCGGCAGGCCGCCGGTGCCGTCGCCCTGGCGGATCGAGACATTGCCGTAGCCGAGCCGTTCCATCCGTTCGTGCGCCAGCCTGGCGAGATCGGCATGACGCTCGATGGCCACCACCTTCCCGGCGATCTGGCCCATGACGGCGGCGGCGTAGCCCGAGCCCGCGCCGATCTCCAGCACCCGGTCGCCGGCCGAAATACCGGCCGCCTCGATCATCAGGGCGACGATATAAGGCTGCGAAATGGTCTGATCGGATTCGATCGGTAGCGGCGAATCCTCATAGGCGAATTCGCGCACGTCCCCGGATACGAACTCTTCGCGCGGGACCGCGCGGAAAGCCTCGAGAATCTGCGGGTCCAGAATGCCGCGCGCGACGATCTGCCGCGTCACCATCTTCTCGCGCTCGGCTGCGAAGTCGGCCATGATCGCCTCCTTCAGGGGTAAACCAGCCGCGGGCGGAGGCGTTCCGGCACAAGCAAGCCGGCGGCGCCGGGACGTCAGGCGTCCGGCTGGCCGATGGGGATGCTGAGCGTGCTCGGATGGGCGGCATCGTGATAGAGCCGGACCGTCACGGTGCGCGCGTCGGCCATGGTTTCGTCCGCGACCGGCTTGCCGCTATTGTAATTCTTCTGCCAGGCGAGGCCGTGATTGGCGCGGAAGACCAGGCGCAGGCGGTGATCCTTCCGGACGAGCCGCGATACGAAGAAGAAATTCTCGAAATCGTAGCGGAGCGGCTTGGCCGTCTCGATCAGCTTTTCGGTGCGCAGGCCCTCCCGGTGGCGGGCGCGCATATGCTGCTCGGTCAGGAACATGCTCGAACCATCGGGGGCGATTTCGTAGATCTGGGCGATGAAATCGGTATCCGGCTGGTCGATCGCGATCCAGGCGTTGAGCTTGAAGAAGCCGCTGACCTCGACGTCCTGCTCGAACGGTTCGCTGTGATAGACGAACTGGTCGCGCCGTTTGGCGAGGACCATCGTCTGATCGAGCAGATGCGACTGGCTGAGCGTCGTTTCCAGCTTCGGCATGCTGAGGTCGCGCGGATCGTAGACATAATGATCTGGCTTGCCTGCGGGCGCAGCGCCGAGCTTTCCCGAATTGTAGACGCTGTCGGCATTGCCGGAGGAGCCGAGGTGCAGCTTTTCGTGGCGCGCGGTGACGCCCTCGATCGTGTCGGCATAGCGCCATTTGTCGGCGACCATGACGTAATAGGCGACCTTCTTCTTGAGGAAGGCCGGCCGCTCACCGCCCTCCATCGCAAAGGCATACCAGTCGCGGTGGAGCTTCGGCATGTCGATGACGCTGTCCGGCCCAACCTTGATCCCGAAATATTCGGCCCTCGGCTTACGCACTTCGATATGGCCCCAGGGACCGATCACCAGATAATGGTTCGCCTTCGCGCCGGCATATTTGAGATGCTGACGATGGAATTCGAGCGTGCCGGGCTGATCGCCGTCATAGACGCCGCACATTGACAGGACCGGAATTGTGAGGTTGGCGAATTGCTCGGGCGTAGGATTGGCCCGGTCCCAATATTCATCCTGCATCGGATGCTCCATCCAATCCTCATAAGGCTTGGCCGGGAGTCCGAAAAATTCCGCCATCTTGCGGAAGGGCTGACCGGATTCGAGGAAGCGGAGAAACTCGGTCTGCCAGAATTGGCCGTCATTATAGGCGATCAGGCGGGAGGTGTTGCCCGACACGCGAGTCAGGAAGGTCGACGCGAAGTTGAAGAAGATGTTGTAGCGGAGAGGGAAGTCGAAACCGACGAAGCATGGAGCGGACGGGACGATCGTCGCCAGCCTGGCATCGCCGCGCACGGCGCCCCATTGAGTATAACCGTAATAAGACAGGCCCAAGGAGCCGACCTTGCCGTTGCAGAAGGGCTGCTCGATGATCCAATCGACTATGTCGGCGGCGTCCTTGCTTTCAGTGACGAAGGGCGAGAATTCGCCCCCGGAATCGCCGCGCCCTCGCATGTCGACCGAGAGGAAGGGATAGCCGTAGGAGGAAAGCGAGACGCCCTCCGGATGATAATGATCGGCGGAATAAGGGCCGAAAGCGAATATGGCCGGACGGGGCGTCTTCAACCCCCGCGGCAGATAGAGCGAGCCGCTGAGCTCCGTACCGTCACGCATCGGGATTTTCACATAATGCTTCACCTGCGGCGCGAATTTGGGTCCGGCCGCTTCATCGCCGGATTTCGCCAGCGCGGGCCGGGCGCCCGGAACGGAGGCCAAGGTCAGCGCCGACGCCGCGGATAGAAGGCATTCTCTTCGGTTCATCTTCTTCGCTGCCCCCTGTCCAGATAGCTGCGTGTCACACCCCAATTATGTTGACTGTCTGCCACGGGCGGCAAACCAGTATTGCTGGCGCGGAGGATGAGCTGTTCTGAGCCTGACTTCGCCGCCTTCGATTGCAGCGGACGCCTAAAACATGCTGGCCGCTATCAACCTCGCGCGGCTCGTGTCACATTGGGGGTACAGCGTAAGTGCTGACAATCGGGAGACTTTGATGCGCGCTTTTTGCTATTCCTTGCTTTTGAGCGCCGCCGCGGCGGCGGCCCTGGCCGCCCAGGCGGCACCGAAGGTCGAGGAACAGTCGATCGATCAGCTCCAGGCCGCGATGGCCAGCGGCACGACGAGCGAAGCGATCACCCGCGCCTATCTGGATCGCATCGCGGCGATGGACCGCAACGGGCCGACGCTACGCGCAGTGATCGCCGTGGCGCCCAACGCGCTGGATCAGGCGCAAGCGAGCGATGCCCGGCGCAAGACGGGCAGGACGCGCGGGCCGCTCGACGGTGTGCCGATCCTGATCAAGGACAATATCGAGACGCGGGAGCTTCCGACGACGGCCGGCAGTCTCGCGCTCAAGAACAATCGCACGGGGCGCGACGCGCCGGTCGTCGCCGAATTGCGCAGGGCCGGCGCAGTGATCCTCGGCAAGGCCAACCTCAGCGAATGGGCGAACATCCGCGCCGCGCCCTCGATCAGCGGGTGGAGCGCCGTCGGCGGACTGGTGCGCAATCCCCATGCGCTCGACCGCAGCGCCTGCGGTTCATCGAGCGGATCGGGGGCCGCGGTGGCGGCGAGCTTCGCGGCGGCGGCACTCGGATCGGACACGGCCGGATCTATCATCTGCCCCGCGTCGATGAACGGGATCGTCGGATTGAAGCCGACCTTGGGGATGGTGAGCCGCACCCATGTCGTACCGATCAGCCATAGCCAGGACATGGTCGGGCCGATGGCACGCAGCGTCCGCGACGTGGCGATCCTGTTTTCCGCCATGGTTGCCGAAGATCCGGCGGACCCGACGACGCGGGACGCGGCAAAGCACAAGAAGGATTTCGCCGCGGGGCTGTCGGCGGATGCGCTGAAGGGCGTGCGAATGGGGGTGGTCCGCCCCGAAATGCCCCCCGCCATCAGGGAAGAATATGACCGGGCTCTGACGGCGCTGCGCGCGGCGGGCGCGATTCTGGTCGACGTCGACCAGCCCAAGGCCGACGGCCTGTTCGAGGCCCTGACGACCGTGCTTCGAACCGAGCTCAAGGCAGGGCTCGGCTCCTATCTCGCGACGACGCCGGCCGCGGTGACGGCACGGACGTTGGAGCAGGTCATAGCATTCAACGCGGCCACCCCGGAAGAAATGGCCTTCATCGGGCAGGAGATCTTCGTCGAGGCGGCGAAGACCAGCGGCCTCGACGATGCCGGATATCGCGACGCGCGGGCGAAATCGCTGCGACTCGCAGGGAGCGAAGGCATCGATGCGATGCTGAAGCAGGCGAATGCGACCATCCTCATACAGCCGAGCTATGACGTCGCCTGGCTGGCGGACCCGATCTATCGCGACACGTTCAACGGCCTGGGCGGGAGCGTTTTGCCGGCGATCGCCGGCTATCCCCATTTGACCGTGCCGATGGGCCTGGTGAAGGGCCTTCCCGTCGGCCTGTCGTTCATTGCGACCGCCTTCGGCGACGAGGCCGTGCTGAAAGCAGGCCATGCCTATGAGCAGGCGAGCCGCGCGCGGACTCCGCCCCGTTATCTGCCGACTGCTGATGTCGGCGCCGGGCTGGAGGGGGCACGATAGGAGCCTGCACGTTCGATCCGGGCAGGAAGTGCGTCGCCTTGCATGTTCGCGCGGGTCGTCAAAACGTCCGAGCGCATCGATCCGGGACGCGACTTGGACCCGGCTTCACTTGCGCCGGGTCAGGGGCAGGACCTGCTCGACCAGCGTCACCAGCAGCTTTCCCGGTTCCTCTTCATGGACCATGTGCGCCGAATCCTCGAACCAGACCAGTTTCTTCACCGGCGCCTTCACGCGGGGGAACCATTCAGCCACCAGGGTGGAGGAGGTGCCGAGATCGTGGCGGCCCTGCAGGATGATGACGGGTGTGCGGAAGGTCGTTCGTTCGGAAAACGACACGGTGCCGAGCTCGCCCCACATCGCCTGCAGGCTGAACCATTGCGCCTCATCGCGGGTCTTCAACTCATCGGCCGTGAAATCGGGGCTGAGGCTGGCGATCTCGCCATTGTGGCCGACCCCGCCGGCCCGGTAATAGCCGCCATATTTCGCCAGCCATTTCCGCTCCTTGCCGAGATTCTGCAGGTTGCGCGCGGGATTGACCGGATCGGGAAAGGGGGCAATCGCGGTGAGTTCCGCGACCGCCTCAGCATCGCCCGCCGCCCGGGCGGCGGCGAGTGTCGCCTCGAAGCCCATGCGCTCGCTGCGCCGAGAATCGATGAACTGGCCGGTGCCGACATAGGCGTAGAGCAGATCGTGGCGGCGCTGGGCCAGTTCCACGCCGAGGATCGTGCCGAAGGAATGGGCCAGCAGCACGACGCGGTCCTTGCCATAGGTGCGCCGGAGATGGAGGATGAGTTCCTCGGCATCGTCGACCATGCGCTTGACACTCATGGTCGGCCGCACTGAAGCGGGATCGTTGGCGGCATAGGTCTTGCCGGCGCCGCGCTGATCCCATTGGACCACAGTGAAATATTCTTCCCAGTCGCGCATGTACCAATAGCTGACAGGCGAAAGGGTGAAGCCGGGCCCGCCGTGCAGGACCAGGAGGATGGGATTGGACCGATGGCGCCCCCGCACCGACACCCATTGTTCGATCCCGCCGATGGTCACGAGCCCCTTTTCGTCGATCGCATCCTTGGCCGTGAGCGTCCCTACGCGCTCCATGACCTGCCGGGCCTCCTGAGCGGAGGCCGACGACGGCGCGGCAATGCACAGGGCCGGCAACAGCAAGGCAAGGGCTAGGCATATCGAAAGGCGCATGTTTCATCCTCTTCAGAGCGGCAGGACCGCTGAGGGAGGTGTTATGCTAAACTAAGTCACCTCGCAACACGCGAGAGCCGAGGGAGGCCTCAGGGCCGGGCAGGTAGACCGCGTGAATTGCAGCATGCCCGCTGCCGGAAATTAGTATAGTGTCCCCGAATTAAAGAGGCGCCCGGCCTTTTCGAGCCGGACGCCTCCGCGCAGAATGAATCGGCTTTGCGCCGGAGCGACTATCCTACTGCTCGTTCTCCTGCGGGACGCTGACGTCCACATCGGGAACCTGGATCGTCTTGTTCTCCATCGAAACGTCCACATCGGGCCCTTCGACGTCGAATTCCGGCAGCTGACCGCCGGTGGCGTTGACGTCGACCTCCGGTAGCTCGCCCTCTTTCGTCTGATCCACGTCGCAGGCGGAAATGACGAGGGAGCAGGCCGCCCCGATAAGCAATTTTAAGCCGTTCTTCATGTTAAACACTCCCTTCCGAAGCCCTAAGCAAGACGCCCCGGAACCTCCGAGGCGCCCGTTTGCAGGGAGCTTCGCCTGCTTGAAGCCGCAATGCGTCCAGCGACCAGGTCATCAACCCAGAGAGGCCAGAACTGTTCCACCTGGCCAACGACTTCGCCCTGTCGAAAGGAATGGCGGAAGCGTTCGAAGCTCAGATCAGCCCGGCAAGCGGGCTGGAAGGATCGGCGTAGAGCCTCTTTCCCATGCGCCCCGCACGATAGGCGAGCCGACCGGATTCCACCGCCGCCTTCATCGCCCGAGCCATCAGGATGGGATCCTTGGCTTCGGCGATGGCGGTGTTCATGAGAACGCCGTCGCAGCCGAGCTCCATCGCCACCGCAGCATCGGAGGCAGTGCCGACGCCCGCGTCAACCAGCACCGGCACGCCGGCATTTTCGACGA
The DNA here is from genome assembly GCF_032378825.1 of Sphingosinicella rhizophila. Classification (NCBI taxonomy): domain Bacteria; kingdom Pseudomonadati; phylum Pseudomonadota; class Alphaproteobacteria; order Sphingomonadales; family Sphingosinicellaceae; genus Sphingosinicella; species Sphingosinicella rhizophila. The sequence goes on along the minus strand of NZ_JAVUPU010000002.1, from coordinate 484,424 downwards.
TCAGGCGGATCATAACCTGATTCTGCAACCCCAGGCCCGAGCCGATCGGCGCGCCGAGCGGCATGATCGCCACCGCGCCGGCATCTTCAAGTTTCTTCGCGGCGATCGGATCGTCGGCGCAATAGACCATCGGTTCGAAGCCCTCAGTGGCGAGGATCTCGGTCGCGCGGAGGGTTTCGATCATGTCAGGATACAGCGTCTTGGCTTCGCCCAGCACCTCCAGCTTCACCAGAGTCCAGCCGCCGGCCTCGCGGGCGAGGCGGAGCGTCCGGATCGCATCCTCGGCGGTGAAACAGCCGGCCGTGTTGGGAAGATAGGTGATTTTCCTAGGATCGATAAAGTCCGTCAGCATCGGCTGCTTGGGATCGGCGATGTTCACGCGACGGACCGCGACCGTGACGATCTCGGCTCCGGAGGCCTCGACCGCGGCGGCATTCTGCTCGAAGCTCTTATATTTGCCGGTGCCGATGATCAGGCGGGAGGTGAAATTGCGGCCGGCGACCTGCCACTGATCCGTCATGTCAGCCGCCTCCCACGAAGGTGACGATCTCGAAATCGTCGCCGTCCTCGATCCGCACCTCGCCAAGCGTCGAGCGCGGCACCACCTCCATATTCCGTTCCACCGCCACCCTGGTCGGCTCCAGCCCGAGTTCCAGAGCAAGCTCCGCCACCGTCATTCCCTTGACGATGCGGCGATGTTCGCCATTGACCGTGATCGAGAGGGTATCGTCGTAAACCATGTCCGCCTTTGCGCTCCTTCGTTCCCCGCCATATAGGGAGTCGCCATGGCGACGCTACCGACGATCTACGTGCTCAACGGCCCCAATCTCAACTTGCTGGGAATGCGGGAACCGGAAATCTACGGGTCCGACACATTGGACGACATTGCAGGCCAGCTGGAGGATCGCGCCCAACAACTGGGCCTCGCCATCGATATGCGGCAATCGAATCACGAAGGGCATCTGATCGATTGGCTGCACGAGGCCAATGCCCAGGGGGCAAAGGCCGTGATCCTCAATGCGGGAGGTTTCACCCACAGCTCGATCGCGCTCCACGACGCGATCAAATCCGTGGCCGTGCCGGTGATCGAGGTGCATCTTTCCAATCCTCATGCCCGCGAAGAATTCCGGCACCGCAGCTTCATCGCACCGGCGGCGCGCGGAACCATCGCCGGCTTCGGGGCGCTCGGATATGCGCTGGCTCTGGACGCAGCAGCCCGTCTCTGACAGGGAACCGCCTCCGCCGGGGACGTGCCGGAAACAGGGAGAATGGGCCGATGGCCGATAAGAATGGCGATGCTGAAAGGATTATGCGGGTCGATACGGATATGGTCCGCCAGCTGGCCGAAATGCTCCATGAAAATGATCTCACCGAAATCGAAGTGGAGGATGGCGGCCGCCGCATCGTGGTGAAGCGGCAGATCACCACCGCCGCATATGCAGCCCCTGCGGCGGCGCCCCCCGTCGCCGGTCCGGCGGCGGATGGACATGTAGCTTCCACGGAGCTGGGCGCAGGCAGCCATCCCGGCGCGGTGAAATCGCCGATGGTCGGCACCGTCTACCTTGCCGGCGAGCCCGGCGCCAAGCCATTCGTCGCGCCCGGCCAGAAAGTCAGCGCCGGCGACACCTTGTTGATCATAGAGGCGATGAAGGTCATGAACCCGATTGCGGCATCGAAGGCAGGCGTCGTCAAGCAGGTCCTCGTCGTCGACGCGCAGCCCGTGGAGTTCGACCAGCCGCTCGTGATCATCGAGTGACCGTCTGATGGCCATCAACAAGGTCCTGATCGCCAACCGCGGGGAGATCGCTCTTCGGATCCATCGCGCCTGCCACGAGATGGGCATCAAGACCGTCGCGGTCCATTCGACCGCCGATTCGGACGCAATGCATGTCCGCCTCGCCGACGAGGCCATCTGCATCGGCCCGCCGCCGGCGACCGATTCCTATCTCAACATCCCGAACATCATCTCGGCAGCCGAAATCGCCCACGCCGACGCGATCCATCCAGGGTACGGATTCCTCTCGGAAAATGCGCGCTTCGCCGAGATCGTCGAGCTCCACAACATCATCTGGATCGGCCCCAAGCCCGAACATATCCGGACGATGGGCGACAAGGTCGAGGCCAAGCGCACCGCCGCCCGGCTGGGCCTACCCCTGGTGCCCGGATCCGACGGACCGGTAGAGGGGATCGAAGAGGCGCGAGCCGTCGCAGCCGAAACCGGCTATCCCTTGATCGTCAAGGCGGCGTCGGGCGGCGGAGGACGTGGCATGAAGGTCGTCGCCGGCGCCAGCGAACTGGAAAGCCAGATCATGCAGGCGCGGTCGGAAGCCAAGAACGCCTTCGGCGACGACACGGTCTATATCGAGAAATATCTCGGCGATCCGCGGCATATCGAGTTCCAGATCTTCGGCGACGGCAACGGCAATGCGATCCATCTCGGCGAGCGCGACTGTTCGCTGCAGCGCCGCCACCAGAAGGTGCTCGAGGAAGCCCCATCCCCCGTCGTTTCTGCCGAGGAGCGCGACCGGATGGGGACCATCGTGGCCAAGGCCATGGCGGAGATGGGTTATCGCGGCGCGGGCACGATCGAATTCCTGTACGAGAATGGCGAATTCTATTTCATAGAGATGAACACCCGGCTGCAGGTGGAACATCCGGTGACGGAGATGATTACCGGCATGGACTTGGTACGCGAGCAGATCCGTGTCGCCGAAGGCCATCCGCTGTCCTGCTCCCAGGACCAGATCAAGTTCCAGGGTCACGCCATCGAATGTCGGATCAATGCCGAGGATCCGCAGAATTTCACCCCCTCGCCCGGCACCGTCAAAGGCTTCCACGCGCCCGGCGGCATGCATGTCCGCGTCGATAGCGGCCTTTATGTCGGCTATAAGGTGCCGCCTTATTACGATTCGATGATCGCCAAGCTGATCGTTTACGGAAGCACGCGCGAGCGCTGCATCATGCGCTTACGCCGGGCGCTGGAGGAGTTCGTGATCGAGGGGATGAAGACGACCATCCCGCTCCATCAAAAGCTGATCGGCGATCCGGAATTCCAGGCCGGAGACTATACGATCAAATGGCTCGAGGAGTGGCTGGCGAACGAGGCGTAGCGGGACCCGCGGGAAACGTATCGCCGGTCACCGGGCAGCCCTCGATCGAGTCATACTGAGGCACGTCAGGACGAAAGATGATGAAGGCGACCATTTACCACAACCCCAAATGCGGCACCTCCCGCAAGACCCTGGCGATCCTGCAGGAATCGGGTGCCGACGTGACCGTCATCGAATATCTGAAGACGCCGCCGACCAGGGACGAGTTGAAACGGCTCTACGAGCGAGCAGGTCTCAATCCGGCCGAGGGCCTCCGGAAGAAGGAGACTCTGGCAAGCGACCTCGATCTGCTGAGCGGCCGGATCAGCGAATCCGCGCTGTTGGACGCGATGGCCGAGAATCCGATCCTGATCGAACGGCCGCTGGTGGAAACCGACAAGGGGGTAAGGCTCTGCCGTCCGCAGGATAGGGTTCGCGAAATCCTGTGACCGGTCCGTTCGACGCTTCCGCCAGGTGTCGCGAATCTGTCATCAAACCGACCTAAACCTGTCGCGGCAGCAGGTCACACGCCGTGTCCTCATGACAGTTCCGGATCCGGCACGACATGCGATCAATCGCGATTTACAGCCTCAAGGGCGGCGTCGGCAAGACTAGCCTGGCGGTGAACCTCGCCCGCGCGGCGGCGACGCTGTCGGCGCGCAAGACCTTGTTGTGGGACCTGGACGGACAGGCGGCGGCCAGCTTCCTGCTTGGCGTCGACGACAGGGGATCGACCGAAGCGGAGGCACTCTTTTCGGGCGACCTGCCGGCGTCCCGCCTGATCCGGGCTACTGCCACGCCGCGGCTCGACCTGCTGCCGGCCGACAAGTCACTGCGCCGGCTGGACAAGGTCTTCTTCGACATCGGCAAGAAAAAGAGGCTGGAAAAGCTGCTCGAGCGAATCGGCAAGGGCTATGATCGGGTCATACTCGATTGCCCGCCAGGCTTCGCCGAAACGAGCGAGCAGGTCTTGCGGAGCGCCGATCTCATCATCGTGCCGGTCATTCCATCGCCTTTATCCCAGCGCGCGTTCGGGGAGGTCGCGGATTATCTGGACGGCCATTCGATCCGGTCCGGCGCTATCCTGCCAGTGTTCAACATGGTCGACCGCCGCCGGTCGCTGCACCGGCAGGCGCTCGCCGAAAATCCCAAATGGCCGGTGGTGCCGATGGCCAGCGCCATCGAGTCCCTGTCGGCGCGGCGAACACAGGCTGACGGCCTGCCGCCATCCTCCGCGGCGGCGAACGCGCTGGCGGCTTTATGGAAAGCCGTGGAAAAGCGATTGAGCCATCTTAAAGGCGGTTGACGCTCCCCGTCCGCCGATCCAATCCGCGATCATGGCGGTGATCGATCCCGACCTGCTGTTGCGCGCATATTCGATCGGCGTCTTTCCGATGGCCGACAGCCGCGATGCGGGCGAAATATTCTGGGTCGAACCGCGGCGACGCGCGATCATTCCGCTCGACGGTCTGCGGCTATCACGCTCGCTTCGCAAATCGATCCGCTCGGGCGCGTTCAGGGTGACGCGCGACGCGGCCTTCCCCCAAGTCGTGCGCCATTGCGCCGAACGCACGGAAACGTGGATAAACCGGGACATCGAGGACAGCTACATCCGGCTCCATCGGATGAACCATGCCCATTCGATCGAGTGCTGGCATGACGAGACGCTGGTCGGCGGCCTCTATGGCGTGACCCTGGGCGCCGCCTTCTTCGGGGAGAGCATGTTCTCGATCATGCCGGATGCCTCAAAGGTTGCCCTCGCCTGGCTGGTCGCACGCCTGAAGGTGGGCGGGTACCGGCTGCTCGACTGCCAGTTCATGACCGAACATCTGCGCAGCCTGGGCGCGATCGAGATCGATCAGAAATCCTATGTCACATTATTGTCGGCAGCTCTGTCGGCGGGTGCCGCCGAAGGCGACGGCGCATCAGGTGACGGCGTAGCGGCGTCGGGCGGTGCGGCCTCCCCTCCGCCTGCCGTCGAGTTCGGCGCTCTCGACCGGTTGCTGGAGGCCGATCCGGCGCGGACGGTCGACGGCCCCGCTTCCGGATGCGTCATCCTGCAGCTCTTGGGCCAGACGTCGTAGACCGGATGCTCGACGACGTTGAGTGACGGCGTCTCCTTGTAAAGCCAGCCTGAAAAGACCCTCTGGAACCGGCCTTGCGGATTGCGGACGTCGAGCTGCACGAACGCGCCGGTCAGCTTCTGCACCTCCCACGGCGCCGTGATCTCGCAGGCGCGAAGCCGGACGATGACGTCCCCGACCCGAAAGGCCTGGCCCGGTTTCATCTCCAGATCGCGCGAAATGCCGTTGCGCTTGTTGAGAAGACCGAGAATGGCGACGCGTTCCGCCATCGGCGTCGTCCCGGGCGCGATCGCGGTGACTGTCTGCGGAACGTCGACGGTCTGCGGTTCGGGTTCTACCTGCACATTTTGCCGGGTATCGCCGCCGGTTCGAGAGTCACCGCAGCCCGAAAGCGCAAGCAGGCCGAGCAGGAGGGCGCCAGCGGAGCGCAAGCCTGGGGTCATGCCCGGTCCGGGGTCCAAGCCTCATAGTCGCCGCTCGCCGCCTGCCTCTTGCCGCCACGCTCCATGGCTCCGGACGGACGATAGGCTTGCGACGTGCCCGTCAGGTTCGGGGTCGCATCCCTGAGGAATTTGGGCGGAGGCGGCAAGGCCTCGTCGGGCACCGCCTCGATCTGATGATGCAGCCAGCTGAACCATTCCGGCGGGACTCGACTCGAATCGTTCGAGCCGTTGTAGATTACCCAGCGGCGACCGTCCTTCTTCGCCTGGAAATAGACATTGCCAAGGGAATCGCTGCCGACGCGTTGCCCGTGGCGCCAGCTGAACAAGGCCGTGCCGAGCGACGCGCCCTCCCACCAGGTAAACATATTCTTGAAGACGCCCATGGACGATCGCCTAGCGCCGATGACGGACGCTGCGCAAGCTTTTGTCAGGAGATCTTGTCTGGCCGCAACGGCAAACTCGCCTAGCCGACAGGGCCACCGGGCCAAACGACCCGATCGCCTTCCACGATGCCCAGTTCGACGGAACGGCCACCGGCAATTTCCAGCACGGCGGCCACCGGTTCGCCGCTTTCTATGCCCGCCAGGGAATAAGGTTCCGCATTGACTGCGATCCTGGCGATCGTTCCGTCCTCGCGGATGAAGATCAGGTCGAGTGGAATCATCGTATTCTTCATCCAGAACCGCGCCGGACGCGGCGAAGGAAAAGGAAATATCATGCCGTCGTCCGCCCCCATCGAGTCGCGAAACATCATGCCCTTTTCCTGCTCCTCCGGGGTGCGTGCAATCTCGACCCGGAAGGCGTGAGAGGAATCGCTGCCGCGCACTTCCAGCGTCACTACGTCCAGGCCGGACGGGGCAATGGCAGCGGACGGGGACGCCACATTCTGCGTCTCGGCCCGGCAACCATGGGCGCCGGTGGCCAGCAGAATGGCAAGGAACAGGCGATTCAGGATCATATATGCTCCACTTCGACGGCGAGCGGACCCTTTTTGCCGCTCGCGATACGGGCGCGAAGCGGCTGGTCAGGCGACAGATCGCCCAGGCCGCCTCGTCTCACCGTCTCCATATGAATGAATATATCCTGGTCGTCGCCGGTCTCCCGAACCAGAAAGCCGTAGCCTTTCAGACGGTTGAACCATTTCACCCGCACCGGTTCGAACGCTCCGGCATCGTCCAGCAGGGCGGAAGGATCGACACGCTCCGTGCTGCTAGGAAGTCGCGGCGGTTCCGGAATCACGGCCTGGCTCAGATCGACGGACAGGACCTTGCGAGCCTGCAGCCCGCGCTCCTGCTCCGCGACGAGGCATTCGACGATCGCGCCCTCCGGCAGGCTGCGCCGGTCATGCTCCTTCAGGACCGAGAAATGGACCAGTATGTCGCCCTTGGCCTGATCGCTGACGAGAAATCCAAAGCCGCGCGTCGCATCGAACCACTTCACCGTGCCCGTCAGCTTTACCAGCGCTTCGTCCTCCGGACGCACGGCCGCGCTCCCCTCCGGCGGAGGGGGCTGGCTGTCTGCGAGTACTTCCCGGCGCGAAGTCATTGAGCTCGTCCAAATATTCCGATTGCAGACTATCATGGCTTCCGCCGATTTGTGAACCGATTCCGCGCGATCTTCAAAAGCCGTCCGGCTCATCCCCGGGGCGGGTTCCGAACAGCTTGCGCACCATGTCCATCGAATGGCCCGCACGCAGCATCGCCGCAAAGGCCTTTCGACGCGCATCTCCATCGATTTCCGCGGTCGCGAACGGTCCGATATGCTTGCGCCGCGCGTAGCGCAAAGCCGCCTCATATTCGCCTTCCTCGACCTGCCGGCGGGCGTCGGCGGTATCCTCTTCGGCGATGCCGGCTGCCCGCAAGGCCTGATCCACCCTGCGGCGGCCATAACCTCGCCGAAGCAAGGCGGACGCCCTGCCCGACGCGAAAAGCCCATCATTCACGTAACCGAGCGACGCGAACTTCTCGACCAAATGATCCAGTTGCGGGGGACCGGCTTCGGCCCAACCGCGTTCCCTCACCTTCCTGGAGAGATAGGCCGCAAGCTTGGCGCGCGTCGTCGCATAGCGCCCGGCATAAGCGAGGCCGAGTCTTTCCAGCTCCGCTTGGTCGATCGGCTTCCGATGAGAACCAGGAGCCATGATCAGCGGGACCGTTCCAAAGGAGCTGCCGCCTTCGACCCGGTTTCCCCCTGCCCCCTCTGTGCAGGACATTGGTTCCGCCGCGCCAGGCGGCCTTGCCGTGACACCCCCGCGGCTTCGGCCGCTTTCCGCGCGGATGCGCCCCGCCGTGATGCCATAAAGACCTCGCTGAATATGGTCCCAACCCCGGATCGATCTCGCACGCGCCATGATTGTGCCACAGTCGCACCGGAATATGAACGTGCTTTGGCTGTGAAGGCGGGTCCTGACGCGACCGCTTCCGGTCGATGGAAATATTTGAGGATCCGTCCAGACGTGCTCCAACGAGATCAACTCCCGGGTCGCGAGCGGACCAGAGGCGAAGCCTTGATGCCGACGCCCACCGCGGACGAACTGCCCCGCCGCTTCGCCGACTTCCAAACCATCGGAGAGGCGCTGGATTACGCGGCCTGTGGTGTGCGCGGCCTCAATTTTCATGATCCGCGCGGCGTGCTGACGCGGCCATATCCTTTCCGCGAATTGCGCGAGGATGCCATCGCCGCAGCCTATCGGCTGATCGCGCATGGCGTGAAGCCTGCCGACCGGGTGGCGCTGATCGCGGAAACCGTTCCGGAATTCGCGGCCTTGTTCTTCGGCATCGTCTATGCCGGCGCCTGGCCGGTGCCGCTGCCATTGCCGACCTCGTTCGGGGGACGGGATTCCTATATCGACCAGCTGGGCGTTCAGCTCAAAAGCTCCGACCCGGTCCTGCTCCTGTTTCCGGCCGAGCTCATGTCGATGGCGGGGGCCGCGGCCGAGGCGGCGGGCATCGAGGGACTTGACTGGGAAGGGTTCGCCACCCTCCCGACCCCGGAAGCGTCGCTCCCTGCCGCGGCTCCCGGCGACATCGCCTATCTTCAATATTCGAGCGGATCGACGCGCTTTCCGCACGGCGTGGCGGTGACCCATCAAGCCCTCCTCAACAATCTGGCCGCGCACAGCCACGGCATGGAAGTGTGCGAAACCGATCGCTGCGTGTCGTGGCTTCCATGGTATCACGATATGGGTTTGGTCGGGTGCCTGCTGTCCCCGGTGGCGAACCAGGTGTCCACCGACTATCTCAAGACGGAGGACTTCGCCCGGCGGCCGCTGGCATGGCTCGACCTGATCAGCCGCAACCAGGGCACGACCCTCAGCTATTCGCCGACCTTCGGCTACGACATTTGCGCGCGCCGCATCTCCAGCCAGACCAATATCGCCGAGCGCTTCGACCTTTCGCGCTGGCGTGTCGCCGGCAACGGCGCCGACATGATCCGCCCGGACGTCATGCAGTCGTTCGTCGACGCCTTCGCGGATGCCGGCTTCAACGCATCGAGCTTCCTGCCGAGTTACGGCCTTGCCGAAGCGACGCTGGCCGTATCGATCATGCCGCCCGGCGAAGGCATCGTCGTGGAACTGGTCGAGGAACGGCTGTTGGCCGGAGGCGCAGAGTCCGAGCGGGACCGCCCGCAACGTTATCGCGCCATCGTCAATTGCGGCCGGCCGGCGCGCGACATGGAGATCGCGATCCGCGACGAAGACGGGCAGGAGCTTGCCGACCGGCAGATCGGGAAGGTCCATGTCCGCGGACCATCGGTGATGGTCGGATATTTTCGCGACGAGGAAGCGACCAAGGCCTGCCTCGATGCCGATTCATGGCTGGATACGGGCGACATGGGCTATATGTCCGATGGCTATATCTACATCGTCGGCCGTGCGAAGGACATGATCATCATCAACGGCCGCAACCTTTGGCCGCAGGACATCGAATGGGCAGTCGAGCAGATTCCGGGCTTCAAGGCCGGGGACATCGCCGCCTTCTCGATCACCACGCCCGGCGGGGAGGAAACGCCGGCCGTCCTCGTCCAATGCCGGACGTCGGACACCGAGGAACGCGGCCGGCTGCGCGACGCGATCAGGGAGCGGGTGCGGGCCATTACCGGCATGAACTGCGTCGTCGAACTGGTGCCACCGCGCACACTACCTCGCACCAGTTCGGGAAAGCTGAGCCGCGCCAAGGCGCGAAACCTCTATTTGTCCGGAGAAATCCAACCCTATGACATCGCCGCCTGAAGGGCGGTAGGGGGTCCAAGGGTGCGGCCAGCGGGCCAAAATCGACCGTCATTCCAAATATGCTTCTAGGATAACGCTTCCCTAACGCTTCCTGGGTTATGCGTCCGTGGAAGACCATGAGCGACACATCGCTGCCCAAGATTGACTGGCGCGTCGTATTCAACCGCGCCGCCCCACCCGGACACCGGGGCTGGGGACGGGTCCGTGCGGCCCAAATCACGGAAATGGCGCGTGTTTTTGCCGTCGCGGTGTGGGGACAGGTTCTCAACGCACTGCTGCTCGTGGTCATCCTGAAAGATTATGTGCCAGGGCGGATCCTGGGACTCTGGCTGCTGTCGCTCGCATCCTTGATGCTGATGGCATGGTTCCAGCAGCGCCGCTGGCGCGGCCGCGAAATCCAGTCCGCGTCACGCCGGGCCGTCCAGCAGGCGGCTTTCCACAGCGCCTTCTTCGCCATCGCATGGGCCATTCCGGCAAAATATTTCGCCGGCTACGCCCCTCACCCGGAACAACTTGCCATCTGCGTCGTGACCGCCGGCATGATGGCCGGCGCAGCCTTCATCCTGGCGCCGCTGCCATCGGCGGCGGGCTGCTTCGTGGTGATCCTCAGCGCGGCCGCCACCAATTTGCTGGGTTCGGTCGGATCGCCGGCGATCGCCGCCATCGTGCCCGCCTACCTCGCCGGGCTCCTCCTCATCATCCTCGCCAATGGCCGTGCCTTCATGCAGCGCCAGTGCGAGCGGCTTTCGCTGGCCGAACATGCGGAGACGGTCAGCCTGCTGCTCCGCGAATATGAGAGCAGCGACGCCGACTGGCTCTGGGAAACCAACAGCAAGCTCATTTTCCGCCACGTCTCCCCCCGCTTCGCCCGCGCCGTCGGCCGGAGCGTGGAAGAGCTTCACCAGATGTCGATCCTGGACTTGCTCACCGCGGTTCAGGGCGCGGAACCGAGGTCCGGAAGCGCCGTGGAACAGGCCACGGCCTGCCTCGGCAAGCGCGCTCCGTTCAGCGAAGTGCTGGTGCCGGTGAAGGACAGCTGCATCGAAATTTCCGCGCGGCCACAGTTCAGCCGGCGCGGCCGGTTCATCGGCTATCGCGGCGTGGGCTCCGACGTCACCGAGGCGCAGCAGGCGGCCAATCGCATCGCCTATATGGCGCGGCACGATGCCCTCACCGGCCTTCCAAACCGGATGCACCTGCTAGAAAATCTGGGTGCGGCACTGGACCAGGCCCAACAGGGAGACGGCCGCTGTGCCGTGCTGCTCGTGGACCTCGACCGTTTCAAGACGGTCAATGATTCGCTGGGTCATGTCGCCGGCGACCATCTGCTGCAGCAGGTCTCGGCCCGCTTCTCCAAAATCGTCTCGCCCGAGATGACGGTGGGCAGGCTGGGCGGCGACGAATTCGCCATTGTCATACCCGACGCACCGGACCATGCGGAGATCAGGGCGCTCGGCGAGACCATCGTCGCAACGCTGGAGCAGCCCTTCGTCTATCACGACCAGCACCTCTTCGTAGGCGCGAGCGTCGGCGCCGCCGTCGGGCCGTTCGACGGCAAGTCGGTCGAGGAACTGATCCGCAATGCCGACCTGGCCCTGTACGGCGCCAAGGATAATGGCGGCAACGAAATCTGCTTCTACGAACCATCGCTCCACCTCCGTGCCGAAGAGCGGCGGCGCATCGAGCTGGCACTGCGCGGCGCGCTCGGCGGGGGCGAGCTCCGCCTCGTCTACCAGCCGGTGATCGACGCCGTGACCGGGCGGATCGAATCCTGCGAGGCGCTGATGCGCTGGTTCAAGCCCGAATTCGGAGAAATCTCCCCCGCCAAGTTCATCCCGCTCGCCGAGGAAACCGGCCTGATCGTGCCGATCGGCGAATGGGCGCTTCGTACCGCCTGTGCCGAGGCCGCCCAGTGGCCGTCAGAAATCTCGCTGGCGGTCAACATCTCGCCGCGGCAGCTCCAGGATCCGGGCTTCATGACGATGCTGGTGTCGACCCTGGCCCGGTCCGGCCTCGAGCCGAACCGACTGGAACTCGAGATCACGGAGACGGTGTTCCTCAACATCACACCCGACACACGCAAGATCCTCCATCAGATCCGACAGCTCGGCGTGCGGCTGGCCATGGACGATTTCGGGACCGGCTATTCGTCGCTCGGCTATCTGCGCGAGGCCAATTTCGACACGCTCAAGATCGACCAGACCTTCGTCCGATCGGCCTCCAGGGACGACCCGGACAGCGCGGCGATCGTCCGGGCGGTGGTGGCGCTCGCCAACAGCCTCGACATGACGACCGTCGCCGAAGGCGTCGAAACCCAGGAGCAACTGGAACTGGTGTGCGAGATCGGTTGCGATCGCATCCAGGGCTATATCTTCTCCGCGCCTGTCCCCGCCAACGACCTGCGTCCGATGTTCGCGGACAAGAACCGCCGGGCCGCGGCATAAGCCGCCGAATTCCGCTTCCGCACGGCGAGGAATCGGGCTTGCACGCCAGCCTTGGCGCCGCTAAGGACCTGCGCTCTCCGGCTCTTAGGAGTGTAGCTCAGCTGGTAGAGCATCGGTCTCCAAAACCGAGGGCCGTGGGTTCGAGTCCCTCCACTCCTGCCATCTCGTCCAGAGACTCTGCTTGGACGAGACTGATTGGTCGATGAGGGGCTGGGGTTTAACCAGGTCAAGACGCACCCGATATTCGGTTGGGTTCTTGGCCTGTTTTGTGTTGTTTAGAGGTTGAAGCGGTGGCGAAGGTCAATCCCGGCGAATTCCTGAGGCAGGTGCGTGCCGAGACGGCGAAGGTCGTCTGGCCGACCCGCAAGGAAACGATCACGACCGGAATCATGGTCGTGATCATGACCACATTGCTCGGTCTCTTCTTCTTCGGTGTCGATTCGGCGTTCAGCGCGATCGTCAAGATGCTGCTCGGACTGCTGAGTTAGGGAATAGAATGTCTCGCTGGTACATCATTCACGCTTATTCGGGCTTCGAGAACAAGGTGCGCGACGCCATCATGGCGGAGGCGACGCGCCTTGGCCTTGAACAGCTTGTCGAAGCGGTCGAGGTGCCGACGGAGAAGGTCACCGAAGTCCGCCGCGGCAAGAAGGTGACGTCCGACCGGAAATTCTTTCCAGGCTATGTGCTCGCCAAGCTGGCGATGAACGACGACGTCTATCACCTGGTCAAGAACACGCCGAAGGTAACCGGATTCCTGGGTTCGTCGGGCAAGCCCCAGCCCATTTCCGAGGCCGAGGCCGCGCGCATCCTCAATACCAAGGACGAGGCCGCGACGGCCGCGCCGAAGACCAAGATCAGCGTCGATTATGAGATTGGCGACAGCGTCAAGGTGCTCGACGGTCCGTTCGCAAGCTTCAACGGCATCGTCGAGGAACTGGATTTCGACCGCGGCCGGGTCAAGGTAGGCGTGTCGATCTTCGGCCGTGCGACACCGGTCGAACTGGATTTCGAACAGGTCGAACTTTCGAAATGACCGAATGAAATTATGAAAGGTTTCCGGAGCGATCCGGGAAATGTCGCGGGAGGCAGTGCCACTGCCGCTTGGACCGCTGAACTTGAGAAAGAGTGAGTGAGAAATGGCGAAGAAGATAACAGGCTATATCAAGCTGCAGGTGCCGGCCGGCGCCGCCAATCCGTCGCCGCCGATCGGCCCTGCATTGGGCCAGCGCGGCGTCAACATCATGGAATTCTGCAAGGCGTTCAACGCCGCCACCGGCGACGTCGAAAAGAATATGCCGATCCCGACCGTGATCACGGTCTATGCGGATCGCAGCTTCTCGTTCGAGACGAAGACGCCGCCGGCATCCTTCCTGATCAAGAAGGCTGCCAAGCTGAAATCGGGCTCCAAGGAGCCCGGCAAGGTTTCGGCGGGCAAGATCAACCGTTCCGCCCTGCGCGAGATCGCCGAGCTGAAGATGAAGGATCTGAACGCCAACGATCTCGATGCTGCAACCAAGATCATCGAGGGCTCCGCCGTCTCGATGGGCCTCGAAGTGGTGGAGGGCTGATACGATGGCAAAGCTGACCAAGAAGCAGAAGGCGCTGGCCGGAGCCGTGGATCGCGACAGATTCTACGCTGTCGATGAAGCGATCGGAATCGTGAAGACCAATGCCACCGCCAAGTTCGACGAAACCGTGGAGATCGCCCTCAACCTGGGCGTCGACCCCCGCCACGCCGACCAGATGGTGCGCGGGGTCGTCACCCTGCCCGCCGGCACCGGCAAGGACGTCCGCGTCGCCGTGTTCGCCCGTGGCGACAAGGCCGAGCAGGCGACCGCTGCAGGCGCGGACATCGTCGGCGCAGAGGATCTCATGGAAACGATCCAGGGCGGCACGATCAATTTCGACCGTGTCATTGCCACGCCCGACATGATGGGCATCGTCGGCCGTCTCGGCAAGGTGCTGGGCCCCAAGGGCCTGATGCCGAATCCGAAGCTCGGCACCGTCACCCCGAACGTCGCCGAAGCCGTCAAGGCAACCAAAGGCGGCCAAGTCGAGTTCCGTGTCGAAAAGGCCGGGATCATCCATAGCGGGATCGGCAAAGCGAGCTTTTCCGAAGCCGATCTTCGCCGGAATTTCGATGCGTTCGTCGATGCGGTGGTCAAGGCAAAGCCGACCGGCGCCAAGGGGAAATATGTGCAGAAGGTCGCGATCAGCTCCTCCATGGGGCCGGGCGTGCGGATCGATTCGGCGGAAATCGCCTCGGTCTAGGATCTTCGTTACGAGATTGCGGAAAGGCCTCTGGGCCTTCCCGTATGTCGCCGGAGCGCCGCAAGCGTTCCGGCATCCGTCCGAGACAGCGGGTGGGCCCGAAAGGGCCCTTAATGGCCCGCCAAGACGGGGAAGAGTTTTCCGGCCAAGCGTGCGATGCGCGGCCGGGTCTGCCAGGGGCTCCATGCTTCAGGCCAGGCAACCGACCCCTTCGGACAACCGGTGAGCGGCTTATGGCTCATCGGTCCACCCGTCCGGCAGGCGTTCTGCCGGGCAGAATGAAGGAAGAGGCATGGATCGAGCTCAAAAGTCCGAGCTGGTTGCCGAGCTGAAGCAAGTGTTCAACGAGACCAGCGTGGTGGTGATCACCCGCAATCTCGGCCTGACGGTGGCCCAGTCCACCGATCTCAGGAATCGCATGCGGAATGCCGGCGCCCGCTACAAGGTGGCCAAGAACACGCTCGCTTTGATTGCCGTCGAGGGCACCACCTACGCTCCGATCAGCGACATGCTGACCGGGCCGACGGCGCTCGCGACATCCACCGACCCGGTGGCGGCCGCAAAGGTTGCCGTCGAATTCGCGAAGACCAACGACCGGTTGGAAATCGTGGGCGGCGCGATGGGCGAGACGCTTCTCGACGTGAACGGCGTCAAGGCTCTTGCCGAGCTTCCGTCGCTCGATGAACTGCGTGCCAAGATCGTGGGCCTCGTCCAGGCGCCCGCGACCAAGATCGCGCAGCTCGTCAACGCGCCGGCGGCCAAGCTTGCCCGTGTGGTCGGCGCTTACGCCAACAAAGAAGCCGCCTGATTCAATTGAAACCCGAACCTTGGGGCCTTGTTGCCCCTCATGGAGATACAAATGGCAGACATTAATTCCATCGTTGACCAGCTCTCCGAGCTGACCGTCCTTGAAGCCGCCGATCTCGCCAAGGCGCTCGAAGAGCGTTGGGGCGTTTCGGCCGCCGCGGCTGTCGCCGCGGCCCCGGCCGGCGGCGGCGCCGCCGCTCCGGCTGCCGAAGAGAAGACCGAGTTCGACGTCATCCTCACCGGCGACGGCGGCAAGAAGATCAACGTCATCAAGGAAGTCCGCGCTATCACCCAGCTCGGCCTCGGCGAAGCCAAGGCCCTGGTCGAAAGCGCTCCGAAGCCGATCAAGGAAGGCGTCTCCAAGGCGGAAGCCGAAGAGATCAAGAAGAAGATCGAGGAAGCCGGCGGCACCGTCGAGCTCAAGTGAGCTTCTTCTTTTGAAGTGGATGGGGCGGTCCGCGCGAGCGGGCCGCCCTTATCTTATGTGGCGGATCGGCGTTGATCCTGTCTCGAGGCGAGAGCGAGCTTCCGCACGAGATCATCGGGGATGGCCTGACGCGGCGAGAAGGTGATGCCGGTCTTGGTCGCCTTGAGCCCGGCGGCCGCAATATCGTCGGCACAGGCCATGATCGCGGCGGGAGAGAGATACAGGCCGCATTGCCTGCTGAAAGCCGCATAGCCGGCGACGATCGACTGGCCGATCCTGAAACCCGGCATCTTGTAGGCGATAACCTCTTCGGCGTCAGGCAAGGCGCTCGCCAGTTGCGCGCGCAGTCTTGCCAACAATGGGCGGAGGTCTTCAGGAGCTTCGGCGATGTAGGTGTCATGATCAGCGGGCATGGTGCAAGCAAAGTAGGACTGGCGTGACATTAAAGGCAAGCACCTAATGCGATTGATTGACACAGGCCTTTCCCCTCCCTAAATAGCCACCATCACTACAGCCTTTCGGAACAGAATGCGCCGTCGCGCAGCGCATTCCACGCATTGATCGGCTATGGTTTCACAGGACGCTGAAGCTGCGGTTTCCAAGGGGGAACCTGCGGCTTTTTGCGTTTTTGCGTGCCCGAAATTGACGAGACGAGGCAAAAATCCAAATGGCGACCAAAGCAGCTCAGCCGACCGAGAATCGGTCCACGGCGTCCAAGCGTATCCGCAAGATCTTCGGAAACATCCACGAAGTCTCCGAAATGCCGAACCTCATCGAGGTTCAGCGCGAAAGCTATGAGCATTTCCTGCGCTCGCGTCCCCAGGAAGGCTATGTCTCCGGCCTCGAAAAGACGCTTCGTTCGGTCTTCCCGATCCGCGATTTCGCCGGCACGGCCGAGCTCGATTTCGTCCATTACGAGCTCGAAGAACCCAAATATGACACCGACGAATGCCGCCAGCGCGGCATGACCTATGCGGCGCCGATGCGCGTGACGCTCCGCCTGATCGTATTCGAGGTCGACCCCGATACCGAAACCCGCTCCGTGCTCGATATCAAGGAGCAGGACGTCTACATGGGCGATATGCCGCTGATGACGAAGAACGGCACGTTCATCGTCAACGGCACCGAGCGGGTCATCGTCTCGCAGATGCACCGTTCGCCGGGCGTCCTGTTCGACCATGACCGCGGCAAGACCCATGCCTCCGGCAAATATCTCTTCGCCGCCCGGGTCATTCCCTATCGCGGCTCCTGGCTCGATTTCGAGTTCGATGCCAAGGACATCGTGAACGTCCGCATCGACCGCAAGCGCAAGCTGCCGGTCACCGCCCTCCTCCATGCGCTGGACATGAATTCGGAGGAGATACTGAACGAATTCTATGGCCGGGTGACCTACGTCCGCGGCAAGAATGGCTGGCAGATCCCTTATGTGCCGGAACAATGGCGCGGCCAGAAGCCCAGCTTCGACATCGCCGACGGCAAATCCGGCGAAGTCGTCTTCCCGGCCGGACAGAAGATCAGCCCCCGTGCCGCCACCAAGGCCGCCAAGGACGGGCTCGCCGAACTGCTCATCCCGACCGAAGAGATTTTCGGCCGTTATTCGGCCTTCGACCTGGTCAACGACAAGACCGGCGAAATCTATATCGAGGCCGGCGATGAAGTGACGCCCGAAAATCTCGAAAGGCTGGACCAGGCCGGCATCGACCGGATCGAGCTGCTCGACATCGACCATGTCAATATTGGCGGCTGGATCCGCAATACGCTCAAGGCCGACAAAGCCGAGGATCGCGACCAGGCGCTCAGCGACATCTATCGCGTCATGCGCCCCGGCGAGCCGCCGACGCGCGAGACGGCCGACGCCCTGTTCGCAGGCCTGTTCTTCGATCCGGAGCGCTACGATCTTTCGGCCGTCGGCCGCGTCAAGCTCAACATGCGCCTCGATCTCGACGTCGAGGACGATGTCACGACTCTTCGCAAGGAAGACATTATCGCGGTCGTGAAGACCCTGGTCGACCTGAAGGACGGCAAGGGCGAGATCGACGACATCGACAATCTCGGCAACCGTCGCGTCCGCTCGGTGGGCGAGCTGCTGGAGAACCAGTATCGCGTCGGCCTGCTGCGCATGGAGCGCGCCGTGAAGGAAAGGATGAGCTCGGTCGACGTCTCGACGGTGATGCCGAACGACCTCATCAACGCCAAGCCGGCGGTCGCCGCCGTGCGCGAATTCTTCGGCTCCTCGCAGCTGTCGCAATTCATGGACCAGACCAACCCGCTGTCCGAAGTGACGCACAAGCGCCGCGTCTCGGCGCTCGGGCCGGGCGGCCTCACCCGCGAGCGTGCGGGCTTCGAGGTTCGCGACGTCCATCCGACCCATTATGGCCGGATCTGCCCGATCGAAACGCCTGAAGGCCCGAATATCGGCCTGATCAACTCGCTGGCGAGCTTCAGCCGGGTCAACAAATATGGCTTTATCGAGACCCCCTATCGCAAGGTGATCGACCACAAGGTGACCAACGAAGTCGTCTATCTCTCGGCGATGGAAGAGGCGAAGCACACGATTGCACAGGCCAATGCGGAATTGGACAAGGACGGCGGCTTCGTCGAGGAGATCGTCTCCTCCCGCCAGGCCGGCGACTTCCTGATGGCACCGCGCGATCAGATCACCCTGATGGACGTCAGCCCCAAGCAGCTGGTTTCGGTCGCGGCCTCGCTCATTCCCTTCCTGGAGAATGACGACGCCAACCGCGCCCTGATGGGATCGAACATGCAGCGTCAGGCGGTTCCGCTGATCCGCGCCGAGGCGCCCTTCGTCGGCACCGGCATGGAAGAGACGGTGGCGCGCGATTCCGGCGCAGCCATCGCGGCCCGCCGCGGCGGCATCGTCGATCAGGTGGACGCCACCCGCATCGTCATTCGCGCCACCGGCGAGGTCGAAGCCGGCAAGTCGGGCGTCGACATCTACACGCTGATGAAGTTCCAGCGTTCGAACCAGAATACCTGCATCAACCAGCGTCCGCTGGTGAAGGTTGGCGATGTGGTCAATGGCGGCGACGTTATCGCCGACGGCCCTTCGACCGAGTTCGGCGAATTGGCGCTCGGCCGTAACGTGCTGGTCGCCTTCATGCCCTGGAACGGCTACAATTATGAGGATTCAATCCTCATTTCCGAGCGGATCGTGAAGGACGACGTCTTCACTTCGATCCATATCGAAGAGTTCGAGGTGATGGCCCGCGACACCAAGCTGGGCCCTGAAGACATCACCCGCGACATCCCCAATGTCGGCGAGGAAGCGCTTCGCAACCTCGACGAGGCGGGGATCGTCTATATCGGCGCCGAGGTCGAGCCGGGCGACATCCTGTGCGGCAAGATCACGCCGAAGGGCGAAAGCCCGATGACGCCGGAGGAAAAGCTGCTCCGCGCCATCTTCGGCGAGAAAGCGTCGGACGTGCGGGACACCTCGCTGCGCCTGCCGCCCGGCGTCGCCGGCACCGTCGTGGAAGTTCGGGTCTTCAACCGCCACGGCATCGACATCGACGATCGCACGCGGGCGATCCAGACCGAGGAAAAGGATCGGCTGCGCAAGGACAGCGAGGACGAACGTTCGATCCTGAAGCGGGCGACCTATGCGCGGCTTCGCGAGATGCTCACCGGTCAGATCGCCACCGCCGCACCCAAAGGCGTCAAGAAGGGCAGCGCCATCGACGAGGAGATGCTGGAAAGCGTCGAGCGTCACGAATGGTGGAAGTTCGCGGTCAAGGAAGACAAGGTCCAGGCGGATCTCGAGGCCGTGAAAGCCCAATATGACGAGGCCGAAGGCGTCATCCGGCGCCGGCTGGAGGATCGCATCGAGAAGCTGGAGCGCGGCGACGAACTGCCGCCCGGCGTGCTCAAGATGGTCAAGGTGTTCGTCGCGGTGAAGCGCAAGCTGCAGCCGGGGGACAAGATGGCCGGCCGCCATGGCAACAAGGGCGTCATCAGCCGGATCCTGCCGCAGGAGGACATGCCCTTCCTGGAGGACGGGACCCCGGTCGACATCGTGCTGAGCCCCCTGGGCGTGCCTTCGCGCATGAATGTCGGTCAGATCTTCGAGACCCATCTGGGCTGGGCCGCGCGTGGCCTCGGCCAGCAGATCGCGGAGATGCTGGAGAATATCCACGCCAACGGGCAGCAGTTCGACGGCAAGGATGTCGGCGCGGTCCGCACCAAGCTGAAGGATATTTACGGCGACCATTATAATGACGACATCGACGCCCGCGACGATGCGCAGGTGATGGAATTGGCCTCCAATTTGGTCACCGGGGTTCCGATGGGCACGCCGGTGTTCGATGGCGCGCGCGAAGCCGACGTGTCGATGATGCTGCGCAAGGCCGGTCTCGACGAGAGCGGCCAGGTGACCTTGTTCGACGGACGCACCGGCGACGAGTTCGACCGTAAGGTGACTGTGGGCTATATCTACATGCTGAAGCTCCACCATCTCGTGGACGACAAGATCCACGCCCGGTCGATCGGCCCCTACAGCCTCGTCACCCAGCAGCCGCTCGGCGGCAAGGCGCAGTTCGGCGGCCAGCGTTTCGGGGAAATGGAGGTCTGGGCGCTGCAGGCTTATGGCGCCGCCTACACGCTCCAGGAAATGCTCACGGTGAAGTCGGACGACGTGATCGGCCGCACCAAGGTCTATGAAGCGATCGTCAAGGGCGACGATACGTTCGAGGCCGGCATTCCCGAAAGCTTCAACGTGCTGGTCAAGGAAATGCGCTCGCTGGGCCTCAACGTCGAATTGAATTCGGTCGCCAACGCCGAAGACGGCGAGACGCCGGCTTTGGCAGCGGAATGAGCAGAGCGGGCGCCGGACCCAAGCCCGGCGCCCCTCTCCTTCGCCAAGACATGAATTGCATCCCCTGAAAGGGACCTGAGAGATGAATGAACTGACCAACTTCGCCAACCCGGTCGCCAAGCCGGAGACGTTCGACCAGATCCAGATCGGGATCGCCTCCCCCGAGCGCATCCGCAGCTGGTCGTTCGGCGAGATCAAGAAGCCCGAGACGATCAACTACCGGACGTTCAAGCCCGAACGCGACGGCCTGTTCTGTGCGCGCATCTTCGGTCCGATCAAGGATTATGAATGCTTGTGCGGCAAGTACAAGCGCATGAAATACAAGGGCATCGTCTGCGAAAAGTGCGGCGTGGAAGTGACCGTATCGAAGGTCCGCCGCGAGCGGATGGGCCATATCGAGCTGGCTGCCCCTGTCGCCCATATCTGGTTCCTGAAGTCGCTGCCGAGCCGCATCGGCCTGCTGCTCGACATGCAGCTGAAGCAGCTGGAGCGCGTCCTTTACTTCGAAGCCTATATCGTCATCGAGCCCGGCCTCACGCCGCTGGAGAAGTTCCAGCTGCTCACCGAGGACGAGCTGCTCGAAGCCCAGGACGAATATGGCGAAGACGCCTTTTCCGCCGGCATCGGCGCCGAGGCCGTCCGCGTCATGCTCGAGAGCCTCGATCTAGAAGGCGAGAAGGTAGAACTGCTGCGCGAGCTGGCGGAGACCAAGTCGGAGCTGAAGCCCAAGAAGATCATCAAACGCCTGAAGGTCGTCGAGAGCTTCCTGGAATCCGGAAACCGGCCGGAATGGATGATCCTGGAAGTCATTCCAGTCATCCCGCCGGAGCTTCGCCCGCTGGTGCCGCTGGATGGCGGCCGCTTCGCGACCTCCGATCTCAACGATCTTTATCGTCGCGTCATCAACCGCAACAATCGCCTGAAGCGGCTGATGGAGCTGCGCGCGCCGGACATCATCGTCCGCAACGAAAAGCGCATGCTGCAGGAATCGGTCGACGCATTGTTCGACAATGGCCGCCGCGGACGCACCATCACCGGCGCCAACAAAAGGCCGCTCAAGTCGCTGTCCGACATGCTGAAGGGCAAGCAGGGCCGGTTCCGGCAGAATCTGCTCGGTAAGCGCGTCGATTATTCCGGCCGTTCCGTGATCGTGACCGGGCCGGAGCTGAAGCTCCACCAATGCGGTCTGCCGAAGAAGATGGCGCTCGAGCTGTTCAAGCCGTTCATCTACTCACGCCTCGACGCCAAGGGTCTGTCCATGACTCTGAAGCAGGCGAAGAAGTGGGTGGAGAAAGAACGCAAGGAAGTCTGGGACATCCTCGACGAGGTGATCCGCGAACATCCGGTGCTGCTGAACCGCGCGCCGACGCTCCACCGCCTCGGCATCCAGGCGTTCGAGCCCGTGCTGATCGAAGGCAAGGCGATCCAGCTCCATCCGCTCGTCTGCGCTGCGTTCAACGCCGATTTCGACGGCGATCAGATGGCCGTGCACGTCCCGCTGAGCCTCGAGGCCCAGCTGGAAGCGCGCGTGCTGATGATGTCCACCAACAACATCCTGTCGCCCGCTAACGGCAAGCCGATCATCGTGCCGTCGCAGGACATGGTGCTTGGTCTTTATTATCTGACCATGGAACGTGACGGCGAGCCTGGCGAAGGCTCGATTATTTCGGACATGAGCGAAGTCCACCAGGCGCTGAACGCCAAGGTCGTGACGCTCCACACCAAGATCACCTCGCGGGTCCCGCAGACTGACGAGAATGGCAATCTCTACATGAAGCGCGTCGAGACCACGCCGGGCCGGATGCTCGTCGGCGAGACCCTGCCGAAAAGCCACAAGGTGCCGTTCGAGACCGTCAATCGGCTGCTCACTAAGAAGGAGATCGGGGACGTCATCGACGTCGTCTATCGCCACACCGGGCAGAAGGAGACCGTGCTCTTCGCCGACGCGATGATGGGGCTTGGCTTCCGCCACGCCTTCCAGGCCGGCATCAGCTTCGGCAAGGACGACATGATCATCCCGCACGAAAAGGTCGGCCTGGTCGATGAGACCAGGGCGCTCGTGAAGGATTATGAGCAGCAATATCAGGACGGTCTGATCACCCAGCAGGAAAAGTATAACAAGGTGATCGACGCCTGGTCGCGTTGCGGCGACCAGGTCGCCAATGCGATGATGGAGAAGATCAAGGCGCAGCCGATCGGCGAAGACGGGCGCATGGCGCAGATCAACTCGATCTACATGATGGCCCATTCCGGCGCCCGCGGTTCGCAGGCGCAGATGAAGCAGCTCGCCGGTATGCGTGGCCTCATGGCCAAGCCTTCGGGCGAGATCATCGAGACGCCGATCATCTCCAACTTCAAGGAAGGCCTGACCGTCCTCGAATATTTCAACTCGACTCACGGCGCCCGCAAGGGCTTGGCCGATACGGCGCTCAAGACGGCGAACTCGGGCTATCTGACCCGCCGCTTGGTCGACGTCAGCCAGGATTGCGTGATTGTCGAAGAGGATTGCAAGACCGACAATTCGCTCGACATGCGGGCCATCGTCCAGGGCGGCGCGGTAATCGCATCGCTCGGCGAACGCATCCTCGGCCGCACCCCGGCGGAGGATATCGTCGATGACAAGACCGGCGACGTGCTGGCCAAGGAAGGCGAGCTGATCGACGAGGCCGCGGCGTTGCGCATCGACGAGATGGGCATCCAGTCGGTCAACATCCGGTCGCCTCTGGTCTGCGAGAGCGAGCATGGCGTCTGCGGCAAATGCTACGGACGCGACCTTGCCCGCGGTACGCCGGTCAATATCGGCGAAGCGGTCGGCGTCATCGCCGCCCAGTCGATCGGCGAGCCCGGCACGCAGCTGACGATGCGGACCTTCCACATCGGCGGCGCCGCCCAGCTCAACGAAACGTCGAGCCTGGAAGCGTCGGTGGACGGCACGATCGAACTGCGCGACCTGCCGACGATCATGGACGCCCGCGGCCGCCGCGTCGCCATGGCACGCAACGGCGAGCTCGCGATCGTCGACATGGACGGCCGCGAGCGAGCGGTGCACCGGATTCCCTATGGCGCCCATCTGATGGCCGATCACGGCCACATCGTCTCAAAGGGCGACCGGATCGCGGAATGGGATCCGTTCATGATGCCGGTGATCACCGAAAAGGGCGGCGTCGTGAAGTTCCAGGACCTGATCGACAGCAAGACGCTTGCCGAGCAGACCGACGAAGCTACCGGCATCGCCCAGCGGGTCGTGACCGAGTATCGCGGCTCGGCCCGCGCCAAGGAGGATCTGCGTCCGCGGATCACCCTGCTCGACGAGAATAGCGGCGAAGCGGCACGCTACATGCTCTCGCCGGGCGCCATGCTTTCGGTCGAGGACGGCCAGACGGTCGCGGCCGGCGAGGTTCTCGCCCGCGTTTCCCGCGAAGCGGCCAAGACGCGCGACATCACCGGCGGTCTGCCGCGGGTGGCCGAGCTGTTCGAGGCTCGCAAGCCGAAGGAGAATGCGATTATCGCCAAGGTCTCGGGCCGTGTCGAATTCGGCAAGGATTACAAGGCCAAGCGCAAGATCGGTATCCGTCCCGAGGATGGCGGCGAGCTGGTCGAATATCTGGTGCCGAAATCGAAGGTGATCGACGTCCAGGAAGGCGATTTCGTCAAGCGCGGCGACAATCTGATCGGCGGCTCCCCGGACCCGCACGACATATTGGAGGTGCTCGGCGTCAAGGCGCTGGCCGAATATCTGGTGTCGGAAATCCAAGAAGTCTATCGGCTGCAGGGCGTGAAGATCAACGACAAGCATATCGAGACGATCGTTCGTCAGATGCTGCAGAAGGTCGAGATCACGGAGAGCGGCGACAGCACCTATCTGGTGGGCGAACAGATCGACCATCAGGAGATGCGCGAGGCCAATGTGAAGCTGAAGGCGGCCAAGAAGAAGCTGGCCGAAGGCAAGCCCGTCCTGCTGGGCATCACCAAGGCGAGCCTGCAGACCCGCAGCTTCATTTCGGCCGCATCCTTCCAGGAAACCACCCGCGTGCTCACCGAGGCTTCCGTGCAGGGCAAGATCGACACGCTCGATGGCCTCAAGGAGAATGTCATCGTCGGCCGGCTCATTCCGGCGGGAACCGGCGCCGGCATGAACCGGATGCGGATCGCAGCCTCCAGCCGTGATGCGGCGCTTCGTGCGCAGCATCGCAAGCTGCAGGATTCGATCGCCGCCGCCAATCAGGAAGCCTTGATCGCCGCCAACACCGCCGCCGAAGAACATGCGGCGGAATTGGCGCAGGGCCCTGAAGCGGCGATCGGCGACGATCCGCTCGGCTCGGTCGCACCGACTGGCCACGGCACCGATGCCGATGCCGGGGAATATCTCCAGGATTGACGCTGAAGCGGCGATCCGAGCCGGTATGAACGACGCCCCGTCCGGAAAAATCCGGCGGGGCGTTTTCATGAAGGCAATGTGCTGGCGAAGCTTCCCCTGACGCTGGTGCTCCTGGCGCTGGTGATCCTGCCCGCGCGGGCAACGATCCGGATCATCTTGCACCGCCGCAGGGATTGACGCCGAAACGACCGGCATTGGCCTTTTACCGCGACTTCGTTATCCGGTGCCGATGGACGTGACCGGCCTTCGCATCGCTATGTTCAGCGGCAATTACAATTATGTCCGCGACGGCGCCAACCAGGCGCTCAATCGCCTGGTCGGCTATCTGCTGCGGCACGGCGCCGCGGTCCGCGTCTATTCACCGACGGTCGAACATCCGGCCATCGCCGGCAACGCCGATATCGTCGACATACCGTCCGTGCCGATCCCGGGCAGATCCGAATATCGCGCGCCCGTCCTGCTGTCGCCACGCGCAAAGAAGGACATCCGCGCCTTTCAGCCGAACATATTTCATATCGCCAGCCCGGAGCTGCTGGGGCACCGCGCGGTCACCCTCGCCCGCCGCATGGATGTACCGGCGGTGGCATCGGTCCATACCCGGTTCGAAACCTATCCCCGTTATTATGGCCTTGCCTTCCTGGAGCCGCTGTTACTCGCCGGCCTGAGACGCTTCTATCGCCGCTGCGACGCCATTTTCGCGCCATCGGAGTCGATGGCCCAGCTGCTACGCGAGCAGCGTATGAACTATGATGTCGGCATCTGGACCCGCGGCATCGACCGCGAGATCTTCAATCCCGGACGACGCGACATAACGTGGCGCCGGCAGTGGCGGATCGAGGACGATATCCCCGTCATCGGCTTCGTCGGACGCCTCGTCATGGAAAAGGGTCTCGACGTCTTTTCAGACAGTATCGACAAGCTGGCGCAGGCGAAGGTCCGTCACAAGGTACTGGTGGTCGGAGAGGGGCCGGCGCGCCTCTGGTTCGAGCGCCGCCTGCCGGATGCCGTTTTCGTCGGATTCCAGGAAGGAATGGATCTGGGCCGGGCCGTCGCGTCGATGGATATGCTGTTCAATCCGTCAGTGACGGAGACGTTCGGCAATGTGACCCTGGAGGCGATGGCGGCGGGGCTGCCGGTCGTCGCCGCCATTGCCACCGGCAGCCAGAGCCTGGTCACGGACGGCGTGACCGGGCGCCTGATCAGAGCCGGGGCGATCGGCGCCTTTGCCGATGCCCTGGCCCAATATTGCGACAATGCGGACGCACGGCGCGCGGCCGGCGCGGCCGGCGCGGAAGTGAGCAAGAATTACGGGTGGGACCAGGTGAATAGCAGTCTGGTCGATTCCTATCTGCGTATCATCCGGCAGAGAGCCGAGGGCGCGAGATTGCCCGGGACCAGTCCGGTGCCATGAGAATCGGCCCTTCTTTGGCGGCATCTGGGGAATCGAAGATCGTTGCTTTTGCGGAACATAATCATTCGCGGTCGGTTCAGTGTCACGGAAGAGCCCCAAATTGGTCACGCGGGGTTCCCCCGGACGCCTCAGCCCCAATCGCTGGGGCGTCCTTTATTAGAGTCACTACAGAGGGGTAGAAATATGAAGCTGATTCTCAAAGCCGCGCTTGGTGCCGGCCTGATGGCCTTGGCTGCCTGCGGTGGACAGGGCGACGATTCGCTTGGCGACAATATCGCCGACAATGCCGATGCCGTCGCGGACGTGATGGAGGACCAGGCCGACAATATGTCGAACGAAGTCGCCGCCGATATGGTCGAGGACAATGCCCAGGCAATCCGCGAGGAAGGCGAAGCCAAGGAGGACGCGATCGACGACGCGGACGTCCAGGTTAACCAGCAGTAATAGAGTTCATCATTCGATAGATCGCGAAGCTCCCTTTTCCGCGATCCTGGCGCTCCGGGGCGTATCTCTCGGAGCGCCACTATCTGCTCGCGCACGAAAGCGAACGGCTGACGGGCCATGCCCGATCGGCTAGACCAGTCCCCGTGAGCGACCTTTTCCCCGACGATCCCCCCGCCGCCCCCGCTGCGCCGGCCGACGATGCGCCGCTGGCTGACCGCTTGCGCCCCCAGGTCCTGGTGGACGTGGTGGGTCAGGACCATCTGACAGGCGCCGATGGCGCGATCGGAAGGATGGTGGCGGCGGGCAAGCT
Source organism: Sphingosinicella rhizophila (assembly GCF_032378825.1). Lineage (NCBI taxonomy): Bacteria > Pseudomonadati > Pseudomonadota > Alphaproteobacteria > Sphingomonadales > Sphingosinicellaceae > Sphingosinicella > Sphingosinicella rhizophila. The sequence goes on along the minus strand of NZ_JAVUPU010000002.1, from coordinate 457,251 downwards.
CGCCTCGATCATCCTGTGGGGGCCGCCGGGAACCGGCAAGACCACCATCGCCAGACTGCTTGCGGAGGCGGTGGGCATGCGGTTCGTGGCGATTTCGGCGGTCTTTTCCGGGGTCGCCGACCTCAAGAAGGTGTTCGCGGAGGCCCGGGAACACCGGCGGATCGGCAGGCAGACCCTTTTGTTCGTCGATGAGATCCATCGCTTCAATCGCGCGCAGCAGGACGGTTTCCTCCCTTATGTCGAGGACGGCACGGTCGTCCTGGTCGGCGCAACCACCGAAAATCCCTCCTTCGAGCTCAATGCCGCCTTGCTGTCGCGCGCGCAGGTGCTGATCCTCAACCGGCTCGACGGGATTGCGCTCGGCCAGCTGCTCGAACGGGCGGAGGCCCTGGTCGGGCGGCCATTGCCGCTGACCTCGCCGGCCCGGGAGGCCTTGATTGCCACGGCCGACGGCGACGGGCGCTTTCTCCTCAACCAAGCGGAAACCTTATTCTCGGTGACGCTGAAAGAGCCTCTCGACCCGGCCGGCCTGTCCGCCCTGCTCCACCGGCGCATGCCGGTCTACGACAAGGACCGGGAAGGCCATTACAACCTCATTTCCGCGCTTCACAAGGCGATGCGCGGATCCGATCCGCAGGCCAGCCTATATTATCTGGCGCGGATGCTCGTCGCCGGCGAGGAACCTCTCTACGTGCTGCGGCGAATCGTCCGCTTCGCCTCGGAGGATATCGGTCTCGCCGACCCGCAGGCCCTGGTGCAATGCCTGGCGGCGAAGGACGCCTATGAATTTCTGGGCTCGCCGGAAGGCGAGCTCGCCATCGTCCAAGCCTGCCTCTATTGCGCGACTGCACCCAAGTCGAATGCCGCCTACCGGGCCCAGAAGGCCGCTTGGCGCTCGGCCCGGGACACGGGGTCGCTGATGCCGCCGAGGAATATCCTGAACGCCCCCACGAAGCTGATGAAGCAGATCGGCTATGGCAAGGATTATCGTTACGACCATGATGCTCCGGAAGGCTTTTCGGGCGACAATTACTGGCCCGAGGAGATGGAGCCGCAGACATTCTACACGCCCACCGACCGGGGACTGGAGAAACGGATCGCCGAGCGGATCGCCTGGTGGGAGGAACAACGGACGCAGCTGCGCGGGACATGAAAGCAGTTCCGCAGGCGGGGCCAGCCTTGCGGACACTGGATACCCAGCTAAGTAGTTGTGCATGCACGCCAAACCCCCTGTCATCCGCAACGGCGATGCACCCGGCCACTTCAGGCGCTTCGCGGCGATCGACTGGTCCGGGGCCAAGGGATCGCGCCACAGAAATATCGCGGTCGCCATCTGCGACAGCGGCGAGGCAGCACCCCGGCTGATCGAGCCGGAAAGGCCCTGGTCCCGGACGGGGGTACTGGCTTGGCTGGTCGAGACGTCGAAGGAGGTTCCGACCCTGTACGGCTTCGACTTCAGCCATGCGCCGCCTATCATGGAGCGTGGTGCCTATCTGCCCGGAGAGAAGGATCCGCCCGACAATGCCAAGGACTTCTGGGCCTATGTCGATCGACTTTGCGACGATGAGGATCTCGGCGCCGCCAGCTTCCTGGAAAAGCACCACCGCAGACATTTCTATTTCGGCGCAAGCGACGGCGTGAAGGCGGATTTCCTCCATCACCGGGTCTGCGAGCATGCGTTCAACGCCATCGGCGGCGGCAAGGCTTCGACCGTCTATGATGCGATCGGTGCCTCCCAGGTCGCCAAAGCCAGCTATGCCGGAATGCGGCTGCTCCATCGGCTGAACGGCAAGCTGCCCGTCTGGCCGATGGATCCGGTCCCGGCCGAAGGAAGCCTCGTCGTCGAAATCTATACCCGCGTCTTCATCCTGCTGGCGGGCCTCAAGGGCGGCAAGGTGCGAAGCCGGGAGGTGCTGAACCGGGCGTTGGACGCGCTGGGCAGCCGCCCGGCCGAACTCGCGCGCGAGCCGGACGATCATGCCACGGACGCCCTGATCGCGTCCGCCGGGCTTCGCGCGATCGCCGAAGATCCGCGTTACTGGCGACCAAAGGCGCTGACGCGAAAAATCGCCCGCAGCGAGGGCTGGACCTTCGGCATAAGCTGACGCATGGGAGAAATAGTTCCACGTGCCGGGTTAGCTCAGCTGGTAGAGCAACTGATTTGTAATCAGTAGGTCGTCGGTTCGAGTCCGACACCCGGCACCAGAGCTCCAGTTGTCCAGCCTGGACACATAGGTAACACAACGTACCTGGGACATGGGTGACGACCTCGCGCCGAAACCGGCCACAGCGCTTTCGAACCGCTCGTTCGTCCATGTGCGAGACTGCGAAATTCGGTGAGGAATTGACGGAGCCGAGCCTATCCCCAAACCATCTTCATGATCCTCAACCAATTCTCTCCGAGGATCTTTCTTATTTCCTTTTCGGTATAGCCATGCAGAGACAGCTGGCGCGTCAATTCGGAAAGTTTGGACGGTATCTCCATGCCTTGGGGATAATGATGCGGGGGCTTCGGATAGGCCGATGTCCAGATGCCTTCGCACAGCGCTTGCTCATATGTCGCAAGGGCGTCATCATCCGAAGCCACCCCCGCCTGCATCGAATAATAATCGAGGCCTAGTCCGACGTGATCGACCCCTACACGTCCGACAAGCGCATCGATGTGGACGATAAGCTGGTCGATCGAAGGTCTCGGATCAGCAGCCACCAGTCCCGGAAAGGCGACCACGCCGATCACACCCCCGCTCTGCGCAATGGCGTCGATCAGATCCCATGAGACGTTACGGGGCGTGGCATGGATTGCAGCCACATTGGAATGCGAAAGTACGACAGGAGCGGCGGAACGCTCCACTGCCTGCATCGCCGTCCTTTGACCCGTGTGGCTGCAATCGACGATGATACGGGCCGCGTTGAGGCGCTCCACCAATTTGCATCCAAACCGGCTCAACCCGGCATCACTGCTTTCCTCGCAGCCGTCTCCAACCCGATTTCGCCTGTTATAGGCGAGCTGAATCATCCCCACGCCCAGACTTTTATACAAATCTATCAGATCGAGATCGTCCTCGATCGGGTCGGTTCCCTGGAAATGAAAATAGATACCCAGCCGGCCGGTGGCCTTGGCCACGCCGATGTCGGATGCCGTCCGGATGAGCAGAAGGTCGTCGCGCTCCCGCAAGAGCCTGTGCCAGGGTGCAAGCCTGGTAAGTGTCTCCCCCTTTCCCTCCGTGCTTCCGATGGTCGGCGCGAGCGCGGTCACGCCGCCTTGGCGATACCATTCGAGATAGTCGGGATCGCTGGCGAGCGGGCAGACGGCGTCGATCACGATCGCGGAGTCATGCAGCCTCTGCCAGGGTGCACCGGTCATAGCCGTCGATACCTCGAACCGAAGACGGCAAGTTCGTTGACCTGGCCTCCATCTTCCACTTGGAACGTCGCGAATTGGGGTCCCAGGATATTGGCTACCGGGGGCGCCATTTGGAGACGGTGCGTGTTACCCTGCCAAGGAACGAGCCGGGCGTGAAAGGCACCTTCGCCGGCAAAGCTCAGACCTAAGGATCCTGCCTCCAGATCAATCGCGATCCGGCCGGTCGATCCAGACATATCGCCAAAGTGACCGGTATAAGCAGAGAAGGGAAGACATGAGGCAGGTTTCGGATTCCGGTCCCTGCTCAGCTCAATTTCCTCGCAATGCGCAGCCTGATCGGCTTCGCGAGCGTGAGCAATCAGCGCGGATGACCAATCATGAACCTGGTCGCCGAGCAGCCGATCGATAATCCAATAAGCCACCGCCTTGTGAAAAAGGTAGCGGCGAGACAGCATTCTGCCCGGACCCAATCCGGTATTGGACAAAACGACTATCCCCAGATCCTCCTCTGGAACCAGGCAAACATAGGCTGGAAAGCCGATCATTCCGCCGCCATGTTCCAAATGAACACGCTGACGGTACCTGGCCCGCCACCATCCAAGCGTATATCCATCGCTCGTTTCCCCAAAGAAGCATTCCTCTAGCTTCCCATGCGGATTCTGAACCCTGTGAAGCTCCTGGATGGTCCGAGTATCAATCAGTTGCTGGGTGCCAACACGGCCTTTCCGCAAATTAAGGGAAAGCCATTTAGCCATGTCGGCCGCGCTTGAGACCATCGATCCGGCAGGAGCCTCATTGTCATAGCTGCCCCAAGAAAGAAGCGTCGCGCACCCTTCGCTCTCGGCAAAATGAGGCATGGCCACATTCGCGATCCTCGCTTCGCTCAGCGGAGGCGGTTCGCCAAGAGGACATCCCAGAAAAGTGGGTATTATGCGGTCGCGCGCCCAAATATCGTAAGGGCTCGTACGGGTTCGCGTCATATTTAGCGGCTCTAACAGCCGCATCCGCGTGAAATTCGACCAAGAGCAGCTTGAGACCGCCTCCACGAGTTTGCCTGCCAGGGCATAGAGAAGATTGTCATATTCGAAGCAGTCACGAAATCTCCCGTTCGCGTCGGCGTATCGAAGCTGGTCGAGGGCCGAATTGGAGTCGATCACCGCCAGATAAGGCAGAAGTGCGATGGACAGTCCCGCCCGATGCGTCAGCACGTCCCGGACAGTCAGATGGCGCGTGAGCCATGGATCCTTCAGCTTCAACTCCGGAAGATGGTCGACGATACGGTCGTCCCAGGCGAGCATTCCTTCATCGACGAGCATTCCGATGGCGCTTGCGGTGAAGGCCTTGGTCGTCGATCCAACTTGGAACAACGTGTCGACATCGACTTCGGCGGCGTCGTCGCGTCGGCGGCGCCCAAAACCGCGCCCATAGATCAACTCCTCTCCCCGAACGACCGCAACGGCGACGCCCACAGTCCGCCAGGCTTCGCGAACCTGCTCAATATAAGTGGATAGAGACGCCTCCCAGATCCCGTCAGACATGGCGGGTTGCTCGGGCGTTCGCATGATTCAGAGCTGACGAGAGCAGAATCATGGCTGCTCGTTCAATTCGACGATTTCCTCGAGCATCGCGCTTACTTTGTTCAGATAAGCGCGGTCGGCGCCATGCGCGTCTTCGATCGCGCTTAGAAAGACGGCAACGATGCCAGTGGCGGGATTGGCCAGCGCATATTGGCCGCCCCAGCCGCTGTGCCCGACCGAACGGCCATAAATGGCGAGGTGATTGCTGTAGCGTTGATGGTCTCTGGGCGGCGCGATCGGAATGCCGTCCGCCAGTGTCCGGTCCAGGAACGAAGCGCTTCCAATAGGTCGTCCATCGACGCCCAGTCCCAAGCGGGCAAAGATGGAGAAATAGCGAGCAAGGTCGCGCGGTGTCAGGCAGGCGCCACCGTCTAAGGTGGGGAAGCCTTCGCGGTCGGTGGTGATATGCATGGGATGTTCCAGGCCCGCGGCGTCGACGATGTCCGCAAGGAAGCTGCGCAATGACCTCCCCGTCGCACGTTCGGCAACCCAGCCCAGGATATCGGTGTTGGCATCCTTATACTGCATATATCCGCTCATGTTGCGGGTATCGGTGCTGGTGAGGCGAGCAACGAACGCCCGCTGCGTGTCCTCATGCGCTCGATCAGCCGGCAATCGCCAACCCATCGCTTCCTCGTGCGCATAATAAGTGGCGGAAGGGTTGCTGAAATCCTCAGAATATTCGTTGACGACGTCCATGTTCAAAACCTGCTGGACCGTGGCGTCGGCATAGCCGGAGCCTATTTCCGGAAGATAATCCCGAACCGATCTTGAAAGGTCGATCGCGCCCTCCTCCACCAACCGACCGATCACCAGATTCATCATCGTCTTGGTAATGGATTGAATGCTGTGATGGCTGTCGGGCGAAAAGTCGCGAGCATAATCCTCGAAGAGAATTTCGTCGCCTTGCAGCACGACCATTGCCGAGAAGCAGGGCAGCGACGTCATGAGCCGCACCGTGGGCAAGCTTGCCAGGCCTATCCTGGCGGAAGGGAAGAGCTTCCAGACGTCCGCCGAGCGGAACGACATCACGTAACGGGCGACACGATGCAGATTGTGAAGGCCATGGCGGCGCTCGCCTGGGTTCGTCCAGCGGGCTTTGTTGTTGGCAAGGACCGAAAGATCGCGGTTCGGCTCCAAGGTGAAGCTTTTTATCGAACGGGACTTTTCGAACATCATCAGAGGGTTTCAGATAGGAGACGGGCAAGCGTATCGATCTGCTCGAAGCTGTGGTCGGCAAATACCGCGCATCGGAGCATGCCAGCATCGCCGGCCCCAATATAATGAGAGTGAAAGATAAGGATCCCGGCCTCAAGCAATCGCGACCGCACCGCTTCATTGCCTTGCCGACTGCCTGTGCTGAACGTTGCGATGGGCACGACATTGTCATCGACAGAGATGCCGATCTCCCGGAGGCGCGACTTCAGATAACGGACATTCTGGCGAAGGCCGGCCAGCAAGGCGGGGCTTTGGCGCAGATGCCTTAGGCTCGCCGCGCACATGGCCGCCGCCGCCGGCAGGCCGCACGCGGCACCCCGGCCGATGGAGGTAAGGCGGAAGGCATCCACCAGCTGGGTGGATGCGGGTATGAGACCACCGACCGCGCCAAAGGCCTTGCCGGTCGATCCTCCGTGAATGAAGGATTCGCGTTCGAGGCGATGCTCCTCCACCGCGCCGCGTCCCGTCTCTCCCAATATGCCGAACGAGTGGGATTCATCGACGATCAGCCGGCCGTCATGAGATGCCGCGAGGGCCGCAAGATCGGCAAGCGGCGCGATTTCACCCAATGTCGAATAAAGCCCGTCGGTGACGATCAACGGCCGTTCGCCGGCCTTGAGCTTGTCGCGGAGAAGCTCGACCAGATGTCCCGCATCGAGGTGCCGGAAGGCATGGCCGGGAAGGGTTGAAGCCGCGATCGCTTCTCTCAATGAGAAGTGGGACCATTCGTCGTAGAATATCGCGGAAAATTGCGAAGCTGTCGCTTCGATGGCGAGCGACCCGAAATAATAGCCGGCGGCGAAATAGAATGCATCCTCGCTGCCGAAGAAACGAGCTGCTTCGTGCTCGACATCCAGATGGGGCCGGGTCGCGATTCCATGATTTCGCGGAAACTGATAGCCGCCGCCGGTCGCGATCAAGGCGCGCACGCCAGCGTCCACAAGCTCAGGATGTCCCGACAGGCCGAGATAGGAGGACCCGCCAAAATTGCTGTAGACCCGACCATCAAGAATGATCGTCGCGCCGACCGGCGCTCCGCTGATCCTCGGCTCGATCCTGCCCATCAGCCGCGCACTTCGACCAGGTCGGATCGAACGGATCGTCCGGCCGCCCAGAAATGATAGCCGGACCAGAGCGCCACGATGGTCATAGCCAGCATGGCGTAGCGAAGGGAGTCCACGCCAAAGGACGGATTGAGTCCGTCGCTCAGTATGCCGACCATCTGGGGTCCCACTCCCATGCCGATCAGATTGGCGAAAAGCATGATGATCGAAAGGCTTGTTGCCCGCATATTTTCGGGGACCAGACGCTGCAACAGGGCGAAGGTGGGAGCGAAAAAGAGGTTCAGGACGATCTGGAGAGGGACAAGAGCGGCCAAGGCAAGCAGCTTGGTGGGCAGCAGCAGGAAACCGATGAAAAAGGGCATAACGCAAGCAATCGCGAGGCCCGACCATCGCAATTGAGCCCGCTCGTCATCGGCGAGTCGGTTGCTGCCGATATAACCACCCAAGAGAATGCCGGCGACGCCGCCCAGCGAGAAGATCAAGCCAAGCGCCACGCCGATCGTGGACGTCTCCATGCCATGGCTTCTGATCAGAAATGAAGCGTACCAGGGGTTCATGCCGAAACACATGGTGAAAAGCAGGGTGAGGCCGATCAGGATGTTCCGGCATGATTTGCTCACCCACAAATGCCGGAAGACCGCCCACATTCCGGGCCGCTCTGGATCCGAACGATCTTCGACGGTCCTGGCGGTGCGCGGGTCCTTTATCGTGGTAAAGACGATCAGGGCGAGCAGCAGGCCTGGAAGCCCCATGACGAAGAATGTGAGGCGCCAGCCATAGATTTCACTCAGCCAGCCTCCCAGCGCATAGCTGACGAGCGAAGCGATTGGTCCCCCCAGCCAAAAGATTGCCATGGCTCGGGTCCGTTCGGCGGGCTTGGGAAAATAGTCGCCGATCAAGGAATAGGTTGGCGGTTTGCACCCGGCTTCGCCCACCGCAGCCGCGACGCGGGCCGCAAGAAGCCCCAGGAAGTTGGTCACGAAGACGACGGACATGACAGTCAGCGCCCACAGGCCGATCGCCACGGACGTGATGGTGGCGCGATTACCGCGATCGGCCAGCCTTGCGATCGGAATTCCGGCAATTGCGTAGAACAAACCGAAGGCGATGCCGGTCAGGAAGCCCAATTGCGTGTCGCTGAGCGAAAGGTCCTGCTTGATAGGTTCGAGCAGGATTTGAATGACCCCGCGATCGACGAGATTCAGTCCATAGACCGTGGTCGCGACGCCCAGCACGTAGCGCCGATAGACGGGGCCGGTCACGAGCAGGCCCCAGCCTCGCCGCTCAGGCCATCCGCGACGTCGGCGACCCGCTCGAAACGAAGGCCGCGCGTGCGACTGCTGGTAAAGCGGAAGGACAATCCCGATCCACCCTCTTCGAAGGCCAGAATCCCGCCGGGTGGCCACCAGCCCGACGGCCGAGCGCGCCAGAGGGAGTCTGTGAGCGGTTCGAGCGCGAAATGCTCCGTTCCGAATGCCATGGTGACGGCGAGTATGGGTTCGCCCCCGTCGGCACTGATCTGGGCTTCGGCGCCGACTTCGCGCGCGCGATAGCGTCCAGCGATTTGGCGTCCGTCCGCGCCATTGCCCGAGGGAACCGCGACGAGCGTGTCGACATGCCCGAATTCCTGAAGCCGGATCGAGGATGGATGATCGTCTGCGCCCTCCACCTCGAGCGACAGGCCGAGCATCCTGTAGCGCGCCTGGACCGTCAGCAGCCCATTATCGCCCGCCACGAGCGGCACTTCGAAGCCATCGACCAATGCGAATTGCTGCTCGTCGCGCGTGAAGAGGCGCAGCGCGCGGCCGGTGTCCGGAGACAGGAAAATACCCGTTCGTCGCTGGCCATGATCGACCGGCTCCTCGTCGAGATCAGGCAAGCAGGCTTCCAGCGTCGCGAGCGCAAGGGCCGGACCATTGGCGTCCTGACAATTGCTTATGACGACGATGTCGAGGTCATATTCGCGGGCCTTCAACATGCGCGAACTGCCGCCCATGACGCCGCCATCATGGTAGAGAAGTTCGACACCGCGATGAACCTCGGTCACGATGCCGAGGCCGTAATTAGTCGAAAAGCCATTGTTCAGCGTCAAGGGCGAAAGCATCTTCCGCCATGTCGCCTCGCTCCCGATCCGTGGCCTGTCCATGTGGGCGAGCCAACGCAGCATGTCGTCGATCGTGGAGACGACGCCGGCGTCCCCCGTGAGTTCCATGCCGAGATAGGAACGGACATATTCTCCGGACGCGCCAGTCATATGCAAGGCGGCGCTGTTCGGCACGAAGTCTGTGTCCCATCTCCGTAACATGGTGTCGTGGAGGCCGGCCGGCCCGAATATACGCTGATTGAGGAATTGCTCTAGGCTGAGACCGCAGAGGCGCTCTATCGCGCGGGTGAGAAGCAGGATGCCGCCATTATTGTATATCCAGCGTTCGCCAGGCGGCGCATTCGCGCCGTCCGCCCAACGATAGATGCCGAGCAATGCATCAGCCGTGACCGGTCGTCCGCAGCCGCCAAATTGCCAGCCCATATCGACGACGTCGCGAATGCCGCTGATGTGGCCCATCAACTGCGTAGCCGTGACGGATCCCGTCGCCGGCGCAAGTTCTGGCAGGTAAGTGCCGATGGCGGCTTCGGCATCCGCCAAACCATCCTCGACGAGGAGCATGAAGGCAAGACAGGCGAAATGCTTGCTCATCGAGGCAATGCGCATCCTTGTCGATGTTGTCAGCGCGATCGGCAACTCGGCGTTGGCAAGACCGAACGCCTTGCGATAGGCCGGGCAGCCGTGGACGGAGATGCCCACTGCGGCGCCTGGTCCATCGCATCGGTCGAAAGCCGCGAAGATCGCATCGATCCGTGCCGGCTCTATCTCGCATGCCTTCTGCTCGGCCATAATTTGATCGTTTCGTTCGAACGCCAGGCCTAGAAGCGATAGTTCATCTGGACACCGATCGTGCGTGGCCTGAGCCGATAGCCATAGACAGCGTCCGCCGCCGCACTGTCGCCGCGATAAGTGAAGGCATCTTCGTTGGTGATGTTGCGGACGAAGATGTCCACGCCGAGATTGCCAAACTCAATTCCGGCGTTGAAATCCAGCTTGATGTAGTCGCCGGCACGGGTGTTCGCGGACTGCGCGAGATCACCATAGAAGGCGCCGACATAGATGGCGTCGACCCTGAGCGAGGCGTCATATCCTGCCAGTGTATATTTGTGCAGGATGCCCGCGTTCGCATTATATTTCGGCGCGCCCGGAAGGCGATCGCCGCTTTCCGCTCCGATCGCGGGCACGTCCTCCGTCAGCTTCGCATCCGTCAGCGATCCGCCAAGATCAATACGGGTTGCGTCGCTCACCTGCCATGTCAAGGCGAACTCGAAGCCTTCCGACACGGCGGCGCCCGCATTAGCGAAATAGCCGAAGCCGCCGCCGCACGGACCGGAAAGCGCAGGGGTTCGCACACGCACCGGAATGCCCTTCCATTCCGCGCGATAGACGTCCGCCGACACATGGACCTTGCGGTCGAAGAGGGCGAATTTTCCGCCAATCTCATAATTGTCGACGCTGTCGGATTCCAATCGTCGAGTCGACGCGATGCTCGTGACGCCGTCGCCGTCATAGATGCCGTCATTGTCGAGATCGCACACGCCCGCCGGCAGGCCGGCCTGGAGCCGGCCAAGCCGGAAGCCCTGAGAGAAATCGGCATAAAGAAGCACATTATCGCGCGGCTTATAAGCCGCGTTCAGGCGATAGGTTTCGCCCGACGCGCCCCCTTTTTCCTGCGAGAACTGGCCGGCGGCGGAATAGAAGCCACCAACCGCATCGAGCAAGAAATCACGGTCATAAGTGTAATGGCGGACGCCCCCCGTCAGCGTGAGGCCGTCGACCGGCTCGAACGACAGCTCGCCATAGGCGGCCTTCTGGGTCAGGTCCCGCTCTTCCGTATAGACGCCGGCGTCGGTCACACCGCGCGGGCCCGGAACCACGCCGATCGCGTTCTCCATCGTGACGTTGCCATGCCAGCGATTGTCGGCAAAGGCATTGTCCGTCACATCGCCATGATAAAGGCCGGCGATGAAGTTGATCGGGCCTTCGAGCGAGGAAACGAAGCGTATTTCGCCGACATCCTCCGAATGGTCGCTGTTGAAATATTGGGAGAGCGGCCAAGGCGTGAGATAGGCGCTGAGCGGGATCGCCGAGATTGATTTGCTGTCGACATGCGAATAGGTCGCCACCAATTGGCCCCAATCGATATGATATTCCATAGTGGCGGTGAAGATATCGATCTTCGTGTCGAAGAAGGCCGGGCCGCCGCCATGTTCGGGTGCTATGTCGAGAATCGCCTGCACGTAGCCGGGGCGGGTCGACAGAGCGATGCCGTCGGTCTCAGTCTTCTGGGTGATATAAGTCGCGGTGAACCTCAGATCGTCGATCGGCTGGAACAAGGCCGCGATCCTGCCGCCCGTAACATGGGTGCCGCCGAGATGATCCTCGTCCGCCGCCGACGCTTGCGCACCGAAGGGAATGATTGCGGATGCGATGAAGGCCGGATCGGACGCCGCACGATTGTCGACGAAACCGCTATCCTCATAATCATAGGCGACAGCGCGAATGGCGAACCGGTCCATGACGACAGGAATATTGATCATACCCTGAAGCACGTAGTTGATGTCGCCGTTGCGTGACATCGAAGACAGCGATCCGGCCACACGACCCTCGATCTCCGCAAGCAGCGGCGCATTTGGGATGGTACGCACGGCTCCGCCCATCGACGCATTGCCGAACGACGTGCCTTGCGGACCGCGAAGCACTTCAATCCGCTGGATATCCACCAGTTTCAAGTCGACGCCGGCACCGCCGTACAGGCCGGCTGCGCTCGTCGTCTCCACTTCGCCAAAATAGGTCGCCGTCGTCGGACCGGACCCGAAATTTTGGCCGGTCGTGGCGCTTTCGATGCCCCTGATCGTGATCGATTGGCCGGCGCTATGCTCCATCTGGTTGACGCCGGGAATGCCTCGAAGCGCGTCTGCGGATCCAAGCAGTCCGCGTTGCGCGATATCCTGGCCGGAAATGGCGGTGATGCTCATGGGAACATCGTCGACTCTTTCACTACGGCGACGCGCAGTGACCACGATCTCAGCATCGGCCTCGCGCTGCCCGACTTCCGCAGATGCCAACGCCGAGTCGACTGCCGAAGACGCAGTCTCCTGGGCTTGAACGCGATCCCGAGCCACGGCCAGGGGAGCTTTGCTGACGAGGGCGCTGGTCTTGTGAAGCCGATAGACCGAATAAGTCCGAGCACCCATCTTTCGGGCTGAAAGCCCCGTCCCGCTCAGCAGCGCCCCCAACGCCTGATCGATATCCATATTTCCTCGGACGGCGTTGGTACGCTTGTCCCTGGTGTCCTTGCGGATCGATATGATCTGGATATCGGCCTGCTTGCCAAGCAGAGCGATACCATCGACGGCCGATTGTGCGGCAACATCGAACGACCGGACCTGGGCTGCGGCAGAGGCCGATGCCGTAGATATTACGGCCGTGGATGCCGCGAGAGCACTGCGCAAAAGAAAGTTGGTCATGATCCTCCCCCTCGGTTCCGGGAGCGGCTTCTGCGCTCCTGCCATGAAGAGTCCCTGTTCGAAACTTTCCTACCACCGCGTGCCGATTAGCGTGTGAAATGCGGCGTACCGATGCGAATTTTCGTGGGGTCGGCTGTATCAACAGTGATATTCATGCTGACACCAAGTGCACGAGCGAAACCTTCAGGATCATTGGCGCTAAACGTCCCGTCTATCTGTTCGGACAAGAGCGCTGGGTCGGTGATGACGATCTGACGCTGATTATATCTGTTGAACTCCGCTGCGGCGAGCCTCAAGGGCTGAGCAACCAGATCGATCCTGCCGCTTCGCCAAGCCAATGCGCGGTCCGCCTCTGCTGGTGACACCGGGACCCGTTCCACTCCGGCATTGTCGGCGATAAATGTCCGCGAGCCGGCGGCAAGCCGCACACGATTGCCTTCGGCACCATCCGCCCAAGCCACGACGACGCCTTCGGTCACCAGAATTTCGGCGCCCGCCACACCGCCCTCGCCAGCCTCTCGCCTGCGAACGGAAAAGGCAGTTCCCACCGCCTGCACCCGTACGCGACCTGCCTCGACTACGAAGGGCCTCGTCTTATCCTTGGCTACCTGAAACCAGGCTTCGCCGCGCTCGATACGTGCCGAGCGCCTGGATTCCGCAAAATCAACGCTCACGACGCTGGCAGTGTTTATCGCGGCGACTGATCCGTCGGCCAGAGGGACGCTGCGAATTTCACCAACCCTCGTCTCGAAAACCGCTGGCCTGCTCCACACGAGCAACCCACCGGCGAACGAGGCAGCAAGAGCAGCGCCAAGGCCCAGAAAGACGCGCCGACCCATTGAAGTGCCGCGATTTGCACCATCGCTCTCAGAATCGAAACGATCGGCTAACGCGTGAACCCTTGGACCGAGCGCCAACCAGGCCGCCTGCGCCCGGAGAAAGGCGCCGCGCCGAAGGGGATCGCTCGAAAGCCAGACTTCCAGTGCCCGCTCCGAACTTTCGTCCCAACCGGCCGCATCCATGGCAACGAGCCAACGGATCGCTTCGGCCTGGCGGTCGAGACTGGTTTCGGAACTCATCCGCGTTCCCCTTTCGCCATCGCGATCCGCTGCATCTGCTCGGCCGAGCGTGTATCTGCCTCAGCCCAAGCTCGGAGAATTGTCTGCACGCCTTTGTGCAATTCCTTCTCGACCATTCCTTCGCTCATACACATCACAGCTGCGATCTCCCGTTGCGTCCGGTCCTCAAGCTTCCGCATTTTGACGATCCGACGGCAACGCTCCGGCAACTCCTCAATGAGCGCCCGAAGCCGAGTCTGGTTGCGGCGATCATCGGCCTCTTGTTCCGGACTGGGCCTTTCATCGTCGCGGTAGGATTCGATCTCGGCGACGGTGTCGATAGGCACCACTCGCGCCCGCTTGAGCCGTCGCACCGCCAAGTTGCGCGCCACTGAGAAGAAGTAGGCGCCGGGACGGCTGATATGTTCGACGGCGTCTAGGCTCGCCAGCCGGCAATAGGCCTCTTGGATGACGTCTTCGATATCCTCCAGATCAAAACGCGAGCGCGCAAGCCAAGCGCGCACGGCAGGCTCGTGGGGCATGACGTGGTCCGCCACCCACCGTGCGATGCGATTGCGCCGTTCGACCTGACAGCCCGTCGCCGTATCCCTTCCCTTTCGAGCCAATTCCCACGCCGGGTATAATCCGCCCGACAAAGAGTCCCGGCCGCGAACTTTCCTACCACACGCCGGCGCCAGGACTAATTTCGATCGAGAGGTTCATTTCCGTACGACTTGCTCCACGGTCTGCGTACAGCGTCGGCCGGAGGCGGAATGCGGCACCAAACAGAGGACGGGATGTCGCCGAGAATGGGATCACTTACCCGGCCAGGAACGGCAACCCCCGCCGCGCCTCCACCGCTTCCGCAAGGCCGTTGAGCATCCGGACCGTGGCGTCCCAACCGGCACAGCCGTCGGTGATGCTCTGGCCGTAGACCAGGGTGCGAGGGTCGGCGAAATCCTGCCGTCCCTCGACGAGATGGCTTTCGATCATCATCCCGAAGATGCGCCGTTCGCCATCGGCGACGCGTGCGGCCACGTGGCTTACGACATCCTGCTGGTTGGCCGGATCCTTGCGGCTGTTGCCGTGGCTCGCATCGATCATCAGGCGGCACGGCAGGTCCGCCCGTTTTGCCTCCGCTTCCGCCGCCGCTATGCCCCGTTCGTCGAAATTGGGCTCGGCACCACCGCGCAGGATGACATGGCAATCGTCATTTCCAGCGGTCGTGAGGATCGCCGATCCGCCGCGCTTGGTCACGCCGACGAAATGATGGGAATGGGAAGCGGCCTTGACGGCGTCGAAGGCGATGCGGNTCATTTCCAGCGGTCGTGAGGATCGCCGATCCGCCGCGCTTGGTCACGCCGACGAAATGATGGGAATGGGAAGCGGCCTTGACGGCGTCGAAGGCGATGCGGAGGTTGCCGTCGGTGCCGTTCTTGAACCCCACCGGGCAGGAGAGGCCGGACGCAAGTTCGCGATGGACCTGGGATTCGGTGGTGCGGGCGCCGATCGCACCCCAGGCGACGAGATCGGCGATATATTGCGGCGTGATCATGTCGAGATATTCGGTGCCGGCGGGAAGACCCATCTCGTTGATGTCGAGCAGCAGCTCGCGCGCCGTCCGCAACCCCTTGTTGATGTCGAAGCTGCCGTCGAGATCGGGATCGTTGATGAGCCCCTTCCAGCCGACCGTGGTCCGCGGCTTTTCGAAATAGACGCGCATCACGATCTCCAGCCGGTCGCCAAGGCGCCGCCGTTCGCCCATCAGCCGCCCCGCATAATCGCGCGCAGCCTCGGGATCGTGGATCGAACAGGGCCCGACCACCACGACGAGCCGGTTATCCTGGCCGTGGAGTATCTCATGGATCGCATGCCGCCCCCGGTAAACGGTTCGGCTCGCCGCATCGCCCGGCGACAGCGCGCCAAGCAGGCTCTCCGGCGAGGCCAGTTCCTTGATGCCGGTGATCCGGACGTCGTCGATCTTCTTCGTCATTGTCCCTGCCGCATCACGGATGACCCTGGGCCACAAGCTCCTTAGGATCGGGGCCGATAAATAGCGAGAGTGCCCGCATAAGCGCACCCGACCGGCTTTTCAGTTGGCAAGTGAGCTGCAGGATGTCCAGAATGGCGCAGGCCGGCAGAATGATCGGACGCGGAGGGAAGCAACACGATGGAGATCGTCGCCGCCGACATTGGCGGGACCCACGCACGGTTCGCGATCGCGGAGATCCGGGAAGGCCGGGTGGCCTCGCTCGGCAGCGAAACCACGCTCAAGACGGCGGCACATGCCAGCCTTCCGCAGGCCTGGGAGGCGTTCAAGCGGAGGCTGGACCGGCCGCTTCCTTCCGCCGCCGGGATCGCCATGGCAGGGCCGATCCAGGGCAAGATCCTGAAACTCACCAACAATCCGTGGATGATCCGCCTCGCATCGATCGGAGATGAGCTGGGTGTCGACCAGCTGGCGCTGATCAATGATTTCGGTGCCGTCGGTCATGCCGTCGCCCAGCTCGATCCAGACCATTTCCGCCATCTGTGCGGGCCCGACCAGCCGCTGCCGGCGCAGGGCGTGATCAGCATCATCGGCCCCGGAACCGGCCTTGGCGTGGCGCAGCTCCTGCGGCGCGACGGCCATTATCACGTGATCGAAAGCGAAGGCGGCCATGTCGATTTCGCGCCCCTGGACAGCCTTGAGGATCGGATCCTGGACTTGCTCCGCAGCCGCTACCGGCGCGTGTCGGTGGAGCGCGTAGCCTCTGGCCTGGGCCTGGCCAACATCTACCAGTCCCTGGCACAAATCGAGGGCCAGCCTATCGCCTATCATGACGAGAGAGAATTGTGGGAGGCGGCCATGGGCGGGACCGACCAGCTTGCCGCAGCCGCCCTGGATCGCTTCCTGCTGACCCTCGGCGCCGCCGCGGGGGACATGGCACTGGCCCACGGCGCCGACGCCGTCGTGATCGCCGGAGGTCTGGGCGCGAGGCTGGCGGACCGGCTTGCCGATTCCGGCTTTCCGACGCGGTTCGTGGCCAAGGGCCGCTTCGAACGCCGCATGGAAACGCTTCCCGTGAAGCTTATCACGCATCCCCAGCCCGGCCTGTTCGGAGCAGCCGCCGCATTCGCGCAGGAATTCGGGCGGTAGCGTCGGACTCGTGCCATGCTGGCGTCGGAGCCGGAGAGGCGGAGGCGTTGCGAAGAACCGCGGGGCCTCGACGATCGCCGGATCGCAGCAGGATCGACCTGTAGCTGCGCCGTGGGCCGGGGTGGTAAGCGGGCCGGCCTTCGGCTATGGCCGCATGCTCACGCCAGCACATGCCGAAGGCCAGCGGCCGGATCAGGATGAGGCATATCTCCCGAAAAGGGACGGTCATATGCCATTCATTGTCGATCGCCGATGATTGGGCTAGCCGTGCGGAGGCAGGCAAGGTTCAGTAAGGGATTGATTTGAAATGACGATGACGACCGCCATGATGCTCCTTTTGCAGGCAGCGGCTTCCGCGCCGGCCCAGGCTCCCGCCCAGGCGCCAGCAGCAAGCCAGACCCGCGCACAGGCCCAGGCCCAGGCCAAATCCGCCTTCGACGCGATGGATGCCAATCGCGACGGCCAGGTGGACAAGGCCGAAGCAGACAAGGTCTTCGCGGCGCGCGTCTCGGCGGCCGAAGGACGCGCCCGCGCGCAGCGCGATGCGCAGTTCGCGCGGATCGACAGCAACAAGGACAATATGATCAGCAAGCAGGAATTCGAGACGGCATTGACTGCCAATCGGCGTCCGGCGACCGCCAATTCGGCGGGTTGGATCAGCGGCGCCGACACCGACAAGAATGGCAGGGTGTCGCTGAACGAAGCCACGGCGCAAGTCCTGGCCACGTTCGATCGCATGGATGCCAATAAGGACGGCAGGCTGAGCGCGGCCGAAATGCGGCCCGCGCGCGCACCGGCCGCGCGCCGGCGATAAAAGCCAAGCCTTCGGCCAACGGCCGATGGCAAGAAGAAGGGCAGGATGCACGCATCCTGCCCTTCTTCTTTTTCAGAGCCGGCGACTGCCAGCTGTCAGATGCGAAGCTGGCTGGACTCGTTCTCGGTCATATCAGACCGAAAGCGAGTCCCGCATTTCCTTGCCTTCAGTGCGTTCCGAGCCGCCAGGTGATTCCATGGCTCGAACGTCCGCATCCTCAACCAGCGTCGGCCTTCGTGCTTTTCTTGCGGGCCGGGGCTTTCGGCCCCGCGGGCTTGGCATCCGGCGTCGCATCATATTTGAGCGCGTCGATCAGCGGCTGAATGCCGGGTCCATATTTGCGGAAGCGCTCCACCGAACCCGTGTAGACCGGCTTGCGCACCTGGGCGACGCTTGCAGTCTTCACCGGGCGGCTCGATTTGTGGAACTCGACACAGGCCGGGTCCCAATCCAGGCCGACATGCTCGATCAGCTTGCGGGCATTGCCTTCGACGTCGGCGACGACCTCTTCATATTGGACATCCATCAGGACGCCTTCCGGAAGCACATTGTGCCAATGATCCATCAGGTCTTGATATTGGAGATAATAGCGGCCCAGCTCACCGAAGTCGTAGCTGTGCGGCATGTCGTCCTTGAACAGCTTCGTGAAGCCCGACAGGCAGGTGTCGACGGGATTGCGCCGGGTATGGACGAACTTCGCGTGCGGGAAGATCAGGTGGATCAGGCCGACGAAGAAATAATTGGTCAGCAGCTTGTCGGTGATGCGCTTATGGTCACCGGCCGTGGGCTCGATCTGCTTCAGATAGGATTTTCCGAGCGTCTCGAAGTGAAACTTCTCCAATTCTTTCAACATGGCAGGATATTTCGCCATCGAGGGGAAGCGGTCACGCAGCTGGCCGATAGCACGCGCGAGATATTTAACTTCGCCGGCCCCAAAGACATCCGGGTGACTTGAAAGGATCTGTTCGACCAAAGTCGATCCGGACCGCGGCATGCCGACGATGAAGATCAGGCGATTGGTCGGCAACCCGGCAAAGGGCCGCTTATCGAACAATTCGGCGGTAAATGCCGCCTTGATGTCCGCGAAGAATTGCAACGTCTCCTGCTCGTTATAAGCGAGCGTCGCCCGCTTGAGCTTCGTGCCCTTGAGATAATGATCGAGCGCGCGCGGATGCTGCCCGATATCCTCCAGCGCCTTGGCGAAACCGAAATGGAGAGCCATGAGCCGCGGATCGTCATGATTCTTCGACGCCTTGAAGATGGCTTCCATCCTCTCGACCAGTTCCGGAGCGTCCTTGAAATCCACCAGGTCGTTCAAATTGGCATAAGCGCCATAATTCTGGGAATTGAGCTCGAGCGCCTTCAGGATCTCGGTCCGCCCTTCGTCGAGGCGGCCCACCGACTTCAACGCAACACCATAGAAATTATGCGCTTCCGGTGAATTCGGCGCATGCTTCAACGCCTCCTCAAGCATCGCCGTGGCTTCATCATACCGGTCCGTTTCGTGATACAATTGACCCAGCACAATCATCGCATCGGCATGATCGGCCTTGGCGGCAAGGGCCCGCCGTGCGGCCTGCTCTGTCGCCGTGAAATTGTTTCGCCGCAACTGCACGCGCGCGGTCGTCGTCAGCGTATCGGGGTTGTTCGGCTGTACCCGCAGCGCATCCGACAGCGTCCGCAGCGCATCCGTGTCCTTGCCTTGCTGGAATTGAAGCAAAGCGAGATTGTTATAGGCCTCGATATAATTGGAATTCTGCGACATGGCCTTGCGGAAAGCATGTTCCGCTTCCGCGAGCTTGCCCAGATCCTTCAGCAGGCTACCCAGATTGTTATACGCCTCGGGGTAGATTTCGCGGTGCTGAAGCGCCTTGTGATAATAGCCAAGCGCCTTGTTATGCTCGCCTATGAACCGGCTTGCATTGGCGACATTGTTATAGGCCTCGGCGAAATTGGGATTGAGCTCGATAGCCTTGAGATAGGCTGCGACAGCTTCGCGATAGGCTTTGCGCTGAAAATTGAGGATGCCGATATTGTTATAGGCGGACGCTTGTTTGGGATCGAGCTCGATTGCCTTCTGCAATGCCTGGCGTGCCTCGACATTCCGTCCGCGCTGCCGCTCGATCTCACCCAGATTCGCGTAGAAGCTCGCATTGCGGGGCGCCAGCGAAATGGCCTTCTGCAGCATGGCCGCCCCCTCCTTGGAGTTGCCGATCGCATTCAAACTCACGCCAAGCACGTTATAGCCATCGGCCATCTTCGGATTATGCTGCACGATCTGCTTCGCGACGTCGTGCGCTTCCTTGAATTTTCCCTGCGAGAACAGCTTCCCCGCGGCCTCCACGGCCTTAGCGGGCGTCATCGGGATGCGCTTCATCTTTGGAGCGTTGGCGGCGGCCGGAACGGTCGCGACTGCAGAATCGGGATTAGCCATTGATATTCCTGTCAAAGCTTTGGGTAGGATTGCGATGGGAAGGTTAGCGGATTCCTGCCCGCCATAGCAAATCGATTAACACCGCCGGGAAGCCGGCTCTCACGGGAACCACGGCAATGGGGCTGTCCCGCCACGCTGCGGCGGAGCCTCTTCAACCGTTGATAAGAAAAGAGCCGACCCAATGGGCCGGCTCCTTCCTTTGTCGCTGGCAACCACCCGAAAGTGGCTGCTGGCCGATCCACTACATTCCTGCGCCAGGTCCGTAGGTGATCTCCACGCGGCGGTTCTGAGGCTCACGCACACCGTCGGCGGTTTCGACCAGCGGCCGGCTTTCACCGAACGCTTCCGTCGCCATCGCACCGTCGGGAACACCACGACCCGCAAGGTAGGACCTCACATTGGCGGCACGCCGTTCGGAGAGACCGACATTGTAGCTGGCCGAACCCGACCGATCCGCGTGACCTGCGATCATCACCTGGGCAGAACCAGTCTGCTGATAGGTGGCGGCCGCATTGTCGAGAATGGCGGCGGCCTGCGGCGTGATATCCGACTTATCCCAGTCGAAGAACACGATGTACGGACCGACCGTCTGAACCGGCGGCGGGGGCGGCGGAGGCGGCGGGGGCGGCGGGGGCGGCGGCGGGGGCGGCGGCGGGGCTGGCTCAGGCGCCGGCTCGGCCGGGCCGCCCAGCTTGAAGGTCAGCGAGCCGTAGATCGCATGATCCTTCACGTCGTCGTTGAACCGTCCCAGATAGCCGATGCGACCGGTGATCTTGTCGGACATGACCCCGGCAAGGCTCAGGCCAGCCACGATCGAACCACGATCGTAACGTTCGGCCTTCCGGAAGTCGCTGCCGGCCGGAGCATCCGCGAAGCGGAGGTCGACACCCATTGTCCGATCGCCGAAGTCGTGGCGATAGGCCAATTTGGCTTCCGGAACGATGCCGCCGAAATTGCCGGCCCACTTCAGCCCGATGAGGCCCGAGGTCTGGCTCTCCGTCTGGCTGTCGATGGCCAGATTGGCGCCCGGAACACCGCTTTCCACGAACGACTTCAGCTTGATGCTGGTGTGGTCGATCGCGACGAACGGTGTGATCCACGAGCCGCCCATGTCGAAGCGAGCACCCGCCTCACCATAGAAGGACCAGACGTTGGCATCTGGCTCGCCGGTGATGTTGCCACCGAAGTTGCCGATGTCGATCGTGCGTTCGCTGTCGCCGTCCATCATCGAGTAGCTGCCGACTGCCTTGATGTAGAAGTTGCCCACATCATAAGCGGCGGTCAGACCCAGCTGCCAGCCATCGGAGTCGATGTCGCTACCGAGGGCATCCCGGAACTTCATGTCGGCATTGCGATAACCAGCGAAGGCACCGAGCTGGAAGTTGTTGCCGAACCGATAGTCGACACCGAGCAACGCGGCCCAATTATTGGCCTTGTACCCGATGAAGTTGTCGTTCCCGTCAAGCTTGTTCCAGTTGTAGGTGCCCAGGATCCAGAACCGTGCACCCTTTTCAGGCGTACGGCAGGCATCGACACCGCGAATGTCGATCGCGCAGTCGATCTGGTCCGCAATGAACACGTTGTTGGTGAACGTGTTGTTCCGGATGTTGTGGACATAGAGCGGATATTCGACGCCGCTCAGCTGATCCAAGGCGTCATAATATTCGGCCTCGGTCGGCAGGGTGAAGAATTCCGCCAGCAGGTTGGCGAACGGTCCGGTCAGGGTCGGGCTGTAGACAGCCTCGAGGCCTCCACCGACCGCAGCCTGGTTGGCCGTCTCGTCGCCGAGCTGACCGAAGGGCGTGCGGCTGATCGTCAGATCGACGTTCTCGTTCGCATCGTAGGTGATCTGCGCGTTGATCAGGAAGTTCGCGCCATCGACCTCCGGGCTGTTGTCGGCAAACTCGCCGGTCAGCGAATCCGCCTCGATGATGTTGTCGAAATTATATTCATCATCCCACAGGAATGGCGCGCCATTCTCGTAGTTCGGGCGAAGATCCAGGGTCGCACCGGAGATATCCGCCGTATTGGCGAAGATCTGCGGATAATCGGCCTCTGCTTCCGTAGCGACCGAGCTGATCGGCAGCTCGAGAGCCAGCGTTCCACCAGCGGCGATGTTGAAGTCGCTGACATAGACCTTGGAAGCCGGGTCGTTGTAGCCGTCTTCCCAGGCATTGTGACGAAGGAACAGGGTTCCGTCGGCAGCAATGTCGAGCGAACCTTCGAAGGCCACCGGAGCGGCATCGTCCGTATCGGTTCCGACCGAGTCCGGATTGATGATGCCGTTGAAGGAGGTTTCGCCACCCGACACCAGGATCGCATCATCGGCCGAAAGATCGATATTGCCGTAGATCGATCCGTCGCCGAGCAGGTTGATCTGCACCGCGTTCGGAGCGTTCTGGACGTCGATCGCCGTACCCCAATCACGATCGAGCCCGCCATCTGTGCTGATCGCGGCCTGGATGTCGCCGCCATCATTATTGATGGTGAGGACTTCCCCTCCGACCGGGGCAGCACCAACGCCGTTATCGTCGATCACGATGCCGTTCGCGGTGGCCAGGCCGCCATTGGCGGTGATGGCCTCGACCGTGATCGAGCTCGTGTTCGTGATGGTCATCGTGTTGACGTTGGAGCCAAGGAAGATGCCCGTGGCGGTTGCCGACGACAGTGTCGCGCCGCTGGCGCTTGCCAGAACGTTGAAGGCGGCATTGTTGTCGATCGTGCCTTCGAGAGCGCCACCTACGACCACCGGCGTACCGGCACCCACGGCGGAGGCGCTGATGCCGACCGCGCTCGCACCGGCGAAGCCGGCGGTTCCGGCCGCGACAGCCACCGCCGACACGTCGAAGGTGGTGCTGTTGTCGACCGTCAGCGTGCCCCCAGAGGCGACCAGCACATAACCGGCGGCGCCGGCCGATGCATTGGCCACACCAGCGGTCGCAGACGCGCTCGCCGTTGCGCTGACGTCGAAGTCGGCACCCGCATTGTTGAGGAAGGTTGCATTCCAATCCTCAGCAGCGACGGCCTGGAAGACGCCCAAGGCACCGGCACTTGCCGTAGCCGAAGCCGTCCCGACCGCCGAGGCGACCGCAGCCACGTCGAAGTTACCTGAATTCTCGACCGAGGCATTGGCGACACCGCCGACCGTCAGAGATTCGGCGGTCGGCGCCGTCGTAATCGTAATGCCCGCGGTGGTCGTGAAGGTGAGGGTGAAATCGGTGTCATAGTCGATCGCGGTGACCAACTGGCTGATACCGGTAGCAAAGGCGCCCGCGCCAGCGGCCGTTCCCCCGACAGCCGCGGCGTCCGCCGTGACCGACAGGACCGCGTCCACGTCGTTGACCACACTTGCCGTAGCTTCAAGGCCAGCAGCTTGCTGATAGATGCCGAATGCTCCGGCACCCGCACCAGCAACCTCGGCGGCCGTGGCGTTGGCGACAGCGCCGACGACCATGCTGCCGTTGTTGGTCAGAGAAGCCACAGCGGTTCCGACCGGGGTTGCCGTGACCTCGCCGTTCACGACGACCGGCGGGACCGGCGGGATGACGGGCAGAACCACGTTCGCCCCGATCGCGCCTTCAACCGCTGTCGCAACCTGGCTAACACCGGACGCGCCTGCGAAGGCGAATGCCGATGTGGCCACCGTAACGGCGGTCGTGCCAGCACCGACTTCAATGCCATTGGCATTGGCTTCGGCGGTGAAGGACAGATCGCCTTCATTGTTGAGGATGGCCGAAGCCGTCGCACCGCGCGCCGCCTGATCGATGCCGTCCACGAAGGCGGAAGCCGAAGCGGCGATACCGCCGACCAGGGTGTCGACCGGACCGCCGACGGCATTGGCCGTAGCGGCCATGGCGATCGTGCCGGTGTTGGTCAGAGAGGCCAAGGCCAGACCCGACGGAACGTCGGCAATCTCACCGGTGAGATTACCCGGAGCGACCAGATCGCCGGAGAATGTGATCTGGATCTCGGCTGCGAGCGCAGACTGATTGATACCCTCGACCGACGCTTCGGCAGCGGCCTGGGTGCTGCCGGTCGCATTGGCGACGGCGGCAAAGGTCATCACATCCTGGTTGTCGATCAGAGCGCTGGCATCCGTTCCCGCCGCGGACTGGTTAAGGCCACCAACCACATGAGCATGGGCATAAGCCTGCTCATCCGCTGCCGCATCGGCATTCGCCGTCACGCTGAGCGCCCCGGTGTTCGTCAGCGATACCGAGGCCGGACCGGCATTCTCGATCGTGAGCGCGCCGGTAAAGCCGCCGGTCGTACCGACGATGGTGAAGGTACCCGTGGTGCCGCCGAAGGCAGACTGGCTAACGCCGTTCGCATGCGCCGAAGCATATGCATCCGCGTCGAGGCCGATATTGCCGTCGGTGGACAAAGCCTTCGCGTTAGCGGCGATCGTGAGCGTGCCGAGACCGTCGGTGCCGCCATTGGTGAACACCGCCGAAGCGCCGTCGCCCGCATAGGCCCCCTGGAAGATAGCCGCGCCGGAACCGGCCACGGCGGTAGCGAAGACATCGTCACCACCCGTTGCCGTTGCGTCCGCGGTGATGGCCAGCGCTCCGCTATTCTCGATCACCGCGACGGCCGTGCCGGAGACACCGCCAGCAGCGATCTGAGTGATGCCGTCGCTGACATATGCGCTCGCTACCGCAGTATCGTCCCCAAGCGCGTCGGCCGCGGCTGCGATCGTAAGCGAACCGTCATTGGCTATCGAAGCGAACGCATTCCCAAGGTCACCATTCGCAGAAGCGCTCTGGTAAATACCGTCCTCTATGCTTGCATATGCGAACACATCGTCATCGGCCAAAGCGTTTGCGGTCGCACTGATGTCGAGCGCACCCGAATTGCTGATTACTGCATCGGCATCGACATCGCCGAACGCATATTGCGAGATCCCGTAGCTCACGGTGGCGGTGGCCGTTGCCGAACCATCGATACCGGTCGCATTCGCCAATGCCGAAATATTCAGCGAGGCGGCGGTACCGTTGGACAGAGAAGCCGCCGCGACGCCATCGTCATCGTTGGCGACAGCCGACTGATAGATGCCGTCGACATAAGCCTCGGCGCCGGCATCGGCGCCGCCGCCCTCTCCGGCGAAAGCATTCGCTTCGGCCGAGATATCGAGGAGACCCGTGTTGGCAAGGCCGACGCTGGCGTTGCCGCCGGTGCCGGTCGCGAAGGCATATTGCGAAATCGCATTATCGACAGTGGCCGTCGCCGTGGCGCGATCCGTGGTTCCCGTCGCATTGGCGAGAGCGGAAATGGTGATCGCGCCCGCATTCGTCAGATCGACTGCAGCAACGGCATCCGTCATGTTGGCATTTGCCGTCTGGTAGATGCCATATTCGACTTCAGCGAAGGCCTCGCCATCCGAGCCACTGCCGGTCGCTACAGCCGAGATGGCCAAGCTGCCGGTCAGCTGGTTGTCCAGCGAAACAAGTGCGCTGCCACCAGTGCCATAGGCCGTGGCGGTCTGATAGATGCCGGTTTCGACGGTCGCATCGGCATCCCCATCAGCGGTGCCAATGGCGACTGCATTCGCCGTTATATTGAGCGCGCCGCTATTTACGATGTTCGCATCGGCCAGCGTGCTGCCCGTAGCCGACTGATAAATCCCGGTGTCGATATAGGCCTGGGCCGTGGCGCTGCCATTGGTGGCATTGGCGACGGCGTTTGCCCCGATGTTCAGCGTGCCGGCATTATCGACCGTTGCGGTCGCAGCACCATCGCCTCCGGCTGCGTAGGCCGCATTGTAAATGCCGTATGCCGAGATCGAAGCGTCCGCGTCGGCGCTGGCGCCGGTCGCGGTCGCCGAAGCGAGAATATCAAGGGTGCCATTATTGTCGACAACCGCGTTACGGGTCGAATCGTCACCCGGCGCCCAGGCAGACTGATAGATGCCGGTACGGATGGTGGCATCCGCTTCAGCATTTCCAGTAACATCGGCAACGGCCACCGCAGAGATTTCCAAGGTGCCATTGTTGATGATGTTGGCATCAGCGTCGACGCCTGTCTTTGCAAAGGAACCATAACCGGCATTGTAAACGCCAATGCCGATGTCGGCTTCGGCATTGCCCGTCGTGCCGCCGCCTGCCGGGGCACCATTGGCCTGAGCAATGGCGTTGATCGAAATAGTGCCATCGTTGGTGAGGGTGGCATGCATCTCGCCACCGGCAGTTCCGGTGCTTCCAGCATAAGCCGACTGATAGATGCCGGTGCTAATCGATGCACCTGCCGTGACTTCGTCAACGCCGGTCGCCTGCGCGTCTGCAACGATGTTCAAGGTGCCGTCATTATCAAGGACGTTGTAGGCATTGGCGTCCTCACCATAGGCGTAAGCACCCATGAAGATACCGTAGCCGTCAATCTCGGCATTCGCTTCGGCATCATCCTCTGCCACCGCGTCCGCAGTCATCGTGATATTGATCGTGCCGCTGTTCACGATACCGGCAGTGGCCATACCATCATCGGCTGCGCCGGTCGCCCATGCAGTCTGGTAGATACCCGTATCGATCGTGGCGGTCGCATCAGCATCGCCGGTCGTGGCAATGCCGTTGGCCAATGCATTTCCAGCGATGTTGATGGTGCCGGAATTTGCAATGGTCGCCGTGGCGACGCCGCTAACGGCTGTCGCGGTGGCATCCTGATAGATGCCGATATCGATCCGCGCGTTGGCGTCGGCATCACTGCCCGACGGAAGACCGGCAACGCCGGCATTCGCGGTGGCGTTGGCAGCGATATTGATCGTGCCGCCAGTGTTGCTGAGGCCGACAACGGCCGCAGTACCGCCATTGGCGGTCTGATAGATGCCGGTGCCGAAATCGGCGCTGGCATCAGCACTCTGATTCGCGTCGGCGAGGGCATTCGCGGTGAGATTGATCGTGCCTTCGTTGGCAATGGCAACGTTGGCGGATTCGTCAGCATTGGCAGTCTGATAGATGCCATAATCGAGCGTGGCATCAGCTTCCGCCGAACCACCGGTGAACAGCACGTTTTCAGCGACTGCCGATGCCTGGGCGTTGACATCGATCGATGCCCCAGCACCCGTGTTGGCGATCTGGTTGCTGGCGTTCCCGCCGGTCCCCGTCGCGCTCGCCGACTGATAGATGCCGGTCTGGAGATCGACGACCGCAGTCGCGCTGCCCAGCGTGGCATTGGCATAGGCTATCGCATCGACATCGATGGAGCCGGTATTCGTGATATCGTTGGTCGCGAGGCCACTGCTGCCGGTGGCAATAGCGACCTGGCCGATAGCTTCGCTGTTGAACGTACCACCGCCGCTTCCGATCGTAGCGCTGGCAAAAGCCGTCTCGCCGACGGCATTGGCACGAACGCTGATGTCGATCAGGCCGGCATTGGTGAGGTTGTTGTCCGCATTGTCTTCAGCCGAAACATACTGACCAAGACCAATGTCGAGATAGGCATTCGCGGTAACCTGACCATCGGCAATCGCATCGGCGCGGACCGTGACTTCAACCGTGCCGTCGACAGTGTTGTTGAGGTTGTTCGTGCCATCGTCGACGCTGGCGATATATTGCCCGATTGCCGGGCCCGAAACGCTCGCAGAGGCGTACGCGCCGCCACCCAGACCGTCCGCGCCGCCCAGACCGGTGGCCTGCGCGTTGACGACAACGGCGAGGTCGCCGGCATTGTCGATCGTATTAACAGCAGTGGTAGCGAAAACGATGACCTGCTGGATGCCCGCGCCATCGATGCCACCGGTGCCGAGATAGGCGTTGGCAGTGGCGAAGCCATCGGTAGCGTCGGCGAGCGCATTGACGCGCACTTCGAGCGAGCCGGTGCTGGCAATGTCGATGTTGTTGTTCGCTTCGCTGGCGAAGAAGATGTTCTGCTGAACGCCCGTGTCCATCGTGGCGTTGGCCGAAGCATAAGTGGTTGCAGAAGCGGAGGCGTCGGCCCGAACGGTTTGCGTGCCGGCAACCGCGATCGAGTTCGTTGCAGTAGCGTTGCCTACCGCCGTCTGCGTGATTGCGCCCGACTGGCCGGCGCAAGCGCCGCCGTCATCGCCGCCGTCGCCAGCTTCGGCATCGGGGCTGCCGGCGCAGGTCACGACCGCGGTCGCCGTCGCCGCTGCGGCGCCGGTGAGTTCGTCGTCGCGCTGACCGAAGACGGTCGAGCCGACGGGGACAGTGTAGATGTTCACACCCGGAACATCGGCGTCGCTCTGATAGATGCCGGGATCGGAAGCGTCCTGGGCATAGACGACGGCAGGTGCTGCTGCACCCATCGCCAACACCGAAACGCCCCTGGCGAGCAGGCTGATCTTCGAACGGCTCATTGTAGTCCCCTTTTGATTCGGCACGTTATTAGGCCCACACCGCGCAGGCATGGTTGCGACGCTTGTTCGTTCATGAGCGGGAAATAATCAAGCGAGAAATCGCTCCCGGAGGCATTCAGCGCGCTGTGTCCGATCCGCTACAACCTGGAATGACGGCCTCCGCCGAGGCGGCGCCTCGGCAATCTGGCAGCAAATATCTCACTAACACAATGACTTACGGTTGCGCCAATGAATCGCCAAGAGGAGGGCAAGACCAACGGCCCCGCGCCGAAAATAATTTCATCCATTTTGGTGAAGGGAGAGACGGGATGCAGTCGTCGCAACATAAGTGACGCAAAAGCGCCAGAAATTCTTCGCTTAACCGAGGTCTCCGCCCCGCTCCGCGCGCGCCGCGCGGCCGGGATTCGTCTTCTTCCGTCAGGCAGGCTCGGACCCAGCCGACATGGTGGCAGAGCGGGAGATCACATTTGCCTCTGCATCATCATTCGCGAGGCATTGCACGCCAGCGAGGCGCCAGCCTAGACAGACCTGTCCAGAATGAAGTCGACGATGCGCTCGGCCGCGGCTTCGGCGGTCATTCGCGTGGTGTCGATGACGATGTCCGCCTCCTCGGGCTCCTCGTAAGGGGAATCGATGCCGGTGAAGTTGGGCAGCTTGCCCGCGCGCGCCTTGGCATAGAGTCCCTTTACGTCGCGCCGCTCCGCCTCGGCGAGGGGGGCATCGACATGAATCTCCACGAACTCGCCTTCCGGGAACATGGATCGGACCATGCGCCGCTCGGCCCGGAACGGGCTGATGAAGGCGCTGAGCACGATCAGGCCCGCATCCGTCATCAGCTTGGCCACCTCGCCCACCCGCCTGATATTCTCGACCCTGTCGGCATCGGTGAAGCCAAGATCCTTGTTGAGGCCGTGACGGACATTGTCACCATCCAGGAGGAAGCTGTGCTTGCCCAAGGCATGGAGCTTGCGCTCGACCAGATTGGCGATGGTCGATTTGCCAGCCCCGGAGAGGCCGGTGAACCAGAGCAGTTTCGGCTGCTGGTGCTTCTGGGCGGCCCGGGCGGCGCGGCTGATGTCGATCGCCTGCCAATGGACGTTCTGCGCGCGGCGCAAGGCGAAATGAATGGTTCCCGCGCCGACGGTGGCATTGCTCAGCTTGTCGATCAGGATGAAGCCGCCGAGATCCTTGCTGTCATCATAGGATTCGAAGACGATCGGCCGTTCGGTCGCGATGTTGACCACGGCGATGCCGTTCAGCTCCAGCGTCTTGGCAGCAAGATGTTCGGCCGTGTTGACGTTGACCTGATATTTAAGCTCCTGAACGCTGGCCGACACATTCTGGGTCGCGCTCTTCAGCCAGTAGGCACGGCCGGGAAGCAATTCCTCTTCCGCCATCCAGACGAGACTGGCTTCGAACTGGTCGGCGACCTCGGGCGGCGCGGCGGCGGCCGCGATCACGTCGCCGCGCGAGCAATCGACCTCGTCCGCGAGCGTCAGCGTCACCGACTGCCCCGCGACCGCCTCGTCGAGATCGCCGTCGAAGGTGACGATCCGGGCGATGCTGGTGACCTTGCCGGACGGGAGGATGCGGACCTTGTCGCCCGGCCGGGCGGCTCCGCCCGCGACCAGGCCGGAAAATCCGCGAAAGTCGAGATTGGGCCGGTTGACCCACTGGACGGGCATGCGGAACGGTTTCGCGCGATCGAGGTCGGCATCGATCGCCACCGTTTCGAGATGCTCGATCAGGGTGGGTCCGCCATACCAATCCATAGGGCCGGACCGGGCCACGATATTGTCGCCGCCGAGCCCGGAAATGGGCAAGGCGGTGACTTCGCCGATGCCGATCGTGTCGGCGAAAGCCCGATAATCGGCGACGATATCGTCATAGACGGCCCGGTCGTAGCCGACCAGATCCATCTTGTTGACGGCCAGCGCGATGTTCCGGATCCCCAGGAGGTGGGCGAGATAGGAATGGCGCCTGGTCTGGGTGAGCACGCCCTTGCGGGCATCGATCAGGATGATCGCCAGATCGGCGGTCGAGGCGCCGGTGACCATGTTGCGGGTATATTGTTCGTGGCCGGGCGTATCGGCGACAATGAACTTGCGCCTTTCGGTGGCGAAGAAACGATAGGCGACATCGATGGTGATGCCCTGTTCCCGCTCCGCCGCAAGACCATCGACCAGGAGGGCGAAATCGATATTCTCGCCCTGGGTGCCGACCCGCCTGCTGTCCGCGGCCAGGGCCTCGAACGTGTCGTTGAAGATCATCTTGCTGTCGTAGAGAAGCCGGCCGATCAGGGTCGACTTGCCGTCGTCGACCGATCCGCAGGTGATGAACCTGAGTAGGCTCTTGTCCTGATGCCGATCGAGATAGGCGTGGATATCCCGGGCCGCCAACTCCGACACCTCATAGCCACCGCAGGACGCCCAGCCCGCTTCCGGTGCCGGTTCAGAAGATTTGCCAGCGGGCATCAGAAATAGCCCTCCCGCTTCTTCTTCTCCATGCTGGCGCTCTGATCATGGTCGATCGCCCGGCCCTGACGTTCGGAGGTCGTGGTGAGCAGCATTTCCTGGATGATGTCGGGAAGGCTGCTCGCCCGGCTTTCGACCGCGCCGGTGAGCGGGTAGCAACCCAATGTCCGGAAACGGATGGTCCGTTCGACCGGCCGTTCGCCTTCGCGGAGCGGAAAGCGATCGTCGTCCACCATCAGCAGCAGCCCATCGCGCTCCACCGTGGGGCGCGGCGCGGCGAAGTAAAGCGGTACGATCGGAATGTCCTCCCGATAGATATATTGCCAGACGTCGAGTTCGGTCCAGTTGGAGATCGGAAAAACCCTGATGGATTCGCCCTTGGCCTTGCGGGCATTGTAGAGGCGCCACAATTCGGGTCGCTGGTTCTTGGGATCCCAACGGTGATTGGCGGAGCGGAAACTGAACACGCGCTCCTTGGCGCGGCTTTTTTCCTCGTCGCGCCGGGCGCCGCCGAAAGCCACGTCGAAACCGTGCTGGTCGAGGGCCTGCTTCAACCCCTCGGTCTTCCATAAATCGGTGTGAAGCGCGCCATGATCGAACGGATTGATCCCCTGCCTTTTCGCTTCGGGATTGTGATGGACGATCAGTTCCATCCCCGCTTCGCGCGCCATGCGGTCGCGAAGTTCGTACATGGCGCGGAATTTCCAGGTCGTGTCGACGTGAAGCAGGGGAAAAGGCGGCAAGGCGGGATAGAAAGCCTTGCGCGCCAGATGGAGCATCACCGCGCTATCCTTGCCGACCGAATAGAGCATCACCGGCCGCTCGGCCTCGGCAACCACCTCGCGCATGATATGAATGCTTTCGGCCTCGAGCCGCTGAAGGTGATTGAGCGTCATGCCTCGATTTCGATACTGAAGGACCAGCGGGGCCCTCGCCCGCGGTGCCGGGGTATTAGGAGGGTCTGGAGCGTGCAAGCGAAAAGCGTCGGCGGTCCGAGGCCCATCGCCATATAGGGGCCGCACCCGATCTCCTCCCCTTTTGCCCGGAATGGGAAGATCAAGCCCCACGCGGCAGACGAAATAGCGAAAGCACGATACATTCCGGAGACCCAATCTATAACCCATTTGGTTTGGCCTTTAAGGTTCACCAATGCTCTTGGAGCGACCTTGCGAGTAAATGGGAAGGCAAGCAGTGCTTGATTGGCACTTTCTGGGCAGGGATGTCCAACGGCCAGACAGCGAATAGGCGTTGCCCTCACAATTCTTTCGTTCAAGTAAATGTCTTCCGCTTTAAGACGATTACCATCCGTTTTTGAATTCAAGACAATGATTAATTCCTATCACCCACCTTATTCTTGGAATGAGACTTGCACTTGATGTTGCTCCGCTTAAGTGGGGGCCGGTCCCATGAACGGATGGGGTCGATGTGCAGGGGGATTCACATGGTTCAAGTCAAGAAAGCGGAGGTGCGCGAAGCGATCGTCGATGGAGCCTATCGGGTGTTCAGGGAGAAAGGCTATAATGCCGCATCGATCACCTTGCTGGGGCAGGTTGCCGGAATCGCACCCTCTAATATCTATGCTTATTTCGGATCGAAGCTTGAACTTTTCTTCGCGGTCTATGAACCCTGGATCCATAAACAGTTCGGTCGGCTCGAAGCAAAATTGACAGGTCTCGACGATCGTCGGGAACGATTGGTGGGGATCCTGGAATTCCTTTGGATAGACCTTCCTACGCACGACAATGGTTTTGCCAATAATCTGATTCAGGCCGTCTCGAACGCTTCCCCGAAGGAGAGCTTGTCGAGCGACTTGCTCGAATGGTGCGAAGGAACTCTCTGCAGGCTGATGCAGGAGGGCGAGGCAAAGTCGCACGCGAGGCTGGACCAATTGTCCCACATATTGCTGATGGCCTTTGGTGGCTTCGCCATTCGCCATCACCTGAATGCGGTTCGGGAGGATGTGGACGAGCTTATCCAATCGGTTGCCGACAGGCTGCTGGCAGGATGGGCAGGCGACGAAGCGACGCGATGCCGATAAGCCGCGCCGCAATCAGGAACCCAGACGGCGGCGGACGGCGGTTCGTGCGGACTCCTTCACCTTGCCGAGCAGCTTCAGTACCGACCGGATCTCTTCCTTGCGCAGGCCCGCGAACATGTCTTCGATCCACCGTTCGTGACGGGAGGCCATTTTGCGGAACTCGGCACGGCCGGCCGGCGTGAGCCTTATATACTGAACGCGGCGATCACTGGCCGAAGTCCATCTTTCGAGATAGCCCGACCCGACGAGGCGGGCGACCAGCCCGGTCACGTTTCCATTGGTCACCATCATGCGTTTCGAAAGATCGGACAGCGTCATCCCTTCGGGCGCGCGATCGAGCTGCGCCATCAGATCGAAACGGGGCAAGGTGACGTCGAAAGACTCCCGCAATCGGGTACGAATCTCCGCTTCCACAAGAGAGGTGCAGGTCAGCAACCGCAGCCAGAGCCGCAGCTGGTCGTGCGGCGGATCGGACCGGTCCAGGACCTGGGTCTCCGAATCGAGATCGTCGGGAATGTCGTTCATCGGCTCCGGGCCATGTCCAGCACCTCGATCTCGCCAGCGCCTCCGAGCCTCAACCGAGATGCGGCCCGATATCGCCCATGTCGCCGCCGGGACGGCAGCATAGCAGAGCCCATGCGTAGGCCGTGGCGACGGGGCGTGCAATATGGTTCATGGTTAAAACAATATGCTGTGAGTTCCTGCCAGATTCCGCCGGCAATCCGGCCCATCGGCCATGTCCGGTGGACCGGCCGCGGGCGGCCACAAGCGTGAGAATTCACCCTTGTGAGCCATTCCGATTTGTTTTATACCTAAAACATTACGGAGGAACGTCATGCGGGTCGCATGCCTGGGCGGTGGCCCCGCGGGGCTTTATTTCGCCATATCGATGAAGCTGCGGGATGCATCGCATCACGTCGATCTTTTCGAGCGCAACCGGCCCGACGATACCTTCGGCTGGGGCGTGGTCTTTTCAGACCAGACCGTCGAAAATCTGATGGCCAACGATCCGGTGAGCGGCGCCACGATTCGCGACGAATTCGCCCATTGGGACGATATCGACGTCCATATAGGCGGCGAGACCATCACATCGACCGGACACGGCTTCATCGGCATCGGTCGCAAGCGGCTGCTCAACATCCTGCAGAATCGCGCCCGCGAGCTCGGCGTGAACCTGCATTTCGAACATGAAGCCAGCCCGGACCTCGAGGATTGGGGCGATTACGACCTCGTCATCGCCGCGGACGGCGCCAACAGCCGCATTCGCAACCGCTACGAAGAGCATTTCGGCGTCGACATCCAGGTTCGCGCCAATAAATTCTTCTGGTTCGGGACACACAAGGTGTTCGACGCCTTCACCTTCGCCTTCGAGGAGACCGAGGCTGGCTGGGTCTGGGCTCATGCCTATCGCTTCGGCGAAGGTCTTTCGACCTTCATCGTCGAATGCGCGCCCGAGACCTGGGCGAAGCTGGGGTTCGACCGGATGGACCAGGCGCAAGCGATCGCGCTCTGCGAGACGCTGTTCGCCAAGTATCTGGACGGACACGGGCTCATGTCCAATGCAACTCATCGCAAGGGTCCGGAGGCGTGGCTCAACTTCCGGCGCATCATTTGCGACCGCTGGTCCTACCGGAACCTGATCCTGCTCGGCGACGCCGCCCACACCGCTCATTTTTCAATCGGATCCGGGACAAAATTGGCGCTCGAGGATGCGATCAAGCTCGCGGACGTTCTCAACCGTCCGGACTTGCCGCGCGACGTCGCGCTGGAGGAATATCAGGGCGAGCGGAATCTTGAGGTACTGAAGCTCCAGAACTCGGCCAGGAACTCCACCGAATGGTTCGAGACCCTGGACCGCTATCTTCCGTTCGAGCCGATCCAGTTCGCTTATTCGCTGCTGACCCGGTCGCAGCGGGTGAGCCATGAAAATCTCCGGCTGCGCGACAAGGCCTGGCTTGAAGGGGTCGAGCGCTGGTTCCAGACCAGGGCCGCCGGCAGCGCGGTGGACCACGCCGCTCCGCCGATGTTCGCGCCGTTCCGACTGCGCGAGCTGAGCCTGGAGAACAGGATCGTGGTGTCGCCCATGGCAACCTATTCGGCACAAAATGGGCTGCCGAATGACTTCCATCTGGTTCATTATGGCACGCGTGCGCAGGGCGGCGCCGGCCTGGTCTATACCGAAATGACCTGCATTTCGGCCGACGGCCGGATCACGCCTGGCTGTACCGGTCTCTACGCGCCCGAGCACGTCCAGGCCTGGCGTCGGATCGTCGATTTCGTCCACGCCAATTCCAAGGCGCGCTTCTGCCTCCAACTCGGCCATTCCGGGCCCAAGGGATCCACCAAGGTCGGCTGGGAAGGCTATGACGTGCCCCTGGACGACGGCAATTGGCCGCTTCTGGCGGCATCGAACGTCCCCTGGAGCCCGGAAAACCAAGTGCCGCTGCCGATGACGCGCGCAGACATGGACATGGTCCGCGACCAGTTCGTCGCGGCCGCCGAACGCGGCCTGGAAGCGGGCTTCGACATGATCGAGCTCCACGCCGCCCACGGCTATCTGATTTCCAGCTTCATCACGCCGCTGACCAACAAGCGCACCGACGAATATGGTGGCAGCCTGGAGAACAGGCTGCGCTATCCGCTCGAGGTCTTCCGGGCGGTGCGCGCCGCGTGGCCGTCCCACAAGCCGATGTCGGTGCGCATCTCGGCCAATGACTGGATGGGAGACCTCGGCGTGACGCCCGACGAAGCGGTCGAGATCGCCCGCGCCTTCTGGGAGGAAGGCGCCGACCTTATCGACGTTTCGGCCGGACAGACCTGGGCCGATTGCAAGCCGATCTACGGACGAATGTTCCAGACTCCGTTCGCCGACCAGATCCGCAACGAGGCGCGGGTCGCTACGATGGCGGTCGGCAATATCTACGAAGCCGATCACGTGAACTCGATCCTGGCCGCGGGGCGCGCCGATCTGGTCGCCATGGCACGTCCCCATCTCGTCGATCCGATGTGGACGCTGCGCGCGGCCGCCCAGCAGGAATATCGCGGCGTTGCCGTCCCGCCGCCTTATCTCAGCGGCATGACCCAGCTTGCCCGCAACTTGGCACGGGAGGCCGAGATGGCCGCGGCGCTGAAGGCATGAGCAGGCTGGCCGGCCATCATGCGCTTGTCACGGGCGGCGGCACTGGGATCGGCGCCGCCATTGCGCGAAGGTTGGCCGCCGAAGGGGCGAAGCTGACGCTTGTCGGCCGGCGCGAAAAGCCGCTGCAAGAGACGGCCGAAGCGATCGGCGGTGCCATCGCCCTAGCCGACGTGACCGATCGGCTGCAGGTCGAGGGTGCCTTCACCGCTGCCCGCCATGCCAATGGTCCCGTCACCATCCTCGTCAACAATGCCGGCGCTGCCGAAAGCGCGCCCTTCCCCAAGGTCGGGGAAGATATGTGGAAGCGCCTGCTGGCGGTCAATCTGGACGCCCTGTTCCATTGCTGTCAGGCCGCTCTTCCCGACCTTCTGCAGGCCGAGGCTGGAAGGATCGTGACCATCGCCTCGACGGCCAGCCTCAAAGGCTATGCCTATATCGCGCCCTATGTCGCGGCAAAACATGGCGCCGTCGGCCTCACGCGCGCGCTGGCGGCCGAATATGCACGGACCGGAATGACCGTTAACGCGGTCTGCCCGGGTTTTACCGACACGGACCTAGTGGCGCGCGCGGCGGCGGAGATCACGGCCAAGACGGGCCGCGACGACGAAGCGTCGCGCACCGAACTCGCCAAGTTCAATCCACAGCGCCGGCTGATAAAGCCCGCGGAGGTTGCCGAAGCGGTGCTCTGGCTTTGTCTGCCGGAAAGCCAAGCGATCAACGGCCAGGCGATTGCCGTCGCCGGCGGGGAGGTGATGTGAATTTCGATCCCAGGGGGTTTGACCCGAAGCATTTCCGCTGGAACTTCGAAGAGGGTGTCGCGACCGTCACCCTGAACCGGCCGGAACGCAAGAATCCGCTGACCTTCGACAGCTATGCCGAGCTCCGCGACATGTTTCGCGCGCTCGCCTATGCGCCGGAGGTCAAGGCCGTGATCATGGCGGGCGCGGGCGGCAATTTCAGCTCGGGCGGAGACGTCCATGAGATCATCGGTCCGCTGACTGAAATGGACATGCCCCAATTATTGGCCTTCACCCGAATGACCGGAGACCTCGTCAAGGCGATGCGGGGCTGCCCTCAGCCGATCGTCGCGGCGCTGGACGGGATCTGCGTAGGCGCGGGAGCGATCATCGCGATGGCATCCGATATCCGGCTTGCCACGGCCCGGACGAAGACCGCCTTCCTGTTCACCCGGGTAGGACTCGCAGGCTGCGACATGGGCGCCTGCGCGATCCTCCCACGGATCATCGGCCAGGGCCGCGCCTCCGAACTCTTGTTCACGGGTCGGGTCATGACGGCCGAGGAAGGGGAGCGCTGGGGCTTCCACAACCGGATCGTGGCCGGCGAAGCGCTGCTCGACGAAGCCGTTGCCGTGGCGCAGGGACTGGCCGCCGGCCCGACCTTCGCCCACGGCATCACCAAGACGCAGCTCAACACCGAATGGAATGTCAGCCTGGAAACGGCGATCGAGATGGAGGCTCAGGCGCAGGCAATCTGCATGGCCACCAAGGACTTCCGGCGCGCTTTCGAGGCGTTCGCCGCCAAATCGACACCGGTGTTCGAGGGCGATTGATGGCCGACAAATCCTTTCTGGCCTGGCCTTTCTTCGACGACAGCCACCGCCGGCTGGCGGAAGAGCTGGAACGATGGTGCGAGACCGAGCTTGCCGGCGACGCACATGAGGAGAATGTCGACGAGGCCTGTCGCCATCTGGTGCGCAGGCTCGGCGAGGGCGGCTGGCTCCGTTATTGCGTGCCGGCCGCTTATGGTGGCCTTCACGACAAATTGGACATCAGGTCGCTCGCGCTCATCCGCGAGATTCTGGCCCGCTTTTCCGGGCTCGCCGATTTCGCCTTCGCCATGCAGGGCCTGGGGTCGGGGACGATCAGCCTGTTCGGAACCGAGGCGCAGAAGGCAGCCTATCTACCGGCTGTCGCGTCGGGCGGGAAGATCGCCGCCTTCGCCCTGACCGAGCCCGGGTCGGGCTCCGACGTCGCATCGATCGAGACCGAGGCGCGGGAAGAAGGATCCGGCTACCGTATCGACGGGGCCAAGACCTATATCTCCAATGGCGGGATCGCCGATTTCTACATCCTCTTCGCCCGCACCGGGGAGGCGCCGGGCGCCAAGGGCCTTACCGCCTTCATCGCCGACGCCGGCACCGCCGGGCTGGATGATTCGGAACGGATCCGGGTGATCGCGCCGCACCCGCTGGCTACCCTGCGCTTCACCGGCATGCAGCTCCCGGCCGAGGCGCTGCTGGGCGAACGCGGCCGGGGATTTGCCCAGGCCATGGCCACGCTCGACGTCTTTCGTACCACTGTCGGCGCGGCTGCGCTGGGTTTCGCGCGACGGGCTCTCGACGAGGCCACCGAACGGGCGCTGACCCGGCGGCTGGGGACCGGAACGCTGGCCGACAACCCGATAACCCAGTCCAAGCTTGCCGAGATGGTGCTGGACGTGGATACTTCCGCCCTACTCATCTACCGCGCGGCCTGGCTGCGCGACGTGAAGGGATTGCGCAACAGCCGCGAGGCGGCACTCGCCAAGCTCCATGCCACCGACAGCGCGCAGCAGGTGATTGACAAGGCGGTGCAGATCTTCGGCGGCATGGGCGTGACCCACGGCGTGCCGGTGGAGTCCCTCTATCGCGAAATCAGGGCGCTCAGGATCTACGAAGGCGCGTCCGAAGTGCAAAAAGTAGTGATCGCGCGCGCGCATCTTCAGGAAAACCGACCATGAAAACATTGCTCCCCAGCGGCTGGCAGCGCCCGAAAGGCTATGCGAACGGCATTTCGGCACGCGGCCGCACGATCCTTACCGCCGGCGTCGTCGGCTGGAACAGCGACGGAGTGTTCGCGTCCGGCATCGCAGGCCAGTTCCGGCAGTTGCTGCTCAATATATTGGCCATTCTCGCGGAGGATGAAGCCGGACCCGAACATGTCGTCAGGATGACCTGGTATATCGTCAGCAGGGACGATTATGTCGCGAACCTTGGCGAGATCGGCGCGATTTACCGGGAATTGATGGGGAGGAACTTCCCAGCCATGGCCGTGGTCCAGGTGGCCGGGCTGGTGGAACCCGAAGCCCTGATCGAGATCGAAACAACAGCGATGGTCCCCGACTGATGACGACGGCCCATATCGACACTTTCGTCCGCGATCGGCTGCCGCCGCCGGATCAGCAACCGGATTTCCTCTTCGATCTGCCGGAGCTCCAATATCCGCGGAAGTTGAACGCGGCGGTGGAACTGATCGACAAGGCCGATCCCGGCCGGCTCGCCGTCATCAACGATGCCGGAAGCTGGACCTATGGCGAGATGAAGGATCTTTCCGATCGGATCGCCCGCCTGCTGGCCGAAGAAGAAGGGCTGGTGCCGGGGAATCGCGTCTTCCTGCGCGGACCGAACAATGCGATGATGTTCGCGGCGTGGCTTGGGATCCTCAAGGCCGGGGGGATCGCGGTCGCGACGATGCCGATCCTTCGCCCCGGCGAGATTGCCACGATCATAGAGCGAGCCGATATCCGGCATGCCATCGTCGATGCGCGAACGCTGGACGATTTCACCAAAGCCGCCTCAACGACCGGTCGCATAGGATCGCTCCTCACCTATGAAGGCGATGCCGGCGGCGGGATGCTGGAAACGAGGCTGGCGTCGGTTCAACCCGGCTTTGCGGCGGTCGACACGGAACGGGACGACGTCGCGTTGCTGGCCTTCACATCGGGCACCACCGGCAAGCCCAAAGGCTGCATCCATTTTCACCGCGACATCCTGGCTCCCGCGGACGCCTTCGCGCGCCATATCCTGGCGCCGCAGACAGGCGAACGATGGGCCTGTTCGGCACCGATCGCCTTCACCTTCGGCCTCGGCCAGCAGTTGATCTTCCCGTTCCGCTTCGGTGGCACGGCAGTGACGATCGAGGCGCCGACGCCGCCTGCCTTGGTGGCCGCGATCGAGAAATTCGAGGTGACCACGCTGGGCACGGCACCCACCGCCTATAAGGCGATCCTCAGCCAGCTGGAGGGCCGGGACATATCGTCGTTGCGGACCTGCGTCTCCGCCGGCGAACATCTGCCCGCGGCGACCTGGCATGCGTGGAAGGAGGCGACCGGGATCGCCATCGTCGACGGGATCGGGGCCACCGAAATGATGCACATCTTCATTTCGGCGCGCGGCGATGACATCCGGCCGGGCGCCACGGGCAAGGCCGTTCCCGGCTACCGCGCCTGCGTGCTCGACGCCGATGACCGCCCCCTCCCCCATGGCGTCGGGCGTCTCGCGATCAAGGGACCGACGGGTTGCCGCTATTTCGACGACGACCGCCAGGCCAATTATGTCGTCAAGGGCTGGAACGTCACGGGCGATACATATCGGGCCGACGAGGAAGGCTATTTCTGGTACGTTGCCCGCTCCGACGACATGATCATCTCATCGGGCTATAATATCGCTGCGCCGGAGGTGGAAAACGCCCTCTATTCCCACGAAGCGGTGCAGGAATGCGCTGTCATCGGCGTACCATGCGAGGAACGCGGACAGAAAGTGAAGGCGTTTGTCGTCCTGGCGCCCGGCCAGACCGCCGGCCCGGCACTGGCCGAATCCCTGCAGAACCACGTCAAGGCGGTGATCGCCCCCTATAAATATCCGCGGCTCGTGGAGTTCGTCGAGGCCCTTCCCAAAACGGCGACCGGCAAGCTGCAGCGCTACGCGCTCAGGCCGTAAGGCTAACGTTTTTGCTCAACAGCCGGTCTCGACCGGTCCTTGAACCTTGTCGCCCAGGCGGCGTACGCCCTGCAGACAGCGCGGCGCGGCAGGCGCCGCCGGGGCGGCGCGGGTCTGGGCGGGCAGCCTGGAGGCCGTCGGGCCGTCTACCTTCTGGCCCAGAGGCGCGCCGGCCGTGCCGCCGGCAAGCGCCCATTTAAGGCTGGTCGATGCAGTCTCGCCGGTCCGGGCGATCGCGCTCGCCGTGGCCTGTTCGCGGCTGAGCGGCTCGTAGCGACGAACGATGGGACGGTGTGCCATATCGACATTCGGGGCGACCGGCAGCACCATGTCGGCCGTCAGAGCGACTATATCGGCGGGATCGGCAGCCGCGCCGGCCGCATCCGCCGGCGCCGACGTCAGGTGCGCCATCTGCGCAACGGCGGGCTCCACGCCGGTCGGGCGATAGCGGAAGGCCGGAGCCCGCCCCCAACCGCCGGTCCAGCGATAGAAGATATGGGTACCGACATTGGCCGCCTTGACCAGGCTGGAGCTCCAATAAGGGACGACCCAATTGGTATGATAATGGGTGGCCCAGCCGACCGGCTTGTAAACCTTGCCGGCGAGCGCTTCTTCGGCGACCTTGCGGGCGCGTTCCCAGCCGGCGGCCGAGGGGGTGCGGCGTAGCGATCCATCGCAGGTGAAGGTGAACTGGCATCCGGTGGCCCGGTCCGATCCCTGGAAGACGACGCCGCAGACGCTGCGCGGATAGGCAGGATGGCGGACACGGTTGAGGACCACCTGGGCCACCGCGCGCTGGCCTTCCGGCGGCTCGATGGCGGCTTCGTAATAGACGGCCGCGGTGAGGCATTCCAGCGAACGGGCCTGATCGAACTCACTGGCGAAGCGGATCGCGAACGGCTGCGCGGCAGGATTGGGAAGGGTCGAAACCGGAATCGATGCATTGATGGCCAAAGCATCCTGCGGCGGCACATCGCGAAAGGCGAGCGGCTCGGGCGCCGGGGGGCTTTGCGACGGACGCGACGCAAGCGCGCCTCGAGCGACCTTCGCATTGGCCGAACCCTGGTCGAGCGTGACAAGGCTGAGGCCAGCAAACAGGTTCAGGAGCAATATCATGGCGAGGACGGCCATGTTCACCCACTGACGACGCTCCGGCAGGGACGGCCGTGGCGGCAAAATGATTCCTGCTGACAGCATCGTGACTCCGCAAGGGTCGGGCTCATTAGAGATCGGGATGTCCGTTGGCAACGCCCGGGCAGGCAAATGGCTGCCCGGCTAACGCCGGGCCGGCCGCCTGCCGCATCCGCTCTGACATGGAAATGGGAAAGATATGTGACTCTTCAAGACGGGAGGGTCAGCAGCCCCGATAGCGTGCCCTGAAATCCGAGGAAAATTCGGCAAGCCTTTGATCCGAGATCGCTTTTCGGAGACTGGTCATCAGGTTCTGATAGAAATGGAGATTATGCTCGGTCATCAGCATCGCGCCCAATATCTCGCCCGAACGGATCAGATGATGGAGATAGGCACGGCTCCATGTGCCGCAGACCGGGCAAGGACAGGCCGCGTCGAGCGGTTCGGAATCTTCGGCAAATCGCGCATTCTTGATATTGATCGGGCCCATGGAGGTGAAGGCCTGACCGGTACGGCCGGACCGAGTCGGCAGAACGCAGTCGAACATGTCGATGCCCCGCTCCACGGCGCCGACGATGTCGTCGGGTTTGCCCACGCCCATCAGATATCGGGGGCCGTCCGCCGGGAGCATCGGCGCCGCAAAGTCGAGCACGCGAAACATTTCCGCCTGTCCTTCGCCGACGGCGAGGCCGCCGACGGCATAGCCGTCAAAGTCGATGCCGATCAGGCGATCAGCGGAAATCCGGCGAAGATCCTCTTCCATCGCACCCTGCTGTATCCCGAACAAGGCCGCAGCCTCGGCATGGGCACCGCCATCGTCGAAGGCCGCGCGGGAGCGTTCGGCCCAGCGCATCGAACGTTCCATCGATGCCGCCGCCGCGTCCCTCGA
Organism: Sphingosinicella rhizophila; assembly: GCF_032378825.1. Classification (NCBI taxonomy): domain Bacteria; kingdom Pseudomonadati; phylum Pseudomonadota; class Alphaproteobacteria; order Sphingomonadales; family Sphingosinicellaceae; genus Sphingosinicella; species Sphingosinicella rhizophila. Next base: position 414,313 of record NZ_JAVUPU010000002.1, on the reverse strand, counting down.
CGAAGGAAAAGGGGTGCATTCGTCGAAGGCCATGACGATATCCGATCCCAGGAGGCGCTGGATCTCCATCGACCGCTCCGGCGTCAGCATGTGGGCGGAACCATCCAGGTGGCTCTTGAAGCTCACGCCGTCTTCGCCGAGCTTCCTGAGCTCCGCGAGGCTCATGACCTGATATCCGCCGCTGTCGGTCAGGATCGGCCGGTCCCAGCCCATGAAAGCGTGCAGCCCACCCAGGCGGGCGACGCGCTCGGCGCCCGGCCGCAGCATGAGATGATAGGTATTGCCCAGGATGATGTCCGCGCCGCTGTTCCGTACGTCCGCCGGCTTCATGGCTTTCACGGTCGCGGCCGTTCCCACCGGCATGAAGGCAGGCGTCCGGATCTCGCCCCTTTTCATGGCGATCATGCCGGTCCGGGCCTTGCCGTCCGTCGCCTCGATCGAGAAGGAAAATCGATTCACGTCATCATCTTTTTATGAAGGGGCTTTGCGGGCGCCGTACATGCCGAAGGCTCCGAGGTCAGGGAAAATCGGCCTATTTCGGGCCGTCGGTTGCCGGCTGCCGGCTGTTCCCGCCACGGCGGGACCGCCGGTCGCGCAACGGCGTATCGATCAGCACGATCAATTCCGAACGGACGAGCACGGAATCGCGATCCTTGTCGAGTTCCCCGAAGCGCTTCGCAAACTCCGCCACGAACTCGACATTCGATATCTTGTCGTCGCCATCCTTATCGAAATTGAAGGGGCCCGGAATGGCGTTGGCATCGCCGAGCACCGCCTCCGCCCAGATCGAGAATTCGATCAGCGACAGCAGGTCGTCCTTGTTCTGGTCGCCGATCGCGAAGGAGCGAAGCACTTCGGAATCATATTCCGCGCGCGAGACCTTGAGATCACCGTCCCGGTCGAAACCTGCTATCGCCAGGGTAGCCGGCGTCGCGGCAATGGTGGTCGGACTATGCTGGTAATCCCGAAAATCCCGCCGCTGCGCCTGCGCTCCACCCGCGCCGAGGCTAGCGGCGAGGCAGAGCATCATCCAAATCCTTCGCATTCCGATCCTCTCCCGACCCTATCAGGGCAGCAACAGGCTGGCGTCGCCATATGAATAGAAGCGATAGTCGCTCCCGATGGCATGTGCATAGGCCGCCTGCATCGTTTCCCGCCCCATCAATGCCGACACCAGCATGAACAAGGTCGATCTGGGCAGGTGAAAGTTGGTGACGAGCCCATCCACCGCCTTGAAACTATAGCCGGGCGTAATGAAGATATCCGTATCGCCCTCGAACGAACGCAGCAGGCCATCGGCCGCGGCGGCGCTTTCGAGCAGCCTCAGCGAGGTTGTTCCAACGGGAATGATGCGCCCGCCCGTCTGCCGGACCGCGTTCATCCGCTCCGCCGCCCGCGCGCCGATCGTGCCCCATTCACTGTGCATGACATGATCGGCCGTATCCTCGACCTTGACCGGCAGAAAGGTACCGGCGCCGACATGAAGAGTCAGAATCTCGAAGCCGATACCCGCTTCCTGCAGCGAGGCCATGAGCTTCGGCGTGAAATGCAAGGCGGCGGTCGGAGCGGCTACCGCACCCTCGGCCCTGGCAAACATCGTCTGATAATCTTCGGCGTCGCGGGCATCGGCGGCGCGCTTGCCCGCAATATAGGGGGGCAGCGGCATTCGACCTGCACGCTCCAGCAGCCGTTCGACCGGCTCGTCGCCTTCGAAGCCGAGCAGAACGGCGCCGTCGCCGCCTTTCTCCTCGACCAGAGCGACGACGCCATGGCCGAAATCGACCCGATCGCCATGTTTCAGCCGACGCGCATTGCGGACGAAGGCCCACCAGTGACGCATCCCCTCCCGCTTGTGAAGAGTCGCGCCGATGCGCGCATCGCCGCGACGGCCTTCGAGCTGGGCAGGAATGACGCGGGTATCGTTGAAGACGAGCAGGTCGCCCGCCTTCAGCAGGCGTGGCAGGTCCGTGACGCGATGATCGGACAATGATTCGCCGCTTACGCACAGCAGCCGTGCGCTGTCGCGCGGCACCGCCGGTCTCAATGCGATGCGTTCGGCCGGTAAATCGAAATCGAAGAGATCGACGCGCACCTAATCTGCAGCCTCATCACGGCCCGCCCTGATCGCCGGCAGGTTCATTGCGGCGGTGTCGTGGCCGCTCCTTGTATCGAAAGAACGGACGTCGGGGCGGGCGGAGGCGCGGCAGCCGCCTGAAGCTCGGCCGCCGACAGCGCCGGCACGTTGTCCGCCCCGATGGAGGCCCGGACGATCTTGGTGGGATTGGCCGGCGGCTCGCCGCGCTCGATGGCATCGACGAAGTTCATGCCGCTTACCACTCGTCCGAATACGGTATATTTGCCGTCCAGGCTCATCCTGGGCGCCAACATGATGAAGAACTGGCTGTTGGCGCTGTTGGCGTCGTCGGCGCGAGCGGCCGAAAGCACGCCGCGCACGTGCGGCAGGACATTGAATTCCGCATTGAGATCGGGAAGATCGGACCCCCCGGTTCCATCGCCCTTCGGATCTCCGCCCTGCGCCATGAAACCGTCAATGACGCGATGGAAGACGAGGCCATTATAGAAACCCCGGCGAGCCAGCGTCTTGATTCGATCCACATGGGCCGGCGCCACGTCGGGCCGGAGCTGGATCGAGACCCGTCCCCCTGTCGACAGATCAAGATTGAGAATGTTTTCGGGCTCAGCGGGCGGCGGCACGGCCGGATTGGGAACGGCCTGAGCGGCCAGAGCATTCGCGAAGAATATGGCCGTCAAAGCGGCGATGACTGATTTCAAACGCATGGGAAGTTCGCTCTCCGGATGTGCCGCTTGCCTTGCCCGACTCTGCTTGCACCAAGCTGAACGATCAAGAGCCTTTCCTGCCGATTTCGGCCACTCTGTCCCGAACATCGGCGGCCACCGCCCTCGTAACGAACTTGTCGATCGCACCCCCGTAAAGCGCGATCTCCTTCACGAGACGCGAGGCGATCGGCTGCAGCGAGACGTCAGCCATCAGGAAGACGGTTTCGACCCGATCGTTCAACTGCTGGTTCATGCCGGCCATCTGATATTCATATTCAAAATCCGCCACCGCCCGAAGGCCTCGAACGATCACGGAAGCGCCTTCCCGGGTGGCAAAATCCATCAGCAGTGAATCGAAGGAGACGACGCTCACGCCTTCGATGGAATCGATCTCCCGCTCCACCATAGCCATCCGCTCTTCGACCGTGAACATCGGTGACTTGGATGGATTGGTAGTGACGCCGATCACCAGCCGATCGACCAACTTCGCTCCGCGCCGGATGATATCCATGTGCCCCAAGGTGATCGGATCGAACGTCCCCGGATAAACCCCTGTCCTCATTTCATCCCCCTGATGAGTGGACCCATCGCCCTATCATGAAACCCGAGGCTCCATGAGATTAGTGATCGCGCGCCACCGCGAAGCGCGCAATTTCGCGGAGTAAATCGGCTTCTCCGCCGAAGCTTTGGAGATGCTCTATCGCCTGGGCTACGAGCAAATCGGCCTGCTGGCGCGCGCGTTCTCGGCCCAGAAGCGATACGAAGGTTTCCTTGCCCTTCACCGAATCCTTGCCCACCTTCTTACCGGTCTTCGCTTCCTCGCCCTCGACATCGAGCAAGTCGTCAGCGATCTGGAAGGCCAAGCCGACATCGCGGGAGTAGCCGCGCAGCGGCGTCCTGGATTCCAGGGGCACCCGCCCCATGATGGCGGCCGCTTCGAGGCAGAATCCGATCAGGGCCCCGGTTTTCAGCTGCTGCAGCCGCGTGACCGCGGCCAGGTCCAGCGTGGATTCGGACGCCGCAAGATCCATCATCTGTCCTCCGGCCATGCCGGACGGGCCCGCCGCCCGGGCAAGTTCCGCGACGAGCTGCAGCCGGACGAAGGGATCTTCGTGCGTGGCTTCGTCGGCAAGGATTTCAAAAGCGAGGGCATGAAGGGAATCACCGGCGAGCACCGCCGTGGATTCGTCAAAGGCCTTGTGGAGGGTCGGCTTGCCGCGCCGAAGATCATCATCGTCCATGCAGGGAAGATCATCGTGGACGAGCGAGTAAACGTGGATCGATTCGACCGCGAGGCCTACGCGGAGTGCCTGTTGCCGACCGATGTGGAACAGGCCGCAGGCAGCCACGACGAGAAGCGGGCGAAGACGCTTGCCGCCGCCGATCGCGGCGTAGCGCATGGCGTCGTAGAGGCGGGAACGGCTGTCGGCCGGCAGGGACAATATGGTTTCGAACAGCCCGTCTATCTCCGCCCCGATCTGTTCGAGGGCCAGCTTCAGACCATTAGGTATCTCCGCCATATGGCGGCTCAGGCTTGATCGAACGGAACGGTGCCGCTTGGCTGGCCGTCGCGGCCGAACTGGATCTTTTCGATCTTGGCCTGTGCCGCCTGCAATCGCGCCTCGCATTGCTGCTTGAGCGCATCGCCCTCACCGTAAAGCTCGATCGATTCGTCGAGCGATGCCTCGCCGCTCTCCAATCGGCGCACAATCTCCTCAAGGCGCTTCAATGCCGCTTCGAAGGAGAGATCGGATATCGGGGGAGCTTGTTCCGCCATCGTCCGAGCATTGGCTGCCTGCGATGCGGGGGTCAAGCGCCGCTAGGCGGCGGTGGCGCTAAATTCGCCGATACCAATATACGCCGCCGCTTATTTCCCGCCGAGCCCGGCCTTCGACTTCCAGATGTCGAAGATGCGCCAACGCCTCTCCGGTCGCGAGCCCGTAGACATTGTCGTCGATCTGGCGGCCGAAAAGAATCCTGAAGCAATCCACCGCCCGCCGCGGTTCGGACAGGTGCTTGTGAAGCGCGTCGAGGCGGTCCCGATGGCCGTGGTCGAGTGCGTCCAGACGGGCGTGAAGGCCGGTAAAGGGCTCGCCATGGGACGGAAGCACAAGCAGGTCTTCAGGCAACGAGCGCAGCCGGGCGATCGAATCGAGCCAATCCCCCAGCGGATCGGATTCGGGCTCGCTGAGACCGAGCGAGACGTTGGACGTGATCCTGGGCAACACCTGGTCGCCAGCGATCAGCAGGCCGCCTTCCTCATCCAGCAGGCAGGCATGCTCCGGACAATGTCCGTTGCCGATGACGACGCGCCAGCTGCGGCCGCCGATGCGAAGATTCTCGCCGTCCCGAATGCGCACGAAACTCACCGGCACGGGGCTGACCACTTCGGCAAAGCGCCCCCAGCCCCTGGCGGCCTCCGCCTCGATCCGCCCTTCGTCCCAGCCGGCGGCGCGCCAGAAGGCCAATGCTTCGCGCGGCGGCGATTCTCTGACATCCACCAGTAGCATGCGCGCGAACAGCCATTCGTCGCGCGTCATCCAGAGGGAGACGTCGAACCTTTGCGTCAGCCAGCCGGCAAGGCCGACATGGTCAGGATGGAAGTGGGTGCACAGGATGCGGGTGATCGGCTTGCCGGCGAGCGGGCCGGAAAAGAGGGCTTCCCACGCCTCACGACACGCCGCGATATTTAGTCCCGTATCGACGAGCGCGATCCCGCCTTCATCCTCCAGGATCCACACATTGATATGCTTGAGCGACCCAGGGACAGGCAGCCGAGCCCAGCCCACGCCGTCCGCCAAAGCGATGACCTGGCCAGTCTCCGGTCCCGTCCGGCCGAGCGGATAGGTCAGGCCCCTGTGGCTATAGGCCCCGCCCGCATCCGCCAGCGAGGCGTCGGGTGCGGGAGGGCTGGCCGTAGCAGAACTGGCCTCGGGACGATCAGGAGGAGAACCTGCCATTATTTTGCGGGCGGTATCGGCCCCTAGCTCTTGAAAGGATCGACAAAGGCCTTGTCGGCTTCGTCCTCGACCGTCCCTTCGGCATCGGTCTGCTCGGCGGCCAGCGCGGCTTCCGCCTCGCGGACATGAGCTTCGCGCTCTGCACGAAGCTCCTCGATCAGAGCGTCCCGGTCACCGGCGAAGCTGGCGTCCACAGGCGTTTCGATGCCTGCGGCCTTGGCCACCTTGGCGACCAGCGCATCGAGTTCCCGTTGCGAACAAAGGCCGAGCGTCACCGGATCCTTGGGCTGGATATTGGCGATGTTCCAGTGGGTCCTGTCGCGGATGGCGGCGATGGTGGTGCGGGTCGTGCCGATCAGCTTACCGATCTGGCCGTCCGAAATCTCCGGATGGTTACGGATGATCCACGCGATCCCGTCCGGCTTGTCCTGCCGCTTGGAGACGGGCGTATAGCGCGGGCCCTTGGTGCGGCGGACCTGGTCCGGCTCCTTCTGGATCTTCAGCCGATATTCGGCATCGGCCTGGCCGCGCTCGATTTCTTCCTGGTTGAGTTCGCCGGCGCGGATCGGATCGCGGCCGGTAAGCTTGGTCGCGGCGGTGTCGTCGGCGATCGCCTGCACTTCCAAGATGTGCAGCCCGCAAAACTCGGCGATCTGCTCGAAGGTCAGAGCGGTGTTGTCGACCAGCCATGAAGCGGTCGCGTGGGGCATGAGCGGCTGTGCCACTGGCTTCTCCAAAAACAATAAGGGCCGCCCCTTCGCGGAGCGGCCGATGCGTGGCCACGACTTAGTGCAGGCGGAACCGGAGAGCAAGCCGCCCGGCCTTTAGGCGTGCAAAATAGGGCCTTAGCAGACGATGCGGCCCGATTCGGGACCGGTGAAAGCGACGCGGCGCATGGCTGCCGGACGGCAATGAGACGGCGCGAGCGGATCGCGCATCATCGGTTGGCCGAGGTCAGATCCATTGGCCCGTTTCGCATTCATTTCATCGTCAGGACGATCTTGCCGACATGGGCGCTGCTTTCCATGCGCCGATGGGCCTCGGCTGCCTCTTTCAGCGGGTAGATGGAATCGATGACCGGCTTCAATCGCCCGGCCTCGACGTGCGGCCAGACCTTGCGCCGCAGATCGTCGGCAAGCGCCGATTTGAAGGCGACCGAACGTGCTCGCAACGTGGATCCGGTCAAGGTCAGCCGGCGGCGCATCAGATCCCAGATCGGCACCTCCGCCTTGCCGCCTTTTTGCACGGCGATCGAGACATGCCGTCCCTCTTCGGCCAGGCAGGCCAGATTGCGAGGCACGTAATCGCCGCCGACCATATCGAGGACCACGGCGACGCCCTTGCCCTCGGTCAGCCGCTTGATCTCCTCGACGAAGTCCTGGGAACGGTAATTGATCGCCGCGGCCGCCCCGATCTCGATTGCGCGGCCGCATTTCTCGTCGGACCCGGCCGTGACGATGACGGATAGCCCGAAAAGCTTCCCGAGCAATATGGCCGTCGTGCCGATGCCGCTGGTGCCCCCATGGACCAGGACGGTATCCCCCTGTCCCGCGCCGCCGCGCTGGAAGAGGTTGCTCCACACGGTGAACAGGGTCTCGGGCAGCGCGGCCGCTTCCACCATATCGAGCGGTGCCGGCACGAGCAGGCATTGGCCCACCGGAGCGACGCAATATTCGGCATAGCCGCCGCCGGTCACCAGCGCACAGACCGGCTCCCCGATCCAGTCGCGATCCGTGTCGCTGCCGACCCGGACGACGGTCCCGGCCACTTCCAGGCCAAGGATGGAGGGCGCGCCGGGGGGTGGCGGATAGCGGCCCTGACGTTGCGCCGCGTCGGGCCGGTTCACGCCGGCGGCAGCGACTTCGATCAGAAGCTCGCCAGGGCCAACCACCGGCACCGGCCGCGAAACCGCCTCGAGTATTTCGGGCCCGCCCGTTTCGTCCGGATCGATCGCCTTCATGGTCGCCGCTATGGTGGTCATTCGGTCACGTCCCCTGATGAAATCGTTGCCTATTGATCGCGGCAGGTTGACACAAGCATGCAGAAGGACTGACTCTCCCCCCGAGGAGGCTGGAAAAGATGGATCTCGACGAGCTCTTTCCGAACAAACCCGGCGATCCGCTTGCGCTGGTGGCCAAGCAGGATCTGGATCCGCTTTCGATCGACGAGCTGCACGCCCGTATCGCCATCCTCACGTCCGAAATCGAACGGGTCCAGGCCAAGATCGACGCCGCCGTTAATTTCCGGGCAAGTGCCGACGCGATATTCAAGCAATGAAGTCACGGGGAATCTATCCTTTTCCCCAGCTTTTTCAGGGTTCAGCTTGATGAAGTGTGCGCAAAGACCAACATTGAGCCGAAGCAGCCCGTGATTCCAGCGGGCTTTAAGGAGTGAGTTTAGTGCCGTCATTTGCCCGCGAACTTGAACAGACGCTGCACACCGCGCTTGCCGAAGCGAGCGGCCGGAAGCATGAATATGCCACGCTCGAACACTTGCTGCTCGCGCTCATCGAAGACGAGCATGCCGGACGCGTCATGCAGGCCTGCGGCGTCGACACCAACGAGCTGCGCGACGCAGTCCGCCTCTATCTGGACAATGAGCTCGAGGCCTTGAAGGTCGAAGGCGACACCGATCCCTCGCCGACCAGCGGCTTCCAGCGCGTCGTCCAGCGCGCCATCCTCCACGTCCAATCCTCGGGCCGTGACGAAGTGACCGGCGCCAATGTCCTGGTCGCCCTCTTTTCGGAACGCGAAAGCTATGCCGTCTATTTCCTGCAACAGCAGGATATGAGCCGCCTCGATGCGGTAAGCTATATCAGCCATGGCGTCGGCAAGGGCGAGACCGCTGCCGAGCCGGCCGAGATCAAGGGGACGGACGATTCACAGAAGGAGGACGGCAAGAAGAAGTCCGAATCCGCGCTCAAGCAATTCACCGTCAACCTCAACGAGAAGGCCGCCGATGGCCGCGTCGATCCGCTGATCGGCCGCCGGCCCGAGGTAGATCGGACCGTCCAGATCCTGTGCCGCCGATCGAAGAACAACCCGCTTTACGTCGGCGATCCGGGCGTGGGGAAAACCGCCATCGCCGAAGGTTTGGCGCGCAAGATCGTCGAGGGCGACGTTCCCGACGTACTGAAACCGGCCGTCATCTATTCGCTCGACATGGGCGCCCTGTTGGCGGGCACGCGTTATCGTGGCGATTTCGAGGAGAGGCTGAAGGCCGTGGTGAACGAGCTCGAAAAGCTCCCCCATGCCATCCTCTTCATCGACGAGATCCACACCGTCATCGGCGCCGGTGCGACCAGCGGGGGGGCCATGGACGCGTCCAACCTGCTGAAGCCCGCGCTGTCGGGCGGCACGATCCGCTGCATCGGTTCGACGACCTACAAGGAATTCCGCAACCATTTCGAGAAGGACCGGGCCTTGCTCCGGCGCTTCCAGAAGATCGACGTCAACGAACCGACGGTAGAGGATACGATCAAGATACTCACCGGTCTCCGGTCCGCTTTCGAGGAGCATCACAGCGTCAAATATACGGCGGATGCGATCAAGTCCGCGGTCGAGCTGTCGGCGCGCTATATCAACGATCGCAAATTGCCCGACAAGGCGATCGACGTGATCGACGAGGTCGGCGCCATGCAGATGCTGGTGCCGCCTAACAAGCGCAAGAAGACCATCACCACCAGGGAGATCGAGGCCGTCATTTCCACGATCGCCCGAATCCCGCCCAAATCGGTCTCCGCCGACGACAAGAAGGCGCTGGAGCATCTCGACCGCGATCTGAAGCGGGTGGTCTTCGGCCAGGACAAGGCGATCAACGTCCTGTCATCGGCGATCAAGCTGAGCCGGGCCGGCCTTCGCGACCCGGACAAGCCGATCGGCAATTATCTTTTTTCCGGGCCGACCGGCGTCGGCAAGACCGAGGTCGCGCGCCAGCTCGCGTCGATCATGGGCATTCCGCTTCAGCGCTTCGACATGTCGGAATATATGGAGCGGCACTCGGTCAGCCGCCTGATCGGTGCGCCTCCGGGATATGTCGGCTACGACCAGGGCGGGCTTCTGACCGACGCGGTGGACCAGCATCCGCATAGCGTGCTGTTGCTGGACGAGATCGAGAAGGCCCATCCGGACCTGTTCAACATCCTGTTGCAGGTGATGGACAATGGCAAGCTGACCGACCATCACGGCAAGACGGTCGACTTCCGCAATGTCGTGCTCATCATGACGACCAATGCCGGCGCGAGCGACATGGCGCGCGAAGGCGTCGGGTTCGGCGCCCAGACCCGGGAGGGCGAGGACGAGGAAGCCATCAAGCGGATGTTCACGCCCGAGTTCCGAAACCGCCTCGATGCGATCGTGCCGTTCAGCTATCTGCCCACCGAGGTCGTGGCGCGTGTGGTGGACAAGTTCATCCTGCAGTTGGAACTCCAGCTGGCGGATCGCAACGTCCATATCAGCCTGGACGACGAGACCAAGGCATGGCTGACGTCGCGCGGCTATGATCGGCTCTATGGCGCGCGCCCGATGGGCCGTCTGGTCCAGGAAAAGATCAAGCAGCCGCTCGCCGAGGAACTGCTCTTCGGCAAGCTGATCAATGGCGGCGAGGTCAAGGTCCGGATCAAGGATAATGCACCTGCCTTCGAGGTGATTGCCGCGCCGCCCAAGGCGTCGAAACGCAAGAAGGGCAGCAAGGCCAGGGAACCGGACCAGCCGGAAAAGCAGGCCTGATCCCAACCATTCGTTCCCCTCGCGAGGAGGGGGGCGACTGGGCTCGTTCACGGTTATATTGAGCCGAGAACGAGCCGTGTTTTATTGCTTTCCGTTATTTCCGAGTCGTCAGATGATTCCATCTGCCTCGAAATAACTCCAGGCCCGCTTAGCCTGCCGGACCGTTCCTTATGTCGCGGACGATCGCGTCATAGGCAGGATCCCGGCCGGCGAGAAAGTCAGCGAACGTCAAAGAAGTCTCGATGTCGGGCTGAAGGCTACGGACCCTTATGGGATGCGTCCGGATGGATTCATGGCAATCGGATTCCGGGCACCCTGTCACATAATTATGGCGTTCGGTCGCGTAGAGCATCGTCGCCTTCACGGAGGGGATCTCCACGGTGTCGCCTTCCGCCCAGAATTCCAGCCGATCGCCGATCGGTTCGCCCACGATTATCAGCCGCTTCCCCGCAGCCTGCTTCAGATAGCCGAGGCTTGAAATCGCCGCGGAAAATGTGCGGCCCGAGGTGATGGCGTAGAGCCTGCCGGGCGCAAGGCCGGCCAATTCCCGCATGAAGTCGCGCGCGATGTTGAGATCGCCGCCCATGTTGAATCGCAGGTCGACGACGATGTTGCGCGGCTTCGCCCGCCGCAATTCGGAAAGCCCGTCCGCGAGAAGGCGCGGCAAATCCTCGCCTCGTGTGGCATTGATCTGGACATAGGCGCCGCTGAGTTCGGGACGCAGCATCACCCGGAAACTCTTGTCGACCGCCTGGAGGTAGAGCGGCTTCTTATCCGGATTGACGAGGGCGATGGCGTCGAACAACGCCGGATAGCCGAGCAAGGCGGCCTCACCTTCCAGCGGCAGGAGCCTGGACGGCAGTCGAACAATTTCCGGCTCGCTCCCCCCGTTTCCCAGCGTGAGCTGCAGCGTATGGCCATCACCGCCCAGGCCAGCGGCTTCGAGCAGAGCGGGGGTTTCCATGAAAATGGTGACGAACTGGTCCCGAAAGGATTGCAAACCGCCCTGATAGCGGGCGTAGGCGCGATATATGTCCCGCCATGGCCGCCCATTGATAGCCACCACCGCCCGCCCGCTCAGATGCCTCTGCTCGGGCGGCGCGGACATCACGAACAGACCGTCGGCGAACAGACCGAGACGGACCAAGCTACGCGGATATCGGGTGGTCCACTGCGGCGGCAACAGGAAGCTATGACCATTGTCGGCCAGGGCGGCGATGTGGGCGAGTTCCAGCTCGAGCTCGGCCCGGCTGAGCGACTTTCCGGTCAGCCGGTCGACCTGCGTCAACGCCTCGGCACGGGCGCGTGGCGAATAGGCCCGATCACGATCCACATAGCTCCGTATCGCGGCCACATCCTCGTGCGAGAGAAAAGCCGGGAGAGGTGCCGCCGAAGCTGCGAGCCAGAGAATGGCGAGACCCAAAGGCATGCCCAAGCTTATCACACAGGCTCGACAGGACAGAATAGGAAAGCGCGCCGCGGCTTCCATCCCTGTCCTCCAAGCGTCAGAGACCTTAAGGTTATCCGACCCACCCATCTTATCAGGAGGAAGCCTTGGCGGACGCGATCACCTTCTACACCAATCCGATGTCCCGCGGCCGTATCGTGCGATGGATGCTCGAAGAGGTCGGCCAGCCCTACGAAACGGTTGTGCTCGACTATGCGAGCGGCATGAAGTCGCCAGAATATCTTGCCATCAACCCGATGGGAAAGGTGCCCGCGATTCGACATGGCATGACGGTGGTGACGGAAGGGGCGGCGATCTGCGCCTATCTGGCGGATGCCTTTCCCGACGCCGGCCTCGCTCCCCCACATGGCAGCGCAGGACGCGGGCCTTATTATCGCTGGATGTTCTTTGCCGCCGGGCCCGTGGAATCGGCGGTGACCGGCAAGGCGCTCGGCCTGCTCGCCCCCGAGGACAAGAAGCAGATGGCGGGATATGGCAGTTTCGAGGAAACCATGGCCGCTCTCGAACAAGCCGTGGCCGACACATCCTATATCTGCGGTGACCGATTCACCGCGGCGGACGTCTATGTGGGTTCCCAGATCAGCTGGGGCACCATGTTCGGGATTATCGACAAGAATCCTGCTTTCGACGCCTATCTTGAAAGACTCCTCGAACGTCCGGCGGCCAAGCGCGCCCGAGAAATCGACGATGCGCTGGCCGCTCAACGGCAACAGGATGCCTGAACAGCGCCTTTTTCGAAGGAGGTCCCGCTACAAAAAAGGCCCGGCGTCGCCGCCGGGCCTTGGAAGTCGCGAACAGGTTCTCGCTATTCGCGATTGCCGAGGAAATTCAGCAGAAATGTGAACATGTTGACGAAATCGAGATAGAGCGACAGCGCGCCCATGATCACCGTCTTGCCGAGCATATCGGTGCCGGCGACTTCGAAATAGATGCTCTTGATCCGCTGCGTGTCATAGGCCGTCAGGCCCGCAAACACGAGCACCCCGATAGCGCTGATGACCAGGTTCATCACGCTCGACTGCAGGAAGATGTTGATGATCATTGCAATCAGCAGGCCGAAGACGCCCATGATCAGGAAGGTGCCGAATGCCGACAGATCCTTTTTGGTCGTATAGCCCCACAGGCTGAGACCGGCGAAAGCGGCGGCCACCGCGAAGAAGGTGGTCGCGATTGATTCGCCGGTGAAGACGAGGAAGATCGAAGCCATCGACAGGCCCATCACCGTCGCAAACGCCCAGAAGAGCAATTGCGCCGTCCCCGTCGAAAGCCGGTTGATGCCGAAGCTCAACACCATCACGAACGCAAGGGGCGCGAACATGATCACATATTTGAGGATGCCGGGACCGCCAAGAACCGCTGCCGCATAGCCGCTATTCGCGAACAGCAGCGCAACGATGCCGGTCAGCAACACGCCCGAAGCCATATAATTGTAGACCGAGAGCATGTAGGACCGCAGGCCCGCGTGATAGGCCACGCCTGCCCGGCCGATCGTGGTCGGATGCGGCGCTGCAGTCGCGCGCGGGTCAAATCCATTTGCCATTTTAAATCTCTCCTTCGACGGCAATGTCTGTGCCGTCGACCGCAATATCGGGTGATTTCGTGACGCTTTCAAGGAAAACCGGTAGCCTGTCCTGTGAATGAGGCCGAGCGGATGTTCAGAGCCCCGGCTCGTCGGATAAAGAGGCCGTGATATGCATCGCCTGTTCGTCGCCATCCGTCCGCCGCGGCCCGTGCGGGAGATCCTGCTCGACCTCATGGGCGGTGTTCGCGGGGCGCGCTGGCCGACCGACGAACAGCTCCACCTGACCCTGCGCTTCATCGGCGAGGTGGATCGCCACATCGCCGAGGATATCCACGCCGCGCTGGGATCGATCCACCAGCCCAGCTTCGAGATCGCCTTGAACGGCATCGGTTCCTTCGACCGGCGAGGCGAGGCCGTGACCCTGTGGGCCGGGGTCACGCCCCATGAGCCGCTAAAGGCGCTACACAAGAAGGTCGACCAGGCCTGTCTGAAAGCAGGTGTGGCGCCGGACCGCCGTGCCTACCTCCCCCATATCACCATTGCGCGCCTTGGCCGTGCCGCCGGCCCGGTCCAGGGGCTGATGGAAAGCGCCGGCGCCGTGGCGAGCCCCGCCTTCCCGGTCGACAGTTTCTGTCTCTTCGAGAGCGAATTGACCCCCAATGGTCCGATCTATTCGATCCTGGAGCGCTACAAGCTCGCCTGAGCCGCCCAGACAATGCGGCTCATGTCTCGACGGCTTCCAGCAGCCGATCCACCATCCCGGCATAGGCCGCACCGAACAGACGCAGATGTACCAGAGCCGGAAAGAGCTGGTAGATAGGACGACGCTGCCGCCAGCCATCGTCCAGTCCGCCATAGGCCTCCCAGAATTCCCCTGGCGGCGTATCGAACAAGTCCAGCATGGCGAGATCCACCTCGCAATGGCCGAAGCAGCAGGCGGGGTCGATCAAGGCAACAAGCCTGCCTTCCGCAACCAATATGTTTCCGCTCCACAAGTCCCCGTGAAGATGCACAGGATCGGGAGATGGAGGAAGCAGCAGGGCGAGGCGCGGCAGAAGACGTTCGATCCGATCCCGCCACGGCCGGTCGAGAATGCTTGCGGTCGCCGCAAGCCGCTGCTGCCCCCAGAATGAGGGCCAATCGCCGCCTTCGCGATTGTCGAGCTCGATCGTACCGATCCGATAATCGACCGGCCAGCCATAGCGCGTTCCCCGATGATCGTGGAGCCGGCGGATGGCGATCCCGATATCGCCCCAGGCATGCGGGCTGAACACCCCGTCATTGGCGACATGCTCGAGCAGCAGGATGCCGTCATGCTCGCCCTCGACCATCGGCGCGGGAGTCCCCGTCGACGCGATCGCGCGAAGCATGGCCGCTTCCGTACCGACCGATGCTCCGCCCTTGGCGACGGACAGCCTACCCTCCGGCCGTCTCAGCAGCAGCACTTCGGAGAGATCGCCGCCTGCGAGGCGCTCCAATCTTTCCTCCGGCACTCCCGTGAGCTGTCTCACTCGTGCCGCGAAGACCGTCATTCGGTGGCCGCAAGCTTCCGGGCCAGGCCCTTCGCGCCTTCCGTCACATCCTGCCATGTGACGTCGAAATGTTCATCCTGACCGTAATAGGGATCGGCCACTGCCTGCCCCGCCCTGCCTTCGACATGATCGAGGAGCAGGGACAGTTCCGCCCTGCTGCCCTGGGGCCGCATGCCGCGTAAGTCGGCGAGATTTTGGGCGTCGAGGGCAACAATATGGTCGAAATGATGAAAGTCCTCGGCGCGGACCTGTCGGGCGCGCAGCCCGGATATGTCGATGCCGTTGCGGCTGGCCACGGCCGCTGCCCGCTTGTCCGGCGGATGGCCAAGGTGCCAATCGCCCGTCCCCGCCGAATCGACCTCGACAGGAATACCCAGCCGTGCCGCCTCCGCACGCAGCGCCGCCTCGGCAAGCGGCGACCGGCAGATATTTCCCAAGCAGATGAAGAGAATGGACGTCGTCATTGTTGGCCCTTGAATCCGAACCCCAGTTGCCAAACCGCATCCCTCTGCTAGCCAGGTGGGAGGATCAGCACAATCTCGAGGCGATATGGAAACCGGTTCCGATGAGTCCGCGTCGGTAGCCGGGCGCGGCACCCGCGTCGGCGCTTATGCCTGGTACGTCCTCTTCGTCCTCGTACTCGTCTATATCGTCAATTTCATCGATCGGCAGATCCTTTCGATCCTGGTCGGCGATATCAAGCGGGACCTCGGCGTCTCCGACGCGCAGATAGGCTTTCTGTACGGCACCGCCTTCGCGGTCTTCTACGCCCTGTTCGGCATCCCGCTCGGCCGCCTGGCCGACAGCTGGTATCGCGGCCGCCTGATGGCCGGGGGGCTGGCGCTCTGGTCCTCGATGACGGCGCTTTCCGGCTTCGCCAACAGCTTTGGCATGCTGGCCGTCGCACGGGTCGGCGTCGGCATTGGCGAGGCAAGTGCCTCGCCTGCCGCTTATTCGATGATCTCCGACACTTTCCCGCAAGAGCGGCGGGCAACCGCCATCTCCATTTACTCAAGCGGGCTCTATATCGGCGGCGCGATCAGCCTGCCGATCGGCGGCTTCGTGCTGAGCCGATGGAACGTGATGTTTCCGGATCCCGCCGCCGCCCCGCTCGGCCTCGCCGGCTGGCAAGCGGCCTTTCTTGCGGTGGGCCTTCCCGGCCTGCTTCTCGCTCTTTGGGTATTGTCCCTTCGCGAGCCGCCTCGCGGCAATGCGGAAGGGCTGCCCCAGCCCGCAGTCCGCCCTGGCGCCTGGCGCGAATTCGGCCGCGAACTGGTCGCAATATTGCCGCCGCTGACCCTGCTGAACGTCGCCCGCATACCCGGCGCCCTGCCCCGCAATCTCATGATGATGATCTTGGTCATCGCATCGGGCTATGGCCTCTACAGGCTGACCGGGGATGGCGCGCAATGGGCGGCCTATGGGCTGGGCGTCTATGCGATCCTGTCCTGGATCCAATCCCTGCAACATCGCGACCCCCCCGCCTTCCGGCTGATCTGGGGATGCCCGACGACCGTGCTCCTCGTCTTTGCGTTCGGCAGCATTTCCTTCGTCAACTACGCCACCACATTCTGGGTCCCGCACTATCTGGAGCAGACGTTCTACGGCGACCCCCTTCTTCCATCGCACTATCTGGAAGGGATGACCGCCAAGGAAGAGATCGGCCTCATCATTGGCTGGACATCGGCTCTGGCCGCCGCAGCGGGCGTCATCATTGGCGGTTACGTGTCCGATCTGTGGCGTCAGCGGGATGCGCGAGGAAGGCTTTTCCTGAACATGGTGTCGGTGGTCGTACCCGTCCCGCTCATGGCCTTTTTGCTCACGACCGACAGCCTTGCATTGTTCTACTGGGTCAACCCTCTTGCCCAGTTCGCCGCCGCCCTGTGGGTGGGCGCTGCGGTGGCGACCCTCCAGGACCTGGTGCTCCCGCGCATGCGAGCGACAGCCGGTGCAACTTATATCCTGGGGACGACAATGGTCGGGCTGGCACTGGGGCCCTATTTCGCGGGCAAGATCTCGGTCCTGTCGGAAAGTCTGCGAACCGGCATCTTCGCCCTCTACCTGATGCCGCCAATCACGCTCGCTGCCCTGTGGGCGGGAGCCCGCAGACTTGCTGAAATGGAAGCCAGCAAGGTCGAACGGGCCCGGGGTGCCGGCGAGCCGATCTGACGGCATGATTCGTCCGCGGCTGGATCAAGCCGGGCGCGAGTCCAGATTTTACGTTTGTATCCAGGACTTCCCGCGCAGCCAGATGCGAAACTTCGACCAGAGTCCGGTGTCTAGTAAGAGGGAGCAACGACACCACAGGCCAACCGCCCGCCCGCATTGCCGGTGGGATCGGTCCGATAATCATCTGGCTTGGCATGGACGACGACTGCGGCACCGTCCCCATCCAGCAAAGCGCCTTCGCCGCTGCGGGCGCGAACGCCGCTTACCGTGAATTCGAAACTGCCTTGGCCATCGGCGCCTACCATCAGATTGGGAAGATCACCCTTGTGGTTGCCGGCGGGATTGTCCTTGCCATGCTGGCGACCCGTGGGGTTCCAATGCGATCCCGCGCTGGTGAAGTCGGGCGGATCGCACCGGCCCACCATATGGATATGAGCGGCGTAGGAACCCGGCTGCAGACCGGTCGCTTCGATCCTCACGTTGAGATCGGTACCGCTCTGCCGCAGGGTGGCAATGGCCAACCTGCTGCCGGCCGCATCCCGAAGATCCGCCGCGAAAGTGTCCGTAGCCCCTCCGGACCCAGTGCCCGCCGCGCAGCCGGCACAAGCAAGCAGGATCGCTCCACCGACAAGAATTTCAAACCGCCTCATGTCCATCTCCTTCACATTCCGAACGAGCCGCGGGCCGAACGGTTTCGATACGGGCTCAGCTTCGCGCCATTCTTCCGACGCCGTACCACTTCAGTCCCGCCGCCAGGACGTCTTCCGGAGGATAGACGTTACGCAGGTCGACGAAGTTCGGCTGCGCCATCGAGATCGCGAGCCTTTGCAGATCGAGTGCCCGCAGCACATCCCACTCCGTCACCAGTACGACCGCATCGGCTCCCTCGGCTGCCTGATAGGGACTGTCGCAGAATTCCACATCCGGCATCAGCGGCCGCGCCTGCTCCATTCCTTCCGGATCGTAACCCCTCACTTTCGCCCCGGCGTCCTGCAAGGCCTGCACGATGCTGAGCGAAGGCGCATCGCGCATGTCATCTGTATTGGGTTTGAAGGTGAGGCCGAGCAGGGCGATGGTCCGGCCACGCGCCTCGCCTCCGAGAGCCTGGATGATCTTCCGGCCCATGGCGCGCTTTCTCGCATCATTCACCTTCACGACCGATTCCACGATCCTGAGCGGCGCTTGATGATCCTCCGCCGTTTTCAGCAGAGCAAGCGTATCTTTGGGAAAGCAGGAACCGCCATAGCCAGGCCCGGCGTGAAGGAACTTCGAGCCAATCCTGTTGTCGAGGCCGATACCGCGCGAAACATCCTGAACGTCGGCGCCGACGCATTCGCAAAGGTCGGCAATCTCGTTGATGAAGGTGATCTTGGTCGCGAGGAAAGCGTTGGCGGCATATTTTATCAGCTCGGCAGTCCGCCTGCTGGTGAAAAGCAAGGGCGCCCTGTTGAGATAGAGCGGCCGATAGACTTCGCGCATCATTTCGGCAGCCTCCTCCTCCTCCGTGCCCAGGACGATCCGGTCAGGCCGCTTGAAATCTTCGATGGCAGCACCTTCGCGCAAAAATTCCGGATTCGAGACGACCCAAGCCTTCGCTTGGGGCGCAGTCTCCCGGATGATCCTTTCCACCTCATCGCCAGTGCCGACGGGGACGGTGGATTTGGTTACGACCACGGCGGGCCGTTTCAGCGCTTCGGCAATCTCCCGCGTCGCCGCAAAGACATGGCTGAGATCGGCATGTCCGTCGCCGCGGCGGGACGGCGTGCCGACGGCGATGAAGATCGCTTCAGCCTCCGCCACGGCCGCCGCCAGATCGGTGGTAAAGGACAGCCGGTCGCCGCGAACATTGCGTTCGACCAGTTGGGCCAGACCTGGTTCGAAGATGGGCATCACGCCGCCTTCCAGCGCCGCAATCTTGGAGTCGTCCTTGTCAACGCAGACGACATCGTGCCCGAAATCGGAAAAACAGGCTCCCGAAACCAAGCCGACATAGCCCGTTCCGATCATCGCGATCCGCATTCATTATCCCCATGTAGGAAGTCGTCTCCGCTTATCTCAGCACCCTCGCCCGGGACAAGGCTTTTCCCCGGCACCCGGCAGGCGTCGATCAATACGCAGCCCGGCATGCGCTGCCGATCTTGCACCGACCCTGGATCAATGGGCAAAAAAGAAGGAGCCGACCCTTGCAGGCCGGCTCCTCCCCTTTTCGTCGGTGGTCGTCGCCGGAGCGACGCCCTTCTTACCAGCCCGAGCCGGGTCCGAAGGTGATTTCCACGCGCCGGTTCTGAGGCTCGCGCACACCGTCGGCAGTCTCGACGAGCGGACGGCTTTCACCGAACGCTTCGCTGCTGATGACGCCAGCGGGGACGCCTCGGCCGGTCAGGTAATTGCGGACGTTCTCAGCACGACGCTGGGACAGGCCCACATTATACTGGTCCGAACCCGAACGGTCGGCGTGACCGGCGAGCATGACCTGCGCCTGGCCGGTCTGCGCATAAGCCGCAGCCGCATTGTCCAGGATCGCCGCTGCCTGAGGGGTGATATCCGACTTATCCCAGTCGAAGAACACCATGAACGGTCCCGGAGCGACCGGCGGAGGCGGCGGTGGCGGTGGGGGTGGAGGCGGTGGCGGAGGCGGCGGGGGCGGGGGAGGCGGCGGAGGCGGCGGAGCCGGCTCGGCACCGCCGAAGTTGAAGGTGATGCCCGCCAGCAAGCTGTGCGAACGGAACCGCATGTCGCTGTCGTCGCCGTTGAACGCTACCATGTCGATATTGTCGGCGTTGAAGAAACGATATTTGAGGCTGACATCGACATTGTCGGAGACCGCCGTACGGACGCCGGCAATCACTTGCCAGGCTAGCCCGGAATCATGACCGTCGAGGAATGCGCCGGTATTGCCGAACACCCGCAGGTTATCCGCTTCGACCCGCGCCCAGCCCACGCCGCCGCCGACGAAGCCGCCGATGCCGTCATCATCCCCGAAGTCGAGCATGGCATTGACCATGGCGCTCCAGACGTTGACCTTGCCACGACCGAAGTCATAGGCGCCGGGGAGAGCCCCTGGCAGGACGAGGGAACTGTCGAGAGATTCGATGTCGGCGCTTTTATAGCTGCCTTCCGCTTCGATCCGGAACGAACCCAGATCATAGCCGACGACGAGGTCGGCGTCGTACATATAGTCCATGTCGACAGCCACGGCATTATCCACGGCACCAATATCGACGTCGACATCCTCGACAATCCCGGCCCCGAAATGCCCACCCACGTACCAAGCGCCATCCCGCGCCAGCGCGGGTGTCGCGAGGACAGTGGAAGAGAGAGCCACTATTATGGCGAGCTTCCGCATAAAATCTTCCCCTTTTCTTCTGCGTTCCAACAAGGAACGGCTTTGACTTGATAAATTAAGCGGAGTTTTCGCGCAAGCACGCTTGTCCCCACAATGTTGCCGAAAAGCCTCACTATCCGATAGGAATAGCAAGGCTTTTCGTCAGACAGGGGCTTGAACGAGGCGCAACGGCAGCGGTTTCATCGCAGGGCAAAAAAAAGTCGTTCCCTGCACCGCCGTGACTTTTTTGTCACAATCACCGTGATCTTACCTCCCCCGGACCGATCGGAATTACCTTTGTTTTCCAAGGAACTAACCCTCGACGCCTAGAAGCATCAGTCGCAGCCCTGATCTTCCTCGTCACCTCGGCAATTCGATCGTTCCGCCGAGATTGTCCATCACCTGACGCGCATCAAAGCTGCGGGGGTCGTTCGGACGAGAACCACGGCTCATCACGATTTCGGCCGTCGCTTCGAAGCTCGTCACGGTTCGGACGTCGATGTCGTTGGCCCAGAAGGGGCTGCCGTACCAGGGATCCCAATAACGCCAACCATAGCCGCCATATCGATATCGCCATGAGGGGCCCCAATAACCCCAGGGTCCGGGTCCATAAGGCCCGAAAGTATCGCGCGATACGGTTGTGCGCGTGTTCGGGTCGACCGACCGTTCGACCATCGTGAAACTGTCAAAGCCGGCCTGAAGCGTCAGTTCCGCGGCCCGAAAGAGCAGATAATTCTCCACGCGCTGGCGCGACGTGAACTGGTTGCCGGTGAAGGATACGCGAAAGCGATTGTCCTCGATCCTCTGCTCACTATAGCCCCCGCTCGCCTGCCCGCGTGTACCGAGCGGCTGATAGGGTGTCGCGGTCGCACAGGCGGTCAGCAGGGCAAAAGCCAGCAGCGGCGTTGCCGACGCGCGGGAAAGGCGGCGAAGGCGGTCCATTTATCGTCTCCTGATATTTCCCGCTTCAACGCTGGAACGCGCCCTGTCGTTCCAATCCGGGGGGTCTAAGCCGAGGAAAGCCGGCCGAATTTATGTCTGGAGCTCATGTTTTTCTGCACGTCTGTCGCGGCACATTTTAGCGGATTGGAAACCTTCGTCGCGCTACCCAACGTCGAATGGGATATGCCGACACGCACAAAGTGGCTCTGGTGGTCGACGACGAAACCTTTGCCCGGCTGTTTGCCGTACAGATCTTTCTGGATCACGGTTTCACCGTGCTCGAGGCCGCGGACGCTGCCGAAGGCCTGGCGACGCTCGATCGGAACGACGATGTTGCCATCCTCTTCACGGACATCAGCATGCCTGGCGAGATGAACGGATTGGATCTGATTGAGCGTGCACGCGAGATGCGGCCGGAAATCACCCTGCTGCTGACCTCCGGCTGCGTGGAGCCGAGCAGGGCAGAGCGGCCGGAAGGCGTGCGGTTCCTGGCGAAACCCTACACGGCCCACTCCCTGCTGGAAGCGATAAGAGGAACGGCCGCCTGACAGTCACCGGCGCGCACGCCGGTATCGCCATCCGCTATTCTTCCCAAACCAACTCAATTAGGCGATCGCGCCTTGGCCTCGCTGCCGCTCCCCGCTATCGAGCGGTCTCCACGACAGATCATCAAGGGCAATCCATGGCTATCAAGCGTCCGCTTCCATCATTCCTCATCTTCAAGGACAAGCAGGGCCATTGGCGCTGGAACTTCGCGGCGGGCAACGGCAAGGTCGTGGCTGCCAGCGCGGTCGCTTATCTGCGCCGACAGGGATGCCTTCGCGCGATCCAGGTGATGAAGGGATCGGCCGAAATACCGGTCGTGGGCCGGCCAGGCGACCTGCAAGACGAAACCCCGGCCGCGACGGACACGGCGACAAAGCCGGATGCGAAGGACAAGCCCGCCAAGAAAGGCGGCTGACCTTCGCGGCCGCCAGGACCCCTCCCGGGGCTAATCTTGGGTCAGACCCATTTATGGGACCGGATCCAGTTCTTCCAGCCACGTCCCCATGCGGTCGAACAAGGTTAACCCCATATTAGCCTTATCGGAGCAAAGTCACCTTCGGACAATTTCCGTGGGTGACAGATGATGGGTAGTCAGGCAGCTTTGAGCCTAGTGACGAACGGGACGGAACCGTCCCGACGGGCGAGTATGCGACACCGCGCCTTGCTGCTTGCCAAGCTCGTAACGACTACCAACGAATATTCCGTGCGAATGCGGGATCTTTCCGCAACCGGCGCCCTGGTGGAAGGCGAGGGAATTCCGCGTCCGGGAACCGACATCATCCTGCGGCGCGGCAATCTGGAAGTGCTCGCCACGGTGCGGTGGTCAACGGACAATCATGCCGGCCTCGAATTCGAAGATCCTTTGTCCGAGGGCCAGGTCTGGGCGCAGATCAATCCCGCCTTGGAACCTCCTGCCGCGCGCCTTTCCGTCTACCGGCCCGGCTTCAAGGGCGATCAGGTCAAGGCCGAAGAGCGCGCGATCGAGAGGGCAAGGCAGATTGCCGCCGCGCGAAAATTCCTGTCGACATAGACGTTTGAATTGAGCCGGATTCGCGTCATCGGCGGAATCACACCTCGTTATATTCCGTTAGTTCCGAGTCAATCTAGCCGCGCTCCGATCAGAACGGCTGCTCGCCCAAGACGTTGCCGGCCTGGCGGTAGCGGCACACCAGCACGTCATAATCGTTTCCGCGGGAGACCGCACAGCCGACACGTCGGGTGTCGCGCCACATCAGCTGCGTATAGTGGCCGACATCCTCATAATCGCCGGTGCGGCTATTGTCCGGAAAAGCGCCTGGGACGAAATGAGCCTTCTCCTCGATCCACATGCCGACCATATCCTCGGCGGTGAAGTGTCCCTTGGTGCCCAACCACAGATTCTCGCCTTGCGGATCGGGATCCCCCGGATCATCCTCTTCATGTTCGAGCGCACCGACGGCGGCAAGGTAATCGCCCCAACGTGCTGCGTCCGATGCAAGGGCCCGGTCCCACCCGAGCGGCGGAAGGCCGGCCGTTTCGCGTTCCCGATTGTGCGCGGCAAGCAGACGCACATCCAGATTGCTGAGCGGGCCTGCACTGCCCTGAAGCAGCGGCGCGGCTGAAGCCAGCGCAATCACCGCCAGCAGATGTCCAGAACGTCCCGATCCCAGCTTCGTCACGACATTCTCCCGGCCGAACTCCCGCCGAGTATCGGCCGACCTCCTTGTCACGACCTTGTCGGAAATGGTTGGCGACGCATAAACCTTCTCGATGCCGCATCCCTTTTCCATGATCCGCGTTGGACCGATCATGAAAGGATATGCTGCGTCCGCGCTTCTGATGTCCCTATTGATGTCCCTATGTGCAGCCTGCGCATCGGACCCCCCCCCAACCCCAGCCCGACGCCGCTCAGCTGGAACGGCTGCTCGCGCGCCTGGAAACCTGTTCCGGATCATGCCCGAGCGAGACACCGAGCCCGGCTTTCGTACGCGGACTGCCGGTCAATTTCGACGAGAAGGTCCGCGACGCCGACCGGCTCGTGCCCGCGATCGAAAGGCTCCCGACGGATAAGATCGATCCTTCCCTGGCGGTCGCCCTCATCGGCTAATCGACATCCCCGCGGACCAGCGCAAGGCCTCAAGCGGCGCTACGTCGCAGGAAGGCCGATTCCCGCTCCACCCACGGCCGGAAGCTCTCACGCGCAAGCATACGACCTATATAGGCCGCCAGCTTCGGCCGCCCCGCTTCATAGTCGATGTCGAGGTGGCCCAAATTGACAAAGGGACTGGCCACAGAGATGTCCGCCAGAGTCAGGCGATCATCGACCAGCCATCCGCTTTCCGGCAACACCCGCTCGATATAGTCCAGCAGAGGTGGCAATTCATCGCATTCGGCTTTGTCCGCCGTCACGCTGTCGCCCTCGCGGCCCAGGAAGCGCGGTGCCACGACGCGATTGAAGAACATCTTGCCTCCGCACGCCGCCAAGATCGTGTCCGCAAATTCATCGTACCAGATCGTTCGCGCCCGGGCCTTGGGTTCGACCGGGATCAAATTCGGCTCCGGCTGAAGAGCTTCGAGATAGGCGATGATCGCGCTCGAATCCGAAATGGCGAAATCGCCGTCGCGAAAGCCAGGAATTTTCCGAAACGGGCTCGCCTCGAGGAAGTCCGGATCGTCGGAGCCCAGGCCAAGCGGCTTATGGTCCAGCGAGATGTCCTTTTCCGACGCGAATGCCAGCACCTTGCGGACGAAGGGCGACATCGAGGACCCGTAAACGATCATATTTCCTCCATTCGGTTTTGTTTTGATACGTATACGGCAGGTTTCACCCGCCGTCCAATCTCGCGCGTCTCGTCACAGAGGCTTGCCAGCGAGGCTAAGGTCAAGCAGAAGAATTGAACCGGAATGGTTCGAGGGCCCTATGATCACTTGTATCCGCGACGTACGCCGCGCTAGGAAAATGACGCTTCAGGACGTCGCCGACCGATGCACCCCGCCGACGACGCCGCAAACCATCGGCAGACTCGAGACGGGCACCCGCACCCTCTCCGTGGTCTGGCTGAACCGGATCGCACTCGCCCTGAACGTCGAAGCCGCCGATCTCGTCAGTCTGCCCGACCGGGGGGACGTCCCGATCGCCGCCGTGCTCGGTCAGGACGGAGCCCGTGCGCCGCGTCGCGGCGGCGTCGCGCTGCTGCCGCAGCCGGGACCAGACATGATCGCGATCAGCGTTGCCTGCGGAATTGGCGATTATCGAAGCAATGACGAAATCTGGTGCCGCCGGATTGGCCCGGCGGACTTCGCGTCGGTCCTCAATCGGGATCTGCTGGTACCGCGTCCGGCGGGCCGCTTCCTGTTCGGTCGCCTGATCGGGCGCGAAGAGGACAAACTTCATCTGCTTCCGCCGGGCGCTGGCACGCGCCAGCTCATCATCGCAGACCCGCAATGGGCGGCAGTCGCCGTCAAATTGATTCGGACGCTGTAACCGCCGGCCCAAAACAGCCTTCCCCTGGAAAAAGGCAAGGCTGCCGGCAATGTTCCCCTTCGGGGTGGTGGGCGCTGACGGGCTCGAACCGCCGACCCTCTCGGTGTAAACGAGATGCTCTACCAACTGAGCTAAGCGCCCGGCCCGTTGCCCCTGCCAGCGGATACCGATGATGGCAAGAACGCTTGAATCGTCCATCCGTGCGGACATGCCCCTGTCAGGCGGTGATCCAGTCCACGGCCGCCTTGGAGTGAAGGGCGGTCGTATCGTAGATCGGAATCACGTTTGCTGCCGGATCGACCAGCATGACGAGTTCCGTACAGCCAAGGATGACGGCCTGCTGCCGCGCCTGCCCCATTTCCGTCAGGCATGTCTTCAAACGCCGTTGCGATTGACGCGAAATGACGCCGCGCGACAATTCGTCGAAAATGATGCGGTCAATCTCGGCAGCGGTACCCGAATCGGGGGTGGCAACGGCAATCCCGCGCGCTTCCAGCCGCTCTCGATAGAAAGACTCACCCATGGTGAAGCGTGTCCCGATCAAGCCGGCGCGCCTGACGCCGTCAGCCGCCAGCTTTTCGGCGGTGACGTCGCCAATATGAAGGATCGGTACGGCCACCGCCCCCGCGACGCGGTCGTAAAGCCTGTGCATCGTGTTGGTGCACAGGATCAGGCCCTCGGCGCCGGCCGCCTGAAGGCGGCGTGCGGTGCCCGCGAGCATGTCGCCGAGCCTCTGCCAAGCCTCGGCCGCCTGCAATGCCGTAATGGGTTCGAAATCATAGCTTTCGATGATCAGGGGAGCCGACGACCTGCCGCCGAGCTTTCGCGCTACGCCCTTGTTGATCATGTCATAATAGATCGCGGTCGAGGCCCAGCTCATCCCGCCGATCATGCCTAGCTTGCGCACCTTTGGAAGACTCCGACCCGAGTGGCTAGCAGCCTAGTCGGGAATGGATTCCGATCCTAGACCAAGATCGCTTCAGATTGAACCAATCTGAAAGGTGACTCATGGACTAAACATTTGAATAGAACCTGATTCACGTCATCGACGGAAGCGCCAAGCGCTACCACCTCAATCGATCATGCGCTGGCTTGAGGCGACTGCAAAAGACCCGCGTAGCCCTTTACCGGGCGGACGCCAGGCCCGGCACAGGATGGTAAGTTGCGCTCCTTGGGCAAGGGCAGGACGAATTGAAGCCGCCTACGCGGTAGGGCGCCGACTCTAATCCAGCGCCTTGACGATCTCCTCGACCATCTTCTTGGCGTCGGCGAGCAGCATCATGGTATTGTCGCGGAAGAAAAGCTCGTTCTCGACGCCCGCATAGCCGGCGCCGCCCATCGATCTCTTGATGAACAGCACGGTCTTCGCCTTTTCGACGTCCAGCACCGGCATGCCGTAGATCGGCGACGATTTGTCGGTCTTGGCAGCCGGATTGGTAACGTCGTTGGCTCCGATCACGAAAGCAACGTCGGTACGAGCGAATTCCGAATTGATATCCTCCAGTTCGAACACCTCGTCGTACGGCACGTTCGCTTCGGCCAGCAATACGTTCATATGGCCCGGCATCCGTCCCGCCACAGGATGGATCGCATATTTGACGCTGACCCCTTCCTCCTTCAGCAGGTCCGCCATTTCCCGAAGCGCATGCTGGGCCTGAGCCACCGCCATGCCGTAGCCTGGGACGATGATCACCTGCTCTGCCTGCTTCATGAGGAAGGCCGCATCTTCCGCCGAGCCACGCTTGTAGGGGCGATCGATGGCGGGCCCGCCGCCGCCAGCGACCGCATCGCCGCCGAAGCCGCCCGCGATCACCGAGATGAAACTGCGATTCATAGCCCGACACATGATGTAGGACAGGATCGCGCCGGACGAACCGACCAGGGCGCCGGTGATCACCATCGCGCTGTTCTGCAGCGTGAATCCCATCGCCGCCGCGGCCCAACCGGAATAGGAATTGAGCATCGACACGACGACCGGCATGTCGGCGCCGCCGATCGGAATGATCAGCAGGAAGCCGATCAGGAAGGAGAGGCCGGTCACGGTCCAGAACACCCAAGGCCCCTGATCGACGGTGAAGTAGGCGGTGAGGCCCAGGATCGCGGCCAAGGTGCCGAGGTTGATCACATGCCGCATCGGCAGCAGGATCGGCTTTCCCGACATATTGCCGTTCAGCTTCAGGAAAGCGATGACCGAGCCCGAAAAGGTGATCGCACCGATCGCAGCCCCAAGCCCCATCTCGACCCGGCTGACCGGATTGATCACCCCATCGGCGCCGGCAATGTCGAATGCCTGCGGGTTGAGATAGGCGGCCGCGGCGACCAGCACGGCCGCCAGGCCGACCAGCGAGTGAAAAGCCGCGACGAGCTGCGGCATGGCCGTCATCGCGATCCTGCGCGCGGTCACCAGGCCGATCGTGCCGCCGATCGCGATCGCGACCAATATCTCCACGAGCAAAATCGTGTCTATGCGCCCCAGTTCGGCGCCCGGCTGGAAATGGATCAGGGTCGTGGCAACCGCGATGCCCATGCCCGCCATGCCGAAACGATTGCCGCGCTGCGACGATGCCGGGCTGGAAAGGCCGCGAAGGGCGAGAATGAAGAAGGCGCCGGCGATCAGATAGGCGAGCGACACCCAGGCCGGGACAGCGGCGGCATGATGCATCATTGCCGCTCCTTCTTCTTGTACATAGCGAGCATGCGCGCCGTGACGGCGAAGCCGCCGAAGATGTTGACGCTGGCCAGCACCACCGCAAGCAGGCCCAGCCATTTGGCGCCGGGCACGCCTGCGGCCGCGCTGGCGATCAGGGCGCCGACGACAATCACCGATGAAATCGCATTGGTGACGGCCATCAATGGCGTGTGCAGAGCCGGCGTCACCGACCAGACGACATAATAGCCGACGAAGCAGGCGAGCACGAAGATCGAGAGGATCGCGAGGAAGTCCACCAGCTTCTCCTTAGCCTGCCGTGAGCCGTTCGTTCACGACCTTGCCATTCTTGGTCAGGCGCACGCCCCGCACGATCTCGTCATCGTCGGGCAGCACCAATCCTCTCGCCTCGGCATCCCAGAAGGCGGCAAGGAAATTGTAGAGGTTGCGCGCGAAGAAGGCGGAGGCATCGGCGGCCAGACGGCTCGGCACGTTGCGGTGGCCTACGATCCGAACGCCGTGACGTTCGACCACTTCACCCGGCACAGCGCCTTCGACATTGCCGCCCTGTTCGACGGCGAGGTCGACGATGACGCTGCCCGGCTTCATCGATGCCACCTGAGCGTCGGTTATGAGCCGGGGCGCCGGGCGGCCCGGGATCAGGGCGGTGGTGACGACAATGTCCTGCTTGGCAATATGGCTGGACACCATCTCCGCCTGCTTGGCCTTGTAGGCATCGGACATTTCCTTGGCATAGCCGCCGGCGGTTTCAGCCGCCTGCGTTTCTTCGTCCTCGACGAAGATCGCCTTCGCCCCGAGGCTTTCGATCTGTTCCTTGACCGCCGGCCGGACATCGGTTGCGGAGACGATTGCGCCCAATCGGCGCGCCGTGGCGATCGCCTGCAGGCCGGCGACGCCGACGCCCATGACGAAGACGCGCGCCGCCGGGATGGTGCCGGCCGCCGTCATCATCATCGGGAACGCACGGCCATATTCCGCCGCCGCGTCGAGCACCGCCTTGTAGCCGGCGAGGTTGGACTGCGAAGACAATATGTCCATCGACTGGGCCCGGGTGATACGCGGCATGAATTCCATCGCAAGCGCGTCGACGCCCGCGGCCGCATAGGCATCCACCCGAGCTCGTTCGGCGAATGGGTTGAGCGAAGCCACCACCAAGGCACCGGGAGCCACGCCCGTCAAGGAAGCTGGTTCGGGCCCTTGAACCGCAAGCACGACCTCCGCGCCTTTCAGGATCGTCGAACGATCGCCCAAAGTCGCGCCGGCCGCCTCATATTCCGAATCGTGGATAGACGCGGTCTCACCCGCCCCCGCCTCGACGGCAATGCTGGCGCCGAGCCCGATAAGCTTGCGCACCGTCTCGGGCGTGGCGGCGACCCGCCGCTCGCTCGCAGCAGTCTCTTTCAGGACGGCGAATTTCACGAAATGCGCCGATTATTCGGCGATGACGAAAACGACGATCAGGGCGAGGAGAAGGCTGACTATGCCCCCCCATTTCATAAGGCCGACAAAGCCCTCATAGCCCTTCTTGTGGGTTGCCACTTCCTTTTGGAGATCGCCCTCGGCCGCCATTTTCAACCCCTTTTTAACGCTGTCCGCGAACCCCTTATCAAGCCCCGTCCCCAGTCCCAAGCCTAAATCGGCGGGATTAAGCCGAACTTTACCGACTTGGAGTAGGAGGAACCTGGAAAATATGAAGGGAAAGATATGCGGCCGGATCCTACCCGTGGCCTATTGCTGATCGACGACGAGCCCGCGCAGCGCCGCCTGGTCACCGCGATCGGTGCGCGCGCCGGCTGGTGGGTGACGGGTGCACCCGATGTCGATGCGGCGCAGAAATTCCTGAACGACCCTGAATCTCCGAAGGTGGACGCGATCCTCCTCGACCATTGGCTGCCGGGGCCCGCCGGCACCGAGATCATCGAGCAGATACGCGCGATGAGACCCGATTTGCCTTTGCTTATCCTTACCGCCCAGACCTCGGTCGCGGTGGCGGTGGAAGCGATGCGCGCCGGCGCCAGCGATTTTCTGGTCAAACCGCTGGCGCCGGACCGGCTGCTCGCCGCTCTCGACACGGCCACCGATCGACGGCGCGCCAGCGGCGAACTGAGGCCGCTTTCCGAAAAAATCTCCAAGACGCTCGCCTTCGAGGAGATCGTCGGGTCGGCGCCGCGGTTTCGCGCTGCCCTTGCCATCGCCGCCAAGGCCGCCCGCGCCCGCGTCTCCGTCCTGATCGAAGGCGAAAGCGGTTCAGGCAAGGAAGTGATCGCCCAGGCGATCCACAGTTCCAGCCCACGCGGGCGCAAGCCCATGGTCACGGTCAATTGCGGTGCCATTCCGGAAAACCTCGTCGAATCGGTTCTGTTCGGCCATGAAAAGGGCGCGTTCACAGGGGCGTTCGACCGCCATATCGGCCGCTTCGAGGATGCCGACGGCTCCACCCTGTTCCTCGACGAGGTTGGGGAGCTTCCGCTCGACACACAGGTGAAGCTGCTTCGGGCACTGGAATCGGGCGAGATACAGCGTGTCGGGGGCCGTGCGATCCAGACCGTGGACGTGCGCATCATCGCCGCCACCAACCGGCGGCTGATCGAGGAGGTTGCCGCCGGCCGTTTCCGCGAGGACCTCTATTATCGGCTGAACGTCGTCCATGTGGACATCCCGCCGCTACGCGATCGTTCGAGCGATATTCCACCGCTCGCCAGACATCTGCTTGCACGCATTGCCGAGCAACCCGGCATGAGCCATCTTTCGATCACCGACGACGCCCTGTCGGTGCTGATGGCTTATGGCTGGCCGGGCAATGTCCGGCAGCTCCAAAACGCGCTGTTCCGGGCCGCGGTGCTTTGCGAGGGCAATGCGCTGACGGCCGCCGATTTTCCCCACATCGCCACCGAGTCCACCTTCAGCAACCGGGCCGACGATTATCACGCGCGCCTGCTGAATGGCGCTTCGGCGGCCGCAGCCATGTCGAACGGGGCAGGCATCACCCTTTACGATCCCGACGGAAACCTGCGCACCCTGGAAGAAATCGAATCCGACGTGATCCGCCTCGCCATCGGCCACTATCGCGGCCGCATGACCGAAGTGGCGCGTCGCCTCGGCATCGGCCGGTCGACACTTTACCGCAAGTTGGGCGAACTGGGCATCGGCGACGCAGCATGAGGCAGAGACGACCCTGATTTTGTTGCGGTGAGCCGCGCCCGACGCTGCTAAGGATAGGGCATGCGGAATTTCAACGACGCGATCATCCTCGTCACCGGTGCTGCCTCTGGCATCGGCGCCGCGACCGCCACCTCGCTTGCGGCGAATGGCGCCAAGAAGCTTATCCTGGCCGACCTCGACGAAGGCAGTCTCGCCGATTTCGCCTTCTCGCTGCCCTGCGAACGTCAGTTGCTGATCGGCGACGTCGCCGATGAGCGACTTTGGTCGAATGCCGATCTTACCGGCCTCACCCATGCCGTCGTCAATGCCGGCATCGGCGCCGGCGGCACGATCGAAGAGATGCATTTCGAAGAGTGGCGGCGTGTCCAGTCCGCCAATCTCGACGGCGCCTTCCTGAGCCTGCAGGCGGCCATGCGGTCGATCCGCGCCAACGGCGGCAACGGAGCGATCGTCCTCACCGCCTCCGTTTCCGGCATCAAGGCCGAACCGGGCACCGCGGCTTATGGTTCGTCAAAAGCGGGCGTCATCCAACTCGCCCGCATCGCCGCCAGAGAAGGTGCGTCCGCAAGGATCCGGGTCAATTCCATCGCGCCCGGAGGGGTGGAAACACCGATCTGGAACACAGTTCCCTTTTTCACCGATCTCGTTGCGGAGACCGGCAGCGAGGAGGCGGCCTATCGCGCGATGAGCGCCAATGCGCCGCTTGGACGCTTTGCCAAGCCGGCCGAAATTGCCGGGCAGATCCTTTTCCTGCTTTCCGAAGATGCGCGTTTCATCACCGGAACCTGCCTGGTCTCAGACGGCGGCTATTCGCTTTAGCCTTCTACTCGTTCCCGCATTGCCTATCGCCTGCGGCGACGCCGAAAAAGATGCCGATGACGTAGCTCCCGTGCCGCCGGCGCGTCAGGCAAGTCCATCCAACTCAAGCATCGCTAAAGAGGGGTCAATGCGGCGTCCCTGAGCCCGCGCCAGACCTTCAGCGCCTGCAATGTTTCCGGTACGTCATGGACACGCAAAAGCTGCACGCCCTGATCCGCGCCCTTCAGGGCCAGGGCGATCGAGCCGGCCAGCCTCCGGTCTGCAGGCGCTTCGCCCGCAAGCGCGCCGATCATCCGCTTCCGGCTCGCGCCGAGCATGACCGGGCAGCCCAGGCCGTGGAACAATGCGAGCCCGTTCAGGAGCTGCAGATTGTGCTGCACGGTCTTGCCGAACCCTATGCCGGGATCGATGATGATCCTTTCCCGCGGGATCCCTGCCGCCACCGCAGCGAGAATGCGCTGTTCCAGCCAGTCATAGACCTCGAACAGCACCGGCCGGTCATAAGCCGGCGCCTGCTGCATCGTCTCCGGATCACCGAGATGGTGCATCAGCACCACCGGGCAACCCGCAGCGGCAACCACCGGCATCGACCTTTGATCGAAGATCAGCGCCGAGACGTCGTTGACCATATGTGCCCCCGCGCCAAGGGCGGCCTCCATGACCGCGGCCTTGCGGGTGTCGATCGAGACGGCCGTGCCGGAGGCTGCAAGCTGGCGCACCACCGGCAAGATGCGTTCGGCCTCGTCCCCCTCCCAGACCGGCTTTGCGCCCGGCCGGGTCGATTCGCCACCCACGTCGATGATCGCCGCGCCGGCCGCGGCCATGGCATGGCCCGCCTCGGCTGCCCGCGCCGGATCTTCGTGGGCGCCACCGTCCGAGAAACTGTCCGGCGTGACGTTGACGATGCCGACCGCCTGCGGCTGATCGAGCCTGACGATGCGATCGCCGAGCGTAAGCGGAGGCCGCGCAGCGGAGAGATTGTCCCAAACGGCACGCGCACCCGGGCCGAGACGCTCGATAATCTCCGGCATCGCCGAGACAGGGACGAGTTCGACCTTTTCGGGGCGGGCACCGCAACAGGAAACGACCTCGACCGCGGAAAACCACAGCATGCCTCCGGCCAGCCGCCTGGCCTGCTCGTCGAGCCCGAAAGGGGCATCGACGAAAGCGACTGGCCGAAGATAAATAGATTCCAAGTCCTGTGCCTTTTGCTTCAATCCAGCATCAGGATGTAGCGCTGCCTCAGTGTATCGAGCGGAATCAGGCCATTGCCCTCGCTGACATGCCAGAAAGTCCAGCCATTGCATGAAGGAGCGCCCTGGGCAGCGGCACCGATCTGATGAATCGAACCTTGCTGTCCACCCATTTCGACCGACGCGTCGGCGCGGACCTGCGCCTTCCAGCGCCGTTTGGAATCGACCAGCAAGGCTCCCGGCTCGATCATCCCGGTCTCGATCAGCGCGCCGAAGGGCACCTTGGGCTGTGAACGCTTCGACTGCATCGTGCGCATCGCGCTTTCGTCCAGTTCCAGGGTCGAAGCGATCCGCTCACGCGCCACCTTCACATAACGCTTTTCCCGTTCGATGCCGATCCATTGCCGTCCGAGCCGTCGCGCCACGGCCCCGGTCGTCCCGGTCCCGAAGAAGGGATCGAGCACCACGTCACCCTTGTTCGTGCAGGCAAGCAGCACCCGATAGAGCAGGGATTCCGGCTTCTGCGTCGGGTGCGCCTTGACGCCCTGTGTCTTTACCCGCTCACCGCCCCCGCAGATCGGCAGCACCCAGTCCGAGCGCATCTGCAATTCGTCGTTGAGCGCCTTCATGGCCCGATAATTGAACGTGTAGCGACTGTTCTCGCTCCGCGACGCCCAGATCAATGTCTCATGGGCATTGGTAAAGCGCGTGCCGCGGAAATTGGGCATCGGATTGGCTTTGCGCCAGATGATGTCGTTAAGGATCCAATAGCCTTCGTCCTGAAGCGCGGCGCCGACGCGGAAGATGTTGTGATAGCTTCCGATCACCCACAGCGTCCCGTTAGGTTTCAGAATGCGGCGTGCTTCCTTCAACCAGGCGCGGGTGAAATCGTCATAGGCGGCAAAGGTGTCGAACTTGTCCCAATCGTCGTCGACGGCATCCACGCGCCCACCTTCCGGCCGGAACAGGTCACCGCCAAGCTGCAGATTATAAGGCGGGTCGGCAAAGACCATATCGATGCAGGCGTCGGGAAGGCGGGCCATCGCGGCGACGCAATCCTCTTCCAGAATTTTGCCCACGGGCAAGATAGCATCAGCCTCCGCCGGGGCACGCCGCGCACCCGTCTTCACGCGCTCGAACACACTCATTCAGGCAATCCCCCAGTTGGAGGCGCAGAGTGAGTCAAGCGGAGTCCGCGGTCAAGATCAACCAGTTGGGCGGCTTGTTTGAAATGCCGTCATCGCTCCGGGAACGAAACGAGTCCTTCGCTACATCTAGCCCGGAAAGCCAGCGGAAGGACTCAAGATAGAGTGGTGTGGCCCGAAAGACTCACAAAGTGAGGATAAGCTGCCGGCAAGGGGCGAAGCTGCGCCGATGCAACGGCGTTAGGCCGAGGGTTGCCAGCGCGCGCTGGTGCTGGGGCGTCGGGTAGCCCTTGTTGGTTTCCCAGCCGTACCCCGGATGCTCCCGGGCATGGTCGGCCATGATCCGGTCGCGCGTGACCTTGGCGACGATCGACGCCGCCGCGATCGAGCGGCATTTCGCATCGCCGGCCACTATCGCCTTGGACGGCCGATCCCAGCGCGGGCAGGCATTGCCGTCGACCAGGACCCAGGCCGGATCGAAGTCCAGCGCCTCCACCGCCCGGGTCATGGCCAGCATCCGCGCCCAATATATGTTGAGACGGTCGATCTCCTCGACCGAAGCGATGCCGACGCCGATCTTGGCGACCTTCCGAAGTTTCAGATAGATCACTTCGCGCAACGGCTGCGGCAACGCCTTGCTGTCATCGATGCCGCGCGGAAAGCGCGTGCGGTCAAGTACGACGGCAGCGGCGACAACCGGTCCGGCCAAGGGCGCACAACCGGCCTCATCGACCCCGGCGAGCGGCTCGGGAAATTGCTTCTCGATCTTGAAACAGGGTCCCGCCATCGGCCCAGCATAGGAATCGCGCCGGCCCGCCGCCACCCGAAAAGTCAGTCGGACTTGAAGATCCTGTGGATGGAATCGAACGGTGTAGTGCCGAGCGCGTGACCCATCGGCCCGTGGCCTTGGCCGAAGCCCGGCGCGGCACGGATCGCCGCCAGTACGAAATTGCGCGCGCGGTCGATCGCATCGGTCAGGGACGCTCCGCTACCAAGACCGCAGGCAATGGCGCTTGCGAGCGTGCAGCCGGTTCCGTGGGTATGACGCGTCTCGATCCGATCCCCCCTCCAATGTGTGACCATGCCGTCCGGTTCGACAAGCAGATCGATCAGAGCTGCGCCCTCGAGATGCCCGCCCTTGGCAAGCACCGCGCTACCGGTGGATGTCGCCAGCCAAGACCCGGCCTCCTCCATCTCCAGCGCCGTTGCCACGGTCCGGGCCGTCAAGGCCGCCAGTTCGGGGAGGTTGGGCGTGACCAGGGATGCGACGGCGATCAGCCGCTCGAAGACAGCGATCGTGTCCGCATCGGCGAGTTCAGCTCCGCTCGATGCGACCATGACAGGATCGAAAACGACCGGTACCCTGGCAGAATGCTCCAGCCAGCCGGCCACGGCGCGGGTCGTTTCAGATGAGCCGATCATCCCGATCTTGACCGCATCCACGCCGAGGTCGGAGACGACGACGTCGATCTGCCTCAGCACCATTTCGGTCGGCACCGGCATCACCGCATCGACACCGATCGTGTTCTGCGCCGTCAGGGCGGTGATCGCGGTCATGGCATGGCCGCCCAGCATCGTCACCGTCTTGATGTCGGCCTGGATGCCCGCGCCGCCGCCCGAATCCGAACCGGCGATGATCAGCACCCGCGGCACTTTCCCCATCATTGCGGGCCCTTGCGCTCCGTCGAAGGCGGATACTTTTCGAGCAAATGATCGGCTCGCGTCGGCCGAGGCTGGAAGACGCCGCCGCAATTGGGACAGGTGCCCTCGAGCGGTCCGTCCACGCAGTCAGCGCAAAAAGTGCATTCGAACGAGCAGATGCGGGCGTTCGTGCCGGCGGGCGGCAGGTCGCACCCGCACCGCTCGCAATCGGGTCTCATCGCCAGGGTCACACCGATCTCACGGCTTCGCAGATGCTGTCGACCAGTTCCTCGATCAGGGCATGGTCCTGGCCTTCCGCCATGACACGGATCAGCGGCTCGGTGCCCGATTTGCGGATGAGGAGCCTTCCCACCCCGTCCAGCCGGCCTTCCGCCGACGCGATGGCCGATTTCACGCTTTGTGACTCCAGGGGTTCCCCGCCTTCGAAACGGACATTTTTCAACAATTGCGGGAGCGGATCGAAGAGATGCAAGAGCTCACTTGCCGGCTTCCCGCTTTCCACGAGCGAGGCGAGAATCTGCAACGCGGCCACGAGGCCATCCCCGGTCGTGCTGTGGTCGGACAGGATGATGTGCCCGGATTGCTCTCCGCCGACATTGAAGCCCTCGCCCCGCATCGTCTCCAGAACGTAGCGATCGCCGACCTGGGTGCGCACCAGCGACAGCCCATGCCCAGCCAGGAATTGTTCCAGTCCAAGGTTCGACATGACGGTCGCGACGACCCCGCCGCCCCTGAGCTTGCCGCGCTTCTTCCATGATAGCGCGATCAACGCCATCAATTGGTCTCCGTCCACGAGTTGACCCTGCTCGTCCACGACGATCAGCCGGTCCGCATCGCCGTCGAGGGCGATGCCGATATGGGCACCTTCCTCGATGACCCGTTGCTGAAGCTGTTGCGGCGCGGTCGATCCGCAATCGTCGTTGATGTTGAGGCCGGTCGGGCTCACGCCAACCGCCACCACATCGGCGCCAAGCTCCCACAAGGCGGCGGGGGCGACCTGATAGGCCGCGCCGTTGGCACAATCGACGACGATCTTGAGTCCGTCCAGGCGCAGATGTTCCGGAAAGGTCGATTTGGCGAAATGGATGTAACGGCCGCGCGCGTCCTCGATCTTCCGCGCCCGGCCGATCTCCGGCGCCGGCACCAGCTTGGGCGGCGTTTCCAGCAGCCTTTCGATCGCCAGCTCATCCTTGTCCGAAAGCTTGTAGCCGTCCGGCCCGAACAATTTGATGCCGTTGTCAACATAGGGATTATGGCTGGCGGAGATCATGACGCCCAGATCGGCGCGCATCGATCGCGCGAGCATCGCCACGGCCGGCGTCGGCACCGGCCCGACCATCACCACGTCCATGCCGACGCTGGTGAAGCCCGAGATGAGCGCCGATTCCATCATATAACCGGAAAGCCGCGTATCCTTGCCGATCACCACACGGTGACGGTGATTGCCGCGCAGGAAATGGGCGCCGGCAGCCTGGCCGACCCGCTGGGCCATCTCGGCCGTCATCGGCGCCACGTTGGTGCGACCCCTGATCCCATCGGTCCCGAAGAATTTACGCGTCATCCAACCTGCCTTGCTCCGTCCACCCGCGACCCATCGGCCGCCTGCGCTTCACTTGGGCGCAGCTTTCCCCACAATGCAAGAGAGCGGCGCAAGCCTACCTCACTTCCCCGGACGAGATGCGCGGATTAAGAGACGGCAATGTCGCAGGCCACCCGCATCCTTCTCGCCCTGGTGGCCGGCCTGCTGCTCGGCATTGTCAGCGCCTCTTCCGGAGGAGACTGGGTCGGGACGGCGATCGCGGTGGCGGAGCCGGTGGGCGGCCTTTGGCTCGACGCGCTCAGGATGACGATCGTTCCGCTGGTGGTGGCACTCATCATTATCGGCATTGCCGATTCTGCCGAAGCCGCGCGCGCCAACCGCCTTGCCGGCCGCGCTATCCTCCTGTTCATCCTGGTCCTGTGGTCATCCGCCATCCTCGCTGCCCTGCTGACACCTTTCCTGCTGGAGCTCTGGCCGATGCCGGCAGAAGCCGCCGATGCGCTCCGCACGGCCTTGTCGTCGGCGCCGCAGGCGGTCGGCGCGGTGCCGGGCTTCGGTGAGTTCCTGCGATCGATGATTCCCACCAACCCGATTTCGGCTGCGGCCAATGACGCCATCCTGCCGCTGATCATATTCACTACCATCTTCGCCTTCGCGCTGACGCGGATTCCCGATGCGCCGCGCCGACAGCTCACCGGCTTTTTCCGTGCCCTGTCGGACGTGATGCTGGTCATGATCGGCTGGATCCTCTGGCTTGCGCCGATCGGCGTCACGGCCCTCGCCTTCGTGGTCGGGGCACGCTCCGGCGGAGCTGCCTTTGGCGGCCTCCTCCATTACGTCCTCATCATATCGGTCGTCGGCATCGTCATATGGCTACTCGCCTATCCAATGGCGATGATCGGAGGGCGCGTCTCCCTGCGCGATTTCGCGCGCGCCATGGCACCGGCCCAGGCGGTCGCGATCAGCACCCAATCGTCGCTGGCCTCGCTTCCGGCCATGCTCCGGAGCGCCGAGACGCTCAACGTGCCTGTCGCTGCTTCCGGCGTGGTTCTGCCATTGGCCGTCGCCTTGTTCCGGGCGACCGGCCCCGCGATGAACCTAGCCGTCGTCATCTATGTGGCCTATTGGTTCGGCATGCCGCTGGGACCGGCCGAAATGGCGATGGGCGTGGCCGCAGCCGCCATTACCACAATGGGTGCCGTCAGCCTTCCCGGTCAGATCAGCTTCGTCACCTCGATCGCCCCGATCGGCATCGCCATGGGCGTGCCGATGGAGGCATTGCTCCTGCTGATCGCGGTCGAAACGATCCCGGACATCTTCCGCACGCTCGGCAACGTCACCTGGGACGTTGCAGCAACCGCCACGGCTGCGCGGCGAAGCGGATTCGAGCCAGGAAGCTCGCTGTCGGAAGAAGACCGCCTGCTGGAGGGTTCCTCGTAAAACATCCCGCTCCAGCCTTGCCTGATATTGGAAGGCAGTAGTCGCGCGGCCGGCGGCAGAATGTCACTTCCCGGAAGCAGCGACGCGGGTGAAGCGGCTTTAGCCGATCCCGCGCCCCAGGCCGCCGATAGGAGAGACCATTGGTGCGTGAAACCAGGTAATCGCCAGCCACAAGGCAAGGCCGCCGAGCAAGGCAGTCCAGCCGGGAAAGGCGGCGCGCCAGGGAATGCGGCCGTCGATCAGGGCCCGAAACGGGATGAAGGACGTGCGGCTTTCCCACCCCCTCCAACCTTCGCCGAGCAGCGCCCTCTTCTTCCGGTCCTGACCGATCGATCCCGCGATGGCGAGGATGAGGATACCCATTGCGACGATCAGGTTGCGCGGCGACCACCAGAGGGAAATATGAACGAGCGCCCAGAGGATGAAGCTCCAGTTCATCGGATGGCGGGTGATCGCGAACACGCCGGTCGCGGGACGCATCGCCGGTTTGCGCGCGCCGGCGTTGGGAAAAGCCGGGTTACGGAAGAGAGACCCCACCAGCAATATGCATGCCAGCAGCATGATCGCCGAAGCAACATTCCACCACCATAAGGGCGCGATCCACATGGGAACTGGAGCATTGATGCCGCGCCAGGCGACGATCATCCAACCCAAGGTCGCGAATGCGATCAGCGAATGAAGAAGGGCGAATCCCGCCTCTCCCAGATTCTGGACCAGCCGGGTTCGCAGGGGATGGGACATGGCAAGATGGGAGCCTATGAAGGCCAGGGTCGCCAGCGCGAGACTGACATGTTCGATCACCTTTCATAAGCCTTGGGCAATTGTCCCTCGGTAGCGGTCCGATAGCGATCGCGAAGCCGGGTCTGACGATTGTCGAGCGGCTGCCGGACACCGTCGATCAGCACGAGCAAGGGCGCCGAACCATTTTCCAACGGGTCGCCGTCCCAGATAACCACGTCGCCGCGCCGTCCCTCCCGGAGCGATCCGATCTCACCGCCGAGACCGATCGCTTCGGCCGGGCGCGAGCTGATCATCGCCAGCGCCTGGCCCCAGCTGATTCCGGACGCACCGGGGATCCGCCCCAACGCGACCAGATTGCCGGCATTTTGGGTCGAAAGCCGAAGCTGGCGGCTCTCGTCATTGTTGATCATGCCGAGCGAAACCTTGACGCCCGCCGATTGCATCCGCGCGACATTGGACTGGGTAGCGGCCAGCTGTTCGAAGGTAGAAGGAAGATCGTTGAGCGCGTTGGCGATAACCGGCACGCCCGCCGCAGCGATCCTGTCGGCGACCGTCCAACCTTCGGTGGCGCCCACCAGAACGAGGCGGAGCGAAGGAAATTCCTGCTTCAATGCGAGGACCTGCAGGATATCGCTGGCCCGTTCGACATGAACGAGCAGGAATTGCTGCCCATTCAGCACGGGCACAAGCGCCGCAGCGTCGAAGCGGGTGAGGAGCACGTCGTCGGAACGTTCCACGGCCGAGCCGAGAAGCCGGGCGTCCGGCACTTCCTCCAAAGGGAAATCGCGCTGATCGTTCGCCCGCGCAGTGCGGGTCGTGCCGCGCCCCACAGGGATGCCCGAGAAACGATTGAGGTCGCGTGCTTCGCGCAGAGCGTTGCGGAACAGGACATAGGCGGCGGCGCGGCTGCCGCCCGCCTCACCCGCCCCGGTCTCGCCAAGTTCGACGAACTGGAAAGCGCGAGCGCGCGTGATCGGCTCCATGTCCGCACCGAGATCGATCACCGCGCCCTGACCCGCGAAAATGCTGCGGGCCGTTCCGGGCGCGACCAGTGCCCGCGTGATCCCTGCGGAACGACTAATCGCGATGGCGGCCGCGCGGGGGTTGACCGCCGGCACGACATCGATGGCGGCACTGAACGGAGAGCCGTTCGCCTGCACGTCGTTCGTCGCATCGACGGCATCCACTTCAACGATCCCGACCCGGGACAAGCCGGCAACGAGGCCCGGCGTGACCCATTTACCGCCGGCGTCGATCGTCTCCGCTCCAGGCGGCACGGCGACATTGCCGCCGGCGGCGACCACGCGGCCGTCGCGGATAAGTACGGTACCCCCTTCAATGGGTTCGCTGCCATCCCCCAGCGCGAGCTTGCCACCTGTTATGGCGATCGTCTGCGCGGAAGCAGCCGAGGCGGCAAGGCCGAGAAGGAGTGCAGCGGCGATCCTGCCGAATGTCCGCTTCACTTCACGTCCCCTTCGCCGGGCTGCCCAAGTTCGAAATCGCTGACCGGACGCCGGCTCGGATCGTTGACGTCGTAAAGCAATGCGCCATCGATCCACACCCGGTCGGGCCGGCTGTAGACACTGAGCGGATTGCCGTTCCACAGTACGACATCCGCCATTTTTCCCGGCCGTAAGCTGCCCGTGCGATCGGCTATGCCCAACGCCTTGGCCGGATTGATTGCGAGCCATGTCCAAGCGACTTCGTCCGGAATCCGGATGCCGGCGCGCCGGCCATTTGCAAGCGCCTTGGCGGCTTCCTGGTTTAATCGCTGTATGCCGTTGGGATCGTCGGAATGGACGATGGAGCAGGCGCCGCCATTGTGGACCAAGGGAATATTCTCGTTGATCGCGTCATAGGCTTCCATCTTGAAGCCCCACCAATCGGACCACATCGCCGAGCAGGCATCATTGGCGCGAAGCAGATCCGGAATCTTGTATGCTTCCACCGCATGATGAAAAGCGGTGATCTTGAAGCCGAATTCCTCGGCCATATCCATCATGATCGCCATCTCGTCGGCGCGGTAGCAATGATTGTGGACGAGAATGTCACCGGCGAGAACGCCGCGCAGCGTATCCATGGCGAGATCGCGGCCGGGCATGTCGCCGCCATCCTTTTCATACCGATCCCACCGCTTTTTATAATCGGCCGCGCGGATCCAGGTCTGCCGCATCAGGGCGACATTGCCCATCCGGGTTCCGGGCATCTGGTTGCGGCCGCCATAAACGCGCTTCGGATTCTCACCGCAGGCCATTTTGAGGCCATAAGGCGCACCGGGAAACTTCATCTGCTGCATCGTCCGGCCCGGCACGTTCTTGACCGTCACCGACCGGCCGCCGAACAGGTTGGCGGAGCCGGGAAGAATCTGCAGCGCCGTAATGCCGCCATTGGCAAGAGCCCGGCTGAAGCCCGGATCCTGCGGCCAGACCGAATGTTCGGCCCAGACGTCCGCGTGGACCGCGCCCGTCACCTCATTGCCATCCTGATGGGCCTCCACGCCCGGCGACGGATAGTTACCGAGATGGCTGTGGACATCGATGATCCCCGGCGTCACCCATTTTCCCCGGCCGTCCACGCGCGTGGCACCGTCCGGGATCGGGGTCTCCGCCCCGCCGACCGCCTCTATCTCGCCGTCCGCAAGCACGACCGTGCCATTTTCGATCCGGCCGCCCTCGCCGTCATAGACGGTGGCGCCGACGATTGCGGTCACGACGCCCGGATAGACACGATAGGTCGAAGGGTAAGGATCGGCGGCGATGGGCCTCGCCCTCTCCTCTTGTGCCGCCGGCGCGCTCGTCTGGGGCCGGTCGGCGGTAGCGCAGGACGCCAGGATTGCGAACGTTCCGAGGCTGATCACATGTCGACGCATCAAGGACGTTCTCCGGTGTTC
Source organism: Sphingosinicella rhizophila (assembly GCF_032378825.1). NCBI lineage: Bacteria > Pseudomonadati > Pseudomonadota > Alphaproteobacteria > Sphingomonadales > Sphingosinicellaceae > Sphingosinicella > Sphingosinicella rhizophila. Next base: position 371,600 of record NZ_JAVUPU010000002.1, on the reverse strand, counting down.
GGGCCTGGGCCAGGCTTCTTTTCCCCACGTAGATCGATGCCCGCGCCGGCAGGTTCCGCCAGTTCCGCCCGACCCGCCAGGTCGCGATCGGCGTCTTCCCCGATCGTTTCGAGGTGCATCAGTCGCGTCACCAGCGGGGCCACGACGAAGACCGTCACTCCCACCGCCACGGAAAGCCAGCCGATCGTCGCGTAGATGTCCAGTACCTGAGTGCCCGACGCAGTTTCGGCGGCGCCTTCGCCACCGCTCGTCGCGCGAGCAATCAGCCCCGCAATGTAATTGCCACCGGCCGAGGCGAGAAACCAGGTGCCCATCATGAGCCCCAGCATCTTCGGCACCGCCAGCCGGGTCATGGCAGACAGGCCGACGGGGGAGAGGCAAAGTTCGCCGGTTGTGTGAAGCAGATAGATGAGGAAGATGAAGATGACCGGCGTCAGCCCGTCGCTGCTTGCCGCCCCAGCCACCAGCACCAGGAAACCCGCGCCGAGCTGGATCAGGCCCAGGCCGAACTTGGCCGGCGCCGATGGCTCGCGCCCGCGCTTGCCCAACGAGGTCCACAGCCAGGCGAAGAATGGCGCCAGAGTAATGATGTAGAAGCTGTTGATCGACTGGAACATCGATGCCGGAACTTCGTAGCCGAAAATAGACCGGTCGACGTCCCGGTCGGTATAGATGTTGAGCGAGGAACCCGCTTGCTCGAACAGGCCCCAGAAAAGCGGTTGCAAGGCGATGAGGAAGATTGCCGCGAGGATGCGGTCGCGATCGACCTTGGGCAGCTGGAATACCGCAGTATAGAGGATATAGGCGACCACTACCGCCCCGAATCCGCCGAGCAAAAGGCCGACCACCTCCTGATACTGGATGAGAAGCCAGACCACGCCCACGCCCAATATCGCGCCCAGATATATCAGCCATTCCCGCGAAATGCCGATGAAGCGCTGTTGCAGGAGCTCCGGATCGCTCGCTTCGCCGCGGCCCATGAGCAGGGGTTTGAAGATCACGAAGACGATGATGCCGGCGAGCATCCCGACTGCGGCGGCGCCGAAGCCGTAGCTCCAGCCGACGGTCTCACCGAGCCATCCACAGACAAGTGCGCCGAGGAAGGCGCCCAGATTGATGCCGATATAAAAGATCGTATAGGCCGGATCGCGTCGGGCGTCGTCGCGGGGATAGAGCTGCCCGACGATCACGGAGATATTGGCCTTGAGAAAGCCGGTTCCGACGATGATGAAAGCCAGCGCGGCGAAGAAAAAGGACATGACGGTCGGGTCGCGACCCCCCGTGCCCTCCACGCTCAGCAGCAAGTGGCCAAGCGCAATCAGAATGCCGCCGAACAGTACCGCCTTGCGATGGCCAAGATAGCGGTCGGCGAGGAAGCCGCCGATTACCGGAGTGATATAGACCAGGGCCGTATAGGCGCCGTAGATCAGATAGGCCTTTTCGTCGCCGAACAGCAGGTGCTTGGTGAGATAAAGGATGAGCAAAGCGCGCATTCCATAATAGGAAAAACGCTCCCACATTTCGGCGAAGAAGAGGACATACAGGCCGCGCGGATGGCCCAGGAAGGTCTTGCCCCCCGACGGATCGACGGCGTCGGGAAAAGTGTTTGCCACGGGCCGTTCCTCCATATTTCGCGCCTCTTCCGGGCGGCCTGAGGACGGCGAGACTAACGACCAAAATGCGCTTGTGAAGCAGATTGTTGCGGACGGCGCGGGCTGCTAGCGGCTGACGCATGTTCAACGACCTCTCTTCCACCCTGTCGCTTCTCAAGACCCGCCGGTCCGGCCGGCCCCGCGATCTGGTCGATCCCGGCCCCGGGCCGGAACAGCTTCGAGATATTTTGGCGATCGCCGCGCGGACACCCGACCATGGCAAGCTGGCGCCGTGGCGTTTCGTCCATGTCCGAAAACAGGATCGTGACGCTTTCCGTGCTGTTCTCGAACAGGCGTATCGGGCGGACAAGCAGGATCCCGGACGGCTGGAGATCGAAGCGGTGCATCGTTTCGCCCATCAGGCGCCGGAGCTGGTGATCGTCCTTTCGAGCCCCGTCGAAGACAGCAAGATACCGGTCTGGGAACAGCAATTGTCCTGCGGCGCCGCGTGCATGAACATGCTGCTCGCCGTCCATGCGATGGGCTTCGCCGCCGGCTGGGTGACCGGGTGGGCGGCCTATTCCGACGACGTGCTCCGCATGTTCGGCAGAGGACAGGAGCGTATTGCCGGCTTCATCTTTATCGGAACGCCGGCCACGGCACTGGAGGAGAGGCCCCGGCCTGCGATGGATTATGTGGTCTCGGAGTGGAATCCGAACGGCTGATCGGCGCTGCCGGGCCTGAACGTCACATTAACATAGGCTCTTGACCGCACAGCTGTATTACTCCACTATAGCGCCATGCATAATGACGATCGTCCTGTCTACCTTCGCCTGCGCGACCACATTTCCGCCAGCATCCTTGATGGAAAGGTCCGCGACGGCGATCCTCTCCCGTCGGTGCGGAGCCTGGCGGCCGAGCATGGCGCCAATCCGCTCACCGTCGCCAAGGCCTATCAAACTTTCCAGGATGAAGGGCTGATCGTCGTCCGGCGTGGAGTCGGCATGTTCGTCGCCGAAGGCGCCTCGGAAAGGCTTCGCACCGCCGAACGCAAGGAATTCGTCGAGCAGCGCTGGCCGGCCATCGTCGCCCACATGCGTCGGCTGAATCTGGATGTCGAAGACCTGGTGGAACGCTCGCTCGCCTGACGCGGCACGCCTGTTCAGGTGGCGAACATCTCCTCATTGACCGAATAGAGAATGTCCGCCGGCGCCGCAGCGGCGGCTTGAAGTCCCATCGCTTCGTGCACGATCTGCTCGAGGTAAAAAGCGGCGGCAGCCCGCTTCATGGCGAGAAAGTTCGGATCGCCTTCATCACCTTCGGCTACGCGACGCTGCAACAGCATGAGCCACCCGCAGGTCGCGACCGACAACATCGTCAGGAACGGATAGGAAGCAGCCATCCGATCGTCCGCGCTCGCCGACTGGAGACGGGAGGCAATTGCTTCGCAGGCGTCCACGAGATCGCGGAGCACCGCCTCGCCAGCCGAATCGCGCCTGATGTCGGCAAACAGCGAGGCCAGCGTGTGGCCGCCTTCCAGCCCAATCTTTCGGCCGACCAGGTCGGCGGCCTGGATGCCGTTAGTGCCTTCGTAAATTCGCGAAATCCGGACGTCGCGATAATGCTGGGCAGCGCCGGTTTCCTCGATATAGCCCATGCCGCCATGGACCTGGACGCCGAGGCTGGCCACCTCCTCCCCGACATCGGTGCCATAAGCTTTCACCAGCGGAGTCAGCAGGTCTATCCTCGCCTTGGCGGCGCCATCGCCGCGGCTCGCCCGGTCGGTCTGGCCGGCGGCATAATAAGCGAGCGCCCGCGCCGCCTGGGTGAGAGCCTTCATGCGCAGAAGCATGCGCCGGACGTCGGCATGTTCGATGATCCGGACCGGGTCGCGGCTGGCGGCGCCCGCCCGAGTGCCTTGGATTCGCTCGCTGGCATAGGCGACCGCGGCCTGGGTCGCCCGTTCCGCGATCGAGACCCCCTGCAGACCGACATTGAGCCGCGCATTGTTCATCATTGTGAACATGCCGCGCATGCCGCCATTTTCCTCACCCACGATCCAGCCGACGCAATCGTCATTGTCCCCATAAGCCATGACGCAGGTGGGGGATGCGTGAATGCCCATCTTATGTTCGATTGATGCCGGCCGAACGTCGTTGCTCTCGGCGGGGGCGCCATCCGCGCCGAGCCGGAACTTCGGAACGAGGAACAGTGAAATCCCCTTCGTCCCCTCCGGCGCATCCGGGGTGCGGGCCAGAACGAGATGGACGATATTTTCGGCAAGGTCGTGATCGCCATAGGTAATGAAAATTTTCTGGCCCTTGATCCGATAGCTGCCGTCCGCCTGCCTGACGGCGCGGGTCTTCAGCGCGCCAACGTCCGATCCCGCCTGCGGCTCGGTAAGGTTCATGGTCGCCGGCCATTCGCCGGAAACGATCTTGGGAAGCCAAAGCGCGTTGAGCTCCGCCGAGCCATGTTCCGGCAATGCTTCCACCGCTCCTGCGCTCAGCATGGCGACGAGCGAGAAACCCATATTGGCGCTGCCGAGATCCTCCATCACCACCGTCGCCAAGGAAAGCGGCAAGCCTTGGCCGCCAAATTCCTGCGGCGCCGCCAGCGTACCCCAGCCGCCTTCGACATACGCGCGATAGCCTTCGCGGAAACCCGGAGGCATGGTCACGCCTTCGGGGGACCATTTCGCCCCGATCTGGTCGCCTGTCCGATTGAGCGGCGCGAACACACCGGCGGCCAATTCCCCAACCCCCGCCAGGATCGCATCGACCAGGTCGGGCGACGTCCCTGCGAAGCCCTGGTGACCGTTCAGCTGATCCAGCTTGACGATGTGATCCAGGAGGAACTTCTGGTCGGCGATGGGGGGTATGTACGTCATTCCGGTCCTGATATTGCGTGGTTCGGGCAGGCGCTATAGCCGGGTGTCGTGACAGCACAAAATCCAGTCTTTGACACTTTGGTGCGCCCCTATGGAAAGGCGGCCATAGATGAAGCGGCTGCCATCGTCGCCGATGGATGGCCGGTCGCCGTCCCAACCGAGACGGTCTACGGCCTCGCGGGCGACGCGACCAGCGGCCAGGCCATCGCCCGGATCTATGCGGCCAAGGGCCGGCCTTCATTCAACCCGTTGATCGTCCATGTGCTTTCGCTCGACGATGCCGAAAAGCTGGCCGAATTCGATTCCACGGCGCTCGCCCTGGCGGAACGTTTCTGGCCCGGTCCGCTGACATTGGTCCTGCCGCTCCGTGCCGGCGCCCGGATCGCTTCGCTCGCGACGGCCGGCCTCGGCACGATCGCGCTCAGGAGCCCCGTCCATCCGGCCATGCGCGGCCTGCTGGCCGCGACGGGCCGGCCGCTAGCCGCGCCTTCCGCCAACGCGAGCGGCCTGATCAGCCCGACACGGGCCGAACATGTGTCGGCAAGCCTGGGAGGGTCCATCAAGCTCATCATCGACGCCGGACCGACGAGCCTCGGGCTCGAATCGACTATCGTCGCGATCAGCCGGGGCGAGACGCGCCTGCTCCGGCCGGGGCCCGTCACCACGGAAATGCTGGACATCCCCCTCGCTCCGGCGGGCGAGCGCGGCATTGAGGCGCCCGGCCAGATGTCGAGCCATTATGCCCCTTCGAAGCAGCTTCGGCTCGACGCCACCGAAAGAGGCGAGGATGAATGGCTGATCGGCTTTGGACGGGTGATCGGGCAGAGCAGTCTCAGCCCGTCCGGCGATCTGGTGGAAGCCGCATCCGCCTTGTTCGATCGGCTGCACGAGGCGGAAGCTGCGCCCGCGCAACGGATCGCGGTCGCCCCGATTCCGAAAGAAGGACTTGGAATCGCCATCAACGACCGCCTTGCCCGGGCAGCCGCACCGAGAGGAACTTGCTGATGCAGGCGGGTTCGAAGCTGCCTTCTTTTTCTGAATCGGCATCGCTCTGATCGCCGGGCCTCAATCAAGGATCGGCTCAGGCATGAAGGCTGAATTCGGGGCTCCGCGCTGAAGAGCTGGTTTAGCCGGCTGGGGCTGTGTTCTTCAGCCTTTCGGTGAAGCTCTTGCGGAATTTCCGCAGCTTGGGAGCGATGACAGCCATGCAATAGGGGTTGCTCGCGCCTTCGCGTTCGAAATATTCCTGATGATAATCCTCGGCGGGATACCAATCGGACAAAGGTTCGATGGTCGTCACGACCGCCCCGTCCCATTCCGCCTTCGCCCGATCGATCGCGGCGCGCGCGGCCGCTTCCTGCTCGGGAGAGTGCGGAAAAATGGCCGAACGATATTGTGTGCCGATGTCATTGCCCTGCCGATTGAGCTGCGTGGGATCGTGGGTCGCGAAGAAGATGTCGAGGATATCGTCATAACCGATGACCTCGGGATCGAAGGTGAGCCGCACCGCCTCGGCATGGCCGGTATCCCCGCCGCAAACCTGCTTATAATCCGGATTGGCGACATGGCCGCCAATATAGCCGCTTTCCACCCTGGAGACACCGATCACGTCGTTGAAAACCGCCTCGGTGCACCAGAAGCATCCGCCGGCGAGTGTCGCTTGCTCTTGCGCCATCATTGTCTCCTCAAGTCCTGAAGATAAGCAGCGGCGGCCGGCAGGCAAGGTTCAGGCGCGCGGAGCCGGCGGCAGGGCCTGGCGCATATCGACCATCCCCGCCCAAGGATCCGTCCGTTGCCGTGCGATCCTCTGGGGCACGCTCAAGATCGTAAAATCGTGCGGATCGAGCTTCGGCCCGAGATCCTCCCACCGCAGCGGCATCGCCACGGGCGCGCCCGGACGGGAACGGGTGGAATAGGGCGCGACGGCAGTTGAGGTCGGATCGTTGCGAAGATAATCGATGAAAATCCGGCCGGCGCGCTCCGCCTTGGAGATCTTGGTCAAATAAAGATCCGGCGCGTCATTCGCCATCGCGACCGAAAGCCCCTTCGCAAAGCTCTTCACTTCGCGCCAGTCGGCGGTGGCAACGATCGGCACGACGACGTGGAGTCCCTTGCCCCCCGTCGTCTTGACGAAGCTGGCAAGACCAATGGCGGCGAGCCGATCACAAACCTCACGCGCAGCCTTGATCACGCCGGCAAAGCCAAGCCCTTCATCCGGGTCGAGATCGAAGATGATCCGATCGGCGCGATCCGGACGTTCGACACGCGCGCCCCATGGGTGGATTTCGAGAACGCCCATCTGCACGAGTGCGATAAGGCCTGGCAGGTCCTGGATGAACAGATAGGGTTCTTCGAAGCCCTTGATCGTCACTTCCGCCAATTGTTCCGGGATGCCCGAGCCCGCGTGGCGCTGATAAAAGCAATGCTTCTCGCGCCCGGCGGGACAGCGCACCATGGTGATTGGCCTGAAAGCGACATGAGGAAGAATCCGTTCGGCCACAGCGACATAATAATCGGCCAGGGCGCCTTTGGAGATGCCTTGTTCGGGGTAAAGTATCTTGTCGGGATTGGTGAGCCTGACGCCCGCGATCATCCTTTCGTTCATTGGGTTTCCTTCAGGGTTGCGGCCAATTCGGAAGGACCAGCTTCCAGCCGCAGCTGCTCCATTCCGCATTGGTCGGGTGCCTTGTCGGGCCGCCAGCGCAAGAATTTGGTCCCGTGGCGGAACCGGTCGCCGGTGACATGGTCGTAACGTATCTCGACAACCAGTTCCGGCCGAAGCGGCCGCCAGTCGGCCGAGCGATCGGTCGACCAGCGGCTTGGGCCGCCGGGCGCCTTGCCGGTAAATCCGGGCGGCTCGATCAGCGCCTCGAGCTTCCTGGTCAGCCCCCGTCTCCTGGCGGTCGGAATGGCAGAGGTGAAGCCGACATGATTGAGCTTCCCGCACGCATCATAAAGACCGAGCAGCAGCGAGCCCACTTCCTGGCGCGCCGTGCCGTAGCGAAAGCCGCCGACCACACAATCGGCTGATCGCCTCTGCTTGATCTTGAGCATGGCGCGCTCACCGGGCCGATAGGGTTCGTCCAGGCGCTTGGCGACAATGCCATCCAGCGCACCACCTGTTCCCTCGAGCCACGACTGCGCAAGGTGGCGATCCACGGTGCGAGGCGATAGGAGAAGGCCGCCAGTCCTTTCGTTCGAATGGAGCCTTTCGAGAGCCTGTCGCCGCTTGGAAAGGGGTGTTTCCAGATAGGAAGCCGGGCCAGCTGCAAGGCAATCGAACAGCATGATCTGTGCGGGGCTTTCCGCGGCAAGCCTGCGGATCCGGCTCTCGGCGGGGTGAAGCCGGAGCTGAAGCGCTTCGAAAGACAATATTCCTCCGACGGGAATGATCAGCTCGCCATCAAGAACGAACCTTTTCTCCTTCGTGGCGAGCAGGCTGGTAACGACCTCCGGAAAATAACGCCCGAGCGGCTTGCCCGATTTCGACCGCAGATCGACTGCCTCACCGTCGCGAAAGACGAGGCAGCGGAAACCATCCCATTTGGGCTCAAATTGCCATTCGGCTTCGTCGGGGAGCGCATCGACCAGCCTTGCTTCCATGGGCGGTAAGCCAGGCTTTGCCGGCAGACGATCGAATGCACCCACAATGCTTCCTTCCGGCCCCCAGTGTAAGGCGTTAGACGCCTGCGGCCGGGACCGGTTCCGCCCCTATCTGTTAACCTTGTTAATGCGACGAACCGAAAAGAACGAAGGATGAATCCCTATCACACCATTGGAAAGGTGATGAAAATCCGGTAGAAATTCATTTCCGGGAGGGAATGAGTTTTGATCCTGACGCGCAGAAATCTGATGCAAGCGGGAGCCGCGGGTCTGGTTGCCTGCGCTGCGCGACCGGCCCTTGGCGCAGCCGCGATCGTCGCCCCTGTTCAGCCCAAGATCAACCCGCGCTTGATGGAACGCGCCAAAGCTGCACTTGAATCGAAGCGTGGCCAAATTCGCGATGGCGACGTCATCGCCATCACCGATTTCTCCCAGGCCTCGCGTTTCGATCGTTTCTACCTGGTCGACATGATCGGAGGAATGGTGACATCCTATCAAGTGGCGCATGGCCGCGGCTCCGACCCCGCGCATTCCGGCTACCTCGAGCATTTCTCGAACGTAGTGGGTTCGGAAGCCACTTCGGCCGGGGCCTATGTGACCGAGAATGTCTATTACGGCAAATATGGCCGTTCACTGCGGCTGCGCGGGCTCGACCATAGCAATAGCAATGCCGAGGCGAGGGCGATCGTCGTCCATGCCGCCAAATATGCCGAGCCCGACATGGTCGATCATTTCGGTAAGCTCGGCCGCAGCGAGGGCTGCTTTGCGCTTTCGCAGATTAGCCTCCAATATGTGTTGCAACGCCTTGGCCCGGGCAGGATGATTTACGCAGACAAGGTGTAGGACGGTCCCTACCGGCCATTTCGGTTGGCGAGAGTCTCGACCTGTCCGCCCAATTTCCTTCAAAATCGGTTTCGACGCGTGTTTGCGCGGGCGCTTCCCGCGCCAGGCTGGGCGCGCAAGCGTGGGCTGCCGCCGCACCGAGCCGTTCGACGATCAGCCGAGATGATTCCTCCGCTCAGCGTCGTCATGCCGGTCCACAATGCTTTGCCCTTCCTCGACGAAAGCATAAGGAGCATCATCGATCAGAGCTTCGGCGCGTTCGAATTTGTCATATTGGATGACGGCTCGACCGATGGATCCGGCGATCTCATCCGGCAGTGGGCCAGTCGAGACAGACGGATCATACCCCATTTCGGCCGGGAGAAACTGGGCCCTGCGGGGAGCTCCAACAAGGTCGTCGAGCATAGCAATGCACCTTTGGTCGCGCGCATGGACGCCGATGATCTTTCTCATCCGGACCGACTGCGCCGCCAAATGAACTTGTTCGCACGCGAATCGTCGGCAGGTCTGATCGGCACCTTATGGGAGGGCATCGACGCTGCGGGAGACAAGGTGCGTTCTCTCGACCGCTGGCGCCTCGTCCGCAAATCCCCTTTCGTACCCTTCCCGCACGGGTCGGTGATGTTTCGCAGAACGGTCTTCGACGAGGTCGGCGGCTATCGGCAGGAATGTAATTATTGGGAGGATCTGGACCTGTTCCTGCGCATCGCAGGCTGCCGGGACATCCTCGTCATTCCGGAATCCCTCTACCGCCATCGTTTCGCCCAGACGAGCACGCGACTCTCCTCACCGCGCCCGGAGGTGGAGGCCCAAGTCGATCTCATGCTTCGATGCCTCGGCGAATCTGGCGGGAGGCTGGATTATGAAGCGCTGCTTCGGGACAGGCCACCGCCCTCGGACAAAGTCAGGCCGCAAGTCTTTCTCTCGCTCGGCTCCACGATTTTGTGGGCTGGCCGGTCGCCGTCCAATTTGAAAAGGATATGGCGGCGGGCCGACCTTCGCATCGATCTGGCAAGCCTCAAATCGATGATCTGGGCGCTCTGGGCGAATTTCGCCCCGCGCAGCCTGCGCACATGCCTGCGGGCCCTCGTTCGGGCGCGTGACATATCGGCGGGAGTGATCCTGGGACACGCAACGGCCTTCAAGTGGCGACCGAATCAAGACGTTACCAAATGCGACAATCTAGGCCGGGACTGAAATCGGCTTCCTCAATCGGCGGAAGCGAGCGCCGTCTTTTCCGAACGATCCGTCAGCGCCGCCACTACCTTGGAATCGCGGGCATAGACGTCGCTATAGGTCAATATCTTCCCGCTATTCGCCTCCGCAGCGGCGGTGAAATAAGCGATATAGACAGGTGTCGGAGTCACTGCCTCTGCCTTGACGGTTTTCCCCGCCGCGACCGCCTTGTCGATCGCCTCCTTGTCCCACTCCGGATTATCCAACAGCAGGCGGATGAAGGTCAGCGGATCCTGGGTGCGGATGCAGCCGTGACTCAACGCCCGCGCGGTGCGTGAGAAATGCGCCTTGGACGGCGTATCGTGAAGATAGATGGCATAATTGTTCGGCATCACCACCTTCATCCGGCCGAGCGCGTTGCCGGGGCCGGGCGGCTGCCGGTAGCGGACGCCACCATTGCCGGTATCGACCTTCACATAGCCTTTCTTGCCGCGCACTTCCGGCGCGATGCTCGCCGGCACTTCCCACCAAGGATTGAGAATGACGCCGGTCGCGACCGCGCTGAGTTGTGGCGTCGCCGTCTTCACCGCACCGACAACGGCCTTGTGCCGCGTAACGACCTGCCCGTTTTCGACGAGGGCAACCGTGAAAGCCGGAACATTGACGATGACATAGCGAGGGCCAAGATCGCGCGGCAGCCAGCGCCACCGATCGAGATTGGTACGGATCTTGTTTCGCGTCGCCGCGTCGGTGGTGTTGGAAAGGACCGATTTCAGTTCGGCATATTGCGGATGGGTCGGCAAAAGCGAGCGCAGCGTATCCTCGACACTGTCATTCTCCACCGCCTGCCGCATCAGCGCATATTGCTGATTGCCGTCGAGATCGGTGTCGACCATGTGCCAGTCGACCCTTGTGTCGCCCCGCGCATGACCGAGCGCGAGATCCGAGGAAACCCTGAGGAAAGTGTCGGTGGCGGCGATCCGCAGCTGCTCTTCGTCGATCCCGTCGAGCGCCGCACGAAGCCGATCCGGCTGATAATCCGCCGGGTCGAGCCCCTCCTCTCCGATCCGCTCGACGAAAGCGAGCAGATCGCCCGCCGCGGTTCGGGTCCAATTCGTCGTGGCAACACTGTTCTGCAAGGCACGAAGGGCCTTTTCGCTCTCGTCGATCGGCGTTGCCGGTGCTTCGCCGGCCTGGATCTGCAGCTCTGTCGGGCGCTCGCCGGGCTTCAATTGCGCACCGGCGGGCATCGCCGAAGCGGCCAGCAGCAACCCGAACGTGGAAAGGCGGAAGGTGGTTCTCATATCCCTCTTTAACCCAAGCCAATGTCCAAAACCAGCGTCAGCGCTTACGAACGTGGGGTGGAATCGAGCGATTTCAACAAATGGTCGCACGCATGCAACACAAGCTTTCAAATCCGTTCCGTCCCCGAACCATGGTCGAGTCAGGATGAATGGCCGCTTACGCGCTTTGCGCGGACCAATGATTCCTCGATGCCGTTGAGAACGATGTCGAGACCTGTTTCGAAGACCTCGCCAAGGTCGAGCTCCGACATTTGCAGGCTCAGGGCGTCGACAGTGGCGGGGTCTGCATAATCGTCCAGATGACGGCGGATATTGTCGACATCGAAGCCCCCCAGTTCATAGCTGCGATAGACGCCTTCGCCCGTAGCGATCGCCCAATTGCAGATGACGAGGTGGGCCATCATGGCATCGCGCTTTGTCCAGCCCAGTGCCGCGAGGCGGGCCTGAACCTGCCTGAGCATTTCGATGCCGATCCCGCGCGGAGCGGCCGTCCGGAAGAACCAGCCGGGCTGGGACGAGCCCAGCCGATAATGCCAGCGAGCATCCTCCGCGAGCACGGCCCGCCAATCCTTCGCCCGATCGAATTCGGGGAGTCCCATATGCGACACGGCGCGGTCGGTCAGCGCGTCGATCAAGGCCCTTCGGGTCGGAAAATAATAATAGACCGTCTTGACCGAGATGCCGAGCGCCCGCGCCAGGCTGGTCAGCTGCAGATCCTCCGCCGTCGATTGCGAGGCCGCATCCAAAATCTCGTCCCGCGTGATTTTGGGCGGGCGCCCCATACGACGAGGTTCAATCTGATTCATGCCTAGCCTTGACACTTTCTAGCAGTCGGGAGAAAAGTAGCTCCAACTTATCCCAATGACAAGCGAGGATGAAATGAGTTTCACCGACACGATCGGCGGAGTCGCCGTCTCCGATCCCTATCGCTGGCTGGAGGATGATGCCGATCCGAAGGTGATCGAATGGCAGAAGCAGGCTAATGCCCGCGCCGCCGCAGCGCTGGCAGCATCGCCGCACGCGGCCGAGGTCGCCGCCGCGGTGCGCGCCACCTACGAGGACGTGTTCACTTATGCGGCGCCGCAGCGTTTCGGTGACAAATGGTTCCGCACCCGGCTTCCCGAAGGCGGTTCCAACACCGTGCTGGAAGTGGCGGACAGCGCGACTGGCCAGGGCCGAGTGCTGGTCGATCCCAGCGACGAAGGCGAGGATGTCACGCTCGCGCTCTGGCATCCGTCGCCCGACGGCACGCTGGCGGTGATCGCGACCAGCCAGGGCGGCGCGATGAATGTCCGCGTGATCGACGTCACCGACGGCCATGTCGTGCTCGACCTCGGCCATAAGATCGGCACCGCGTTCTATGTCTGGGCACCCGATAAAAGCGGCGTCTATTATATGCAGATGGCGATGAAGGCATTGCCCGACGGCCAGATGGTGCCGGAGACGCGGATCATCTGGCAGCCCCTGGCCGGCGAGGCGGCGCCGCTCGACCTCCCTTACGATCATCCCATGGCCTGGCCAGTGATGGCGTCGGACGGCGGATGGATGGCGATCACTTGCGACCAGACGGCGCCACGGCCGCGCTGGATCAGGAAGATCGACGGCGGCGAATGGACCCGTTTCCTCCCCGACGCCACCGCCATGTACAAGGGCGCGTTAGTCGGCGACGATTTTATCGCGATCAGCGACGATGTGTCAGGATGGTGCAGGCTGGTCGCCATTCCGCTGACCAGTTTCGACGATGAATCGACCTGGCGGGAGCTGATCCCCGCCCGCGCCGGCGTCAAGCTCGCCTCCATGACCCGCTGCGGCGCCTATCTCGTGCTCAGCCGGATCGAGGGCGGCATCATGAAGATGTCTTCGCTCGACCTGAGCGGCAAGGCGATCGGCGACGTGGACCTGCCGGGCGACGGCGCCTTCGGCCTGACCGGCGTCGGCCATATCGGCGCGATCCTGACCGACATCATCGGGTCCGATGGCGACGGCTGCGTTTTCGTCCACAGCAGCCTGGAGCGCAGCCCCGGCGTCTATCGCGCCGACCTGACCGCACTGACCTGCGAGGAACTGGTGGCGCCGGCTCATGTCCTGAGCGACCGCATCGTCGACGCGCTCGCCGCCAAGGGGCCGGCCGGCGATGTCGCCTATCGAATGATGCGCGAGGCCGCGACGCCGCTGGATGGATCGGCGCCGGTGATCGTCACCGGCTATGGCGGGTTCAACGTGCCGTGGATCCCTTATTATTCGGCGATGGGCGCGGCCTGGACCGAGCTGGGCGGAATCTGGGTCCATGCGCATCTGCGCGGCGGCGGCGAGCAGGACAAGGACTTCTGGCATGCCGGCCGGATGAAGAAGAAGCAGGGCACGTTCGACGATCTTTATGCTGTGCTGGAGGATCTGCAGGCGCGAGGCTGGGCCGTGGCCGAGCGCACCGGGTTGTGGGGATCGTCCAATGGCGGCCTGCTGGTCGGCGCGGCGGTGACCCAGCGCCCCGATCTGTTCCGCGCCGCCGTGGCGCAGGTGCCGATCCTGGACCTGCTGCAATGCCGGAAGGATCCCGGATCGATCGGCATCTGCATGGCCGATTACGGCAATCCCGACGACCCCGCCGACGCGCCGGGCCTGCACGGCATTTCGCCCTATCACAATGTCCGCGCCGGCACGGCCTATCCGGCTTTGCTCTGTGACGCCGGCGCGACCGACCTCACCTGCCCGCCATGGCACACCCGCAAGATGATTGCCGCGATGGAGGAAGCCAGCACTTCCGACCGCCGCCAATTGCTGCGCGTGCGCGGTGGCGCGGGTCACAACCAGATGACCACCGAGAAAGCGATCGAGCGCGACGTCGAGGAGCTGGCTTTTCTCGCCGACGAATTGATGGACTGAAGCCTCGCACGACTCGACTGGAAATCGACGGTCCGGCCGTCGCCGGACCATGGACTCTTCGATTGGATCTATCTCGAAAGTGACGAGGCTTTAACCGAAAAGAGCGCGCACCGTTTTCATCCCGGCCAAGCCAGTTTCGATCGTCTCGTCTTTCTTGGCGAAACAGAGCCTTATCACGTTCCGCACCGGATCGTCCTCATAGAAAGGCGAGATCGGGATGGCGGCGACGCCAGCTTCCTCGACCGCACGCAGGCAGAAATGCATATCGTCCACATCGATGCCTGAGGCGGCGAGATCGATGCAGAGGAAATACGTGCCTTCGGATGGGAGCGTTACATAGCCGATGTCGCGTAAGCCTTGGTCCATCACGTCGCGCGCCGCCTGGAAATTGGACCGCATCCCCGCGAAATAGTCAGGCGCCTTGCCGAGCCCGAACGCCGCCGCAGCCTGCAGATTCGGCGGGGTGGTGAAGGTCAGGAACTGATGCGCCTTGGCGATCGGCCCGGCAAGATGATCGGGCGCCAGGATCCAGCCGACCTTCCAACCGGTCAGCGAGAAGATCTTGCCGGCCGAACCCACCTTGACCGTCCGATCCTTCATGCCGGCCACCGCAGAAAGCGGAACGAAGCGCCGGTCGTCGAACAGCACATGCTCCCAGACCTCGTCCGAAACGGCGACGACGTCGTGGCGGATGCAGGCCTCACCGAGGACGCGCAGCTCTTCGGCATCGAACAGTCGCGCCGTCGGATTGTGGGGATTGTTGAAAACGACCAATCGCGTGCGATCAGTGAAGGCGGCGCCCAGCGCTTCCGCGGTGATGCGCCAGTCCGGCGGAGTCAGGCTGACGAATCTGGGAATGCCGCCGGCCCGCCGGATGATCGGCACATAAGCGTCGTAAAGCGGCTGAAACAGGACAACCTCGTCGCCCGGCTCGATTAGCGCCAGCAAGGCCGCGGCCAGCGCCTCGGTGGCGCCCGACGTGATCGTGACCTGCTCGGCCGAATAGTCGATCTGCTGATGAGCCCGATAATGATCGGCGACGGCCTGACGGAGTTCGGGAAGTCCGCGCATCGGCGGATACTGGCTTGCGGCGCCGGTCAGTTCGGCCGCAGCCCGCGAGACGACATCCTCGGGCCAGCCGAAATCGGGAAAGCCCTGCCCCAGGTTGGTCGCGCCGTGCTCCCGCGCCAGCATCGACATGCGTTCGAAGATCGTGGTGGGAATGTTGGCAAATAGAGGATTCATAGACGCTCGATCAGGGAGGTGGCTGCGGCGGGCGCCCGCACCTTGGCACCCGAAATGAAGAAGATGTAGGTGTCCCGCGACTGGGCCTTGGCCCCGGTGTCGGCGACATAGGGCAATTCTACTGGGCTTTCACCCCGCGACCAGGAATTGGCGATCGCCGCCCAACGATCGAGGGCAGCGGCATCATAGCCGGTCGCCTCTTCCTCCCGGCAGCGCTGCAACCGCGCATAGGAAAAGTCGCCGCTGAGATCGGCGATACAGGGATAATCGTCGGCATCGGCGAAAACGATGGCGACGCCGGCCGCCCGCGCCATCGCCACGAATTCAGGCGTTCGGAAGCTTTCGTGCCGCGGCTCGACCGCATGACGGAGCGGCACGCCATCCCACGACTTGGGCAACAGCTTCAGGAAGGCGCCGAAATCCTCCGGGTCGAACTGTTTGGTGCCCATGAACTGCCACAGGATCGGCCCCAACTTATCGCCCAATTCGGTGAGTCCCTGGCCGCAAAAGCGCGCGATCGCCTCTGCGCCCTCGGCAAGCACCTTGCGGTTGGTGCAGAAGCGCGACGCCTTGACCGCGAACCGGAAGCCGTCGGGAACGACTTTCGCCCAGCGCGCAAACAGGTCTGGCGATTGCAGCTTGTAATAAGTCGCGTTGATCTCGGTCGCGGTCAGGCGGCCGGCGGCATATTCGAGCTGTTTGGTCTTGGCGAGGCCAGGCGGATAAAAGGTCCCGCGCCATGGTTCATAGTCCCAGCCGCCAATGCCGACGAAGATCGAACCCTCTGTCATCCTGCCCCGGTTAGTCGTCCGCGCCTGCATCCGCCAGTCTTCCGCGACAAAAAGGCGCTGATCGGCGCGTGGATGCGCCGACCGCATTGCAAATCCGGGCGCAGTCGTGCTGAAAGCCGGTGCGCGTCGCTGACGAGTCCCGCATATCCCGCGCAGGATGATCGTCATGGCCAGAACGAGAATGTGACAGAGAGCGACGGGTCGGAACCGCATTGACGACGGGCGAACAGGCGGCAGGCAAGGTCAGCATCATCGTTCCGATCCACAATCGGCGCGAGATGCTGGAGCATCTGCTCGTCTCGGTCGGCGCGCAGACCTATCCCGATATCGAGCTGATCCTGGTCGATGACGGGTCGGACGATCTCGACGCCGCCAGGTTCGAGGCGCTTCGAGCCCGGTTCGGCAGCGACCGGCCGACCCGTTATGTGCGGAAGGCCAATGGCGGAGCGGCATCGGCGCGCAATTGCGGCGTCGCCGAGAGCCGGGGCGCTTATCTCCATTTCCTCGATTCCGACGATTTGATCTTCCCCGATGCGATCGCACGGCTGGTCGCCAGGCTGACGGGATCGCCGGCCGCTTATGCGATCGGACGGATCGTCGACGTCGATTACACGCTCCGCCAGGTGATCGGCGAGTTCCATCAGGACGATCCCGGCAACATCCTGCGCAGCGCCGAATGGTGCACCCATGCCGCGCTCTATCGACGTGAAGCCTGGCTGGCGCTGGGCGGGCTCGACGAGAGCCTGCGTGTCGGGGAGGACACGATCTTCCAGATCCAGGTGAAGCTAAATTATGGCGACGGCGCCGCCTGCCCCGACATTATCGGAGTCCGCCGCCATCACAATCGCGGCCATTTGTCGCTCGACCGGATCCCCCTGGACGAGCAGGCCAAATTCCTCGTCGCGGCGGCGCAACTGATCACCCGCCACGAGGCGTTTCGCCGCGAGAGCCTCGGCGTGCGGATGACGTCGATGGCGCTGTTCCTGACGAAGCTCGCCAGAATCCGGCACCGGCGCAGCACCGAGGTCGATCGCGCCTTTGCAGGCATCACTGCGACCCTGCTGCACGATAGCCCGCTGATGCGCGACGCCGTCACCTGGCTGTCTGCGCCCGGCGCCAATTTGCGCCTGGTGGCAGCGCTCGGCCTGATCGAAACCGCGAAGCAGATGCGCAAGGCGCTGCTCGGCCTGGGCCGGCTGCGATCGAAACGGGATCTGGGTCATGGCGCCGTCCCCGAGGCGATGCAGAAAATGGCCGCGGCCGCCCGCCTTCCAGGCGGCGGCGCTGCGCTCAATCGCGGTGATGCCTGATCTCGAGATTGGGCATGCCCCAGCATTGTGCGCCCATGTCCGAAGCCATGATGCCGAAGCCCTCGGTCTCGATCTCGCCCGACCAGTGGTTGAACCGGCGGATCTTCTTGTTGCGCAGGCCATAGGGAAAGGGCGGGAAGATCAGGCCGTCGCGATGCAGATCGGCCCGCACCAGCAACATCGTCCCGCCCACGCTGTCGAGCGGCACGAGATCGCCCTCCTTACGCAGATCGTGGAGATGGAGCTTGCCGCGCTTGCGCCAGGCATTGAGATCGAAGCTCGAGCCGCCATAATCCCGGACGCAATTGGGATGGACGATTCGTTTGCCGGTGGCGAGCAGCCGCTCGATAATGTCCGGTGGATAATCGATCACGTCGACATCCAGCCAGAGCACCCACTCTTCATCCTCCAGCGCCCGGAACAGTAAGTGGTTGCGGGATTTGGCGAGGGTCGAACGCCGCTGCACCTGAAGATGATTGGCCCAACGGGGCTGATTCGCCGGCATGCGAAAGCCGAAGTCGCGCTTGTGCAGTGTGAACCGCCGGAAGGGTCTGTTCAGCTGCCCCCGACGCTGCAAGAGCGCTTCGAACGTGCCGTCGTCGCTGTCGCTTTCCAGCAGACCAAGCGACAGCCTATCGCGCGGGTAAGTGAGCCGGTCGAGCAGCCCGAAATAGGTATCGAGATGGCGGATAGCATCCTTGATCGGGGTCAGGATCAGCACCCGCTCCGCCGCCGGCCCTCCGTCGCGTTCCATCCTGTCCGTCATCCTTTCACCCCCAGCACCTTGTCCTAAGCAGCTTTCGGGAGGGTGCGCCACCTCCCGCATCTGCGCCGACTCGGCGGGCCAAGCTGGCAGTGCCGCGCCGGCTTCAGTAGGAAGGCCGACCATGACCGCGCGGCTGCACATCGACGTTACAGCGTCCTGGAACCGGA
Organism: Sphingosinicella rhizophila; assembly: GCF_032378825.1. Classification (NCBI taxonomy): domain Bacteria; kingdom Pseudomonadati; phylum Pseudomonadota; class Alphaproteobacteria; order Sphingomonadales; family Sphingosinicellaceae; genus Sphingosinicella; species Sphingosinicella rhizophila. The sequence goes on along the minus strand of NZ_JAVUPU010000002.1, from coordinate 353,030 downwards.
GGGCGCCGCCGCATGGCATCAGTCGGATCGTGACCGAGTTGGCGCGGGCTGTGCGGGACTTGTCTGAAGAGCATCAGGCCTGGCGCTACGATCATCGGGCGCAGCGCATGCGGCCGGTTTCGTGGGAGGCGCTCGAGCGGAGCTTGCAGCGCGACGGCCCGGACACGCGCGACCTTTCCGTATGGGCGCGCCGGCTGTTGCGTCGATCGGCGCTGCTGCGTCTGGTCTGGCGCGCCGGCCTGGCTCTGCTCGGCCGCCTCTCCGCGCTGGCACCGGGACGGCGATTCCCAGCATTCGGACCGGACGATTGCTTCATCTATGCCGACGTTTCGAACGACGATGGCCGCGTCGCGACCTATCGGAAGATGATCGAGACGACAGGGGTTTCCACTCTCTTCTATTGCCACGACCTGATCCCGATCCTGTTCGAGGGTTATGTGGGATCGAACACCGCCCGTTGCTTCACGCAACTGCTGCGGACCCTGCTCGAGGCCGAAGCGCGGATCCTGTGCAATTCCGAGGCGACCCTGCGCGATCTTGGCGCGGTAGCCGGCCGGATGGGATTTGCCGGCGTGGACGGACGAGTGATCCCGCCGGGATGCGACTTGCGGCGAACGGACAGGGAGGCGCAGAGCCTGCCCGGATTCGAGCGGGCTTATATCCTCTATGTGTCGACCATCGAGGTGCGAAAGAACCATCGCCTCCTGCTGCGCGTCTATGACCGGCTCATGGCGCAGGGGTGGACCGACCTGCCGATGCTGGTCTTCGCCGGTTACCGCGGCTGGCTGGTCGAAGATCTGCTGGCGGAGATCGACGGCGCCGCGGGCGCCGCCGCTCTCGTCCGGATCGTCGAGAATCAGTCCGACGAGGAAATTGCCGCGCTCTATCGGGGGGCCCTCTTCACCGTCTATCCTTCCCTTTACGAGGGCTGGGGGATCCCCGTGAGTGAATCACTCGCGCTCGGCACTTTCTGCCTGTCTTCGGATCGAGGCGCCCTCCCGGAGGCCGGCGCGGGTCTGACAGAAACGCTCGACCCGGAGGACGAGGCGCTGTGGGCGGACCGCATCGCCCATTACCTCAGGGACCGCGATGAACTGCGTCGCCGCGAGGCGCGGATCCGGTCGCACTTCCACGCTCGATCCTGGTCCGATTTCCGCGAGGATGTGAAGGTGCAGCTGCTTGACTGACTTATGTGTCCGGACCCGCCGGGTCCTCCTGGTCAGTCCTGTCTCCCCCTGGCCTCCCGACAGCGGGGGCGCCCAGCGCACGGCCTTGCTCCACCAAGCCCTCGCGCGCGATTCCAGCGTCGACCTGTATCTGCTCGAGCCGATGGCCCCCGAAGTGATCGAAGCACTGGGACCGGGGTTGATCGGCACGTTCGGGCGCAACGGGGTATTGCGGCGGGCCTTTCTCAGACTTGCCGGCACCGTGTCTCCGTTTCTCCGAGAGGCTCTGCCGGACAGGAGGCTGGCGGCGGAGATCGCCGCAAAGATAAAGGCGGGCGGACACCAGGCAGTGGTGCTGCGCTACGGCAGCACGGCCTGCCGGCTGCGCGATTTGCGGCGGCTTTGCCCAAATGTGGAAATCCTTGTCGACGTCGACGATTTCCTGACGCAATTGGTCGAGCCGGCGGAATCGAAAGTCGGCCCAAACCCCTTGGCGCGCCTGCTCCGGCAACTGTTCGCGGCACCGGTGATCGAACGGCGCGAACGGCAGGCCCTGCTCGCCGCCGATGGCTTGTGGATCAACGGCTGGACCCCCGCCTGGCTGAATGAGAGCCCCGGCGTCAGGGCCGTCCCACTTCCCAATATTCCGTTCCACACGCTTGAGGAAGCAAACATCCCCTTGTCCCCGGCGGCGACGGAATTCCTAGGGGTGGCGCAGTTCCGTTACTCACCCAATGCCGAGGGATTCGACTGGTTCCTGCGGGAGGTATGGCCCCTCATCCTGGCTGCGGCTCCCGATTCTCGACTGAGGCTGGTGGGGCGATTGCCGCACCAGCCCTTCCTCGAGCGCTGGCGAAATATAAGGGGGGTGGAACTGGCCGGACCCGTCGACGAACTTTCCGCCGCATATGCCCGCGCCGGCATCGCCATCGCTCCGATCCGGCGCGGTGGGGGCACCAAGATCAAGGTAATCGAGGCGCTTGCCATGGGATTGCCCTGCGTGTGTTCGCCGCATGCTGCGCGCGGCCTGGACAGACTGACCGGCCTGGTCGTGGCCGACAGTCCGGACGGCTTTGCCCGATCCTGCCTGAAGCTCGCACGGAATGAGGCGCTGAGACGTGAACTTGGCGAAAGCGGCCGGCGCGATGTCGAGCGTCAACATTCCCGCGCCGTCTTTCTGGCGGGTGTGAGGCGACTTCTTTGTGGTGAGGAAGCGGCTTGAGATCGCAGTCAGCTGAACCCTGTCCTTCCTACTGAGGAGCAGCAGCCGGTCCATCCATCATAGCCCTCTCGGCATCATCCCATGCCTGGACGGCGTGCAGAGGCGGCACATTGGCAAGGCCGCTTCTGGTGTCCGAGGAAATCGCATTTCGAGTCACCGCGACATCGATCACTGCAGGCAAATTGGCCAATCCTCTTTCCAGGGCGCCAGCCAGGTCTCCTTCCCGGTCGACGCGCTCACCATGCGCACCCAATGATCTGGCGAGCAGATCATAGCGGCATGGCGACAATGTGCTGCCGAGTTCCTGATCTGCATATTTGATCAGTTGATCCTGGCGCTCGATGTTCCAGGCGTCATTATTGGCCACGATGAAAAGTGCCCGTGCGCCACAACGGACCGCGGTTTCGATTTCAATCGCCGAGAATCCGAAGGCGCCATCGCCGACGATCGCGACCGTCCGGTCCTCGGGAAAAGCCAGTGAGGCAGCGATTGCGTATGGAACCCCCGATCCGAGACAGCCAAAAGGTCCCAGATCAAGATATCTGTAGGCGCGCAACCCGACCCGCGCGTGGGAAAGGATATCGCCGCCATCGACGATGCAGATCGTATCCTCGTCCACATGCCGGTTGATATGGCCGATCAAGGTCAGCGGATGCATGCGGCCGTCCGCTTCGACCGGAAGATTTGCCATTTTCTCGCTTGTCGCGCGGGATTTTTCAGCGTTGGTTGCGATCAGGCCCTCCCGCCAGCCCCGATCAGGATCGGTCGCCTTGAAATCGGATTTCAGCAAAGCACGCAGTGCGGCGTCTACGTCGGCGCACAATTGGACGTCGCCGGGCCGATTCTCGCTGAGCTCCTCGATATTGCGGCCGATGCGAAGGAAACGCGCACCTTCGGAGAATATCGCCGGGGAACCAAAGGCGAGTTCGAAATCCAGCCGTCTGCCCAATGTGATGATGAGATCGGCTTCCGCCATCGCCCGCCCTCTCTGAGCGGGCACCGAATTCGCATTGTCCGGCGACAAGGCCCCGCGGCTCTCTCTCGTATCGAGGTATAAGCTGCCGGAGGCCTCCAGGAACCGCTCCAGCAGATCGCCGGACCCCAAGGCGCCGCGCCCGCCGATGACGAGCGGCCGACGGCTCTGGCGGAGCAATCGTGCGGCCCCGTCGATGCTGTCCTGACCGGGCGCACGGACGGAACGCTTGACCGGCTCGAACCAATTTTGCCGCAAGTGCCAGTCAGCGATCCGCATCTTCAGGAGATTGGGCGCAAAATCGACATAGGCCGGACCGGCTGGGCCGTCATTGCCCATTGCGCTGCTGACGGCCAGGTGCAGGCCCTGCAAGACGTGCCGCGCGTCCGATATCTCGCGGACATGACGACTGACGGGCCGCACCAGATCCGCCTGTGGCACCTCCTCCAGCGCGCCCATCCCTGCCTGCGGATCGGGAACGCGGGCGGACAGGACGAGCAAGGGCGTGCGTGCCAGGAAGGCGCTGGCGATCGAGGTGATCGCATTGGTCATTCCAGGCCCGGCGGTGACGATCGCGACACCCAGAATCCCGGTGAGATCGGCGTCTGCATGCGCCATGTGCACGGCGGAACGCTCATCGCGGGCCGAGATGATCCGGACACCCGCCAGATCGAGCTCGCTGCAGATCGGCTTCACGTGGGAACCGGGCAAGGTATAGACCCGCTTCACGCCCTGGCTCGAGATGAATCGTGCGATCGCCCGGCTGACCGTCGGCGGGCCTGCTTCCGAATTATCCTGGCTCGATGTCATTGCTGATACGCCTTCCTTTAGGTCACCTTCTGCTTGGAGCCGGAACCTATCGCCGTTCGCGATCGAACGTAGCCTCGGTTATTCCCTTATGCTTCAGGGCGCTTCTCGACACCTTTTCGGTAGGGGTGCGCGGCAGCGGAAGGTCGGTGATCTCGATGTAGCGCGGCACGATGTGGCGCGGCGCGTTGCTTTGGAAATGGCCCAGCAGGTCTGCCGCCGATAGGGCCGAGCCTGCCCTGCGCCTGGCCACGAGCACGATCTCCTCCTCGGTAAATTCCGAAGGTACCCCAAAAGCTGCGCTTTCGACGATGTCGGCATGCCCACCCGCGACCGTCTCGACTTCGTAGGGGGAAATGTTCTCGCCGCGGCGGCGAATGGATTCGTTCAGGCGATGCTTGAAATAAAGCCATCCATCCTCGTCCATTTCGCCGGCGTCGCCGGAATGGTACCAGCAGTTTCTGAGCGCCTGCACCGTCTTGGCGTCCTGATTGTAATAGCCGGAAAACATGCTCCAGCTCTTCCTGGGACGGGAAACGATCTCCCCGACCGCGCCGGGCGGCAGAGGCTGATCATATTCGTCGACCACGGCGACTTCCCATTCCGGATGCGCGCGGCCGCATGAATTGGGGCGAGATTCGTCTACCGTGTCCAACGTGACGAAGCTCGTCTCGGTCTGTCCATAGGCGGTCACGAGCTTGATGCCGAAACGAGCCTCGAACGCCGCCTGGTCCGGAACTATGGGAAGACATTGACAAACCCTCACTGGATTGTCGCGGTCAAGTTCGGAAGGCGCCGCACGCATGAGGATGACCGCCATGGCGCCGAGCAGGTTGGTGCTGGTGGCACCGCTCTGCCTCACCTGATCCCAATATCTCGAAGCACTGAAGCCTTCGACCATCGTCGATCCCGTGCCGAACAGAAGCGGCATGAAGATACCGAACAATTGTGCATCGGCATGAAAGAGCGGCAATGGCGAGAAATAGCTGTCGTTTCCCGTGTAGCCAAGGTTGCACGCCATCGCGATCGCCCAGCTGAAATAATGGTGATGGGACATCAGGACGCCCTTGGCGGGTCCCGTCGTGCCGGACGTATAGAGGATCGCCATCGGGTCGGAATAATGGACGTCGACCGGATCGAAATCATCCCGCTCCGCCACACATTCTTCGTAGGAGAGGATCGCGTCGATGCGAATGCCCGCATCGCGAGCCTCCTCCGGCCTGGCGCCGACCAGGACGAGTGTATGGATGGCCGGAAGGCTGTCCTGGACCTTGGCGATCTCGGTCAGCGAGGCGCGATCCGCGACGAGGAGCTCGGCTCCGCAATTGTTCAGATTGTGGATCAGCAGCTCGCCCTTCAGATGCCGATTGTTCGGCACCTCGATCGCGCCGAGCTTCGAAACCGCGAACCAGATCGCCACGAGCTCGAAGCAGTTCGGCAAGAGAAATGCGACACGGTCCGACCGCGCGACCCCCAGCTTCTGCAAACCGCGCGCCAACCGGCTCGAAATGAGGTCCATTTCACCGAAGCTGACCGATTGCCCGCATATATCGAGAAATTTCCTGTCGCCGTGCCGTTCCGCCCGCATCCGCAGGATTTTCGGCAAGACGCGATTGGCCATGTCGGTATCGAGATCGACCGGAAGATATTGGTCCATTCTATTCTTCACTTTGATTTGCGCGCTGATGCGCCCTTGATGTGGGATTTCACCAATGATGATCTGCGTGTCGCAACGAGAACGAAAGGATCAGCTCTTTTCGAGATTGGCGCGGCCAGGTGGGAATCGCCCGGCCCGGCACCATTATCCCGGCTCAGGCACCCCAGACTTTCTCATAGACGCGCAGCCAATTTCCCCCGAGCACCTTTCGGATCTCGGCATCCGTCCAGCCGCGCTGCATCAATCCCTGCGTGACGTTCGGCAACTCGGTGATCTTCTCATAGCCTTTGACCATGAACATTTTCGCCGGCGGCAGGACGCTGTAGGCATCCGGCGGCCACACCATCGGGTTCAGTTCGGTGAGGTCGCTCCGGCCGTACATGAAGTCGCCACCAAGGCCGATATGATCGACGCCCACCAGGCGCTTTAGATAATCATATTGATCGAGATGCTTCTCCAGCCCGACCTGCGGCGTGACCTGAACGTGGGCATCCTGCCGATTGCGCGCGTGAAAATCGTTGACCGCTGTCACGCCGACGACCCCGCCGTTCGCCGCAATCTGTTCGATCATCCTGTCGGGCATGTTTCGTGGATTATCGGCGATCGACCGCAGGTTGGTATGCGAGCAGATGATCGGCACGCCCTTCGACATGGCGATGGCGTCATAGGATGTTTGGTCGCCCGTATGTCCGCCGACGTCGAGCACGATCCGTTGCTTGTGAATCTCCTCCACGAGCCGCCGACCTTGACGGCTGAGCCCCAGGGTCGGATCCAGCGAGCCGCCACCGAACACGCTGGTATTATTGTAGACGAGGCCGCAGATGCGCAGGCCCAATTCCCAGTAAGTCCGCAGATTCTCGACCTGGGGAATACCCCATCTATCGATATCGGTGGCGATGCTGTTCGCCGCTTGCCAGCCGACAAGATAGCCCATCCTGCCATCTTCATGTGCCCTGCGGATGTCACGCACGCTCTTCACCAGGACCAGCCGCCTGGAATGCTTGTCGAGAAATGTCAGCAGGCTGGTCGCATTGCCGATGCTGCTCATGCCATGACCCTGCCAGATATCGACGCCCGCCGATTCCAGCATGTCCAGATATTCGTCGGTCATCGCCGACCCATCGAGCTGATCCACCAGCAATGTGGAATCCTGCAGCCGTCGCGCCTCGGCCAAACTGGCTGCACTTCGGCGTGGCTGAGCCGCAAGCGACCCCGATGCAGCCACGGTCGTCGCCGCTCCGAGCGCCGAAAACAATGCTTCTCTGCGGTTCATCAGCTCTCTCCCCGATATGCGATCAAAGTCGTCATCATGCGTTCCGAGCCGGCCGGCGCGTATGCCAAGAGGTCGAACGCTGATAGGCGGCACCCAGCGCGAGCAACGTCGCCTCGCTATATCGGGGACCGCAGATCATCAGCCCGATCGGCAGGCCTTCACGGGAAAAGCCGCACGGAACGGTCAAGGCAGGCAAGCCCATAATGTTGAAGATCATCGTGTTCGCGACGATCGCGCCATGATTGGGCGGTCCGCTGCCATATTCGGAGTCCAGGGCCGACTTCAGCGTCTGCGGCAGGATTTTGATGGTGGGCATGACGACGACGTCGAAACCCTTGAAGGCGGCATCGGCGGTGCGTTGAAACCGCAGCGTGGCGGTGCGCGATCGGATATAATGCGGCAATTGTTCGGTATCCGGGCCGCCCGGCGGATTCATTTCCGCGGCTATTCCTTCCAGCGCTCGCCGGATCGCCGTTTGATAAAGGTCGTTCCGCTGGGCCAGGTTCTCGCGGTGGTCGCTGTAGATGTCTGCCATTGCCGCCATGATGTCCGGCATTTCGCCAACATCGAAAGCGACGTCTTCGACGCTGCCGGCAATGCCCGCCACGATCGTCAATGCGGCTTCGACGGCGTTGGCGACCTGCGCATCCAGCCCTTCGAAATGGGGGCGCCGGGGAACGCCCACCCGCAGGTCCGAAAGCGGCCGGCCGAGCCTTGCGGAATAAAGTTCGCGGGGCCGCTCCAGGCTCACCACGTCGATCGGATCATAACCTGTCATATGCTCGAACAGGAGCGCGACATCCTCAGCCGTGTGCGCCATCGGCCCGCAAGTGTCGAGAAGCGGAACTCCGGGCCCGATGCCGGTGGCCGGGACCAGTCCCAGGGTTGGCTTCAACCCAGTCAGCCCGCACCATGCGGAGGGGATACGGACCGAACCGCCGCTGTCCGTGCCCAACGCACCGAAGCACATGCCGGTCGCAACCGCCGCGGCTGATCCGCCCGACGATCCGCCCGAGACGCGGTCGAGGCTCCAAGGGTTGCGCACCGGGCCAAAGAAGGAAGAGGCTGAAGTCGCCGATGCCAAGGCGAATTCGGACAGATTGGTCTTGGCGATGATGACGGCGCCGGCCTGCTTGAGCTGCTGCACCACGCGCGCGTCCTGCGCCGGGATGCGATCCTTTTGCAGCGCACTGGCATTGGTGGTGCGGGCGCCCGCTGTGTCGATATTATCCTTGAGCGCGATCGGAATTCCGTGAAGCGGCGAGCGAAAGCGGCCGTTGCGGGCTTCGGCGTCCAGCGCTGCGGCCTGCGCGAGCGCCTGGTCGCGCATGGTGGTGATGATCGCATTGACCTTGGGGTTCTCGGTCTCGATGCGACGGAGGCAGCCCTGGATAAGTTCGACGCAAGACGTCTCGCCGCGGCGGATGGCACGGGAGGCCGCGGCCAAGCTCGACTGCGTCGGATCGCCTGACTCTGTTTCCTTGAGGGTAGCCGCTCGTCCGACCGCCGCATGGGAAAGGAGGAACAGATTGCCGGCCCCTGCCGCCATTGCGAGGCAAAGATCGCGCCGGTTCATGGCAAAAGGGATGCACCAGCGCCGGAAGGCGCTGGCGCCAGCCCAGGAAGAAGCGCTGAGGAATGAATCAGGATGTGCCCGTGCAACAGCTCATGCGCTGGCGCAGGCGCAGTCATCTTCTGCCTCTGCCGAGTTCATGGGTGGACCGTGCAAATGCTGCCGCCGTCCCCGCCGAGGGCATTGCGCGGCCATATTCGATGCGACCAACCCGCTTCATCCAATCCCCCCTCGGTTCCAATGCGACGCTTGGCCCTAGATCGGGATGCCATGCCTTCGTAAGGATCAGGCCTCCCCGTTGTTCCACCATATGAAATCGAGCGGGCCGCCTGGAGCAAGCCAGTATTGCTGGCGCTGGGGGCTAGATAATCTGATGGGTGAATGGCCGATCTCGGCGGCCCGAACGAAATTGGCTGGGGCGGCAGGATTCGAACCTGCGAATGCCGGTACCAAAAACCGGTGCCTTACCACTTGGCGACGCCCCAGCATCGGCTCGCGACGCGCCTTATAGCCGCATCCTTCGCCGGTGAAAGACCCAGACCCTATCCTTTTTCCGAAGATCCCGCCGGCTCAGCGCCGCGCCGCCTCAGCCATTTCCTCGCCGCGCCGCACGGCAGCGTCGAGCGTTGCCCGAAGCAGTTCCGGAAGCGCAGCATCCAGAACCCCGAGACCGGCCGCAGTGGTTCCGCCGGGACTGGTCACGCGATCCGCCAGGGTCGCCGGATCGACATCGGACCGAAAGGCAAGCTCGGCGGCCCCGGCGACCATCGCCAATGCGATGCGGCTGGCCTGTTCGGGCGCCAGGCCCTGTGCCTCCCCGGCGGCGCCCATCATGTCGATGAAGCGGTACAAGAAAGCGGGTCCGCTGCCGCCCAGCGCGGTAACGATCTGAAACTGCGCTTCGTCGTCGAACCATTCGACAAGACCCAACGCTTTCATCAGCGTCTCGACCATCTTGCGCGCCTGGGTGTCGCCTTGGCCATGAAGGCCGGTCACGCCCCGGTTCAGCCGGGCCGGTAGGTTCGGCATCGCCCGGAACAATGCGCGCGGTTTCGGAAAATGTGCCCGCAGGGAGGCGAGTTCCACGCCAGCGAGAATGGATATCAACATGGTTTCGGGTTCGAGCACCGGTGCAAGGGTCGCCGCGACTTCGTCCAACAATTGCGGCTTGACGCCAAGCATCACCAAAGCCGGCACTTCGTCTTCGGGCAGAGCAGTCAGCCCACGCACACCCTCGGCGGGAATCTTGCCGACCGGATCGATTACCGTGACGTGCCGAGGATCGAGCCCGGCGTTCAACCAGCCGGTCAGCATCGCGCCTGCCATATTGCCGCAGCCGACCAGCCAGAACGGACCCGGCAGTTCAAGATCGGTCACTAGGCCTCGCCCTGCGTCTCGATAAGGGCGGCGGCGATCGCCTCCTGCGGGCTCTTGCCGGCCCACAGGACGAACTGGAAGACCGGATAGAAACGCTCGCATTCCTCGATCGCTGCTTCGACCAATGTCTCCGCCTGCTGCAGCGTCAGGGTCCCGCCCTCCTCGCCTTCGAGGAGGACCGCATGGCGGAACAGTACCAGGCCCGAAGCCGCCCACAATTCGAAATGCCCCAGCCAAAGCTGCTCGTTGATCAGGCCGATCACTTCATATGAGACCGCGCGTTTGTCGGGCGCGACCCGGATGTCCGGCAAAGCCAGGAATTGAAGAACATGATCATCGTCGCGCCAGATCGCGCGGAGCTCATATTGCGCCCAACTTCCCTGGAAATTGGCGACGATCTCTTCCTCGCCGCCCCTTTCATAGGCCCAGCCATGCGCACTGAAATAATGTTCGAGCATGTCGATGGGGGCGCTCGTTTCACGCTCCAGCTCAAACTCGTCGACGTCCATTACCTAAATCCTGCATCCATAAATGCCGCCCAAGCGTGCACGCGCCTCCGCCAAAGCGCAAGACCGGCAGGAGCGGCAACCACAATATGTTGTGGATTACTGGCCGGCTGTCGCACCAGCGCCGGGCTTGCGCCGAGGCTTGGAGGGTGACGCGGCCTGATCTTTCCAGGTTCCGGCCTCGAGCGCATCGAGGCGCGCCTTGAGCAGCTGATTCTCTTCCCGCGCGGCAACCGCAATGGCTTTGACAGCCTCGAACTCTTCGCGGCCGACCATGTCGAGGCCGCCGACCCATTCCCGCATTCTGTCACGGAAAGCGCCCTCGGCTTCCCGACCCATACCGGCAATGGTTCCGGCGGCACCGTTCATGACCTTGACGAAATCGTCGAACAGACGGTTTTCTGACTGCATTTCGTCTTCTCCTCAATCGCTCAGATCTGGATATCGGCACTGCCCCGCTGCGGTACAAGCCGTTCGGCGTCGGGATTGAGCTGATCCACCTGATAGGTGAGCACCGATGCGAAGACGAGCCACCCGACATAAGGCACCATCAACCAGGCCGCGCCGCTTCGAATCCGGGCAAAGAGCAGGGTCACGACGATCGACAGCGTCAGCATCACCAGGATGATCAGAAAGGCGGTGTCGACCTTGTGCAGGGCAAAAAAGACCGGCGACCAGGCATAGTTGAGCAAGAGCTGGACGAGGAACAGGCTGATCGCAAGCCCCCGACCCCGCGCGCCGTGCGCGTTCAGCACCATCGCCAGCGCCAGCCCCAGGAGAATGTAGAGCGAGGTCCATGCGGCACCGAACACCCAGCCTGGCGGCATGATTTCCGGTTTGTACAGGGCATCGAACCAAGGATTGCCATAGCCGCTATTGGCGATCCGCCCCGACACCGTGCCGAGCAGGAGGATCAGCGGCGCGGTGAAAAGAGCATAGCGCAGAAAGGACATTCTGAGCTGCCCGCGGGAGGCGATTCCGGTCATCTTTCTTCCTTCACTCGGCCGGCTGCGGCTGGGCCAGCTCCATTTCGAGCTTCCGGCTCACCGCCTCGGGAGAGCCGGTGTAACGCGCCAGACGAGAATAAAGGAGGGGAATAAGAAACAAGGTGATCAAGGTCGAGATGGAAACGCCCCAGACAACGACAACACCGATCGCCTGACGGGCGCCCGCGCCGGCACCGCTTGCGAGCATGAGCGGCACGGCCCCGGCCGCGGTCGCGATCGACGTCATCAGGATCGGGCGCAGTCGGCGGGCGGCCGCCTCCCGAATCGCCTGATCGATATCGCGGCCCGCATCGCGCAGCTGGTTGGCGAATTCGACGATCAGAATGCCGTTCTTGGCCGCGAGGCCAACGAGCATGACGATACCGACCTGACTGTAAAGATTGAGCGTCTGTCCCATTGCCGTGAGACCAATAACACCGCCGGCGACGGCGAGCGGCACCGTGGTGATGATAACGGCCGGGTGGACGAAGCTTTCGAATTGGGCAGCGAGCAGCAGGTAGACGACCAGGATCGTGAGGAGGAATACCAGCACGATGGAGCCGCCGGCCTGTTTGAACGCATAACTCTCGCCGCGATAGCCGACGGCAATCACCTCCGGCGACGCCGCAGCCTGCTGCTCGAGAAAAGTCAGCGCTTCTCCAAGCGAGTAGCCAGGGGCCAGGCCACCGGACAAGGTGATGGCACGGAGCTTGTTGAAGCGGCCAAGTTCGCGCGCGCCGGCACTCTCCTGGGTCGTGACGAGATTGGACAGGGGAACGAGCTGGCCCGATCGACTGCGGACATGGATGGAGGCGAGATTGGCGACGGTCGATCGGTCGGCTGCATCGGCCTGGACGACGACCCGATATTCCTCTCCGCGATCGAGATAGGTGGATACGCGGCGCGAGCCGAGCAGACTCTGCAGCGCTTGGCTGACATCGTCGACCGAGACGCCGAGATCGCCGGCACGCATGGTGTTGACCTCGATGCGGAGCTGCGGTTTGGTTTCCTTATAATCCGAATCGAGGTTGATGATTCCGGGATTCTGCTGTGCAGCGGCAAGGATACGGTCGCGGGCGATCGCCAGCTCATCATATGTCGTGCCGGCAATGACGAAGCCGATCTGGCCGCCGCGACCGCCGCCGCCGCGTCCCAGCGGCGATCTGACGCTCGCATTGCCGCGGATCGCTGGCAAGGCCGTCAGCTTCTTGTTGATTTCGTTCACAACATCCTGAGTGGTCGCGTCGCGCTGATTCCAGGGCTTCAGGAAGATGAACATGTTCCCGCTGTTGAAATCGTCACTAGCGCCGAATCCTCCGGGTGTACGGGAGATCACCGACCGGATCGGGCCGTCCTCCATCATTGCGAGTACGTCATCCTGAGCCTCCACCACGTAACGATCCATGGTGTCGAAGCCAGTTCCTTCCGGTGCGGTAAGGCCAACCTGAACAATTCCGACATCCTCGGACGGAATGAGCTCGGAGCGCAGCGTCGCGAAAAGCAATCCTGCCCCCACCAGCAAGACCCCGACCACGACGAATGGCACCAACGGCTTCCTCAAGGATATGTCGAGACGATTCGAATAAAAGACCTCGAGGCGGCGAAAGCGGGCGTCGACCCACGCCCCAAGACGGCCCCTTTCCTCGTGGCGAAGCAGCTTGGAGCAAAGCATGGGCGCGAGGCTGAGCGCGAGGAATCCGGAAAAGGCCACCGCCCCGATCATCGCCGCGGCCAGCTCCCGGAAGAGAAGACCGGTCTGACCGGCGATGAACATGACCGGAACGAAGACGGCGCAGACGACCATCGTGGTCGAGATGATGGCGAAGCCGACCTGGCGCGCGCCATTATAGGAAGCGGCCAGCGGGGACTCCCCCTCTTCGATGCGGTGATAGATATTTTCAAGGACGACGATCGCGTCATCGACGACGATGCCGATCGAGAGAACGAGCGCGAGCAGGGTCAGCAGGTTGATCGAGAAACCGAGGAACCAAAGCACCGCGAAGCTCGCAAGCAGGCAGATCGGAACCGTCACTGCCGGGATCAGAGTCGCCCGCCAGCTGCCGAGAAAGAGGAAGATGACCGCCACCACCAACACGGCGGCTTCGCCGAGGGTCGTCCACACCTTTTCGATCGCGGTGTCGATGAAGAGGGAATCGTCGGATCCGACGGTGAACTCCATTCCCTCCGGCAGGCTCGGCTTCATATCCTCCATCGTCTGCTTGGCGGATTCGGCGACGGCGAGCGTATTCGCGCCGGATTGGCGAACGATGCCGAGCCCGACCGCCGTCGCGCCATTGAGCCGGAAGGACGCGTAAGGATTTTCCGGGCCCTGCTCCACCCGCGCAACATCGCCCAAACGAACAAGATAGCCATCGCCGCCACGCGCCACGACGAGATTGCGAAACTCCGCGGCGGTCTGGAACGGCCGGTCGACGCGCAAGGTAACGTTCTGATCGGCCGATTCGAGCCTTCCTGCCGGCAGTTCGACATTCTGCCGGCGAAGCGCACTTTCAACATCGGCAGGCGTCAAGGCGAAGGCGGCAAGCCGATCCGGTTGAAGCCAGACCCGCATGGCTGGCCGCGCCTCGCCGCCAACAAAGACATTGGCGACGCCATCGATCGAGGAGAAGCGATCGACCAGGTTGCGATCGACATAGTCGCTGAGTTCAAGCCGGCTCCAGCCGGGTTTGGAAATCACGAGGAACATTATCGGCGAAGAATCCGCGTCGACCTTGCGGATTTCGGGCGGGCGCGCCTCGTCCGGCAAATCGTCGATCGATCGTCCGACCCGATCGCGAACATCGTTCGCCGCCGCGTCGACATCCCGGCCTGCCGCGAATTCGATCGAGATGGACGATTCGCCATCGCGCGAGGTCGAGCTGATCGTTTCCAGGCCCTCGATGCCAGACAGACTCTGCTCCAGAACCTGCGTGATCCGCGTCTCGACCACGCTGGCAGCAGCGCCCGTATAAACCGTCTGCACCGACACGATCGGTGGATCGACGGCCGGATATTCGCGGATAGAAAGGCTGAAGAAACCGACCACGCCGACCACGACGATCAGCATGGCGAGCACTGCCGCGAAGACGGGCCGTTTTACGGAGAGATCGGAAAGCTGCATCGTCCGCTGTCTAGCCGCCGGCCGCGGGCATCTGTTTGCCGACCGGGCGGGGGGCGGCAGCGGCGGCAAGCCGTACCTTCATCCCATCCGATAGTTTGGCTACGCCTTCCGTGACGATCCGCTGGCCCGGACGGAGCCCCTCCACGATCTCGATCTTCCCTTCGGATCTGAGGCCCGTTCTGACCTCGGTTCGTTTCACCGTGCCGTCCCTGCCAAGCACATAGACGAAACGGGAATCTCCCTGGCCGATCACGGCAAGCTCCGGTACGCCTACAGCGACCCTGGAGGCCGTTTCGATCGTGACTGCCAGAAGCATGCCGGGCTTCAGCTTCGCGTCGGGATTAGGCAGATGGGCACGAACGGTGACGGCTCGCGTGTTCGGGTCCACCACGGTGTCGATATTGGCTATCTGGCCGCGAAACGGCTGATCGGGATAAGCTGCGGCGCGCGCCACTATCGTCTGGCCCGGCCGAATGGCGGAAAGCGACGTTTCCGGAACCGGGAAATCCAGCTTGATGGTGCGGATGTCGCTGATCGTCGCAATCTCCGTTCCGGCCGAGACGATCGCACCCGGGGAGATGTTTCGAAGCGAGACCCAACCGGCAAAGGGGGCGGTGATCACGCGGTCGCCGACTGTCGCGCGCGCCTGTGCGGCCTGCGCTTTCGCGGCTGCGGCGGTCGCCTCCTGGGCTTCGTAATTCGACCGGGTGGCAAAGCCCCGCTCCTTGAGTTCGGTAACCCTTTCAAGTTGCTGACCCGCCTCGCGGGCGCGCGCCTGCGCTTCCGCGAGCTGGGCATTTTCCTGGCCCTGGGCGAGTACAGCAACCACCTGACCAGCACGAACAAAACTTCCGTCGTCAAAGCCCAAGCGCACGATCCGCTCCGTCACCGGCGCGGACAATGTAACCTGTTCATTGGCGACGCCCGTACCGACCGCCTCGATCGTCTCCGCGAAACGCGCGGTGACGGCGGGCGCGACCGTCACCAGCGGCGGCATCAGGCCTGCTTTCTGCGCGTCGCCCTGGCCGCAGGCTGCGACGAGGGCGAGCAGCGACAATATAATCAAAGATTTGAATGGGCGCGCGGAAAGGCCGCAAGATTGCAGCCCCGATCCGCTCAGGCGCGCTGTGCAGCGAGTAGAAACTCTCTATTCCCTTCAGGTCCCCGGATCGGACTCTCGATGATCCCGTTGACGTTCCACCCCTGCGCCTCCGCCCATAGCGAAGCCTGCGCACAGACTCTAGCATGAATCGCAGGGTCCCGAACGACGCCGCCCTTGCCGATTTCACCACACTCCGCCTCGAATTGGGGCTTGATCAAAGCGATCAGCCGTCCACCCGGTCTGGCGAAGGCGAGCGCCTTGTCCAGCACCTTCGCCAGAGAGATGAAGCTCGCGTCGCAGGTGACGATGTCGACAGGCTCCGTGATTATGTCGGCCGTGAGGTAGCGGGCATTGGTCCGTTCATGGACAATGACCCTAGGATCCTGCCGCAACTTCCAGGCGAGTTGGTTGGTGCCAACGTCCACGGCGAAGACCCTGGCCGCCCCGCGCTGCAGCAGCACATCGGTGAAGCCGCCGGTGGACGCGCCGACGTCGAGCGCCACCGCATTCGTCACCTCCCAGCCGAAATGATCGAGTCCATGCGCCAGCTTCACGCCGCCGCGAGAGACCCAGGGATGAACGCGTCCGCGCACCTCGATCCGCGCGTCGCCGGCAAGCATCTGGCCGGCCTTGTCGATCCGCCGCTCGGCGGAAAAGACAAGGCCGGCCAGGATCAGAGCCTGGGCCTTGGCCCTGCTATCAGCGAGGCCGCGCTCGACGAGGAGCTGATCGGAACGGATTTTGTTCATGGGAGGCGGGGAACCCGCATTAAGTTGCTCACGTTTCACATCCGAAAGAGTCCATCCCGACAGGAGCAAGCTCATGAAACCCGGTCTTTTCAAGAAATATGCTTATGCATGGATCACGATGGCCTTCTTTCTCGGCTCGCTTTTGCTGCATTGGCTTTTTGGCTGGTATGCGTTCGTCGAAGAGGCGGCCGACCATGGGCAGAAGACCGAGATCTCCAGCTATCTCATCGAGATGGGACGCGACACTTTCGAGAATTGGCAATCTGAATTCCTCCAGCTGCTATGGCAGGTCTGCGGTCTCGCATATTTCCTTTATCTGGGATCGCCGAGCTCGAAAGAGAATGACGATCGCATGGAAGCGAAGATAGATGCCTTGATCCGCCTTACCGGCGGCGACAAGGCCGAACAGCTGATAGAAGCTCTCGATGGGCGCTTTTTTCGCCACAACGGCCATCCCAAACCTCATGCTCATGGCGAGCCGCCGATCGTCTAGCCTACCACCTCCACCTTGGGTGCAGTGCAACGGAATCGTGTGTGATTGCGGTACCAGCCACTCCTATATCAGCTGTTTCACATATGCTGCAGCGCACAAATTATTGACGTGACTGGATAATCTGAGACGATTGCAATTTCTGCATTCGTCTTCTCTACCTTTGCAGTTGAGAAAAGATCGACCCGAAGCCAGATAGGCCCTCGGGAAACGAAGCGATCCCGACTCAAAGACAAAGGAAGAATGCAATGCGCATCGTGGAATTGACGACAGCCAGCCTTATCGCCCTGGCCCAGACGCTCGTTGTCGCCGCACTCCTGATCTGAACCTGATCCTCAGCGGAGGAGCAATATGCGCTCGCCGTTGATGTGGATCAGGCTCCTCAGACCGGAACCTTGATCCACGCCTCAGGCTGAGCCGTGATCAAATGCCGGCCATCGAGCCAGACAGAAAGCCGTCGGTTTCCGGCGGCTTTCGCTTTTCTCGAGTCCAGGCTGCTGCAAGCGCAATGCCTGGGGTCAGGCCCTTGCGCCCTCGACGACGCCCACACTGTTGATGCGAAGCGCCTTCAATACTGTTCCGACAATGCCGTCGGCGTCGAGCCCGGCGTCCGCATATTGCTTTTCGGGCTTGTCCTGATCCTGAAACAGATCCGGCAGGCGCATCGTGCGCAACTTGAGGCCGGCATCGATCAGACCCTGATCGCTTGCCATCGTCAGCACATGAGCCCCGAAGCCGCCGACAGCTGCCTCTTCCACAGTCACGGCGACCTCATGGCTCGTCAGCAGGCGGCGAATCAGCTGCTCGTCGAGCGGCTTTGCGAAGCGCAGATCGGCCACCGTGGCAGACAGGCCCATGCTTTCTAGGATGTCGGCTGCCTTTTCCGCTTCCCGGAGGCGCGTGCCAAGCGACAGGATCGCCACCTTCTTGCCCTCGCGCACAATTCGGCCCTTGCCGATCTCCAGCCGCTCGGGGCTTGTCGGGAGCGCGACCCCAACACCGTTGCCGCGCGGATAACGCAATGCGATTGGCCCTTGGTCGTGAAGCGCCATAGTATGCACCATATGGACGAGCTCGACTTCGTCGGCTGCCGCCATCACCACGAAATTGGGCAAGGTACACAGATAAGCGAGATCGAAGCTGCCGGCATGTGTCGCGCCGTCAGCGCCGACAAGGCCTGCGCGGTCGAGACCGAAGCGCACAGGCAGATTCTGGATCGCGACGTCATGGACCACCTGGTCATAGGCCCGCTGCAAGAAGGTCGAATAGATGGCGCAAAACGGGCGATAGCCCTGGGCGGCGAGCCCGGCGGCGAAGGTGACGGCATGCTGTTCGGCGATACCAACGTCGAACATGCGCTCGGGAAAACGCGCTCCGAACTTGTCGAGCCCTGTTCCGGACGGCATCGCGGCGGTGATCGCCACGACCTTTTCGTCGCGCTCGGCCTCGCCGATCAGTGCCTTGGCGAAGACATTGGTGTAGCTGGGCGGACCCGGCTCGGCCTTGGCCTGCTCGCCCGATATGATGTCGAACTTCTGGACGCCGTGATATTTGTCGGCCGCCGCCTCGGCCGGGGCATAGCCCTTGCCCTTCTTGGTCACGACATGGACCAGCATAGGCCCTTCGTCCGCGTCGCGCACATTTTCCAGGATGTGGACCAGCCGCTCGACATTATGGCCGTCGACCGGGCCGACATAGTAGAAGCCGAGCTCTTCGAAGAGGGTGCCTCCGGTCGCCATTCCCCGCGCATATTCCTCCACCTTGCGGGCCGCATTGTGGAGCGGTTCCGGCAGCTTGCGGGCGAATCGCTGCGCCAGCTGCCGGACGGTCAGATATTTTCCGGACGAAACGAGACGCGCCAGATAATGGGAAAGCCCGCCCACGGGCGGCGCGATCGACATGTCATTGTCGTTCAGGATGACGATGAGCCGGTTGCCCGCCGCCTGGGCATTGTTCATCGCCTCATAGGCCATGCCGGCGCTCATCGCACCGTCGCCGATCACCGCAATCGCCTTGCCGGGTGCGCCACCCAATTTGTTGGCGATCGCAAAGCCGAGCGCGGCCGAGATCGAGGTCGAGCTGTGCGCGGCGCCGAACGGATCATATTCGCTCTCGTCCCGCTTCGTGAAACCACTGAGGCCGCCACCCATTCTCAAGGTGCGGATGCGGTCGCGACGACCCGTGAGGATCTTATGGGGATAGCATTGGTGGCCCACATCCCAGATCAGCCGGTCGCGCGGCGTATCGAACACGTAATGGAGCGCGACGGTCAGTTCGACCACGCCGAGGCCAGCGCCCAGATGGCCGCCCGTGACAGAGACGGCGGATATCACTTCCGCTCTCAATTCTTCGGCCAGTTGAGGAAGCTGTTCGGAGGTCAACCGGCGCAGGTCGTCCGGACCGTGAACGGTATCGAGCATGGGTGTTTCCGGGCGTTCGGTCATTGCGGGGCTTCAGGGCTCCATGCTCATCATCAACGGTCCGTGGCAGCGTTAGCGTAGCCGCATCCGCCTGTCGAACCCTTCACCCAGCTTCGCAATCGCCACAACGTCCCCTGACTTCGATCACCGGCCGATCCGGCGAGAATCCCGCCTGGCGCGCCGCCGCCCGGACACCGCTCGACAGCTTATCGTCGTCGATATGGGTTGCCTGTCCGCAATGGTCGCAGATCAGGAAAATGCAGTCGTGGAGGCAATCCGGATGATCGTTGGCCACGTAGGCATTAGCGCTTTCCACCCGCCGGGCGAGGTTCGCGCTCACGAACAAATCCAGGATCCTGTATACGCTGTTCGCCGCGACCCTTCGGCCTTGGGCCTGACTGACCTTGTCGGCGATGTCGTAAGCGGAGGCCGGCTTGTCGAAGCTGGCCAGCGCGTCGAACACAGCCGCCCGCATCGCTGTCCATTGTTCGCCCGAGCGAACCATCGTCGATGCTGCCGCGCCGGCAAGCGAGTCGCCTTCGTGGCTGTGATGGACATGAACCATGAGCGTGGATTTAAGCCCTTTCAGGTCTCGGAACAAGGGACGACCCACCCACGCGGGTTCTGACCGTCCGCCTGGGTTCGGGGGTCCCGATCCTAAATGACCGCCCGGCGATTGAGATCGTGGCCCAAGGCCAGGATCAACACGCCGAGGACCGTATAGGCGACCTCCGCGCCGCCATGCGGAAGCGTCAGGGATCCGGCCATCACGCCAAGCCCCATGCCGCCAACCGAAGACGGCATCATGAATCCATGTTCGGCAATGCCGCGGCCCAAGGCGACGACACCCAGAAAAATAGCAAGGCTGAGACCAAGCTCATGCACCATGGGAGAGACCAGAAGGCCGCCCGCCGAGGCCAGCAAGGCAAGAAAGATGGCACTGGCCAGACAATGGACAAGGCAAAGGCCAGACAAACCGATCGCAAGCCGGTCCATCGCTCCATTGCGCATCACATTGGCAAACATCGCGGTCCCGATTCCCTGTCTGGTGCGTCTTATAAGCACCAAACAGTAAAGATACAACATAACATCTAGCGAAAAATTGTGTCCGATCCGGATCAAATCGCGATCCGCATTGGCAAGGGAAGCAATCGCCGCCATAGCGCCGCTCATGGCCTCACAGGCACAGATCGAAGCGCCGGTCATGCGACCGGTCCACCCTGCCCCGCTGGCGGCTTGGCTGTTCTTCGTCGCTGCCCTGGTTCTCGCGATGATCGTGGTCGGAGGCATCACCCGCCTCACCGAATCCGGCCTGTCGATAGTCCATTGGGAACCGATCAAGGGCGCCATCCCGCCGCTCAACCAGGAGCAATGGCAGCAAGCATTCGACGCCTATCGGCAAAGCCCGCAATACCAGCTGGTCAACAGCGGAATGAGCCTTGCCGAATTCAAGAACATCTTCTTCTGGGAATATGTGCATCGCCTGCTGGGCCGCATCATCGGCCTGGCCTTCGCCTTGCCGCTCTTGTGGTTCGCCGTGCGCCGCCGCATCCCCGCCGGGTTCGGCTGGAAGCTCATCATCCTGCTCGCCCTTGGCGGTCTGCAGGGAGTGATTGGCTGGTGGATGGTGGCGTCCGGCCTGGTCGAGCGGCCGGAGGTGAGTCACATTCGACTTGCCGTCCATCTGCTGACCGCCTTGCTCATCTTCGGCTCCCTGATCTGGGTCGGCCTCGACCTGCGGCGCCTCGGCCGCATCGCCGAGGCCAGGCCGGCGAGGATGCCGACGCTGGCGATCTGGATATTGTCCCTCCTAGCCCTGCAATATCTGTTCGGGGCCTATACTGCCGGCCTCGAGGCGGGCTATGCCTTTTCGAGCTGGCCCAAAATGGGGGACCAATGGTTCCCCGCCGAGACGCCGATGCTGACGCCCATGCTCCGCAACTTCGTCGACAATCCGATCGTCGTCCAATTCGTGCATCGATGGCTCGCCTGGATCGTCGCGGCGGCTGCATTCCTGCTTGCCCGCGCGGCCTGGAGGCAGGGTGACAGGAAAATCGCGACGGCGGTGGTCGCGGCCGTGCTGATCCAGATCCTGCTCGGCATCTTTACCCTGCTCAGCGGCGTCGACCTTTGGATCGCTGTCGCCCACCAGGGCATGGCCGCCGTGCTGCTTGGTTCGATCATCGCCGCAGCGCATAGGCTGGGGAGCCGCACGGCGTGAGCGAGATCGTCAGCGTCTACGCGACCTTCGCCAGCGTGGAGGAGGCACGCAGCGTCGGGCGATCGCTGGTGGAGGAAAGGCTGGCTGCCTGCATCAACCTGCTGGGAACCTGCCATTCGATATATCGCTGGCACGGCAAGGTCGAAGAGGCCGAGGAGGTAGCAGCGATCTTCAAGACCACGGCCGGGCAGGCGCCGCTCCTCATCGCGCGCCTGGGTCAACTCTATAGCTACGAATCACCAGCGGCAGTGGTGTGGCCAATTTCGGAGGCTTCCGAAGCGTACCGCTTATGGGTGATCGAAAATAGTGGAAGGTAATATGTTACCGCCCAGCAAACACCCGCTTTTACTTGACTTCTTGGGCCTCCTTTGTCATTTGCCCGCCACCAGCGCCGCTCCCTGACGGGGCGGCGTCGTTCATTTACAAGAGGTCCGGGCCCATGAAGGCGCTGATGAAGACCACCAAATCGGCCAAGCCGGCCGAGGTGGAGAAGAAATGGCATCTGATCGATGCCGAAGGTCTGGTGGTCGGGCGCCTTGCCACGATCGTCGCAAACATTCTGCGCGGCAAGCATAAGCCGAGCTACACCCCCCATGTCGATTGCGGTGACCATGTCGTCGTCATCAACGCCGACAAGGTGCGGTTCACCGGCAAGAAGCTGTCCGACAAGGTCTATTACCGCCACACCGGCTATATCGGCGGCATCAAGGGCGTTACCGCAGCGAAAATACTCGAGGGACGCTTCCCCGAGCGGGTGCTCGAAAAGGCGGTCGAACGCATGATCCCTCGCGGCCCGCTCGGTCGTGACCAGATGCGGGCGCTTCACCTCTATTCCGGCACCGAGCATCCGCACGGTGGCCAGTCTCCCGAACTTCTCGATGTCGCGGCCATGAACCGCAAGAACAAGGTGGGTGCCTGATGTCAGACAACCGTCAATCGCTTTCCGATCTTGCCGCGCTGACCGAGGGCGGCCAGGAAACGCCGGCACCCGCGCCAGCAGCCGCAGCCAACGAACAGGCCACGGAAGCTCCGGCTAAGCCTGCCGAGCCCGCCGACGACCATGGCGTTTCGACCCAGGGTCCGCAGATCCAGGCCGTGCTGCGCGAGCAACAGCTGGACAAGCAAGGCCGCGCTTATGCGACGGGCCGCCGCAAGGATGCCGTGGCGCGCGTCTGGCTGAAGCCCGGAACCGGCAAGATCGTCGTCAACGGCCGCGACCAGGAAGTCTATTTCGCCCGTCCGACCCTGCGGCTTGTCATCAACCAGGTGTTCGACATCACCGATCGCCGGGGTCAGTATGACGTTATCGCGACCGTCAAGGGCGGAGGTCTTTCCGGTCAAGCGGGCGCTGTCCGCCACGGCATCAGCACGGCGCTGACCCGCTATGAGCCGTCACTCCGCACCACCGTCAAGCGCGAGGGTTTCCTGACCCGGGATCCGCGCGTGGTCGAGCGTAAGAAGTACGGCAAGGCGAAGGCGCGCCGTTCCTTCCAGTTCTCGAAGCGTTAAGCGACCTTTCGTCCGTTTGGACGGACGCCGGACGGAGACCCCGGAAGCATGCTTCCGGGGTCTTTTTCGTGCGCAACCGGACATTCGAATTGAGGCTGATCCATGTCACGCTCTCGGCACTTCGGCACTGGCCGCATTTCTTTCGTAATCATCCTTGGCGTCTCGGGCGTGCAATATGCGAGCGACGCTCGGCTCAGTCCGCCACTGCGGGTGGACCCGAAGCAGATCTCGAGGGCCTGCGCAGCAATAAGACGAGCGGTAAGGCGGCCAGCGTCACCAGCATCATCAGATGGAAATCGTCGAGATAGGCGATCATCAGCGCCTGCCGGTTAATCTCGAGATCGAGTAAGGCCGCCGCCGTGTCGCCGGCGCCGCCCAGCCTTTCACCAAGCCACTGCCCCGCCTGGGCAAGCGTATACGGGGAAATTGCGGCGGTCAGATCCGAATGACTGACCTGGAGATTACGTGCCAACAGCGCCGTCACCAGCGAGATACCGATCGAACCACCAATGTTGCGGGACAGATTCAGCAGGCTGGCCGCGGTCGTCCGATATTGCGTCGGCAAGGAGGCGAAGGCGAGCGACTGAAGCGGTACGAAGATCAGGCCGAGGCCCAGGCCCTGGACAATTCCGCTGACGATGACAGGTGTCGAATCCATCACCAGGGTGAAGCCGGACATCTGCCACAGCGAGAGGCTCATCAGCGCCATGCCAGTGAAGATCAGGTAGCGCGCATCGACCCTGTCCGCGAGCCGACCGGCAAGCATCATCGAGATCAGGGTGCCGATGCCGCGGGGCGCGGTCAGGAAGCCTGAATCGAGCACCGAATAGCCCAGCAGGTGCTGGAGCAAAGGCGGAAGCAAGGCGAGGCCTGCCAGCAGCAATACGCCAGTGATGGCCATGAACAGGAGCGACACCGCAAAGGTGCGGTCGGTGAACATGCGCGGATCGAACAAGGGGTTACGCGCCGTGGCGAGATGGACAGCGAACATCCAGCCGCACGACAAGGCCAGGCCGGCCTCCAACCAGATTTCCCAGGAGTCGAACCAATCGAGCTGCTGTCCGCGATCGAGCATCATCTGCAGGCTGCCAAGCGCAAGTGCCAGCAAGGCGAAGCCGAGCAGATCGAACCGGCGCTTCCGAACCTGTGTGCCCGGCATGAAACGGATCAGCATCAAGGCGCAGATGATTCCGACCGGCAGGTTGACCAGAAACACCCAGCGCCAGTTGAAGCTTTCGGTCAGCCAACCGCCCAAGATCGGCCCCAGGATCGGGCCGATCATGACGCCCATGCCGAAAATCGCCATGGCCTTGGCATGGCGCTCCTGCGGATTGATATCGAACATGACCGCCTGCGCGATCGGCAATAGAAAAGCGCCCGCCACGCCCTGGATGGCGCGGAACAATACCATTTCCGGAAGGCTCTGCGCCGCCGCGCACAGCACGGAGGCCGCGGTGAAAGCGATGACCGCCCAAACGAACAGGCGCTTGCGCCCCACCCGGTCGGCGAGCCATCCGGTGATGGGAATGGCGATGGCAGCGGCCACGATATAAGAGGTCAGCACCCAATTGATGGTTTCCTGAGTGGCGCTCATGCTCGCCATCATGTGCGGCAACGCAACATTTGCGATCGTGGTATCGAGCACCTGCAGCAGCACCGCCATCATCAGGGCGATGGTGACGATTGCATGTTCGAAGCGGCCGAGCCTCAAGGGCGGCAGGGGCGGAGCGACGGCCGTCGCCATGTCAGCGTCGGCTTGCGAAGTGTCTGCCGCCGGGCGATTCCCTCGTGTCGATCGAGACGTCGGCGGAAAGGCCAGCCAGCAAAGGCCTCCCCGGATCGCCGTCGATCGCGATCCGCACCGGAACCCGCTGGGTCACCTTCACCCAATTGCCCGAAGCATTCTGCGCGGGCAGCACTGAAAATTCTGAACCGGTGCCCCGGCCGATGCTGGCAACGTGGCCGCGCACCTTGAGGCTCGGATAGGCATCGAGATGAACTTCGGCCGGTTGGCCCACCATCATCTTGTCGAGATCGGTTTCCTTGTAATTGGCCTCCACCCACGCTTCATCGCTTCGAATGAGGGTGACCATCGGCAGGCCGGGCACGACGGCAGTACCGACCTGCAGTCGCTCGGTCTGGCTCACATAGCCGTCAGAAGGCGCGCGTATCTCGGTCCGCTTCAGATCGAGCAATGCCTTGTCGCGGGCAGCAAGAGCAGCGGCGATCGTCGGCTGAACCGAGGATCCGCCCTGTCGCAGCGCCGCCTGCTTGATATCGGCCTCGCCGCGGGCGTTGGAAAGCCGCTCCCTTGCCTCCTGAACATCATGCTGGGCCTCGTCGTAACGGGCGCGGGTCGTGAAGCCGCGCTCCAGAAGCTCGGCCTGACGCTGAAAGGCACGTTCGGCAAATTCGAGATTGGCGGTCGCGCCATGAATGTCGGCCCCAGTGCTCGCCTTTTCGGCCTGAAGCATGCCCACCTGAACCTGCGCCGCCGCTACCTGCGCTTCGGCCTGAGCCAGGGCTATGCGGAAGGGGCGCGGATCGACGCGGAACAGCAGGTCGCCCTTCTTCACGCGCTGGTTCTCGCGCACGCCGACCTCGATGATCGGTCCGGCCACTTCGGCGCTGATCGATGCCTTGTCCTGCTGAATATAGGCATTGTCGGTGGAAACATATCGTCCGGATGTGAGCCACAAATAGGCGCCGACCATCGCCACCAGCACCGGCACCGAGAGCATCAATACCAACCGCATTCGCCCTTTTCGGGCCGGTTGGATCGCACCCCCGGCCGCCGCGATCGCCCCCTTCATGATGCTTTCCGCGCGTTTACGGCCTTGCCGGCGATGTTCGCCCGCACCCGTGCCAAAATATCCAAAGCCAGAACCTGATCCTCGTCACGCACTCCATCCAGCGCGTCGCCGAGAAAATCCGCCGCGAGCAAACGCAGGCTTTCGATCAGCGGCCCGGCCGCGGGCGTCAGATGAATCCGCCACGCGCGCCGATCTTCCTCGTCACGGCGACGTTCGACGAGGCCTGCCTCCGACAGACGATCGACCATTCGACAAAGCGTGATCGGCTCCACATCCAGGGCCTCCGCAAGCTCGACCTGCCGCGGGCCGTCCTGGCGGCCCAATCTCGCAAGCACGCGCCATTGCGCCCTGGTGACGCCGAGTGTGGCGGCACGCCGGTCGAAAGCCCGACGCAAGACCTGCGCGGTCTCAGCGACCTCGAAGGCGAAGTTCCTGTCCATGACGCGCAGATAATAAGCATGCTTACTATATGCAAGCTCGGAACCAGCAAATCTGCTTGCCCGCAGGGGATAGGATACGACCTCGCAGGCAACATTTTTCCGATGAAGATTGAAAGCCTCCGTCGAGCGGCCTAACCTGTTCGGAGGGCTTCGGCGGGCCGCGGGCCGACACGTTGCCTCACGGATAATGAACTAAACATAATAACAGCTTAGGGGAAAATCATGCGCATCCATGCCTGGAGACAACTTTCGACTTCTTTGCTCATGGCGCCCTTGTTTTTAGCGACACCCTTGCAGCCCGTCCTTGCCCAGTCAGGAACCACCGTGGCCGAACAGGCCGCGCCGAGCGTTGCGCGCCTGCAGAGCGAGATCGCGCGACTGGCGACGGCCGCCAAGGGCGTCGTCGGCGTATCCGCCTGGCGTCTCGATGGGCGAGGACCGCGCATCGCCCTCAATGCAGAGCAGAGATATCCGTTGGCGAGTACCTTCAAGGTTGCTGTCGCCGGCGCGATCATGGCCAGAATAGATCGCGGCGAGTTGACGCTCGGCCAGATGATCGAGGTGGACCCCGACAAATATGCATCTTCCCCGGTTATCGCGGAGGAATTGATCCACCCGGGCGTGAGCCTTTCCGTCCACAACCTCCTTGAACTGATGATCACCCACAGCGACAATACGGCGACGGACGTGCTGACCGAGCTCGCCGGCGGTCCCGCCGGGGCGACAGCCTGGCTGCGCGCGCAAGGCATCACCGACCAACGCATCGACCGCGACACCAGAGCCCTGCTGCGCGACTTTTTCGGCTTGCCGGCCACCGGCCCGCTGGCAGAAGCGTTCGAAAGAGCAGCCAAAGCCGATCCGAGCCTCGGGGAACGAAGCTCCCGACCTTTTCCGGCCTTCGACAATGACGTCCGCGACACCTCGACGCCCGAAGCGATGGCGAACCTGCTCACCCGCATTTTCAGCGGCAAGGCGCTCAAGCCTGCGAGCACCAAAGTTCTCACCGACATCATGGAACGCACCAAGACCGGCAAGACGCGCCTGAAGGGACTCCTGCCGGAAGGCACCGTCGTCGCCCACAAGACCGGAACGATTGGCGGCACGGTCAATGATGCCGGCGTCATCACGCTTCCGGGCGAAGCGGGCCAAATCGTCATCGCCGTCTATATCAAGAAAGGGGAAGCCCCGACGCCCGTTCGAGAACGCACGATCGCCGAAATCGCGCGGGCTGTATATGATTACTATCTCTTCTCCGCGCCGGGCGACTAAGTTCCAACGATCGGCTGCGGCGTCGAATCATTGCCGTCGAATTGGTGGGAACATGCGCCGGCCGAAGATCCATGGGATTGGCCAGGGAGCGGATATGAACAACGGCGTGACCGAGAAAGGGATCGGGAGCAATGCCGCCGATCCTCCGGGAGGGCTCAGGCATGAAGAGATCCTGATGCTCGACGCAAAGAATCGCTGTCGTCCGGGAACCGCTACGTTGACCAGGCGCAGGTTGATGTGGCACTTGGCGCGCGGATCGGACGGCGTGGGAAAAACCCCCTGCAAGACGGTCCGCACGACGCCTGGAATATTCTAGATATTCCAGCATCTTGCGGGTGTAGCTCAATGGCAGAGCAGAAGCTTCCCAAGCTTACGACGAGGGTTCGATTCCCTTCACCCGCTCCACCGGATTTCTACCTCACCAGCCGCCGAAACGCGGACAGATCGCCGACACTGGCGTGCCTGCTGCGTCCACAACATGATAGCAGTCGTGCTGTGAGGCGGTGGCGCAGGCATGGTTCGGCAGGATCAGGATATGGGCCCCGATCGGAAGATCGGGCAAGGACGCGCTGCTGCCGGCGCGAAGGCTGACGACGCCATGTTCCTGGTTCGTGTCGACAACGACCAAGTCCGGATAGGGAATTCCATCCAGATCGCAGACCAGACCATATCCCTGGTCGACCTCCTGCCCTGCCGTTCCCCGGTCGCGTGACAGGGCCATCCAGCCCGCATCGATGATCAGAAGGTTCCGATCGGGACGACGGCCAACGACGGTGGCGAGCACCGCGAGCGCGATATCTTCAATTTTGCAAACGCCGATCCCCGCCATCACCAGGTCGAAGAAGATATAGACGCCGGCGCGCACTTCGGTGACCCCGGTCAAATCTCGCGCGAAATGCGCAGTGGGCGTGGAACCGACGCTCACGACCGGACACGGCAATCCCGCATCGCGTAACGTCGCGGCGCATGAAACCGCCGCCGCCCGCTCTTGTTCAGCCATGGCTTCCAACGCGGCGATGCCTTTGCAGTGATAGCTTTCGCCCGCATGGGTGAGCACGCCGCGCAATTCGGCACCGCCCTCATGCACCGCGCGACCGACAGCCGTCAGCATTTCGCGATCTTCGGGTCGGATCCCCGCACGGTGGCCATCGCTGTCGATTTCGATCAGGACCGGGATCGGATCTCCTCCGGCGGACGCCGCCGCGACGGCTTCGGCCTGCTCGACCGAGTCGAGAATGATCGATAAATCCGTGCCGGCGCTTCGGAGGGCCTGCACGCGAGGCAGCTTTTGGGGCGCGATACCGACGGCGTACAGAATGTCCCGGACCCCCGCGGCGGCGAATTGCTCCGCTTCTTTCAAAGTCGATACGGCGGCGGGACCATAGGCACCGGGCATCGCCAGCCGTGCCACCTCGATCGACTTGCACGTCTTGAGATGCGGTCGCAGCGCGACGCCGAGCGCCCACAGATGGCCGTTGAGTCTCGCGATGTTCCGCTCGACCTTCGATCTGTTCAGCACGAGGCAGGGCGTCTCCAGATCCTCGATGGAGGTCGTCTGGGAAAGGTTACGGGTCAGGGTGTCGAGCATCGGACCTGCTTTTCTTGGCGTGGTTGGGAGGACGTTATCCGGCCGTTTGTAACACGCGCCGGGGCTACGGAATTCATTTGCCGGCCATAACGTTGGCAGGATATCAGTACAGGCTCCATCCATCTGGAAGCGGTGACGCGCGGAGTGTCCGGTGAGATTCAGATACCCCCGTCGGCGACGGCTCTTCCATCCGTTTCGAGGCGATGCATCAGATCGGCAACACAGGATTCAAGGGCAGCCGCGTCGGCGCTGCGAACGACAAAATTGGCGCCGACTTTGCCCTCTCGGAAAAAAGGGTAGCTGCCGATCTGACAGGCGTCATGCGCCCGTTCCGTCGCGCTGAGTATATCCGCAACTTCGCTCTCGGCTACCCAGCAGCCGAGCGTTCGCGACAGCAGTGGGCGCCCGCCCTCCAGCGTCCCCGAAAGCGCTTCCAGCATCAGGCTGGCGATGTGCGGCACACCAGCCAGAATGAATATGTTGCCGACGCGGATGCCTGGTGCTC
Organism: Sphingosinicella rhizophila; assembly: GCF_032378825.1. Taxonomy (NCBI): domain Bacteria; kingdom Pseudomonadati; phylum Pseudomonadota; class Alphaproteobacteria; order Sphingomonadales; family Sphingosinicellaceae; genus Sphingosinicella; species Sphingosinicella rhizophila. The sequence goes on along the minus strand of NZ_JAVUPU010000002.1, from coordinate 323,263 downwards.
CCGACATCGCGTTCTCGATAAGATCGGCCCCCTCGGGAACCCGGGCCATCCGGAGTCGCGCTTCGGTCATGCCGCCACGGCCCTCATAATAAGCTTCTAGCGCTGCCCTTGCCCTGGGATGGACGACGACGGGCAGGCCGAGTGCCGCCGCAACCGCATCGACGGTGATGTCGTCATGGGTAGGGCCGATGCCGCCGGTCGTGAACAGATAATCATTCTGCGCGCGCAAGGCGTTCACGGCCGCCCCGATCCGCGCCATATCGTCCGCGACGATCCGCACCTCCGCGAGCCTGATGCCTTGCAGGTTGAGCCAGACCGCGATCTGGGCGATGTTGCGATCCTGAGTGCGCCCCGACAGAATTTCGTCGCCGATGATCAGCAACCCGGCTGTCCAGATCCGATCCTTGTCCATGCCGTGGCCATAGAACTTGATCTTCGGCGGAGAAAGCGCTTCGTCGCCGGATGTGTCGGCTCATGGGCTCGCCAAGCCGCGAAGCCGCTATTATATAAGGCGATATGAACGAATATCGGAATATCGAACAGGACGAGTCGATTGTCGGCCGGAGCGGCGCGATCAAGCTGCATGGACCCGAAGGCTTTGCCGGGATGCGCGCCGCAGGCAGGCTGGCGGCCCAGGTGCTCGACGCGCTGGTACCACATGTCGTCCCTGGCGTCGCGACCCAGGAGATAGACGATATCGTCTATCGGCTGATGCGCGAAGGCGGCGGCGTGCCGGCCACATTGGGTTATCGCGGCTTCACCGGGAGCTGCTGCACCTCGATCAACCATGTCGTTTGCCACGGCATACCTGGCACCAAGACCCTGAAGGAGGGCGACATCGTCAATATCGATGTGACCGTGATCCTGGACGGATGGCACGGCGACACAAGCCGCATGTATCTGGTGGGCGACGTACCCATCAAGGCGCGCCGCCTGGTCGACGCAACTTATGAAGCCATGATGCGCGGCATTGCCGCCGCGCGACCCGGCAACCGCCTGGGCGATATCAGCCACGCCATCCAGAGCTTCGCGGAAGCCCAGCGCTATGGCGTCGTTCGCGACTTTTGCGGCCACGGCCTTGGCCGCCAGTTCCATGATGCGCCCGAAGTCGTCCACGCCGGCCAGCCGGGCACCGGGCCGGAATTGAAGCCCGGCATGTTCTTCACGATCGAGCCGATGATCAATATCGGCAAGCCGGCCTGCAAGATCCTGGACGATGGCTGGACCGCCGTCACCCGCGATCGTAGCCTCTCCGCCCAGTTCGAACATTCTGTGGGCATCACCGAAGAGGGTTGCGAGATTTTCACCAAAAGCCCTAAGGGGTTGGACAAGCCTCCTTATTCCTGAGGCGCCACCGCCTGTCGGCATTCCGGGCGGCGCGAAGGTCGTCAGGATACTGCAATCAGCTTGTCACAGAATTCTCTTCGATTATGCTGCGTCGCAGCAGATGGGGGATTCGCGGTGAAGAAGATCGAAGCGATCATCAAGCCGTTCAAGCTGGATGAGGTCAAGGAAGCGCTGCACGAGGTTGGCGTGTCCGGCATCACCGTAACGGAAGCGAAGGGTTTCGGCAGGCAGAAAGGCCATACCGAACTCTACCGCGGCGCCGAATATGTGGTCGATTTTCTCCCCAAGGTGAAACTGGAAGTCGTGGTCGACGACGGACTCATGGAGCGCGTGGTCGAGGCGATCGCCAATGCCGCCCGCACCGGCCGGATTGGCGATGGCAAGATATTCGTGTCGAACGTAGAAGAAGCGCTTCGGATTCGAACTGACGAGAGGGGCTCGGACGCAATCTGACGAAGCCAAAAAGGCTGTCGGGCGCGTCATTGAAGGGGAATTTCCGGTCGAGGCATGCTTCGGCAGGATGGGCACGGTTCCCGTCAAGGTGCTGCCTTGGCGGTTCATTTTGAAAAGGGCATTTCCACATGGCCAATGACGCTGGCAAAATCCTGAAGATGATCCAGGACCAGGAGATCGAATGGGTCGATCTTCGTTTCACCGATCCCAAGGGCAAGTGGCAGCATCTGTCGATGGTGTCCGGCCTCGTCGACGAAGATCAGCTGACCGACGGATTCATGTTCGACGGCTCTTCGATCGCCGGCTGGAAGGCGATCAACGAAAGCGACATGATCCTGCGGCCCGATCTCGACGCCGTTTATGTCGATCCTTTTTCGGCGACGCCGATGCTGATCATGTTCTGCGACATCGTCGATCCCGGAACCGGAGAGCTTTATGCCCGCGATCCGCGGTCGACCGCCAAGCGCGCCGAGACTTATTTGAAGGCAACCGGCATCGGCGACACCATCTATGTCGGCCCGGAAGCCGAATTCTTCATGTTCGACGACGTCCGCTTCGAGGATGGCTACAATAGCAGCTATTTCCGAATCGACGATATCGAACTGCCGACCAATACGGGCCGCGAATATGATGTCGGCAATCTCGGCCACCGGCCGCGGGCCAAGGGCGGCTATTTCCCGGTCGCCCCGGTCGACAGTGCCACGGACATACGCGCCGAGATGGTATCGACGATGATGGAGATGGGCCTGCCGATGGACAAGCACCATCACGAGGTCGCCTCCGCCCAGCATGAATTGGGGCTGACATTCGGAACGCTCGTCGAGACCGCCGACCGGATGCAGATCTACAAATATGTCGTCCACATGGTCGCCAACGCCTATGGCAAGACCGCCACGTTCATGCCCAAGCCGATCAAGCAGGACAATGGGTCGGGCATGCACACCCATCTGTCGATCTGGAATGGCGGCAAACCGCTCTTCGCCGGCAATGGCTATGCGGGCTTGAGCGAACTGGCCCTCCATTTCATCGGCGGCATCATCCATCATGCCAAGGCCTGCAATGCCTTCACCAATCCAACCACCAACAGCTACAAAAGGCTGGTGCCCGGCTTCGAGGCCCCGGTCCTGCTCGCTTATTCGAGCCGCAACCGCTCCGCGTCCTGCCGCATTCCCTATGGCACGGGCGAGAAGGCGAAGCGGGTCGAATGCCGTTTCCCGGATGCGCTCGCCAATCCCTATCTCGCCTATTCGGCCCTCGTGATGGCGGGTCTCGACGGCATCCAGAATCGTATCCACCCGGGCGATGCGATGGACAAGAATCTGTACGACCTGCCACCGGCCGAACTGGAAAATGTCCCGACGGTCGCCGGCAGCCTTCGCGAGGCGCTGAACGCGCTGCAGGCGGACCGTGCCTTCCTGACCAAGGGGGATGTCTTCAGCGACGACCAGATCGATGCTTATATCGAGCTGAAATGGGAAGAGGTGATGCGCTGGGAAACGACGCCGAGCCCGGTCGAATATGATATGTATTATTCAAGCTAATCGATGAATCGACTTGCGGCGCCGTTGAGCCGGCGCCGCAAGTTCCCGCAATGCGCCTGTGATCGTCGGGAGCGGGCCGCGCCGGAGTGACCAGCAGCATCCACTTTGCCTGGCGCCCTGCGCCAACCGACAGGCAATCGAGCCCATTGGTACCCTTCCGCCAAATCGGGTCAGGCTAATGCCCTGATTGATAGAATTCCTGTTAGCGCGAAGGCTTCTTTACTTAAGCACCGGCCTTGTTCGGTATCATAATAGGACAGCCGAAATCAGGGGGGCGCGAGCCCACGACAAGATCGTCTAGATCCCTCTATGCCCCCCTGGGGATAGGCGGTGAAGCTCACGTGGCAGCGTTAAGACAATCTGGAATGAAAGCCTCGCCGTCGTGCCCGAGGCCGCGGATCCGTGTCCGGAACCGGGCTGTCACCGGCCTCGCCATGCTGCTCCTCAGCGCCTCGTGCGTTCCCATCCATGCCGCCGATGATCCTCCGGCTGCCGGGCTGGCAATGGCGGTACCGGACCTGCTGGATCTCGCCGAGCCGCGAATGCAACAAGCACCGGAAGTCTTGGCGGAACCCACGAAACTCGTGCCCGCCTCGCCTAGCCAGGCGGCTGCCCTCAACGCTGCCATCCCCGTTTCTGCCGAGGCAAATCCGCGCGCCGCTTCATTCGTTGCACGCGCCGCGAGCGATTGGGACCAGCAAAAGTCGCTGCAATGCCTGGCCGAAGCCATTTACTATGAAGCCCGTTCAGAATCAGTGGATGGACAGCGCGCAGTCGCTCAGGTGGTACTCAACCGCGTCCGTCATCCCGCTTATCCCAACAGTGTCTGCGGTGTCGTCTATCAGGGCCCGATGCGTGCCGGCGGCGGCTGCCAGTTCACTTTCACCTGCGACAATTCGCTCGCCGTTCGACCTTCAGGCGCCGATTGGGCGCGCGCGCGCATTCTCGCATCTTCCGCCCTTGCCGGCCAGGTCTTCGCGCCGGTGGGCTATGCTACCCATTATCACACGCATGAGGTCGTCCCGACATGGGCCTACCGGCTGATCAAGCTCGCGGTGATCGGCGCGCACAATTTCTATCGACTGCAAGGCGCTTCGGGTGGGCCTGCCGCCTTCACCCAATCCTATGCCGGCCGCGAACCTTCTCCTGCCGCTATGCTAGCCAAGCGCCCGGCGGCACCTTGGACGCCGACACTCTCTTTCGCGCTCGAAAGCTCTGCGCAAAGCACCGAGCGGACCGATGCAAGATCTTCAGTGAACCAGGCCGAGGGTAGCTCGCAACCGCTCGCGATGGCCGACGATCGGCTTCCACAATCCCAAGTGCGCGAAGAATATCGCAACTCGGGAAGCTGGCGAGCGGAACAGCCCGTCACCCGTTAGAAATGGATATATCGGGGTAAAGCGCCGGCCCAACTGCCAATGCGTCTCGGCAAACTGGTGGACATATTCTGATGGCGAAGCGCGGCGCGCGCCGCATCTATTGCAGCGGCGCTTCGCGAGGTGGCACCGGCAGGCCCCGCGGGGCCTGCCGGAAATCCTATTAGCTGAGGTGACGCGAGAGGTGCTTGTTCATCTCGAACATCGAGACCTTGTCCACGCCGAAAATCTTCTTGAGCTTGTCGTCCGCCAGGATCTCGCGCTTGTTCGCTGGATTCTGCAGATTGTTCTTCTTGATATGTTCCCACATCTTGCTGACAACTTGGCTGCGCGGAAGCGGATCCGGACCCGTGATCGCCGCGAGGTCCGCGGACGGTTTCACCGGCCGTTGCAGCCCATCCTGCCTGCCTGAAGTGCCTTTTGCCATATTTCCCTCCTGTGATTCCGCCTCTGATAAGCCCCAAACTCGCGGGAAGTGCAAGGGGTTCGATGGAGAGAATGCGCGACTTTGCCTCACAAGCGGCTTTCACAGGCCTTTTAATCTGCATCAGCGAGCCGAAACTCGGCTTTTCACCTCGCGAAGAGAATAGAGACCGGACCAATGACGGTAAAATCCGGAGAAACCATAATGAACAGGCGCGAGTCGTCGCCTGAACGGGATGCATGACCGTCAGGAGCTGCCAAACGGCACGATCTTGTTATCCGCGTCATGGCCGATATCGGCGCGGCCCAGATAGGGAATGCCAGCGTGCCGGCACCAGAAACGAACAACTTGTTCTTCCGTTTCCCCGAAATCGGGATCGTTGGCCAGGACGTCGCTGCAACGGCCGAGCCTGATGCCACTTAGCCCCCGGTCCGCAAAATTGCTTGCGACGTGGAACATGGAGCGATCGATCCGGTACATATATTCGGAGACCTCCTCCAGCATCAGAACATGATCCTCGAGGTCGGGCTCCAGCGCCGTGCCGAGCAGCTGGCTGAAAACGGTCAAGTTGAACGCCACGGCTTTCCCGTCGCCCGGAGCGGCCTCCATCCCCACTGGCGAACACCCGGCGAGCCAGGACAGGGCCCGCAAGACGGCCATATCCCCGCCATCGCGGTGGACGTCCTGCGGCATCGGCCCATGGGCCAGACGGGGGAAACCGGCACGATAGAGGCCCGCGAGCAGGAAGCCCGCATCCGAATAGCCGAGATACGCCTTGCCTCTGGCCGCGTCGCCCAGCCGCTCGATCGCCGTTTCCGCGATCCGACATGCACCATAGCCTCCGCGGGCGAACCAGATCGCATCGATCTCCGGATCATTGGCATAATCTACGAAAGCATCGGCGCGGACCTCGTCCGGGCCGGCGAAATGGTTATGAGCGAGGAAGCATTGCGGGTGAAAGTGCAGCGTTACCCCCGGACAGGAGGCTGCCGCGATCGCGATGACGCGATCAGCCGTCCCGGCGCTGAGCGGAGAGCTGGGCGCCACAACACCTATCCGCATCCAGCCTCCTCGCCCCTGCGCGGCTCAGGGTCCCGACCCTAAAGTTTGAAATGACCGCCGCACCTCAATAGGGCGTGGCCATGAAGGAAACCAAATCCTATTTCTTTTGCGGCATCGGTGGCAGCGGCATGCTTCCGCTCGCCTGTATCGTCAAAGCCAGCGGGGCCGAAGTCGCCGGCTCCGACCGATCGCTCGACCAAGGCCGCATCGCCGACAAATTCTCATTCCTGAAGGAACGGGGCATCCACCTCTTTCCACAGGATGGCAGCGGTGTCGCGAGCCCGAATCAGATCGTGGTGACCTCGGCCGCAGTCGAAAACACGATTCCGGACGTCGAGGCTGCCAGACGAATCGGCGCCAAACTGGTCAGCCGACCCCAGCTTCTTGCGGAATTGTTCAATGCTGCGTCAACGAGCATCGCGGTGGGCGGCACGAGCGGCAAATCCACGGTCACTGGGATGATCGCCTGGATTCTTCATCAGGCCGGTCGCGATCCTACCGTCATGAACGGCGCCGTGATGAAGAATTTCGTTACGCCCGACCAACCTTTTGCCAGCGCGCTTGTGGGCCAAGGGGGCATTTTCGTCAGCGAGGTCGATGAAAGCGACGGTTCGATCGCGCTCTACGAGCCGAACATCGCCATCCTCAACAACATTACGCTCGATCACAAGTCGCTGGACGAGCTTCGCGCGCTGTTCCTCGATTTCATCGGCAAGGCGGAAACGGCGATCCTCAACCTGGACGACGAAGAGGTGCGGACGCTCGCGGCCAGAGGCGAGAGGGTGAGGTTGGTGACCTTCAGCCTGCTCGACGAAGCCGCAGATCTTGTCGCAAGGAATATCGTCGAGGAACCGCTAGCAATTTCGTTCACGGTCTTCGAACGGGCGACCGGCGACACTTTCCGTGTCCGTCTCCAGGTTCCCGGACGCCACAACGCCACCAATGCACTGGCTGCCATTGCCTCGGCCCGAGCCTGCGGTCTAGACCTTGCGACTGCGGTCGAGGCCTTGGCTGGTTTCAATGGCCTGCGCCGCCGATTCGAGGTCGTGGGAACATATCGCGACATCAGCATCGTCGACGATTTCGGCCACAACCCGGACAAGATCGCTGCGACCCTTGCCACCCTTCACGCCTTTCCCGGGCGAGTGCTGGTCATGTTCCAGCCGCACGGTTACGGGCCGCTGCGCGTGATGAAACAGCAACTTGTCGATTGCTTCGCCCACAATCTCGAAGCCGACGACATATTGATAATGCCCGATCCTGCTTATTTTGGCGGCACGGTGGAACGCTCCGTCACCAGCGGCGACATCGTTGACGGGGTGCGGGCGGCGGGACGCAATGCCGAACATATCGCCGACCGAGCCGACTGCGCGACCCGTCTGATGATGCTTGCCCGCCCCGGCGATCGCATCGTCATCATGGGCGCTCGGGACGACACGCTTTCCACCTTCGCGGCCGATCTGCTCAAGCGATTGCGCAATCGAGCCTAGACCATCATCGTCTCAGATTGAGTCAATCTGAAGCGTGAATCATGGTCCACACATTTCAATAGAGCGAGCGCAGAAACAAAAGGGGCGGCCCTGAAGGTCAGGACCGCCCGTGTTCGACGCGAAACTGTTTAGCCAGCGACGGTGAGATCCACCTTTTCCACCCATTCCGGAAAGAAGCTCGGCTCCCTGTTCGACCAGCCGGGCGCCGTTGCGGCAGCTTCGCTGATCGATTGCAGCAAAATCCGCCGCCGCTCCGGGTGAAGGTGCGGGAGCGCGGCCGCCGCGCAGAAGGCGCCGGGGAGCCATGGACGAACGGCCGCGCCGATCAAGCGTTCGTAGAGGAAACGGTAGGACGCGAAATCGGGAAGCCGGTCCTGGCCAAGGTCGAAGGCGCTCATCGTCACCAACGGCCCCATCATCGGCTCCATGGCATCGAGGCCGCTATCATCCGGAACATGGGCGCGAATATGGTCGATCCGACTATAGACCCGCTCCTGCGCACGAATGCTCGCCGCCTCGCCCACGTCGCGGGACCAGCGCCGGATCGCATCACGATGGCCAAGGCCGACATCCAGCGAACGACGGATGTAGCGCTGTGTGCCCTTTGAAAAGCTGGCAAACTCCTTCAACTCGACCAGAGTCAGCGCGCCACTGGCAGGCTTGGTCTGCGTACCCATGTCCCCACTCCTTTTGCCTGGCGGAGATCATGCGCGCAAAACGGTTACCGACCGCTTAACCAAATCCCCACTCCCCATTCAGAAATGAATCAGAGTTCGAGTCGCGCCGCAACGGTTAATTTCGAATAAGGGACGAGCCGAGTTCGGCTGTCACATCGCAGCAACAGTGATGCCTGCGAAAGTTCAGCAAATCAGGCACTTGCCGGCAGATCGGGACTTATCCACAAATTTCGGGGACAAGAGACGCGGTGCCGGGCCTTAATCTGGATTCGATCCACCGATGCGTTCGACCTGAACTCTTTGGCTGACGAGATTCGCGCTTCCGAAAATCGTCATGAAACTGATGTCCGCCGCGTCGCGGCCGACTCCGATCCGCACCAGCCCCTCGATCGGGGCCAAGCCCGTCGGATCGACGAGGTGCCAGCAATCGTCGAGATAGACTTCCACCACGGCATGGAAATCCGGCGGCTCGAGCTTCCAGGCATAAGCGCTTACCATCCGTGCCGGTATGTCCAAGGCGCGGGCGAACCCGATCAGCACATGGGCATAGTCACGGCAAATTCCCTCACGCGTCAAAAAGCTGTCTTCGGCCGTGGTCCGCTCGTCGCTCGATCCCGGGACATAGCGCATATTGTCGCGGATCCAGTCGGCCATCGCCGTGACCTTCGCTCCCCCTTCCAGCTCGCCGAACAGCTCCACAGCGAAGGATTTGAACTTGTCGGGACGGCAATAACGGCTCGGCAGAAGATATTCGATCGCGTCGCCGGGCAGATCGTGCAGGGGAATCATCGCACAGCCGGAAAGGTCGGGAGCCCGGCGATCGACGTCGACGATGCCGCGATAATGAACGAGGAATCTTCCTTCGCCTCGCGTCCATGTGCGGCGACCGATCCCATGCAGCCCCTCGACGGGGGCCAAAGGGGTAGCCGTCGTGACGGTGAGCCTGTCCTCGACAAGATGCTGGTCCGCCATCTGCGCGATCTCGACGGCAAGCAGCACGTCGGCGGGCTCCGGAAAATCATAGTCGAGATTAGCTTCAAGACTCAGGCGCATTCTTTTCCTTCCAAATGCCGGTTTGCGTCCCGGACAAACACGTAGATGGAACGAAAGGATGCGCTGCGAACGATCGCGCGGCAATCGGAGGGGGCTGAAGGCAAAGTTGCGAACGGACGCGTGAAATGGGGGCCGGCGTCACCACCGGCCCCCACTGTCCCAGCCTTGACTGCCGTCGCCGGGTAGCGAAGCTGTCTTCGCTTGGGCTTTGGATCCCGGACCGGGTCAGGCCCGAGCCGATCTCCTGTCCGGGCCACTGGCCAGGTCATACCTTGCCAGGTCCCCGTTTGCGACGCCGTCGCCCGAAGGTTCCGGAATCGCCGGACCGCTTTATGAAATCCCGCTCGCATCCGCTTGCGCTGATGGTCGCGCGGCTTCATCCACGGTCCACCCATGTTTTCCTGCTCTTCGTCCTTGGGGGAACGAAGCCGGTCCGCATCGGCTGTGACTGGAATACTTTCGGTCCGTTGCCGTCCCGTCGGTTCTCCGCCACAAATGAAAGCTCTCACGAATTTCCGAGTCGGACCAACGAAATCTGCCTGTGGATAACAAGGATATCGGGTATAAATCAGCCCGATTTGCTCTGCCCGGCCGCATCGCGCTTGCCGCGGCCCGCATTCGCCTTCCCCTCCCAGGATTCAAGCGTGCGCCGCGCGACATCGATCGCCAGCGATTTGAGCGTGTCGGCCAGTTTGGCGGCTTCGACATCAGCCGCGACAGACCCCTTACCACCTCCGGCGCGACTCCCGGCCTTTCCTTCGCTGCCAGCCCTTCCTTCGCTGAGTGCCGCCGCCGCCGCCATCATGGCTGCCGCCGCAATCTCACTCACAGCTGGCTGATCGACCAGTCTCAAGGCCCGCTTGCCCGCCTTGCGCAGCTTCTTCACGGCCTTTTCGGTCGGGTCTCCCTTCTCGTCGGTCTTCGCCTTGCCCGTGCCTTTGCCTTTGCCTTTGCCTTTGCCTTTGCCTTTGCCCATGCTCGCCTCCTTAAGGTCCGATGCAAACTGCCACGGTCCGACGATGCGGGGAAGTCAGGTTCTTCACGAGCCGATCGGGTCGGAGGTCATTCGACGATGATCGAACCGCGCATTCCCAATAGACGGTAGATGAAATTGCCGCCACCGGCGCCATAGCGACCCGGCCGAGGCATTAGCACGAGCGTCCGCGTCTGGCCTGCCCGCACCCTGATCTTGCCACCGCTGACCATATCGGCATCCCGTTCTCGCATCTTCGCACTTGCGAAAAAGGCGCCGGCCGCGAAATCGAGGCTCCGGTCGCTATTATTGACGAAACGAAGGCGCACCGGCTCTCCTGCTTTCAGATATATTGTCTTCGGTGCGATATCGTAGCTCGACAGGAGCACATCATATTCCGGCGCGCCGCGCCACTCCTGAGCAGGCAAAGCATGGGCCGAGATTGCTGCCGTGACGAAAAGCAAAGTTCGAAGCAGATGCATAAGACCTCCCGCTCGCAGGCCAGAAACGTTCAAGACCCGGCCTTGCTCCCTGGAGAAGGTAATGAAGAAGCTCCCTGCTCGGCCTGTTTGCCGCCCTTACCCACCGCGCGGCCGTCACCAGCACTCAGTTGGCAGGCCGGAGTGACAGATGGTGCGGACGGTGGGCACGACTGAACTTATTGTCGATTTCGGCAGCCTCGATCACCCGGGCAAGCGCGCGGCGATCCTGATGTCCCGGCTGAGCCACGAGAAGCGGACCTGAGCGGGAGGCCGAGACCACTTGATCGCCATGGCCTGCTGCCCCACATGAACTTCATGCTGATCCAGACCGAGACGACGCCGAATCCCGCCACGCTGAAATTCATGCCAGGCCAGGCCGTGATGGATGGGGGCACACGTGATTTCGCGACCCCGGAAGAGGCGGAAGCCTCATCTCTGGCGGAGGCCATTTTCTCGACGGGCGACGTCGATGGCGTCTTTTTCGGGCGCGACTTCATTTCGGTAACGGCAGCGCCCAGCGTAGAATGGAAGGATCTCAAACCTCAGATTCTGGCCATTTTACTCGATCATTTCTCCAGCGGGGCGCCGCTTTTCAAGGCGGCCAGTGCCGGGGGGATTGCTATCGAACCCGATGCCGGATTTGCGGATGACCCGGCGGATGCGGACATCGTCGCCCAGATCAAGGAGCTGATCGAAACCCGCGTCCGGCCCGCCGTGGCCCAGGATGGCGGAGACATTGTCTATCGCGGCTTTCAGAATGGAAAGGTCTTCCTCGCTTTGCACGGTGCCTGCGCGGGCTGCCCCTCCTCGACCATGACGCTGAAGCAAGGCATTGAGAGCCTTCTCAAACATTATGTGCCGGAGGTCGATGCCGTCGAGGCCGTTTAACACCGGACGACGGGAATCGGGCGGGGATCACAACTGGTCAAAGCCTTGATTCGCACCTCAAGCTGTTACAGCCTGGTATGATCAACTTCTATGTCCGGCCGTGGTCCGGACGGGGGACTCGAAATGCTGCTGGTGATCGACAGCGCGACGGCAGCATGTTCGGTGGCGCTCGTCGACAATGGTCGGCTGATCGGCGAGGATCATGAAATCGTCGGCCGCGGCCATGCCGAACGCTTGATGCCGATGACGGCAAGGCTGCTGGACGGAAGGCGTCCGGACGAAATCCTTGTCGATTGCGGGCCGGGCAGCTTCACCGGCGTCCGGGTCGGGCTTGCCGCCGCGCACGGCCTCGCCATCGGATGGCGAATTCCACTTCGTGCCTATTCGTCCATGGCCGTGATCGCTGCGGCAGCTGAGCACGAAGGAGAGCTGGCCGTTGCGCTGCAAGCGGGACATGGCGAATTATTCGTGCAAAGTTATGGCGGTGATCCGATCGAAGCCCTGGATGCCTTGCGTTCCGTGCCCCCCGAAGAGGCGGCCGCGTCCGTCCGGGCGTCGCTCGTGATCGGATCGGGAGCGGAAACGCTGGTCGCAGCCCGCGGACACGGAAGCTGGCGGGAAGCCTTCCCCCGCGCCGCCCACGCGATTTTGCTTCCTCAACATCTTCGCAACCTTCCGGCCAGGCCGATCTATGGCCGGGCCCCTGACGCAAAGCCCATGCAGTGAAGAACCTGGATCAGATCCGTCTGTGCGAAGGAGGCATAATCGATCTCGATGCGGTCATGAAGGTGATGGACGACAGCTTCGATCCCGTGTTCGGGGAAGCATGGACCGCGCCGCAATGCGCCGGTTTGATGCCAATGCCGGGCGTGTGGCTCTCGCTGGCCAAGGCCGGCACGGATCTAGTCGGATTCGCACTTGCGAGGATCGTCTCCGACGAAGCCGAACTGCTCCTGCTGGCAGTCAAGAAGCAGGCTCGAGGACAAGGTGTCGGACAATTGCTGCTAAATCGCTTCAGCCTGGTCGCGGGCACGCGGGGCGCACAGCAGCTTCATCTCGAAGTACGCGACGGCAACCCTGCCATTAACCTTTATCGCCGCGCCGGGTTCGCCGAGGTGGGACGCCGCCGTAACTATTATAATGGGAAGGATGGCCAGGTATACGATGCGTTGACCCTCGCAAGGCCCCTGAGCATTTGACCAATACACCGGTAAAGGTTTTTTCTTGTAAATTGCTCCGAAACGGACCATTCGGACGCGGACAGACTAACCTATTCTCATCACACTAGCTCGAGCGGGTCCTACAATGGCGGAAAATAGTGAAATGAATGAAACGCTTATCACTCTGACTGCGGACATCGTATCGGCGCACGTCAGCAACAATAGCGTGGCGGTGAATGATTTGCCTCAGCTGATTCAGAACGTGCACAATGCCTTGAACGGTCTTGGCACCGCGGCTCAGGAAGCTCCCGTGAAGCAGGAACCGGCCGTTTCGATCCGCTCCTCGATCAAGCCCGACTATATCGTCTGCCTTGAGGACGGCAAGAAGCTGAAAATGCTGAAGCGCCATCTAATGACTCATTATCAAATGACGCCGGACGAATATCGACAAAAATGGGGCCTGAACGCAGATTACCCAATGGTCGCTCCAAATTATGCCGAGCAACGCCGCACCCTTGCCAAGAAGATCGGCCTTGGCACCAAGCGTCGTCGTACCACAAAAAAATAGAAGGTCCGCCGGGGCATCATCGTCCCGGCACCTTTACCCGGCGGCGGATTCGTCTAAACTCGTGACGCTATGACACGCAGGATCGACATCGAAAGCTTGTGCGCCGAAAAGGGACTGCGCATCACCGAACAAAGGCGGATCATCGCCCGGGTCCTGTCGGATGCGGAGGATCATCCCGACGTGGAAGCACTCCACGCGCGCGCCTCCAATATCGACAGCGGCATTTCGATCGCCACCGTCTACAGGACGGTCAGGCTGTTCGAAGAGGCTGGGATATTGGAGCGTCATGATTTCGGCGACGGCCGCGCTCGTTACGAAGCCGCGGCCGAATCCCATCACGACCACCTGATCGACGTCGAAACCGGAAACGTGATCGAGTTCGTCGATGAAGAGTTGGAGGCGCTCCAGCGTCGAATCGCCGAAAAGCTCGGTTTCCGTCTCGTCGACCATCGGATGGAGTTGTACGGCGTCGCCCTCGGCCGCAAGAATTAGGATCAGAACCCCCGGCAACCGCCAGGATGTGCCGCGCCCGATGCGCCTGACCTTGCGGATCGCAGCGATCACGGCCGGGCTGATCGCGTGCACGCCTTTTCATTATCTCGCCCTCCTGATCACTGGCCGGTCGGCCTGGCCGAGGCGCTATCTGGCCTGGGTCGGCTGGTCTGCCGGGATGAGATGCCAGATCATCGGCAAGCCGATGTCCAGCAATGTCCTGTTCGTGGCCAATCATTCGAGCTGGCTCGATATTGTCTTGCTGGCAAGCGCGAGCGGAACCGCATTCGTTTCCAAGGAGGAGGTCGCCCGCTGGCCTTTGGTCGGGTGGCTGGCGCGACTCAATAGGACCGTCTTCGTCGCTCGCGAGCAACCGCGGTCGGTCAAGGGGCAGGCCGATGCGCTTCGGACCGCACTGGCCAACGGACAGCCGGTTGCGCTCTTTCCCGAGGGAACCACGGATGGCGGCGAGGAAATATTGCCGTTCCGCCCCAGCCTCCTGGCCGCACTGTTCCCGCCCTTGCCGAGGCTGAGGGTCCAGCCGGTGGCGATCGATTATGGCGCGGCAGCAACCGAGATCGCATGGATAGGCCGGGAAAGCGCCCGCGCCAATGCGATGCGGATATTGTCCCGGTCCGGCGCCACCCCTGTCATGATCCATTTTCTCGACCCGATCGACCCGGTCGATTTCGCCGACCGCAAGGCGCTGGCCATCGCCAGCAGGGCCGCAATCCTCGGCGCGTTGCCGGCCGCGGGTCCGGACGGCACCGGAGGATCCCGGCTTGATGCTTCCGCGCGCGGCGCGGATCGCCTATAGGCGCGCGATGAAATCGGCGAAGCCCCAGACCTATCACGTCAAATCCTTCGGCTGCCAGATGAACGTCTATGACGGCGAGCGGATGGCCGAGCTCCTGGAGGCGGAGGGAATGCGTGCGGCGCAAGGCGGCGAAGCGGATCTCGTTGTCCTCAACACGTGCCACATCCGGGAGAAGGCGGCCGAGAAGGTCTATTCCGATATCGGCCGGCTGAAGCGCGAGGACGGTTCGCGGCCGATGATAGCCGTGGCCGGCTGCGTGGCCCAGGCCGAAGGCGCGGAAATACCGCGGCGCGCGGCCAGCGTCGACATCGTGGTCGGTCCCCAGGCCTATCACCGGCTGCCGCAACTGATCGCTACCGCGAGCCAAGGGAAGAAGGCGCTGGACACCGACATGCCGGTCCAGTCCAAATTCGGCGCGCTTCCCGCGCGGCGCCGGCAGGGTCCCTCGGCCTTTCTGACCGTACAGGAGGGTTGCGACAAATTCTGCACCTATTGCGTGGTCCCCTATACGCGCGGTGCCGAAGTCTCGCGAAGCTGGCAGGCGATCATCGAGGAGGCGAAAGCCCTGATCGGCGCCGGCGCCCGCGAAATCACCCTGTTGGGCCAGAATGTGAATGCCTGGACGGGCCTTGACGATCGAGGCCGGCCCTGTGGGTTGGACGGTCTCATCCGCGCACTCGATCGCGAGCCAGGGCTGGAACGCATCCGCTACACGACCAGTCACCCCAACGACATGACCGCCGCCCTGATCGAGGCCCATCGCGATGTCGGCAAGCTGATGCCCTTCCTTCACCTCCCCGTGCAATCGGGCAGCGACCGCGTGTTGCAGGCGATGAACCGCAGCCACCGGACCGCCGATTATCTCGCCATCCTGGAACGGGTCCGCGAGGCGCGGCCCGACATCGCCATTTCCGGCGACTTCATTGTCGGCTTCCCCGGCGAAAGCGATGCCGAGTTCGAAGAGACGCTGAAAATCGTCAAACGGGTGAACTACGCCCAGGCTTACTCGTTCAAATATTCCCCGCGACCGGGCACGCCGGCCGCCGACATGGATCAACAGGTGCCAGCCCAGGTAATGGATGAAAGATTGCAGCGACTGCAGGCTCTTCTCAACGAGCAGCAGCACGCTTTCAACCGCGCCGCCATGGGGCGCCGCACCTCCGTGCTGCTGGAGAGGCAGGGACGAAGGCCCGGCCAGTTGATCGGGAAATCGCCTTGGCTCCAGTCCGTTCATCTGGAAACGGACGCGATGATCGGCGATCTGGTCGAGGTCGAGATCGTCGCGGCCGGACCCAACAGTCTCTCCGGAGCCGAAATCATGAGGAATGCCGCCTGATGGCTCAGAAAAAGGCAGCCGAAGCCTCGCCACCTCGTGCGCGGCTGGAAATCGAGTTCGACCAGCCCCATTTGCTGGGGTCCCTGTTCGGCGAGTTCGACCGCAACCTCGTTGCGATCGAGGACAGATTGGGCGTTTATATTGCCGCGCGTGGCACTCGCGTCCAGATCGAAGGAGAACCGGAAGCCGCGGCCCGCGCTCGCGACGTCTTGACCGGGCTCTATAACCGTCTCGATCAAGGGCAGGACATCGACGCCGGTGCCGTCGAAGGCGTGATTGCCATGTCGGGCCAGCCCACATTGGATGGCATCGTTTCCAGCGACGTCGCGGAACCACCCAAGATCATGATCCGGACACGGCGCAAGACGATCGTGCCGCGGTCGAAGACGCAGGTCGCCTATATGGAAGCGCTGGCCCGAGACGAGATCATCTTCGCGCTTGGCCCGGCAGGAACGGGCAAGACCTATCTCGCCGTGGCCCAGGCCGTGCAGCAATTGATCGGCGGTTCGGTCGACCGGCTCATATTGTCGCGTCCCGCCGTCGAGGCGGGCGAACGGCTCGGTTTCCTGCCCGGCGACATGAAGGAGAAGGTCGATCCCTACCTCCGTCCGCTCTACGATGCTCTTTACGACATGCTGCCCACAGAACAGGTGGAACGCCGGATCGCTTCGGGCGAGATCGAGATTGCGCCGCTCGCCTTCATGCGGGGCCGGACGCTGGCCGACGCTTTCGTCATTCTCGATGAGGCGCAGAACACCACCCCGCAGCAGATGAAGATGTTCCTCACCCGCTTCGGCATGCGGAGCCGGATGGTCATCTGCGGCGATCCGAAACAGGTCGACTTGCCGGAGCCCGGCAAATCCGGACTCGCCGATGCAGTTTCGAAGCTGGAGGGGATTGCGAAGATCGCCACCATCCGCTTCGGCGCCGGCGATGTCGTCCGCCACCCGCTCGTCGGAAAGATCGTGGAAGCCTATGAGGGGCCGGCATGATCCTGGTTGAATCTGACACTTCGGAGGAATGGGACAGTAGCACCGGCTGGGCCGCGCTTGCCGATCAGGCAGTGCGGTCGGCCATCGCCGCAAGCCGCCACGAGCTGCTGCTCCGCAGCCCGGTCTCCTTTGAGATTTCAGTGAAATTCACCGATGACGAAGAGGTCCGGGCGCTGAACGCCGCCTATCGGGACAAGGACAAGCCGACCAACGTGCTTTCCTTTCCGATGGTCGAGCCGGCTCTTATCACGGCATTCGATGCCGTCGGCGAAGGCGAAGCCCTGTTAGGCGATATCGTCCTTGCCCACGGTGTGTGCGCGGCCGAATCCCGGGAACGCGGGATCAGCATGGAGGACCATGCGATCCACTTGGTCGTGCATGGCGCGCTTCATCTTTTGGGCTATGATCATGAAATCGGGGAGGAGGCGGCCGTAGCCATGGAAAAGTTGGAACGTGAAGCACTCGCGTCAATGGGCATCACGGATCCCTATCCAGCCGAGGCGCGGCCTTGATCATGACCGAAGAGATCGAATCGAACGCGAGCAACGGCAGAAGCTTCTGGAGAGGCCTGCGCACCTTCCTGTTCGGAGAGGATAGCGAAGCCACTCTGCGCAACCAGATCGAAGAAGTGATCGAAAGTCATGAAGGCGAAGCACCGATGGTCGGCGACCTTTCGCCGGTCGAACGCCAAATGCTTCGCAACCTCCTCCATTTCGGCGAAAGCACGGTTTCCGATATTGCCGTCACCCGCGGCGACATCATCGCCGTTCCCAGCACCATCAGCTTCGAGGCGTTGGTCAATGCCTTTGCGGAGGCTGGCCATAGCCGCCTCCCCGTCTATGAGGACAGCCTGGATAGCGTGATCGGCATGGTCCACATCAAGGATGTTTTCACACTGCAGGTGAACGATTCCGCACCTCCCCAGGACATCTCGGCGCTGCTGAGAACGCCGCTCTACGTCCCAGAATCGATGGGGGTGCTCGACCTTCTCGCCCGGATGAGGGCCGACCGCGTTCACCTCGCCATCGTCGTCGACGAATTTGGCGGCACCGAAGGCCTGGTCACGATCGAGGACGTCGTCGAGGAGATCGTCGGCGACATCGAGGACGAACATGACGAGGAAGTCCCCGGCATGCTGATCCTCGTCGAGGACGGGACCTGGGATGCCGACGCCCGCACCGAGCTGGAAGAACTGGCCGAAACGGTCGATGCCCGGCTGGCGATCGTGGAGGAAGATGTCGATACACTCGGGGGTCTGGCTTCCGTCCTGGCCGGCCACGTGCCCCAGCCAGGCGAAGTGATCCGCCACCCCAGCGGCTGGCGGCTCGAGATAACCGACGGGGATACGCGCCGGGTCGCGCGACTCCGCCTGCACGCGCCGGAAGAAATCATCCTTTCGGACTGACTGTCGCAGCCATTTCAGCCCGGCACTCACGTCGAACGGAGTTCAGCATGACCTACGAGACGATCAGGATGGTACAGAGCGACGCAGCTGTTGCCACCATCACCATGGCCAGACCGGAAGCTCTGAACGCCCTCAGCCTGCTCATGCTCGACGAGTTGCGCGCCGCCCTGCGCGATGCTGTCGAGGCTGGGGCCCGCTCCATTCTGCTGACGGGCGAAGGCCGCGGATTTTCGAGCGGGGCGGACCTTGGGGGCGGAGGGCTGCCGGAAGATGTCGGAGCAGCGCTGGAAGAGCATTATAATCCACTCGTCGAGACCTTGTTCAACCTGCCGATACCCGTGGTGGCGGCGGTCAATGGTCCAGCCGCCGGTGCCGGTTGCTCGCTCGCACTCGCCGCCGACTTCGTCATTGCGGGGCGATCGGCTTATTTCCTCCAGGCCTTCGTCAATATCGGCCTGATACCCGATGCCGGCGCGACCTGGCTGCTGCCACGCCTCGCCGGCCGTGCCCGAGCGATGGAAATGATGATGCTGGGAGAGCGGATTTCCGCCGAACAGGCGCTGCAATGGGGATTGATTGCGCGGCTGGTCGAAGACGAATATCTGACTTCGGAATCGGTTGCGCTTGCTACGCGGCTCGCGCAAGGGCCAACGATCGCCCTGGGGCTGATCCGGAAGCTTGCCCGCGACGCGGATCATCTCTCCTTGAGCGATGCGCTGCGCGCCGAACGTGCGGCCCAGTGCGAAGCTGGACATAGCCAGGACTTCAAGTCCGCGGTCATGTCCTTCATTTCGAAACAGCAGCCGCGGTTCGACGGCCGATAGGCATTTGCCTTTGGGGGCGGACTCCTGAATTAGGAGTCCCATTCGGAAAAAAGGGGTTTGAGTCGGCTATGGCCACGACGATCGAGGAACTGGAGCAGAGACGGCGGCAAGCCAAGCTCGGAGGCGGCGAGAAGCGCATCGAGGCGCAGCATGCCAAAGGCCGGCTGACGGCGCGCGAACGGCTGCAGGTGCTGCTGGATCCGGACAGCTTCGAAGAATATGACATGTTCGTCGAGCACAATTGCGCCGATTTCGGCATGGAGACCCAGAAATTCCCGGGTGACGGCGTCGTCACCGGATCCGGAACGATCAACGGCCGGCTCGTCTATGTGTTTGCGCAGGATTTTACCGTTTTTGGCGGCAGCTTGAGCGAGCGACATGCCCAGAAGATCACCAAGATCATGGACATGGCGCTGAAGGCCGGCGCGCCGGTGATCGGACTCAACGATAGCGGCGGTGCCCGCATCCAGGAGGGCGTTGCCAGTCTGGGTGGCTATGCCGAGGTTTTTCAGCGCAACGTGCTGGCGAGCGGCGTGGTGCCGCAGATCAGCCTGATCATGGGACCATGTGCGGGCGGTGCGGTTTACTCGCCAGCCATGACGGACTTCATCTTCATGGTGAAGGATTCGAGCTACATGTTCGTGACCGGCCCCGATGTCGTAAAGACCGTCACCAATGAGGTCGTGACCCAGGAGGAGCTTGGCGGCGCGATTACCCACACGACCAAATCAGGCGTCGCAGACGTCGCCTTCGAAAACGATATCGAGGCTCTGCTCGCCACGCGCGACTTCTTCGATTTCCTGCCATTGTCGAATCGCCACGATCTGCCCGAACGGATCTGCACCGATCCCTGGGACCGGCGCGAGGACAGTCTCGACACCCTCATCCCGGACAGTTCGAACAAGCCCTATGACATGCACGAACTCATTCGTAAGGTCGTCGACGAAGGCGACTTCTTCGAAGTCCAGCCCAAGCATGCCGCCAATATCATCATAGGCTTCGGCCGCATCGAAGGCCGGAGCGTCGGCATCGTCGCCAACCAGCCGATGGTGCTGGCTGGCGTGCTCGACATCGCCTCTTCGAAAAAAGCCGGACGTTTCGTCCGCTTCTGCGACGCCTTCGACATCCCGATCATCACCTTCGTCGACGTGCCGGGCTTCCTTCCCGGCGTTGCCCAGGAGCATAATGGGATCATCAAGAACGGCGCCAAATTGCTGTTCGCTTATGCCGAGGCCACCGTTCCGAAGATCACCGTCATCACCCGCAAGGCCTATGGCGGCGCCTATGACGTGATGGCGTCGAAGCACCTACGCGGCGACCTCAATTATGCCTGGCCGACCGCCGAGATCGCGGTGATGGGTCCCAAAGGCGCAGTGGAGATCATCTTCCGAAAGGATATTGGCGATCCCGACAAGATTGCTGCGCGCACCGCCGAATATGAAATGCGCTTCGCCAACCCCTTCGTGGCCGCGTCGAAAGGCTTCATCGACGAAGTCATCATGCCCCATTCGACGCGGCGCCGCATCGCGCTCGGCCTTCGGAAGCTGCGCGACAAACAACTCGAAAATCCGTGGAAGAAGCATGACAATATCCCGCTCTAGGAGCCGCTTATGACCATCGGCCGTCTCAACCATGTCGGAGTGGCGACTCCGTCGATCGAAAAGAGCCTGGCCATCTATCGCGACCTGCTCGGCGCGACGAAGATCCATGAGGCGTTCGACCTGCCACCGCAGGGCGTGCGCGTCTGCTTCGTCGACCTACCGAACAGCCAGATCGAATTGATCGAACCGCTCGGCGAGGCGTCCCCATTGCACAATTTCCTCGCCAAGAATCCGGCGGGCGGGCAGCATCATGTCTGCTTCGAAGTTCCCGACATCCACGCAGCAGCAGCCGACATGGGCGCCAAGGGCGCCAAGATATTGGGCGAACCGCGCATCGGCGCGCATGGCACTCCGGTGATCTTTGTTCATCCCAAGGATATGGGCGGGGTCCTGGTCGAATTGATGGAAAGTCCCCGTGGTGAGCACTGAGAGAAAGCCGACCAAGGCAGACTGGACAGCCGCAGCCGCGAAGGAGGTTAAGGGCAAGGACCTTGCCTGGCACACGCCTGAAGGCATAGAGGTGAAGCCGCTCTATACGGCCGAGGACATTACGGAAATCGATCCGGGCCTGCCTGGCTTCGCGCCGTTCACGCGCGGCGTGCGCGCCTCCATGTATGCCGGCCGCCCCTGGACCATCCGCCAATATGCGGGCTTTTCGACCGCCGAGGAATCGAACGCTTTCTACCGCCGCAACCTCGCCGCCGGCCAAAAGGGCCTTTCCGTCGCCTTCGACCTTGCCACTCACAGAGGCTATGACAGCGACCATCCCCGCGTGACGGGCGATGTGGGCAAGGCTGGCGTTGCAATCGACACGATCGACGACATGAAGATATTGTTTGACGGCATCCCCCTCGACCAGATGTCGGTGTCGATGACGATGAATGGTGCCGTCATCCCGATCCTGGCTTTCTTCATCGTCGCCGGCGAGGAACAAGGCGTTCCCCAGGAGAAACTGGACGGCACGATCCAGAACGACATCCTGAAGGAGTTCATGGTCCGCAATACCTACATCTACCCACCGGACCCTTCGATGCGGATCATCTCCGACATCATCGCCTTTACCTCGGCCAATATGCCGAAGTTCAACTCCATCTCCATTTCCGGCTATCATATGCAGGAAGCCGGGGCGACGCAGGTGCAGGAACTGGCCTTCACCATCGCTGACGGTCGCGAATATGCACTGGCGGCGATCGCGTCGGGGCTCGATATCGATGCCTTCGCCGGACGACTGAGCTTCTTCTTCGCGATCGGCATGAACTTCTTCATGGAGGTCGCGAAGCTCCGCGCGGCGCGCAAGCTGTGGCACCGGATCATGACCGATCTCGGCGCGAAGCAGGAACGGTCGAAGATGCTGCGCACCCATTGCCAGACGTCCGGCGTCTCACTGACGGAACAGGATCCCTACAATAATGTCATCCGCACCACGGTCGAGGCCATGGCGGCGGCGCTAGGCGGAACACAGAGTCTGCACACCAACGCGCTGGACGAAGCAATCGCTTTGCCGACCGACTTCTCGGCCCGAATCGCGCGCAACACGCAATTGGTGCTGCAGGAGGAAACCGGCATCACTCATGTCGTCGATCCCCTGGGTGGCTCTTATTATGTCGAGGCGCTGACGCAGGAATTGTACGACAAGGCCTGGGAAATCATTGAAAGGGTCGAAGCGGAAGGCGGCATGGCCAAAGCGGTTGCCGCCGGCTGGCCTAAAGCCATGATCGAGGAGGCTTCGGCGGCCCGGGCCGCCCGAGTCGATCGCGGAGAAGACGTGATTGTCGGGGTCAATAAATATCTTCTGTCCGAGCAGGACGGCATCGACATTTTGGACGTCGACAATCACGCCGTGCGCGACGCCCAGATCGCCCGCATCCAGCGGGTCAGGTTCGGCCGGGACGAAGCCGCCTGCCAGGCGGCGCTCGATGACCTGCGCGAGGGCGCACGCGGCCAGGACAATCTCCTGGGCCTTGCCGTCGAATGCGCGCGCAAGCGCGCAACGCTTGGCGAGATCTCGCAGGCGATGGAGGATGTTTTCGGCCGCTACGCCACAAACCCGACCCCGGTTTCGGGCGTCTATGGCGGCGCGTATGGCGAGGATCCGCGCTGGACCAGCCTGATCGATGGTGTCGTTTCGATCGGCCGGCGCAAGGGCCGCAAGCCGCGGCTATTGGTCGCCAAGATGGGGCAGGACGGGCACGATAGAGGCGCCAATCTGGTCTCGTCGGCGTTCGGAGACCTCGGCTTCGAAGTGCTGGCGGGCCCGCTGTTCCAAACACCCAAGGAAGCAGCTCAACTGGCTATCAAAGCTGATGTCGACATCGTCGGTGCCTCCAGCCTCGCAGCCGGTCACAAGACCCTGATCCCCGAATTGATCGATCATTTGCGAGAGGCCGGCCGTAGCGATATCAAGGTCGTCGCGGGCGGTGTCATTCCCGCGCAGGATTACCAGTTCCTGCGCGATGCCGGGGTCCAGGGCATTTTCGGCCCCGGCACCAACCTCGTCACCGCCGCCAGCGAGGTACTCGCTTTGCTCGGCCATAACGTCCCGCCCAGCGGCCCCGAGGAGGATCGGGAATGATCTCGATCCTGATACTGGCGGCTGTGGCGACCGCGCAAACGCCTTATGAGGAGCATCATTGCGACGAGCCGATGGCCCAGCAGGATATGAATGCCTGCGCCCAGCTCGATTTCGAGGCTGCGGACAAGGAACTCAATCTGCTCTGGCGCGACGTGATCGGTGCTGCACGCCAAGCGGACAAGGGTCTCGATCGCAACGATGACACGCGGCCGACCCACGAGGCGGCGCTACGCGCCGCGCAGCGTGCCTGGATCCAGTTCCGGGATGCCCATTGCACCTATGAAGGATATGAGATGCGTGGCGGCAGCATGGAGCCCATGCTCTACAGCGGATGCCGCGCCCGGCTGACCCGCGCCCGCATAGCCGAGCTCAAACCCACAGATACGGAATCCCGCTAAGCCATGTTCAAGAAGATATTGATCGCCAATCGCGGCGAAATCGCATGCCGCGTTATCCGCACAGCCAAGAATATGGGGATCGAGACGGTCGCCGTCTATTCCGATGCCGACGCTCGCGCACCCCATGTCGAGATGGCCGACGAGCGTGTGCGCCTCGGCCCGCCGCCAGCCGCCGAATCCTATCTGAATGCGGATCTGATCCTGGAAGCCTGCAAGGCGACAGGCGCCGAGGCGGTGCATCCGGGCTATGGCTTCCTGTCCGAACGTGAGAGCTTCGCCCGCTTGCTCGGCGACAGCGGCATCGCCTTCATCGGCCCGCCCCCCAAGGCGATTGCGGCGATGGGCGACAAGATCGAATCGAAAAAGCTGGCGCAGGCGGCCAATGTCAGCGTCGTGCCCGGCTTCATCGGCGAGATACGCGACACCGACCATGCGGTGGAGATCTCAAATGGCATCACCTATCCGGTGATGATGAAGGCCTCGGCCGGCGGCGGCGGCAAGGGCATGCGCCTCGCTTATTCCGAAAAGGACGTGCGCGAGACGTTCGAGTCGGTTCGCCGCGAAGGCCTGGCCAGCTTTGGCGACGACCGCGTCTTCATCGAGAAGTTCGTAGAGAATCCACGCCATATCGAGATCCAGTTGCTCGGCGATCAGCATGGCAACATGGTCTATCTGGGCGAGCGGGAATGTTCGGTTCAGCGCCGGCACCAGAAGGTGGTCGAGGAAGCGCCCTCCCCCTTCGTCACGCCCGAGATGCGCAAGGCGATGGGCGAGCAGGCCGTCGCTTTGGCCCAGGCCGTCGGCTATTATTCCGCCGGCACGGTCGAGTTCATCGCCGGTGCCGACCGCAGCTTCTATTTCCTCGAAATGAACACGCGCCTCCAGGTCGAGCATCCGGTGACAGAGGAAGTGACCGGTCTCGACCTTGTCGAACAGATGATCCGGGTCGCCGCCGGGGAGAAATTGAGCTTCGCCCAGAAGGACGTGCGGCTCAAGGGTTGGGCCATCGAGGGCCGGGTTTATGCCGAGGATCCCTATCGCGGCTTCCTGCCATCCACCGGTCGCCTGATCCGTTATCGGCCGCCGTCGGAAAAGGAAGGTGTCCGCGTCGACGACGGCGTCGTCGAGGGCGGCGAAGTATCGATGTTCTACGATCCGATGATCGCCAAGCTGGTCACCTATGGCGCGAATCGGGAAGAAGCGATCGACCGCCAGATCGAGGCGCTCGATTCCTTCGCGATCGAAGGCATCGGCCACAATATCGATTTTCTGTCCGCGCTGATGCAGCATCCTCGCTTCCGCGAAGGCGCGCTCACCACAGGCTTCATCGCCGAGGAATATCCGGAGGGTTTCGCGGGCGCTCCGGCCGATCCGCAGCTGGTCCGCGACCTCGCCGTGGTCGCTGGGTTCGTCGCGCTCCAGACCGACAGCCGGGCATGCTCCATCAGCGGACAGCTCGGCGACGACGTGCAACCGCCTGAGGAACACGTCGTGCGGCTGGAGCAGGCCGAGCACCGTCTCCGCTTCGAGCCTTATGAAGGCGGCATTCTGGCACGGCTCGACGATGGCGATCCGATCGATGTGGTTGGCCGCTGGATGCCGGGCAAGCCGGCTTTCAAGGGGCTGATCGACGGCAGGGCGCGCATCGTTCAGGTGGCGCGCCGCGGACGACAATGGCGGCTAACCACGCGAGGCGCCTCGCATGTCGTCGATGTGCTGCCCGCCCATATCGCCGAGCTTTCGCGACATATGATCGAGAAGGTTCCTCCCGACCTTTCCAAATATCTGCTTTGCCCCATGCCCGGCCTGCTCACGGCCCTGCACGTCAAGGCCGGCGATGTCGTGGAGGCAGGTCAGCCGCTTGCCGTCGTGGAAGCCATGAAGATGGAGAATATCCTCCGCGCCGAGAAGGCGGCCACAGTCGCCAAGTTGGAAGCCGAGCCTGGCGACAGCCTGGCCGTGGACGCGGTCATCCTGGAATTCGAATAAGCCTATTCGGCCGCGGCCGCGAGATGGGACGGCGTTCCGAACAGGCCGGGTGCCGGCGTCAGGGTGATTTCCTGTGGCTCGGACCGGCGCCTTGCCGGCGCGGCGGGCTCATCCTCTTTCGCCGTCGAGGCTGCCCCCGCCTTGCAGACGAAGCGGCCTTCCACCTCGGCGCCAGTCGCAACGCTGAGCGTCTCGCAACTGACATCGCCGGTGACCCGCGCCGTCGCTTCCAGCACGACCGTCACGGCGGTGACCGTGCCATCGACGAAACCGGCGAGGCGAGCCTCGTCGGCGATGATGTTGCCCACAATAGTCCCGCTATGCCCTTGGATGAGCATGTGACACTTCACATCGCCGTCCACGCGGCCATCGATATGAAATTGTGCGGAGGTCGCGATGCCCCCGGTGATCATGGCCTCGGCCCCGATATAAGACAGGCTGGCGCTCTGCTTGCGCCGGTCGACCGGCACCTTCTGGCTGGCTGTAAACATGTTCGTGCCTCCCCGCACCCGAGTCGCATCATCGCCTGATCGTCAGTATCGATCAAGCGGGCGGAGGCCATGCCAAAACGATTCAGAATTCGACGAGGATTTCCGTGCGCAGGGAATTGGCGATGAAGCATTTTTCATGCGCAGCGTCGTGCATGCGGCGTGCCAGCGACGGATCCGGCGGATCGCCCGCATAGGCGATCTTGGGCCGCAGGACGATTCGCGTCATGCCGATTCGGCCGCGTTCGTCCCGGCCCATCCGCCCGGTCGCCTCATCCTCGTAGCGCAGCACATCGAACCCTTCCTCCTGCGCGAGCGACAGAAACCAGAGCATGTGGCAGGAAGAAACGGAGGCGATCAAGGCTTCCTCCGGATCGACGCCGCCGGGATCGGACATGGGCAGCGGCACGACATGGGGCGAGGAGGAAGCGGGCACGACAGCGCCGCCGTCGAAGATCCAGCGATGCGCCCGGCTGTAGCGGCCGCTGCGGAACTCGCCATCCGACGCCCAATTCAATCTCGCCTTGTAATCCGCCATGTCTGCCCCCGCTAAAAGTCGCTCTGATCGCTAATAGTCTTTCGATATTCGAATATTGACGCTTTCCCGCCCGATGGTCGAGATGCTCGACAGAAGCGATAGCCACCGTGTGATCTGATATTCGACAAGCGTCGCGGAATAGCCGCGTCCGTCGGTCACCACCTCAACATAGACCCGCCGGCCGAGATATTTACCAGCGCCGATCGCCGTACCCTGCCCCGTCGAAATATCGGCGGGGACGATTCGGAGGCGGTCGAGCCCTGTGGCGGAGCGGACGGCGTTGATCGGATCGAGGCCGCCGCCGCTATCGTTGAGCGCGGCGACGGCGGCGGCGAGCTGCAGGGCTTCGGGGGCCGACAGGCTGGTGATCGAGGTCCCGAAAAGCAAACGGCTGAGCAGTTCGTCCTGCGGCAAGGCCAGCGTGCTGGTGAAGGCGATTTCCGGCTTCTGGCCACGGCCGGTCACGCGGATGATCGCATTCAATCCCTGCACCCCACCTTCGGCCGTGATGTCGAGCACCGGATTGATCGGTGATTCGCCGAGGAATCGGATCTTCCCCCGCTCCAGATCGAAACGGCGTCCTGCGAAGTCGTAGCTCCCCCGGACCAAGTTGGCGTCGCCTTCGATCCGCGGCTCCGTCACGGTTCCTCTGATCTTGAGGTCCGCGCTCCATTCACTGTTGATGCCAAGACCCGTGACCATCAAGCGGTTGCGCGCATTCACGTCCAGATCGAGCTTCCAGGGTGACGATCGGCGGGGTGGCGGCCCCTCTTCGTCGGGCCGGTTCACCTCCCGGACCTCGAGCCGCGGCAGCCGCGCTGCGGTGGTGGCGCTGCCGAGCCTGAAGCTGCCGCTCGTCAGCTGCACCTGGCCAGATATCGTGCCAGCGCCGCCGTCCGACCGGATGGCGATGGGGCCCGTGACCTGCGCCCTGAGATCGTCGCGATCGATCAGCTGGGCCTGGTCGGTCTGGAGAGTCACATTCATCGCGAAGCCCCGCTCTGCCGCCAGATCGAACATGCCCCGCCCGGAGACGGTGCCGTCCCGCTTGGTCGTGCCGCTGAACGTGTCGAGCATCAGGCGCGAGCCGTCGAAGCGGCCGCCCGCCCGTACATTGTCCAGGACCATCCCCGTGACTGCGCTTTCCACCCGGGCCTTTTCGGCTCGCAACGAACCCCGAATCGCCGGATCGCGGAGACTTCCTGTAAGATCGGCGCCGATCGCTACCGGGCCGCTGACGTCGAGCAATTCGATCCCGGTCAGCCGCCACAAGGTGTCGGCGGGGCCGTTGTAGCGCAACTGGGCTGCCAGGGGGGCACGGCTGAGCCGGTCGCCGATCGCGCCGCTGCCCGGCACTGGGGAAAGCCGGGCCTGGGCGCGGCCGATGGTCCGCCCTTCGCTGACTGCCACGGCACGCATCGCCGCATTGCGTCCGTCGAGCTTTGCGACGAGGCCGATATCGACGGGCTTGGAAGACAGGACAAGGCCGGAACGCGTCAGGCCGCGAACACGGATGTCGGCTGATCCCGTCGGCGTGCCATTTAGCTTGGGGAGGGCATAGCGGAAGGTTCCCGAAGCCATCCCGCCCAGGCCGAGCCCGGGCGAGGCGATATCGAGGACGGTGAGCGGCATCCCCTGCAGTCGGGCGTCAATCTCCGTGCGCGATCCGTCGAATAGTCCGGACAGCGCAGCGCTGCCCCCTTCGAAATCAATCGTGGCCGAGGAAAGCCGCCAACCATCCTCGGCACGGACCAACAATGCCGGTTCGGTCAACCGGATCGGGCGCCGATCCACGGTACCGCCGCCCGTCAGCCGCACCCGTCCGGGCGCGAAATCCACCGCCGTGCGGAGGGCGAATGCGCGGCCACGCGTCCCCGAAATATCGATGCTGATTCGACCGGTGCCGGCGCGCATTTCCCCTGTCGCATTGAGATTGGCGAGAGAAAGCGCACCTCGGCTGAGTCCCCGCGCCGTCAGCGTGCCGCGCATCGACATTCCCGCCGGGTCGAGCAGGACCACGCCTTCAAGCCTGCCGCTGCGAAGGGCGATCGGCGGTGGCCCGGCGAAGCGAGCGTCGGCGGCGCTGATATCGGCGGCGATGCGCTGGACGTCCCGGACGGGATCGAAGGCCAAGCTGCCCCGCAGGCCCCCGCCCGAAATTTCCAGCCGTCCGGTGAAACCGCCCGGATCCGAGCGAAGCGTCCCGGCCGCGACCATGTTCGACAGGTGAAGCACGGTGATCCTAACCAAGGCCGGCTGACCACGCGGAAGGAGAATGGCGCCGTTCGAGGTAAAGGGACCGAGCGTCGACATCCCCGCCGCGCGATAGGCGAAGCCTTGTTCCGTCGGGTCCAGGTTGAGCACGACATCGGCAAGGCCAAGCGCTTCATTGGGCCGCGCCAACCGAATCGCCATTTTCGGCCGGTCGATACGACCATCCAGAGCCAGCGCGAACGGCCCATATCGGCTTTGGCGCCCATTGCCTTCGAACAGGAACGTTCCGTCCCGGCGGCGAAAGCCGCTTCCGGCTATGGATATTGACGGTGCCACCAGCCGCAGGTTGCGGAAATGGAGGATATTGTCGGCAGCGCGGACGAGGTCCGTCTCGATCTGCGGCAAGCCGCCTGCAAGACCTGCCAGGAATTTGTTGTCTAAGCGGCGAACCCACGCCCGCCCCTTGCCTGTCACCAGAGTCCCGCGTCCGCCTTGTCCGGGAACCACCTTCAGCTCCGTCGCCACATCGACAATGCCGAGCCCGGGAATGAAATAGCGGGTGAGGCCTCCGGAAAGGATCACATCATATCGCCCCGTGACAAGATCGACGAGCAGACTGAGCCGCCCCTTCAGCTTGTCCGAGGTCAGGCTGAGGCCGTCGCCGACAAGCCGTTGGCGGGTCACCTTGAGCTGTCCCCGGACCCGCAAATTAGCCAGAATCCCTCCGGCGACATCACCGACCCCCGTCACGCGCCGAGCTGTGAGCAGGATCGGCACCGCGACCGGCGGCTTCGACAGGCGCCCTCTCCCTTCGGCGCGGACCTGCTCAAAACCGGTCTTGTCGAAGGCGACGCGCGACGCCGTCAGCCGGTAGGCGAAGCGCGCCCGCGCGAACGGGCCATCAAGCAATGCGGCCAACCTGATATCCCGACCGGTCATGTTCGGAAACAAGGCGCTCGGACGCAGCAGATCGACCGCGAAGGCGACACCGCCGAAGCCGCTGGCGGCCAGATCGACCCTTCCCTTCGCCTCCGCCTTCAGCGCCGCGGAACGAAAGGACAGGTTTCCGGCCAGTTGCCGATCCGCCAGCGAGGCCCTTCCGTTGAGCAGAAGTCGCGGGCCGGTGAGCCTCGACAGCTTTCCGGTCAGGAATTGCGACGGCGCCATCCAGCCCGACAGCGCATAATTTCCGGATTCGGCATTGAGGTCGAAGCTGGCGGTGCGCCGGCCGCTCAGATCGAGTCTGGCCGTTCCCGCCCACGCGCTCCAGCGCCCGTCGCCCTTGACGACAAGGCCGACCGGGCGCCGCGTCCCCACCAAGGCGCCGACGAGGCTATTGGCCGGGGCAGCAAGATTCAGGTCGAGGTCGAAATGGTCGCGATCGGGCTCGGCATCCAGCGTGACGGCAAGCCGTTCGCCACTGCCTTTCACCGCGACGTCGAGATCGACCATGGCACGTCCGGAGCGAATGTCGGCTTTGCCAGCGACGCTTGCCAGCCTCTGCTGACCAGTGACTGCGACTCCGACCCGCAATTGCGCGACGGCAAGCCGGCCGATGCGGATATCGAATTCAGGGAGAATCGGTTTGGGTTCCGCGCTCGGCCGAAGCACTGGCAGCCGATGGAGATCGACCAGAGCCGATTGCAGACCGTCAATGTCCAGCCGGTTGGCGATCAAGGCGACCGGTTGCCAATCCAGCCGGATCAGCGGCGATTCCGCGAAAAGCCCCTGAGGATCATAGAGGCGGACGTCGCGCAATCTCGTGTCGCCCCAGATCGAACCTTCGATCCGCCCGATCCGGATCTTGAGACCGGACGACGGCGCTATGGCGGCGATGCGGTCTGCGATGAAGCGATGCCCGGGGCCGGTGTCGAGCAGAATGACGAGCGTCGCGGCCGCCAGCATCACCAGCAAAAGCAGGATGAGGGCGGCCTTCGCAAGGAAGGATGGCCAGGGCCGGGCCCGCCGCTTCATTGCCACCTGCTCGGGCAGGTTCTCAAGCATCAGAAGGCTTGGCCCAAAGATACGTAGACCGCGACCCGCGCGTCACCACGCCGACGATTGAGCGGCGTTCCGACATCCACGCGCACTGGTCCGAAATTGGTATGGTAGCGGATGCCGATGCCGGCACCGAAGCGCAGAGCGTCGAGCGCGGGCAGAGGCGAAGTGTAGATGTTGCCGGCATCGATGAAGGGGACGATCCCGAAATTACCCATCCGCACCCGCGCTTCGATCGAGAATTCGGCAAGGCTGCGGCCGCCGATCGGATCGTCGAACACGGGATCGCGCGGGCCCAGGCGCTGGAATCCATAGCCCCTGACCGACCCGCCGCCGCCGGCGTAGAAACGCCGCGACGGTGCGATCCGATCGCGGCCGGCACCGACGATCGTTCCGAGCCGGGCCCGACCCGCAATCACCAGCTTGTCCGAAAGGGGCTGGTAGTAGCTGGCGTCGATTTGCGCACGGGCATAGCCGAAGGCACCGGATTGGAGAGATGCCTCGGGCGAGAAGCGACCAGCGAGACGAAAGCCTTGGGTGGGATCGAGCAGATCGTTCGACCCATCATAGGAAAGCATAGCCGGCAAGGCGCCGATGAAAAAAGTCCGGCGGCGCGTCGTGCCGCTATCCACGTCCACGTCGCGTTCGTCGCTGGTGATCAGCTCGGCGCCGACCGACCAGGTCCATTTCTTCTGCCAGATCAAATTGGTCTGGCGCTCGATGCCCCCCGCCATGAGGAACGTGTGCGCTTCATAGGCAGCGCGATCGATGTGACTTGCGGCGACCTGCGTGTTCAACACCTGATCGCGCCGCCCGAAATTTCCTCGGCGAAGAATCGCGCCGACCAATTGCTCGCGCGTGCCGAGGACGCCGCGAAACGTCACCGCTCCCTCGGGCGGAAGCAGGTTGCGATGCTGCCAGCTCGCTTCGACCCTGATCCCCTCACCTGTACCGTAGCCGGCCTGGCCGGCGACGGTACGGATCGGCGCGCGATCGAGCTTCACCGCGATGTCCACGACCTTCGGATCTTCGGAGGACACCGGCTGGACCGTGATCGAGGAAACGAGGCCGGTCGCGATAAGTGCCCGACGCAAATCGTCCAGAAGCTCCGCCTCGAAGCGGTCGCCGGGCCGAAAGCGCGCAATCGTCTGGATATGGGCCGCGCTGAACAGACGGCGTCCCTCCACCCGAATGCGTCCGAACTGGCGCGCGCCGTTCGGTTTCACCGGCAGGACCAGGCTGGCCGTTCGCTCTTCATGGTCGACGACGATGTCGAGTTTGCCGACCTCGGCGAAGGCATAGCCACGGCGGCCGAGTTCCAGCCGAAGCGCCGCTTCGCCGGCGGTCACCGCTGCGGCATCGACCGGTTCATGTGGATCCACTGCGAACGCTTCGCGCAACGCGCCCGCATCCTCACCCGCTTTTTCGATGCCGGGCAGGCGCACGTCCGAAAAGCGATAGAGCGGTCCGGGCTGGACCTCCAAGACGACCAGCAGCCTCGTTCCGGCCGATCCAGGCTCGATGCGCGTAGCGACGAGCGCGTCATAATAGCCGTGGCTCCGCAACAATTCGCCGAGCGTCTCGGCGTCCGCCCGCGCGCGCCGGTCGATTTGCGCCGCATTGGCCGGGTCGTCGCGATTGAGCTCCAGGGTCGAAAGAGGCAGGAACTGCTGGACCAGCCCACCCCCCAAGTCGTCCAGCCCCACGATCGACAAGGAATAGGATCGCTCGGCCGAAGCATCGGCCAGCCCCTGCTGGGGCATGTCCGCAATCACCTCGTCCGTTTCGGTGTCCATGTCCGGCCATTCGAGGTCCAAATCGGGCATCGGATCCATCGGCGCGGACGGATCGAGCGGCGAATTCAATTCGCTGAACGGATCTTGTGGCTGCGCAAGCGCCGCTCCCGGGCAAAAAATGAGGGCGGAGGCAGCCAGCAAGACCACCACGCGCCGCCGCGCAGCGACTTGCAACATAAGGAGAATCTAGCCGTCCCCGCTGCTCCCGACCAGAGTTATTTCAAGGCAGATGGAATTGTTAGACGACTCGGAAATAGCGAAAAACGAAGAAAAACCAGGCTCGCTTTCGGTTCAATCAACCGTTGCCGAATCTGACCTGATCGTGTCGATATCGGAATCGAAAATCATTCAGCGACGAGACGTAATGATCCGCTTGCTGACCATCGACCATCCAAGCCCAGCCGATCAGTTGTGGGCGGTTGCCGCATTCTCGATATAGGTCTGTGTCTGGCCCGCAACCGTCTGGCCCGCGAGCCACAGCAGCCAGGCGACAAAATAAAGAAGCGCCGCAACGCCAAGCGCACCCAGCACCCCGATGCCGAACATGGCGATCTGGGTCAGGAGATTACGCTTGCGGGCGCGCTCGCGATATTCCCGCTGCCCGGGAAATTGCAGATTGTCGCGTTCCGCATATGCCATTCGTCTCTCCCGTCACGGCATTGGAGCAAAGTGCCGCGACCGCCCGCCGATTTATCCGTTAAGCGGCGGTTCAAACTCTAAAGGAGCACAGTTAGAGCGAGTCATCAAGACCTTATCAACGCATGACGCCGGCCAAAGGCTGCAGACCACGAACGTCTCATGCCGGAACAGAGTGGGCGCGGAACGTGAAACGAGCGGCAATCCTGCGATTGCCGCCCGCCTTATTCCCACGCGACAGACTTCCGTCGCTCACGCACGAGATCTTCGGTCTAAAAAATCAGAAGTTAACCTTGGCACCGAAGGAGAAATAACGGCCCATGATATCATAATGATAGGTACCCTGAAGCACCAGAGGCGGAGCACGGTCAAACAAGTTGGAGACATTGCCGAAGAAAGTAAACTTATCCATCACTTTGAACTGCGCGCCGATATCCACATAGGTCCGCGATCCGACGTCGTTATTAGCAATAACGTTCACGAGGTCGTAGCTGAATACGCCGCCGCCCACATAACGGACGCGTGCATCCAAGCCAAATACGTCATCCTGGTAAGTGGCACTGAACGTGCCCCGCCATTTCGGAACGCCAAGATTGAGATCGCCCACTTCGCCAGCTCGCTCCTGTCGTCCACCAGGCAGTAATGTGTCGAACACATATTTGTTGACGTGCGTGGCAAGTGCCCGGAAGCGCAAAGTGCCTTGCTTGTCACCCGCAATTTGAGAAACGGGCAGCACATAGGCCGCTTCGAAATCGAAGCCCCTCGTCTCGAAGCGCGCAATATTCTGGGAGTTGGAGAAGACGGTCTCGAGCGTCCCGGTCACGGGGTTGCGAATGATTGCATCGCAGGCCGACTGCAGACCACCGGCGCACAACGCCGTGAGTTCCGTCGGGCCCAAGGTCGTGATGGCACCTTTGATCTTGATGTCGAAAAAATCGACCGACAAGCTCAGGCCACGAAGGAAAGATGGCGAATAAGATCCGCCCAAAGTTAGCGTGCTGCTCACCTCCGGGTTAAGATCCGGGTTGCCGCCCGAGAAGAGCGTCACCGTCGCCGGATTGGGGTTATACTGCGGATGATTTCGCCCCGCCGTGTCCTGGTCAGCCACGGCGCCGATATTGATATTCTGGGTCGTAAACAGATCGGAAATATTCGGCGAGCGGATATCGCGCGACCGGGTAGCGCGCAGCAGCAAATCGTTGAACAAGCGGGCGGTGCCACCGACCTTCCACGACCAGATGCCGCCGCTATTGCTATAATCTGAATAGCGGGCAGCGCCGTTAAACTCGAGCTTGAACGATTCCACGTCGAGCAACGGGAGCACGATTTCGGCAAAACCCTCCTTGACATTGAAGCCACCGTTAAGTTCGCTAGTGTAGACTGGCAGACCAAACCCGCCGGCAAGCGTCTCAGCAGGACGGGTCGTGGTGATTTCTTCCCAACGCGCTTCCGCGCCGACGGCCATGGTGACCGGGCCTGCCCATAAAGAGAAAAGATCACCCTGGATCTGGATGCCGGCCGAATCCAGTTTTTGGACGCTACGCTGGCCTTGATCGCCGGTGACATAGTCTTGTGCCTCGGCCGACGCATTGCCCACGCCGAATATATTCAGCGGGCGACATGCGGGATCATTGTTGGTCGGGTCCGCGTCAGCATTCACACGGCACACGACCTGCCCACCGCTCACAACCGCATCGGTGGCGCGCGCGAAATTCGCCGCCAATCGGCTGTCACGCAGATACTGCTCGTCGTCGATTTCGCCATGACTGAAATGAGCGCTATATTTCCAACCATTACCGAAGGAGCCGTCCACGCCGATTGCGCCTTCGATGCTCTGGCGCTCGGCGTCGAAAACAAGTTCGAGGACATCCTCATAAGACCGGCTCAGTTCGAAGCTGGTCTCGCCGGCCGCCGCTAATTGATCCCGGATGGACTGCGAAAGGAATGCATTGTCGGCCTGGACGACAAGCGGGCCACCGCCAAAGTCACCCGGCGCCAGGAAGTCCGGGAAGAAATTGTAGTTCGTCTTGGTTTTTGCGTAGGCAGCGTCAGCCCAGATTGTGGCATCACCAATATCGTAGCTGACACGCGCATAGCTACTGAAGCGCTTGTTCGGCGAGGCTGCATAAAGATTGTCGAACAGGCTGGAAGCATCCTCGCCGCCAATGCCGTTCGCAGCGGGGCCGCGATAAGGACGCAGCGTCCCGTCGTTGTTGAAGGTCTGGCCGGCGAGAATGCCGGTGGTGATCAGACCCGTTGTGCTTCGTGCCGAGTTCAGATCATCGGCGATGACAAGTTCGCCATCGACGACGGTAAGGCCGGGCGCGCGCAGGCCGGGGCGCGACAAGCGCGCACGCGGCGACAAACCCTTATCGTCTAAATATTCGGCGCCGATCATGAAATGCCCGTTACCGCCGGCGAAATGCGTGCCGAAGGAGCCGTCAAAGCGATAACGCGCACCATCGCCGCGCGAGGATATGCCGGTCTCAGCTCCGAGCTGCAGGCCTTCCAGATCATCGTTGAGGATGATGTTGACGACGCCGGCGACGGCGCCGGAGCCCCATGCCGCGGAAGCGCCGCCGGTGACGACTTCGAGCCGCTCCACCAGATTCAGTGGTACGAAGTTCAAATTGTTGGCGCCCACGAAACGACGGCCATTGATCAGGGTCAAAGTGCGGTCGATGCCGAGGCCGCGAAGATCCACCGGAGCCGAGCCTGCCCCAGTGTTGCCGACGGTAGTAGCGGGGCTGACCGTGGCACGAACCGACGGCTGGTCCGCTAGGACCTGCTGAAGGCTAACTGGTGCGCCTTGGCGCAACTCGGTGTCGCCGATCACTGTCGTCGGGGTCGGCTGGTCGAACCCTGCCCGCTCGATGCGCGAGCCGGTGACGACGATTTCATTCTCATTGCCGCTCTCGCCAAGGCCGGCTTCCTCGGCTGGCGAGTCCTGATCAGCCGCGGACGGTTGCGCGTAGGCGGCATTGGCATGGCCGAGCGCCAGTGCCAGCGCCATCGCGCTGCCTCCACGAAAGAAGGTCTTGTTCACTCCCATGGAACTATTGCGCATTGTATTCCCCCCCTTGTTGTAAGTTAACAGGCAGTCGACGCGCTTTTTTGAGGTTCGGTCGGTGTCGCCGAACAGGCCCGACCCATGATTAGGATGACCAATTCAAACAACGACAACGATGTTCAAAACTCTACTTTTCATCGCGCAATTAAAAGGCGTGAAAGTAGCGTTTTGCTGTGTTAGCACAGCAACCCCCCTATCTTCACGGGTCATTTTGTCACCTTCTCACCTGAGGACAAGAGTTTTCCGCTGAGCAATAGCTTTCCGCAGCAAATGTGGCAAAAAGGCATCAGGTATCGTGTTAATACAGCAACACTCTAACGAGGCTGCCGTACTATGGGGGACCGGTGCTGCTATCGAAAAATAAGAAAGGATTCCAATCGTCTCGATTGGAACATCTTCACTTCCAGGTGCTGCCGAGCAATCTCTGGAAATTACCGCCCAGCACCGCCTTGATATTGGCATCCGAATATTTGCGGCGGATCAGCTCTTCCGTGAGGTCGAATATCTTCTTGGGATGATCGAATCCATCCGTGTCGATCTTGTCGCGGAAGGCGTAGCTGTCCTTGTAGGCCGCACGGATCATCTTCTGCATTTCTGGCGACATGTCGTCATAGCCGTTCAGGTCCGCGTCAGATCCGACCCCGACATGGTCGATCCCGACCAGCTTCACGACATGGTCGATATGGTCGACCATGTCGACGATCGTCGTCGGCTCTTTCTTGCTGATGAACATGCGGACGCCGGTAATGCCCATCACGCCGCCCTTCTTGGCGAGCGCGATGATCGCCTCGTCCGTCTTGACGCGGGGATGATCGACCAGCGCGCGGCAATTGCTGTGGGTGAAGGCGATCGGCACCGGGGAGAGTTCGATGGCGTCCAGGGTGGTCCTGTCGCCGCTGTGCGACACGTCGACCAGCATGCCGGCTTCGTTCATCGCCTTGATGATCGCGACGCCGAAATCGCTGACGCCGCCATCGACGCGATCGGTCGAACCCGATCCGATCCGGTTCTGGCTGTTATAGGTGAGCTGGGAGCAGCGCTGGCCGAGGTCGTAAAAGGCCTGGACGTCCTGCGGTCGGCGGAAATGCTCGCTATTCTGAAGGCCCATGATGACGGCGCATTTGTTCTCCGCCTTGGCCCGGACCATGTCCGACACCCGGGACACACCGCTGAACACGTGGGAATTGACGGCGACGAAATTGTTCCAGGTCGCGAAGAACGCCAAGGCATTCTCATAGGCGTTGGGACCGCCGCTGCCGACGGCATGATGGAAGGCGTTGATGCCACTCGCCCTGAATTCCGCTGCATCCTTCTCGCTGAGCGGTTTCTTCGAAAATTCGTCCATATCGATTTTCAGTGGTCCGAGCATGTCGATGACCAAGGAGGATCGTACGAGATCGACCGCACGCTTCGAATAGGTCCGCTGGGTCTGGGCAAAGAGCCGGTACTGGCCGAAATTGACCATTGGAAACCCTGCCGCGCCTGCGGTGACGGCGGCTCCCACCAGCATCTGGCGCCGCGAGATTGGTGAACGTGCCGTCACGAGGATACTCCGAGTCAGTAGTCTTCAAACAAAAGGCCGCCCGCTCCTCCCGGACCGGGCGGCCGACGAAGGAGATCAGAATTCGGTCGCCAGACCGATCAGGTGGAAGAACAATGCCACCCATAGGATGAAGAACCCGGCCACCGCCAGCAGGACCGACCAGAGCTTCGCGAACCATCCGCTGTCGCTCTTCAAGACCCGCCAGGCATTCCACAATGCCAAGGCGAACAAGCCGACGAAGCCGATCGCGCCAAGGATCTGCAGCAGCAGGAACATCGCGGTCAAACCCCCTCCGCCTTCGAGGCCGCCGCTCAGGAGTAGCATCCAGCCGACCGGAACGAGTACCACCAGCCAGGCCGCGGCGCGAAGCAGCCGGTAACGCTTCCGGTCCGTTCCCTGCAGCGCCAGCGTCGCTCCGTAGCGTCGTCTGGCAATCGCCCCGACCGGCCAGGAGAGGGCCGTCAACAGGACGATGACCATGCTCACGATCAGCACAGGCATCAACCAGCTGCTGCTCCGATACCAAGGCGTGCGATCGAAGACCATGATCGGGCCGAAGCTGCTGAACGTCCAGCGCACGACCTTGCCATTCTCGACCTTACCTCCGATCCGCTCATTGCCATCCATCGATTCCCATACGAAGGGCTCGACCTCGACCCATTTGCGGGGCTCGCCGGCAAGATTGGTCACGGCGGGCACTTGCAGCTCGCCCTTGTCGTTGACGCTGATCTTCACCTGACCCATCAAGTTCATGAAATCGAAGAAGCTACTCGAAGGCCGGCGGCTGCCCGTATAGGTGCCGGTCATCATCCGGGCATGTTCACGTGCGGTGGAGAGCGCCACCGGAGCCGGCTTCGGTTCCGGGAAATAGCGATCGGCGAAACCCTCGATCAGGGCGGTCCGGAGTGGACCCGATACACCATCCTTGCCGGAGCTGTTGATCGACATGAACATGCCGACATTCTCGTTCGGGAAAAGCCACAGATAGGAATGGAACCAGGCCGTATCGCCACCATGGCCGATCGTCGTCCTGCCGTTGATCTTCTGCTCCCAGAAGCCGAGCGCGTGCCGGTTCAGGCCAGGAATGACCTCTTGCCGATAATCGTGCATCAATCGCGCGGTTTCCGGCTTCATCAGCGCCCCGCCCTGGTTCAGATGCGCGATCATGAACCTGGCCATGTCCACGCCGCTCGCAGCGCCGCTGCCCGCCGGGGCCAGCGTGACGAGCTCATATGGCTTGGGTTCGCCCGAAGCCAGGGCATAGCCCTTGGACATGAAAGGCTGAAGCGCGGCCGGAAGCGGCTGGCGGACGGTCGAATGGGCCATGCCCAGCCGATCGAAGATGTTGCGCTGGATATAATCGTCGAAGGGCACGCCCGAGACGCGCTCGACAACATAGCCGGCGAGAGCGGTGGCATAATTGGAATAAGCAGGGGTGGATCCCGGCGCGTAGATGCGGTGGGGAACCCATTTCTTCAGCATCTCGCCGACCGGCCTGACCTCCCATTTATCGACGATCAGGTTGCGGAAGCGCTCCTCGAATCCAGGCGTGTGCGTCATGATGTTGCGCATCGTGATCGGCTTGCCGTCGCGCGGCGGGATCTTGAAATCGAGATATTTGTTCACGTCGGCATCGAGGTCGATCTTGCCCTGCTCGACCATCTGCATGACCGCAGTCCAGGCAAAAAGCTTGGAGACCGATCCCGGCCGGAACATCGTGGTGGCCGGATCGACCGGCTTGCGGGCGGCGACATCGGAATAGCCGAAGCCGCGCTGCGTCACGATCTGGCCGTCCTTGACGACAACCACGACCGCGCCGGCAATATCGCCGCGGGCAAGCGCATAAGGCATGAAGCCGTCGAGCCAGACATTGAGGTCCTGCGCTTCGATCTGCGCGCCACCGCTCGGCTGGCCGGTCGTCGGCGGGAGTGCCGCGCTCGCGGCCTCGGCGGGTGCGGCCTTTGGCTGGGCCGGTTGCAGCGCGTCCGGACCCTGCGCCATCAACGGCAGCGCGATCAAGGACAACAGGGCCGTCAGGCCCGCGGCTAGCAGCTTCTTGGAATGCGCGAACATCCGCTCCCCCTCTTTCTGGTTATTCGATTTATCTTGAATCAACCTGTCCGGAAAATGCGTTTCTAATTTGAACATAGTCAACCCCTTTATGCGTCGCATCCTTCGATCCCCGGCGCTGCGGACTGCTCAAAATGGTTTGCACCATGTGGATTTAATGCAACTATGGAGCCGAATCCAATTGAGGGGGCAGTTGGCACTTGGACACACCCAGGACCCCGGACGGAGACATGGTGGACGAAAAATCGATGCTTTCGCGGCGCACCAGGGCTTTGCGGGAACGCCGCGGCTGGACGATCGCGGAAACGGCGCGGCGGGCGCAATTGTCGACATCGATGCTCTGGAAGGTCGAGAACGGGCAAACCACGCTCACCTATGGCAAGCTCTTGAAGCTCGCCGCCGGCCTCGAGGTCCCCGTCGCAGACCTTTTCTCGCCGGTGGAGGCGACCTTCCGCAAGGGGGGGCGCCGCGTCGTCAACCGAAAGGGCAGCGCGCCCGTGGTGGATTTCGCGGACAATCTCCATCACTTCCTCGCGACCGACATCGCGAGCAAGGATTTCTGCCCCTGTCTGATCGAGGTCGATGCCACGACCGAAGAGAGCATGGGCCACGCGGGCGAAGAATTCACCTACGTCCTCAAGGGCCGCGTCAAATTTATCTGCGAAGGCTATGCGCCTGTCCTGCTGGAGGCCGGCGACAGCGTCTATTTCGACGCGACATTATCGCACCGCTATGTTCGCGAGGGGAAGGATTCCGCCCTCATCCTCTGCGTCTATTCGCATACGGAGGATTCAGAACTTCACAATGTGCCGGAATCCGAACACGGTTTGCTGGCAACGCGCGTCCGCGAAAATCTCGGCCCGGTCGGTGCCGTCCGGCACCCTGGCGCCGATGCCCCCTCCCGCAAGGTCGCCGCGAAAGCCGGACGAACCGCTTTGCGCAAGCGGGCATCCGCCTGACACCGACCAGCATTCGCAGCCGCATTTGCCCCTGGGACAGCTGATCCCACCAGCCCAACCATGCGGCCGGAATATTCTCGCATGAAGTTGCCCCTTTTCATATCTTACCAATTCCAATATCGGTGCCCCAAATCCTTCCCTCCGGCACGGGAGCCGGATCCCTAACGGAGTTGCCCATTTTCATGCCCGACCATCTGACGCTCGACCTGCGTGCCGAGGATCTCGCCCTCAAAAGGCCCTTTCACATCACCGGCCACGTCTTCACCTCGGTGCCGGCAATTGTCGTCCGCCTTTCGGATGGGGCGCATTCCGGCATCGGGGAGGCCTCGGGCGTCTATTATCTCGGCGATGATATCGACCATATGGTGAAGACCATCGAAAGCGTTCGGGGTGAAATCGAATCCGGCCTGTCCCGGGAAGCTCTCCAGCAGCTGCTGCCGCCGGGCGGCGCCCGCAATGCGCTGGATTGCGCCTATTGGGATCTCGAGGCGCGCCGCCGGGGACAGCCGGTCTGGAAGCTCGCCGGCCTCGGCCAATCCAGGCCGCTGCTGACGACGATGACGGCAGGCGCCGAGGATCCCGAGACGATGGTCCGGAATTGCCGCGAATATGACAGTCCGAAAGCGCTCAAGCTCAAGCTTACCGGCGAAGTCGAGCTGGACGGAAAGAGGGTCGACGCGGTCAGGGCGGCCTTCCCGGATATCTGGATCGGCGTGGACGCCAACCAGGGCTATACGATCGAAGGCCTGCGCGCCGCGGTGGAGGGATTCGTCCGCAACGACGTCAAGCTGATCGAGCAGCCCCTGCGCCGGGGCGACGAAGCATCCCTGGACGGCTTTTCGTCGCCGATTCCGATCGCGGCGGACGAAAGCGTCCTGTCCAGCGCGGACCTGGAGGGCCTGGTCGGCCGCTTCGACGTGATCAATATCAAGCTCGACAAATGCGGCGGCCTTACCGAAGGCCTGAAGATGGCGAAGATGGCGCGTGAACTGGGATTTCGCGTCATGGTAGGCTGCATGGCGGGCAGCAGCTGGGCGATGGCGGCGGCCCATGTCGTCGGCCAATATTGCGACGTTGTCGATCTGGACGGCCCCCTGACCCTCAAGGCCGATCGCGTTCCCGGCATGGCCTATGAGGATGGCCTGATTCGATACGATGCCAACGTCTGGGGTGGCGGCATCGATCGGACGATGGAGGCCGCCTGACGGCGCGCCCGTCCCGATGCGGACTCCACTTGATTTGCCCTTCGGCTAAATAAACGGCATAGACGAACGGCACCCTGCCGGAGGCGCGCTGGCGCGCTAGCGCGAGGGCTCGGACGGGGTTGGTCGCCGGCATCCGTCCGGCGACAGGCGTGCAAGGGGGGAGCTGGCCGTGACCTTATCCACTCGTCGATTTTCGATAAAGCGCGGGCTGAAATGG
The DNA here is from genome assembly GCF_032378825.1 of Sphingosinicella rhizophila. NCBI lineage: Bacteria > Pseudomonadati > Pseudomonadota > Alphaproteobacteria > Sphingomonadales > Sphingosinicellaceae > Sphingosinicella > Sphingosinicella rhizophila. The sequence goes on along the minus strand of NZ_JAVUPU010000002.1, from coordinate 280,609 downwards.
TTGGGTCTGCTTCTGTTGGGCCTGATCCTCCTGCTGCTGATCTTCGGCGCAGGCTATGAAGCGCTGTCGCGCAGATCGGCGGCGCAAAGTTTCCCGGCTCCGGGCAAGCTGGTCGACATTGGGGGCCGTGACATCCATTTGAACTGCAAGGGCCGGGGTTCGCCGACGATCATCTTGGAATCGGCGCTGGACCTGACCGGCTCGCTCGACTGGATGCCGGTTCACGAGGCCCTGGCCAGGAACAGCCGGACCTGCAGCTACGACCGGGCCGGGATCATGTGGAGCGATGCCAAGAGCACGCCGCAGGACGGCAATGCCGTCGCCGAGGATCTCCACGCCGCCTTGGCGGCCGCCGGCGAACGCGGCCCGTTCGTCCTGGTCGGCCATTCGATCGGCGGCCCTTATGCGATGATCTACACGCGCAAGTATCCGTCCGACGTTGCCGGCATGGTCCTGGTCGACGCCGTGCATCCGGAACAGCTGGAGCGTTTCGAGCAGGCCGGGTTGAACATCCAGCTCATCCCGCCATCGTCCACGCTGAACATGTTGTCGGCGACGCGCTGGCTCGGCCTGCCCCGCAAGATGATGCAGGTCGAAGGCCCCGGCATCCCGCCGGCCATCAAGGGGCCGATGAACGCCTATGCCGGCATCTCCATTCCCGGCTGGAAATCCGAATTCGAAGGCTTCCACCGGACGATGCGCGACGCCAATGCCGCGCGCGATTTCGGCGACCGTCCTTTGGTCATCCTGACCGCGACCAAGCCCCAGTCCGTAGCCGAGCTCACCGGTTTCGGCCTTACCCAAGCCCAGGGCGTAACCTTGCGCCGAGTCTGGCGCGAAATGCATGACGAGCAGGAGAAATGGTCGAACCGGAGCAGCCAGATGTTGCTGCCTGATTCATCTCACGCTGTTCCCTGGGACCGGCCGGATGCGGTGATCGCGGCGGTTGGACAGGTGGTGGATGCAGTTCGGGCCGAAGACCGCTGAGCCGGCGACAGCACACTTTGCAGCCGAAAGAATAGGGGTCGCATCGTCTTAAGCGCCGCACGGCAGAGCGGCCTCTCGACGAATTCAGAAACCTCGTTTGAGGGAAAATGGTGCCCAGAAGAGGACTCGAACCTCCACGCCCTTGCGAGCGCCAGCACCTGAAGCTGGTGCGTCTACCAATTCCGCCATCTGGGCACGGGGTAGGCGGGGCGAGTTAGGGGGCGTCGCGGCGCTTGTCAATTCGGGGACGAGCGGGCAATGGGGCGCCGGGCCGCGGCCCTGGTTTGGCGAGGCGTGCGAGATGGTGGAAAAGACGGACAGGCTGGTCACAGTGTTCGGCGGCGGCGGCTTTGTCGGCCGCTATGTGGTGCAGGCGCTGCATCGCAGCGGCGCCCGTATCCGGATCGCCGAGCGGAATCCGCGCCGCGCTTATTTCCTGAAGCCCCTCGGCGGGGTCGGCCAGACCCAGTTCGTGCGCGCCGAGATTGGCGATGCGGCGGCGGTGCGCCGCGCGGTCCAGGGCAGCACAGCCGTCATCAATCTGGTCGGGATCCTCGACGGCGATATGGAGGCCGTCCATGTCGATGGCGCCCGCAACGTCGCCGAAGCCGCGGCGCAGGCCGGGGCCGGTGCATTGGTCCACATGTCGGCGATCGGCGCCGATCCGGAAAGCGAATCGCTTTATGGCCGCACCAAGGGCCAGGGCGAGCAGGCCGTCCGCGCCGCCTTTCCCCAAGCGACCATCATGCGGCCGTCGATCATTTTCGGCCACGAGGACCATTTCATCAACCGTTTCGCCGGCATGGCGCGCCTGATGCCGGTGATGCCCGTGATCCGCGGGCCGGTCAGGTTCCAGCCGGTCTATGTCGGCGACGTCGGCCGCGCGATAGCCGCAGCGGCGCTAGACCGGCTTGGACACGGCGCAAAGACCTATGAACTTGGCGGGCCGCAGCTGTTCACCATGCGCGCGCTGATGGAATGGGTCTGCCGGACCACCGGTCACGATCGCACGCTTGTGGACGTTCCCGATCCGATCGCCAGGCTGATCGCCCGCCTGACCGGCTGGGCGCCGGGCGCGCCAATCACCTGGGACCAGTGGCTGATGCTGCAGAAGGACAATGTCGTGTCGCCCGGCGCCAAGGGACTGGAGGCATTCGGCTTGACCAAGACGCCCCTCGACACGATCGCCGAAGGCTGGATCGCCAGCTATCGCCGCCACGGCCGCTTCGCCGTCAAGTCGCCTTACTGATCCGCCGCGCTGCGTTTCGAGATCATGGAAGCTTCGCTCCTCACCATCATCCTGCTCGGCATCGTCGAAGGGTTGACCGAATTCATTCCCGTTTCCTCGACCGGCCATCTGGTCTTGGCGGGCGAATTGCTGGGCTTCGACAGCGAGGCCGCAGGCACATTCGAGATCGTGATCCAGCTCGGCGCGATCCTGGCCGTGATCGTCCTCTATTGGCGCCGCTTCTGGAACGTATTCCTGGGACTCGGGCGCCGCGACCGCGATTCGATCGCCTTCGCGCGCAACATCCTGCTCGGCTTCCTGCCTTCCGCGGCGATCGGCCTTTTGGTCTACGACATGGTCAAGAGGATGCTCGACGCGCCGATCATCGTCGCGGTCGCCCTGATTGTCGGCGGCATCGCCATTCTCGTCCTGGAAAAGTGGAACCGCAACCCGACCACGCCCACCGTCGAAGCGATGAGCTGGAAGACGGCGCTGGGCATCGGCTTCATCCAATGCCTGTCGATGATCCCAGGAGTCAGCCGGTCGGGAGCGACCATCATGGGCGCCATCGGGCTGGGCGTCGAGCGCAAGAGCGCGGCCGAGTTCAGCTTCTTCGTTGCGGTGCCGACCATGCTCGCCGCTTCGGGCTACGACCTGTTCAAGACCGGCGCGAGCCTGGACAGCGGGGCCTGGACGACGATCGCGATCGGCTTCGTCGTTTCCTTCATCGTCGCTCTGGTGGTGATAAAATGGTTCATCGGCATCGTCTCCCGGCACGGCTTCGCGCCGTTCGCCTGGTATCGGATCGTCATCGGCACCGTCGCCCTGGTCTGGCTGCTGGCGCGATAGCCACGAACCCGGTTGTTCCGGGGGTGAGCCAAGTCCCGCCCCATTCAGCCTTTGCTCATCCGGGTTCATACATGGATCGCAACCGAGTCGCCCAACCGGGCGTTTCTGCCGTGCCGCTTGTTCATCGAAGGAGGCCCGCCTTGCGTGGATTGCTGATCGCCGCCAGCCTGATGATATTCGCCGCAACGCCGGCCGCCGCCCAATATGTCCATCCCGCCGACGAGGAAATCCTACGCTCCTTGCCCGACCCCGGCGAAATCGACGCGATGGGCGATGCGATCGGCCGCACGACCGATGCGCTGATGGACGTGGATCTCGGCCCTGTGGTCGATGCGGTGGATCCTGCGCGCCGCTATAATCGCGGTCATCGCGGCGACACGCTCGGCGATATCGCGACGCGGAACGATCCCTATGCGCGCGCACGGATCCAGGCCGACATCGGCGCTGCGACCGCAGGCATAAGCGCGATGATCGAACAGATCGCAGTCCTGGCGCCTGCTCTCCGCCGATCGATCGAAGACAGTCGTATCCGGATGGAGGAAGCGATGCGCGAATCCCGCTATCGGTCACGATATCGCGAGCGCGGCCCTTATGATGACGAACCTTCTTATGAAGGTCCGGACGATTGGGACCGCTGAACAAAGCGGTCGCGAAGCTGTAATAAACAACTGCCCGGCTGTGGACGCGGCGCGTTCGGTCGTTAAAGACGGCGGGCATGTGGCAGCTTTATCAATTCCCGCTCTGCCCCTTCTCCCGCAAGGTCCGCCTGATGCTGGGCGAGAAGGGCGTGCCGCACGAGCTGGTGCGTGAATCGCCCTGGGCTCGGCGCGACGAATTCCTCGACATGAATCCGGCCGGACAGACGCCGGTGCTCGCCCAGGTCGGCAAAGGCACGGTGCTGATCGATTCGGTCGCGATCTGCGAATATTTCGAGGAAACCGTCGATCGCGCGCCGATGATTCCGGGCGGCGCTGCGGCACGCGCCGAGGTGCGGCGGCTGGTCGCCTGGTTCGACGAGAAGCTCTATGGCGAAGTCGTGGCGCCGATGATGGAGGAGCGGATGCGCAAGCGTCTCGTCTCTCGCGACGCTCCGGACACGCGTATCCTTCGCGAAGCGATGAAGACGGCTAACGCGCATCTCGATTATATCGACTATCTTCTCGATCATCGCCGGTGGCTCGGCGGGCCGGTGCTGAGCCTCGTCGATCTCGCCGCAGCCGCACAACTTTCCGTGGCCGATTATCTGGGCGGTCTCGATTGGCGCGGCCACAAGCAGACGGTCGACTGGTATGCCGTGATGAAGTCGCGGCCGAGTTTCCGCCCCCTGCTCAGTGAACGGATGGAGGTGATCGCCCCGCCGGCTCATTACGACAAGGTCGACTTTTTCTGATTCCGCCGGAGACCATGATGGCAAAGACCCCGAACAACCAGGCCGAGATCATCGACAATCCGCATATTCGCGATCTTTTCGCCACGCAGGCGCTGAGCTTTTCGATGGTGGGCACGTCGAACGTGTCGATCACGCTCAGCAGCGCTCGCTGGAGCCCGGTGAAAAAGGCCGTGCAGCATGTCGTGGTGGAACGGGTCGTGATGCCCCTTACCGGCGCGCAGAACATGGCGGTCGCGCTCAACGATTTCCTGATCAAGCAGGGCCATGATCCTTCCGCGGCGATCACGGCCGGAGAATCGCGCCAATAGATTTCGCCGTGCCGCGCAACGATTGGAGACCTGCCGATGCGCCTGAAATGCGCCCTCATTGCCATCACTTTGGTCTCGAGCCCGGTCGCAGCCGCGGATCCGGCGGCGATCAACCGCATCGCCGACCAGGCGATGAACCATGGCCAGGTGGTCGAGACGGCGGCCTATCTCACCGACCGCATCGGCGGGCGGCTGACGAATTCCCCGGCGATGCGGGAAGCCGAGCGATGGACCCAGGCCAAGTTCAAGGAGTGGGGGCTCAGGAACGTCCATCTCGAGGGCTTCGAATTCGGGCGCGGCTGGTGGATCGAATCTTCCAGGGTCCGGATGACGGCACCGCGGCCGCTGGCGCTCCATGCGATCCCCATCGCCTGGACACCGCCAACTGATGGCGCGATCACAGCGCCGGTCATCGTCGCGCCGATGACCAAGGAAGACCATTTCACGAAGTGGCGCGGCAAGCTGGCCGGCAAGATCGTCCTCGTCAGCCTCCCCAAGGATCCCAAGGATGAGGGCGAGGCACCGTTCAAGCGGCTGTCGGGCGGCGAGCTCGCGGAGAAAGACGAATATCGACAGCCTGTCTACGATCCGTCCGAAGCACGCGACCTGGCGAAATGGTTCAGATTCGGTCGCCGGCTGGACGCATTCCTCAAGGCAGAAGGCGCGATCGCGTGGGCGCGCATGGCGCAGCGCGACAATGGGCTCGTTCATGGCGAAGGCTACAGCTTCCGCACCGGCGAAACACCGTCCCTGCCGGCGGTCGAACTGGCCGCCGAGGATTATCGGCGGCTGACCCGCCTCGCCAAGACCGGCCCGGTGACGATCGAAATCGACAGCAAGGTCCATTTCGACGATTCCGATTCCAAGGGCTATAATATCATTGCCGAAATACCGGGCACCGACCCGAAGGCCGGCTATGTCATGGCCGGCGCCCATATCGATTCCTGGGTTGCCGCCGACGGTGCCGCCGACAATGCGGCTGGCAGCGCCGTGGTAATGGAGGCGGCCCGTATCCTTTCCGCGATCGGCGTGCGTCCCAAACGCACCATTCGCTTCGCGCTCTGGTCGGGCGAGGAGCAAGGCCTGTTCGGATCCTATTCCTATGTCCGGAAACATCTGGTGACACGTCCGGCGCAGCCTGACCCCGAGATCGCCTCGCTCGGGCCATGGGGTGACCAGACCTATCCGATCACCCCATTGCCCGGCTTTCGCGACCTCGTCGCTTATTTCAACATGGACAATGGATCGGGCAAGTTGCGAGGCATCTACGCGGAAGGCAATTTCGCGGCGGTGCCGATGCTGAAGGAATGGATTTCACCCCTTGCCAGCATGGGCGTGACGTCGGTTGTCGCAAAGCCGACCGGCTCGACCGACCATATCGGCATGGCGGAGCTTGGCCTTCCGGCCTTCCAGTTCATCCAGGATCCGCTCGATTATGGCAGCCGCGCCCATCACAGCAGCTTGGACACGTTCGATCACCTGCGCGCGCAGGATCTGCGCCAGGCGGCCACGGTGATGGCGAGCCTGCTGCTGAGCGCCGCCGACAGTGACAAGCCGCTGCCGCGCAACGTCCTTCCGACCCAGCCGTCGGTCACCAGACCGTTCGACTATGAGGATCCCGACAAGGATTGATCGAGCTCAGCCCTTGCGGCGAGCCGTGACGAAATAATCGAGCGACTTGTTGTCGGAGAGGTGGAAGCCGCGCGCGGGACCCCAGGCAAGGCCGGTGCAATCGACGATCTCGAGACCAGTCTCCTCCAGGAGAGCGCAAAGCTCCTCGGGCGTCAGGAACTTGTCCCAATCGTGCGTCCCCTTGGGGATGCGGCCCGTGCCTTCGCCGATGACGATCATCATCAGCCGCGACACTGCGCTACGGTTGGGCGTCGACAGGATGAGCAGCCCATCCTGGGCGAGCAAATCGGCAAGCCCGGATACGAACATGCGGCTGTCGGTCACATGCTCCACGACTTCGAGGGACGTGACAAGATCATAGCGGCCGCCGAGCGCCTCGACGCCTCCGATATGATAATCGATGGCAAGGCCCTGGCCTTCCGCATGGGATTGCGCCGCCGCGATATTCTCCGGCGCGGCGTCGATCGCCGTGACGTCGGCGCCAAGCCGCGCCAGCGGCTCGGCAAGCAGGCCGGCACCGCAGCCGACATCCAACGCCTTTTTCCCCATGAGCGGCCTCAGCGCGCGTTCGTCCATCCCCCAATGCTGGTCGATCCGGTCGCGGATGTAGGAAAGCCGGACCGGATTGAGCTTGTGGAGCATGGCGGAGGACCCGTGCGGGTCCCACCAATCCCCTGCCAGCTTCCCGAAATGGGCCGCCTCGCGCGGGTCGATCGTGGTCGCGGCCGGTTCGCTTGCATCTGCCATGGCGGCTCCCTATCAGGACCCAGCTCTGGGGTCCAAACCTCCAAGAGAAAAATCTCCACCGGCAAGCGAGTTTCATGGCCCGTATCGTAATGAAGTTCGGCGGCACCTCGATGGCGGGGATCGAGCGAATCCGCCATGTCGCCAGTCTCGTGAAACGTGAGGTCGAGGCCGGCAATCAGGTCGCTGTCGTGGTCTCCGCCATGGCCGGCGAGACCGACCGGCTCATCCAGTTCTGCCGCGAGGCTTCTTCGCTCTACGACGCGCGCGAATATGACGTGGTCGTCGCGAGCGGCGAGCAGGTGACGAGCGGCCTGCTCGCGATCACGCTCCAGGGCATGGGCCTCAATGCACGATCCTATATGGGCTGGCAGCTGCCGATCCGGACCACCACCGCCCATTCCGCCGCCTTGATCGACGAGATCGACGTCGAAGTGCTGGAAGCCGCGTTCGAGCAGGGCGGCGTCGCCGTTATTCCGGGATTCCAGGGCGTCGCCGCCGACGGCAGCGTCGCGACACTGGGCCGCGGCGGATCGGACACGAGCGCGGTCGCTATCGCGGCGGCGATGAAGGCCGATCGATGCGATATCTATACGGACGTCGACGGCGTCTACACGACCGACCCGCGCATCGTGCCGCGGGCGCGCAAACTACCGGTCGTCACCTATGAGGAAATGCTGGAGCTCGCATCGGTAGGCGCAAAGGTGCTCCAGACCCGCTCGGTCGGCCTCGCCATGCGCGAGAATATGCCGATCAAAGTCTTGTCATCGTTCGAGGATAGACCGGGAACGATGATCGTCGCCGACAGCGAAATCGAGGAACATGGGATGGAACGGCAACTCATTACTGGGGTCGCCCACGACAAGAACGAGGCCCTGATCACCCTGATGGGCCTGCCCAATACGCCGGGCGAGGCCGCTGCCATTTTCGCGCCAATGGCCGAAGCGGGTATCAATGTCGACATGATCGTCCAGAGCGTTCCACGCGCCGGCGAGAAGACCGACATGACCTTCACCGTCCCCCGCGCCTCACTGGCGCAGGCCGCGGACATATTGGAAAGATTGAAGGACAAGATCGGCTTTTCCGAGATGCTGACCGATACGGCCGTCAGCAAGATAAGCATCGTCGGGGTCGGCATGCGCAGCAATCCCGGCGTCGCGGCGACCATGTTCCAGACGCTCGCCGACCGCCAGATCAACATCCTCGCCATCACCACCAGCGAGATCAAGGTCTCGGTCCTGATCCATGAGGATTATACGGAGCTTGCGGTGCGTGTCCTGCATACGGCTTACGGGCTCGACCAGGACGTGGAGGGATGACGAACGAGGTGCCGGCGCCAAGCACCGGCCATGATCGCCTCGCCCGGCTGATGCAACGGGGCACGGACTTCCTCGGCTGCGAGGTGGCGATTCTCGGCGGCGCGATGAGCTGGATCTCGGAGCGCAACTTGGTTTCGGCTTTGTCCAATGCCGGCGCCTTCGGCGTGATCGCCTGCGGGGCGATGACGCCCGAATTGCTCGATTCGGAAATCGCCGAGACGAAGAAGCGGACGACCCGTCCGTTCGGCGTCAACCTGATCACCATGCACCCTGCGCTGGATGCGCTGATCGAGGTCTGCAGAAGCCACGAAATCGGTCATGTCGTCCTGGCGGGAGGCCTGCCCCCGCCCGGTGCGATCGACAGGATAAAGGCTGGCGGCGCCAAGCTCATCTGCTTCGCGCCCGCTTTGGCGCTGGCAAAGAAGCTGATCAGGTCCGGCGTCGATGCGCTGGTGATCGAAGGCATGGAGGCCGGTGGCCATATCGGTCCGGTGTCGACATCGGTACTCGCCCAGGAGATCCTTCCGCCGCTGGCGGCGGAGATCCCGATTTTCGTCGCCGGGGGCATCGGCCATGGCGGTCTCATCGCCGGCTATCTCGAAATGGGCGCCGTCGGCGTCCAGCTCGGCAGCCGCTTCGTCTGCGCAACAGAATGCATCGCCCATCCCAACTTCAAGCGGGCCTTCATTCGGGCGTCGGCCCGCGACGCCATCACCAGCGTGCAGATCGATCCGCGCCTTCCCGTCATCCCGGTGCGCGCGCTCCGCAACAAGGAGATGGAAAGCTTCGCCGCCAAGCAGCGCGAGGTCGCGGGCCTCCTCGACACGGGCGCCGTGGAGATGGCCGAAGCCCAGCTCCAGATCGAACATTATTGGGCCGGCGCGCTCCGCCGGGCGGTGATCGAGGGGGATGTCGAATCCGGGTCGGTCATGGCCGGCCAGTCGGTCGGGATGGTCAAGGAGGAAGCGCCCGTCGCGGACATATTGCGCGACCTCGTCGATGAAGCCGCGAAAGCTTTGGAACGGCGCGGGCATAACTGATGGCGCACGGGGCAAGGACCGATTATTGACCCTCGACATGGTCCCGACCTCCCCCGCCTCCGCACGTGAAATCCTGACCGGGCTTCACGACGTTATGGCATCCCGGGCCAGCGCCCAGGCCAAGCTCAACAATGTCGTCAGGATCATCGCAGAGGCGATGGCGAGCGAAGTCTGCTCCATCTATTTGCTGCGCGACGGCGTACTCGAACTGTTCGCCACGGTCGGCCTCAACCAGAGCGCCGTTCACGTCACCCGGCTCGCCCTTGGCGAAGGACTGGTCGGGACGATTGCCCGGGACGTGGCCATCCTCAACCTGGACGAGGCGAGCCGCCATCCGGAATTCGCCTACCGGCCGGAAACGGGCGAAGAATTGTTCCACAGCTTCGCCGGCGTGCCGATCGTGCGGCGCGAGCGAGCGATTGGCGTCCTCAGCGTCCAGCATGCCGAGCCGCGCGCTTATGTCGATCTTGAGATCGAGGCGCTGCAGACGGTGGCAATGGTGTTGTCCGAGCTGATCGCCAATGCGGGCCTTGCCGACAAGGCGGCAAGCGAGGCGACCGCACGCGAGGCCGGCCCGATGCGGCTTTCCGGCCTCAAGCTGGTCACCGGCATGGGCGGCGGGATCGCAGTCTACCACCAGCCGCGCGTGCTGATCGAGCATACGGTGGCAGAGGACATCGAGGCGGAACGCCACCGCGTCTATTCCGCCTTCCGCAAGATGCGGGAGCAGATCGACACGATGACCAGCCTCGCGGAATTCGGCACCGCGGGCGAACATCAAGAGATTCTCGAAACCTATAAGATGTTCGCTTATGACGAAGGCTGGTCGCGACGGATCAACGAAGCGATCGACAGCGGCCTCACCGCCGAAGCGGCAATCGAGCGCGTTCAGCAAAGGACGCGGATGCGAATGCGCGAGATCAACGATCCGCTGCTCCAGGAGCGGATGCACGACCTCGACGATCTCGCCAACCGCCTGCTCCGGATCGTCTCGGGCCAGCTGGGCACTGCCGCCCAGACGGGGCTGCGCGACGATGCGATCCTCATCGCCCGCAACCTCGGGCCGGCGGAACTGCTGGAATATGACCGGCGGCGCTTGAAAGGGGTGATCCTGGAGGAAGGATCGCTCACTGCGCACGTCACTATCGTAGCACGGGCGATGGGCATTCCGATGCTTGGCCGCATTCGAAACATTCGCCAGGCGATCGGCGAAGGCGATCTCGTCCTGCTGGACGGTAACGAAGGCGTTGCCTTCGTTCGCGCCACCGGCCCGGTGGAAGAAGCCTTCAAGAGCAAGCAGGCTGCCGGTCGCAAGCGACTCGCCGATTATGCCGCCCTGCGCGACCTGCCGCCCGTAACCAAGGACGGAACGCGGATCACCCTGATGATCAATGCCGGCCTTCGCGACGATGCCGCCGCGCTCCAATTGACCGGCGCCGACGGCATCGGCCTCTTCCGCACGGAATTCCAGTTCCTGGTCTCGGCGACCCTTCCGCGCCGGGAAAGCCAGCAACGCCTTTATCGCGCAATCATCGAGGAAGCGGGCGACAAGCCGGTCATTTTTCGAACCGTCGACGTCGGCGGAGACAAGGCCCTCCCCTATATAGAGGTCGGCAATGGCGTCGGCGAGGAAAATCCGGCGATGGGTTGGCGGGCGCTACGCCTCGCCCTGGACCGCGACGGTCTCATGAAAGCCCAGGCACGCGCACTCCTCGAAGCCGCCGCGGGGCGCGAGCTCAATATCATGTTCCCGATGATCTCGGAGCCGTGGGAATTCGATGCCGCCAAGGCGATCGTCGAACATCAGCGCGAATGGCTTGCGGGCCGCAAGAAGCTGCTGCCGGCGAAAATCAATTATGGCGCGATGCTGGAGGTTCCGGCGCTCGCGGAAATGCTCGACATGCTTCTTCCCAAGATCGATTTCCTGTCGATCGGGACCAACGACCTGACGCAATTCCTGTTCGCTGCCGACCGCGCCAATCCGAAGCTGGCCGAGCGCTACGATTGGCTGTCGCCGGCCATCCTCCGGTTTCTCCGCCGGATCGTGCGGACCAGCAAGGATTATGGCGTGCCGGTCGGCGTATGCGGGGAAATGGGTGGGCGCACGCTGGAATCGATGGCATTGATCGGCATCGGCGTCGAACGGCTTTCGATCACGCCCGCGGCGGTGGGCCCCGTCAAGGCGATGATCCGTTCCCTCGATCGGGGCCAGCTGGTTCCGGAGCTGGAAAAGCTGCTTGCAAGCGGGCGCGCGGACCTTCGCACCGCTTTGTCCGACTGGGCCCAGGCCCATGACGTTGCCATAGGATAGGCAGATGGGCCGCCGGCTCTCTAAAAATCCTCCCATTGGAGGGGGCGCGCGTCGGTTGACAATGAAGCGCGGCTGCTATGTCATGACAAACCATTCGAAACGGGTCGAGCGGATTGGGATTTGATGGCTGAGATGGATCAGGATCCGTTACTGGGCCCGAGCGTGGGCGAAAGGCTGAAGGCCGCCCGCGAAAAGCGGGGACTCAGTCTTGACGAGGTGGCAAGCCAGACGCGCATTCCGATTCGCCATCTCCAGCATATCGAGCTGGGCGAATGGGACGCCCTGCCGGCCGTCACCTACAGCATCGGATTCACCCGGGCTTATGCCAATGCGGTGGGCCTCGACGGACCGGCCATCGGCGCCGAGCTTCGCGAACAGCTGGGCGGCGTTTCGCACACCAGTGCCGCGGCTCCGGCCTATTACGAACCTGCCGACCCGGCGCGGGTGCCCCCACGCTCGCTGGCGCTGCTGACCGCATGCCTGTTCGTCCTGCTTGCCGGCGGCTATCTGATCTGGCGCAATGCGGCGCTCGACGATCCGGCAACGGATGAGAGTGAGATCGTTGCCGGACCTGCCGCGCCTGCAGACAAAGCGGTTCCGAAGCAGCCGCCAGGGACAGTTCCGGTCGCTAACGACAGAAGCGGCCCGGTCGTCCTCACCGCCACGTCCGACGTATGGCTACGCATTTACGAAGGCAATGGCGGCCGCCGGCTGCACGAGGCCATTCTGAAAGCCGGCGAAAGTTATACCGTGCCATCCACCGCCACGGCGCCGCAAATCCTGACCGGCCGGCCCAATGCGCTTCGCGTGACCGTCGGATCGACAATGATCCCCCAATTGTCGCCTGCGGAACGGACCATTTCCGATGTCAGCCTTCTGCCTGCGGACCTGCTTGCCCGCGCCAATGCGGGTGCGGGGGCCAATCAGAACGCCCAACCCGCCGCCGCGTCCGAGATACCGGTGGATTGAAACTGCCCATGGAACCAGCTGCTTAATGCTGGCGACAGGGGACGCTTCCTAATATCAACGCGAAAGAGTGGTTAACGGGGTCGATATCATGCGTCTTCATCTTCTTGCCTTGGTCCTGCTGGCCAGCACTGCGGCGCCAGCGGTGGCGCAGCAGAATGCGTCACAGGGTATCGACAGGCGCATCGGCAAGCTCGAACAGGAAATGCGCGCGGTCCAACGGCGGGTCTTTCCCGGCGGCAATGTCGAGCCTGAAATCCGTCCCGAGATCGAGCTGCAACCCATGCCTGGCGTGCCCGCGAGCAGCGCCACCGCCGATCTCACCGCTCGGGTAGATGCACTGGAAAGCCAATTGGCCAGCCTCACGGGCCAGATCGAGCAGAATCAGTACCAGCTGCGCCAGCTCGAACAGGCATTGACCTCCTTGACGCAAAGCACCCAATCCCGGCTGGATGCGATCGAGCGGCCGGCAGTGCCGGATCAACCGGCCCCGGCCGAAGCACCTCCCGCCATCGAGGAAGAGGATGCCGGAACCGCCGCCGATGCGGCGGCCTCCGCCGAAGATGCCTACAATGCCGGCTTCCGGCTCTGGGACCAGCAGCGTTATGGCGAAGCGCAGCAGGCCCTCGAGGCTGTGGCCAAGAAATATCCGAAGCATCGCCTGGCGAGCTGGGCCAGCAACCTGGCCGGCCGTGCCTATCTCGACGATGGCAAGCCGGCGACCGCGGCAAAGGTCCTTCTCGCCAATTATCAGAACGATCCCAAGGGAGAACGTGCGGCCGACAGTCTCTTCTTCCTCGGCCAGGCGCTGGTGAAGCTGCAGAAGATGCCCGAAGCCTGCAAAGTCTATGACGAGTTGCAGGATGTCTATGGCGCATCGATGCGCGACTTCCTGAAACAGCGCCTTCCGCAAGCCCGGAAAACTGCCAATTGCGACTGAGGCGGCCGCCATCGCCCGATGGTAACATAGGTTTATGTCTATTCCCGACCCCGGAATGACACTTTATTAACCGCACTTCTCTACAGTCGCGCCTCCTGTGCCGGGGGGAGGGTGCATGTCTTATTCGCGCAAACTCATTGCTCCGATCGTCTCGGCGGCCGTTGCGACCATATCGCTGACCAGCTTCGCCATCATCATCCTGGTGAGGGACGAAGCGGGTTCCGGCCTGGCGCTATTCCAATTGATCTGGCCGATCGTGCTGACCTCTGCTGTGGCCGTGATCCTCGTCATGTCCCTCCTCTATAGAACACTTACGGATCTGGTCCTCGAACTTCAGGCCAGGGAGGCGGCCGCGCAGCATCTTGCCCTTCACGACCAACTGACCGGTCTCGCCAACCGGACCCTTCTGCAAGACCGCCTGGATCAGGCGCTGGGCCGCTATCGCCGCGCCGGCGAAAAGGTCGCCCTACTGATGCTCGACCTCGACCGCTTCAAGCAGGTCAACGATACGCTTGGGCATCATGCCGGCGATCTCCTGGTCCAGCAGGTCGGCAACCGGCTGCTCAAGCTCTTGCGCACGACGGATACGGTGGCGCGTATCGGCGGCGACGAATTCGCGCTCATCCAAACCGGCCCGAAGAATGAAGCCGAGGTCCGCGCCATGTGCGGTCGCGTCATCAAGGCACTGCGAGAGCCTTTCCTGCTCAACGGCAGGGAAGCGCGTATCGGAGTCAGTATCGGTGCCATTCTGGCCGCCGAGACCCAAACCACAGCTGCGGACCTGCTCCGCAAGGCCGACATCACCATGTACAGGGCCAAGGCAGCGGGGCGGGATTGTTTCCGCTTCTTCTCCGACGAAATGGACGCCGCCGTCCAGCGCCGTGACCAGATCGAGAGCCGGCTTCGGGCCGCCTTGCGGGCCGGCAGCGACCTCGGCCTCTATTTCCAGCCGCAAATCACCAGCACCGGACACGTCTCCGGATTCGAGGGCCTGTTGCGGTGGACCGACCCTGTGCTCGGCGAGCTCACTCCCACCGAAGTCATTCCGATCGCGGAAGAATGCGGTTTGATCAATGTGCTCGGCGAATTGGTGCTGAAGCGCGCCTGTGCCGTCGCCCGCCAGTGGCCGGACCTTTCCGTAGCGGTAAACCTTTCGCCGATGCAGTTCCGAAATTCCGATCTTCCCGCGCGACTCAGGAAGATCGTCGAAACGGAACGCGTCCAATGCAGTCAGATCGAACTTGAAATCACCGAAACACTGCTGGTCGAACATGGCGACAGTTGCGCGGAAGTCATCCAGGCGCTTCGCAGCAACGGGTTCAGGATCGCGCTCGATGATTTTGGCACGGGCTATTCGTCCTTAAGCTATTTGCGGCGCTTTCAGGTCGACAAGATCAAGCTCGACCGCTCCTTCATCGACACCGCCCATATGGACGAGAGCGTCGCCATCATCCGAGCCGCCGTCGGCCTCGGCCATGCCATCAATCTCGAGGTGATGGCGGAGGGAATCGCCAACAAGGAACAGGAACAGGTTGCGCTGGAAGCAGGCTGCGACGGACTGCAGGGTTTTCTCTACGCACCGGCGTTGCCGCACGAGGCGCTGGCCGCATTCATCGAAGCGCGCCGCACCAGCGCCATCGCCGCCTGATCGCGGCCGGACCCTGCCAGCGCCTCCCTGCGCATTTCCCTTAGGCGCATATCCGTTTAAACGCGGTCCATGGCGCTCCCATCCTTGCCTCCGCTCTCGGTCGAACGATTCCGCCGCGACTTTGCGGCGCTCGGCGGCAATGAACAGGAAGGGGTCGGCGTCGCGGTATCGGGTGGACCGGACAGCCTGGCTTTGCTGCTGCTCGCGCACGCAGCCTATCCGGATCATGTCCGGGCAGCCACGGTCGATCACGGCCTTCGGAGCGAAAGCAGGGCTGAGGCCGATCTGGTCGCACGCTATTGCACCTCCCTTTCGATTCCCCATGCCATCCTGACGGTGAATGTGGTCTCGGCTGGGGACGGCCTCCAGGCCAGCGCTCGCCAAGCTCGCTACGGCGCGCTTGGAGGCTGGCTGGAATCGGAAGGCATGAAGGCGTTGCTCACCGCCCATCATGCCGATGACCAGGCGGAAACACTCGTCATGCGCCTGTTGAGAGGATCCGGCGTGGCCGGGCTTGCCGGTGTCCGGAGCCGGATGCCCTTTCCGGCCGCAGGCGAGGACGCGCTGATCCTGCGGCCACTGCTCGGCTGGCGCCGCGCGGCACTGGCCGAGATCGTCCAGCATGCCGGACTGCAGGCCGTTGCGGATCCGAGCAACGAGAATGAGGATTTCGATCGCGCCCGCATCCGCCGCCATCTTGCCCAAACCCCTTGGCTCGATCCCGAGCCGCTCGCCCGCAGCGCCGCCGCCCTGGCCGATGCTGAGGAGGCTCTGGACGCCGCCGCCCGCACGCTCGCCGCTACCCGGATCGAGCAAAGTGGCGGTTCGATCCTACTGGATCCGGGCGATATCCCCAACGCGCTACTCCGTCGCGTGATCCTGTCCTGTCTGCGTCTGATCGTTCCGGACGCGGCACCGCGCGGCGGGCAACTGACGGACCTTGCCGAGCAGCTCCGGCGCGGTCGGGTGGCAACGCTGGCAGGAGTCAAATGCAGCGGCGGAGTCTGTTACCGTTTCGAACCCGCACCGCCCCGGCGCGCATCCTTGTCACCTGACGCGTCAACGTTCAGTCACAAGGACTGAGCGATCTCGTTGCCGGCCGATACATTATGCGCCAGGATCGAAACATGGCCAGCTCCCCTTCGGTCCGGGAAACGCGACGCGCGCAAATCTATCCATCTCTGGAAGGAGTGGAGATCGACCGTCTGCGTCGCTTTGCAAGCCACCGGCGATTCGGCGCAGGCGAGATGCTGGTCAGGGGCGGCGAGCCGGGCCACGGACTTGCCATCATCCTGAACGGCCAAGTCGAGGTCTACCGCCATGGCGGCGGCACAGCGGCACAGCTCATCACGACGCATGGTTCCGGAAACTTCGTGGGCGAGCTCGCCCAATTGTCCGGCCGCCCCGCTTTGTTCGACGCGCGAGCCAGGGAGATGGTCGAGGCGCTGATCATCGCTCCAGATCAATTGCGGGCCTTGCTGACAGCCGAGGCCGAGCTTGGCGAACGGATCATGCGCGCGCTGATCCTGCGCCGCGTCGGCCTCATCGAATCCGGCGATGGCGGTCCCGTCATCATTGGCCGTGCCGGGGATGGGGACGTCCTCCGGCTCGAGGGCTTCCTGTCGCGCAACGGGCACCCCTTCCAGCGGCTCGACGCCGAAAGCGACAGCTGCGCCCAAGCCCTGGTGGACTGATTCCATTTCGATCCCGGCGAGCTTCCCATCGTGCTGTGCCCGGATGGCCGGCTGCTCCGCAACCCGACCGAGGCGGCGCTCGGCCGTTGCATCGGCTTGGTCGGGCCCATCGACGCGGATCGGCTGTTCGATGTGGCGGTGGTCGGCGCGGGGCCGGCCGGCCTGGCCGCTTCCGTCTACGGCGCCTCGGAAGGATTGTCCGTGCTGACGTTGGATTGCCGCTCGTTTGGTGGACAGGCGGGAGCGTCGGCGCGGATCGAGAACTTCCTGGGCTTTCCCACCGGCATTTCCGGAATGGCCCTCATGGGACGCGCCTTTAGCCAGGCCCAGAAGTTCGGGGTTGAAATGGCGATTCCGGACGAGGTGGCTCGATTGGAGAACGGCGAGGATGGCGTCCTGTGCCTGTCCCTTGCCAATGGCGAGCATATCCGCGCCCGGTCGATCGTGGTGGCCACCGGCGCCCGCTATCGCAGACTGCCGCTTGCGGGACTCGAGGATTTCGAAGGTTCGTCGATACACTATTGGGCGTCTCCCCTCGAAGGGAAATTGACGTCGGGACATAATATTGCCCTCGTCGGCGGGGGGAATTCCGCCGGCCAGGCAGCCGTCTTCCTCGCCGGTCATGCCGCGCATGTCACCTTGCTGACCCGCCGGAAGCTGGAGGCCACCATGTCTCATTATCTGGTTCAGCGCCTTGCCGGCCTTGCCAACGTCGAAGTGGTCACGGGGGTAGAGGTGACGGCGCTGGAAGGGACCGGCGGCGCGCTGGACGCGATATCCTGGCGCGCCTTCGGCAGCACCGGCGAGAATCGCCGCGAAGTTCGGCATCTCTTTCTGTTCATCGGCGCAGATCCCAATACGGACTGGCTCGCCAATGCCGACATCGCCCTGGACGATCGCGGCTTCATCCGCACCGGTCCGGATGCCGCGGCGGACCGCCTGCCGCTGGAAACCAGCAGGCGGGGCGTGTTCGCCATCGGCGATGTCCGGTCCGGATCGGTGAAGAGGGTCGCAGCAGCGGCCGGGGACGGCGCCCAGGTCGTCTCCGCACTCCACGCCTATCTTGCGCCACCACTTTGACATTGCCTGTCCGACCCGGGGGTGGAGCGTTTCGACCGCCCCGGAGTTCAGCTTTCAAGAGGAGAAGAAACATGGTCGATCGGAACGATATCAAGGAACATATGGAAGTGATCGGCGCCGACGGCGTCCATGTCGGAACTGTCGATCACGTCAATGGCGATCGCATCAAGCTTACCAAGGCCGATAGCGGACAAGGATCGCATGAGGGCCATCACCATTATATCTCACTCGGCCTCGTCGCCGAGGTGGAAGACGACCGGGTGAGGCTGTCGGCCAATGGCGACGTAGCCGTGTTGTTCGAGGAAGAGGAGGACTCGGCCTGAGGAGCCGCCCAGCGAAGGCGGCGCTGCTTTCACGCGCATGACAGGCCTGATCCGTTTTTCTCTTTTCCTTCCTGCCGAGTCGTCTGCTGATTTCCCCTGGGATCAGCACGAAAGTCACCCGCCAAGGATCGAAAATAGATGATTTCATAAAGTGTCGGCTGCCTTCTTTCGGCTGCGTCGGGCCTTCGGCGTCTTGGATTCGGGTTCGAGATCCTCCGGGGCAGCGGTCGGATTCCCTGGTCGCTCATCGACATGGTCTGGGTCCGGACCAAAGTTGCTTCGGTCCCCGAATATGATGTCGTCCGGAACATCCATGAAATCATGGTCCACATCGACGAAGGCAGGTTTGCTGGGCTGGGGCCATGCGATGGCATCGTCCTGCATGAAGTCGTCATCGTTCATGCTTGATTGGTCCACGCGTTCCGAAGGGAGCTCCGCCGAAGAATTTTCTCGCGCACCGGCGGGTGCCCTGGAAATGTTTCTCTGAAAGGCTACTGAGTCCGGTTCGGTGCCTGGTGGCGCCAAGGGGGCCGTCGGCGCTTCGGTCGCACTTTCCACGTCTGGACTCTCCCTGGCAGGATTCGGGTCGTCGATTGCTACGTCTTCGATTGCACTGCTTGCCATCACAGAGCTTTCGCTCGCGGGGACTTTTATCCTGACGCCCTCGCTACCGGTGCCCGCCATCCGAGCCGGACCAGGCACCTGTTCCGCTTGGTCTTCGCCCCTCCTCGGCGAATTCTCGGCAAGACCCCGGGCGAGACGGCCGATGGGGGAGTGGCTCGGAACTTCACTCCATTCTTCGGTTTTGAGCTGGAAGCGTCCCGGTACAGGCAAGGTTTCAGGCTCATATTTAGACTTCCAGACGACCCGATAGCCCTTGGGAACATGCCAGCGCCCGGCTACCCTTCTCACAAGGTCCTGGCCGCAGGCCTGACACCTGGTGAAATAATAGCCGCTATTCCAGCGATCATAGGGGTTGGCCTTATGCCAGCCGATCGCGCAAAAAAGGCGCATAGCATCCTCCAAGACCGGCACGGCTCCCCGTCCCGCACGCGGCAAGGGCTCGGCGCGGCTGCGTCATGGGCGATTGTCTTCCCGCCCGCAGCTTCACCATATTGATCGGGCAGCGTCCGAGCCGCGATCAATCGATGTAGATCGGCTTGCTCTTGGCGTCACCCGGGGCTTCCACCAGCTTGAGCTTGCTTCCCCCGCCTTCATTGCCCTCGATGGTCCGGCATTTGATATTGCCTTCGATCATGCCGCCATTGGCCACCCGCAATCGTTCGTAGACGATATCGCCGGTGACTCGCGCGCCCGCTTCGATGGCCAGGTCCCTGGTTTCGACGGAACCTTCAACAGCACCCGACACACGTACGCGATCGGCGTGGATACTGCCCTTGATCATGCTGCCCTCGCCCAGGATCAAGGTCGCGCATCGGACATCGCCGTTGACGCGCCCTTCGATGTGCAAGTCCACCGCGCGCTGGTCCAGCGAGGATTCGATATTCCCGGTGATGACGATATCCGCCCCGATCACGGACACGGGATTCTTTTCGGGTTTCTCTCTTGGCTCCGGATTTTCCATCGTCTGTGCCTTTCCTGACTTCGTCGCGACCGAGGGGATCCGCACATAATCGTTTTGGAGGCCGTCGAACGGATGCCGGACCGGCCTCCACGCTCAACTGGTCACGCGGTCGGTCAACGCGTTCAGTTGATTGAGGAATATTACGTCACCAAATAGTTAGTCACAATCATATAATATGGTGAGATCGGGGCTGCCCTGATCTGGGACAGGCTGATCCTTGTTTATTGCCAGGGCCTTGGAGGATGGTGACGGCTCTAGTCGCACCGACGCCGTCCGGCGCATCGCCGGACCGGTATGGCGTCAAGCAGTAGTTCAGATGGCCGCACTACATTGTCATCGACCCGAAAACGCCTATCTAGGTCGGGACGAGCAAAGAGAGCGAGAATGAGCGAGAATCCGACCCCCAACAAGGACCCGCAGGGCAATCCCTGGATGAAGAGCCTTTTCATCTGGGCAGGCATCCTGCTTGCGCTCATTCTGTTCGTCCAGATCGTCGACGGCGGCAGTCGCAGCAGCGCAGGCGCCGGGGCGATTGCCTATTCCGATTTTCTGAACCGGGTCGATGAGGGCAGCGTCAAGGAAGTTGCGATCGGCAAGGAAGTGATCAGCGGGAAACTGACCAGCGGTGAATCCTTCAAGACCAACGCCATTTTTGACCCGGAGCTACCGTCGCGCCTGCGCCAGCGCGGCGTCAATTTCAGCGGGGAGCCGGAACAGACGACCAGCGTCTGGCTGATACTCCTCTACCAGTCGCTGCCCTTCCTGCTGATTCTCGCCATCGCCTTCTTCGTGATGCGGCAGATGCAGAAGAATGCAGGTTCGGGAGCGATGGGCTTCGGCAAATCCAAGGCGAAGATGCTGACCGAGAAGCATGGCCGCGTCACCTTCGACGACGTGGCCGGCATCGACGAGGCACGCGAGGAATTGCAAGAAATCGTCGACTTTCTGAAGGATCCGACCAAGTTCGCCCGCCTGGGAGGCAAGATTCCGAAGGGCGCCCTCTTGGTCGGATCGCCTGGCACCGGCAAGACCTTGCTCGCCCGCGCCATCGCTGGGGAAGCCAATGTCCCCTTCTTCACCATTTCCGGATCGGATTTCGTCGAAATGTTCGTAGGCGTCGGCGCAAGCCGCGTGCGCGACATGTTCGAGCAGGCCAAGAAAAATGCCCCATGCATCGTCTTCATCGACGAAATCGACGCGGTCGGCCGGCATCGCGGCGCGGGGTTGGGCAATGGCAATGACGAGCGCGAGCAGACCTTGAACCAGCTGCTGGTCGAGATGGACGGCTTCGAAGCGAATGAAGGCATCATCATCATCGCCGCGACCAATCGTCCGGACGTGCTCGATCCGGCATTGCTGCGTCCCGGCCGCTTCGACCGCCAGGTAGTGGTGCCGCGCCCGGATATCGAAGGACGCGAAAAGATCCTGGCGGTGCATATGAAGAAGGTACCGCTGGCGCCGGACGTCGACGCCCGCACCATCGCCCGCGGCACACCCGGCTTTTCAGGCGCCGATCTCGCCAATCTCGTCAACGAGGCCGCTCTCCTCGCCGCGCGCATGGGCAAGCGCCTCGTCGCGATGAACGAGTTCGAGCTCGCCAAGGACAAGGTCATGATGGGCGCGGAGCGCAAATCGATGGTGATGACCGAAGATGAGAAGAAATCGACCGCTTATCATGAAGCCGGCCATGCACTCGTCTCGCTCCACGTCCCGGGCTGCGATCCTTTGCACAAGGTGACGATCATCCCGCGCGGCCGCGCGCTGGGGGTGACCTGGAATCTGCCGGAACGCGACCGCTATTCGATGTCGATGAAGCAGATGAAGGCGCGGCTCGCGCTTTGCTTCGGCGGCCGCATCGCCGAGCAGATCATTTATGGTCCCGACGAGCTCAACACCGGCGCGTCCAACGACATCCAGCAGGCCACCGAGATGGCCCGGGCGATGGTCATGGAATATGGCATGTCGGAAAAACTGGGCTGGCTGCGCTATCGCGACAATCAGGACGAGGTCTTCCTTGGCCACAGCGTTGCCCGCACGCAGTCGATCTCGGCCGATACAGCGAAGCTTATCGACGACGAGGTGCGCCGCCTGATCGAAGAAGCGGAAGCGACAGCGCGCAAGGTGCTGACGGAGAATCTGGACCAGCTTCATCGGCTGGCCGGCGCGTTGCTGGAATATGAGACGCTGAACGGCGAGGAGGCGAAGAAGGCGATCAGCGGCGACGATATCGGCCGCGACGATACCGATTCGAAACGACTGGTCCTGCCGACGGCGGGCTCTTCGATCCCGACGACGCGCAAACCGCGTGGCGGTGGAATAGGCGGTGCCGCCCCACAGGGCGCCTAGCCGAGGTCGTTCGGGGAGGCCGCGCTTCGTGTTGATCCGGCGCGCATGACCAGGACCGGGCTGCTGGGCGGCTCCTTCAATCCGGCCCATCGCGGTCATCGCCGGATCAGCGCCTTCGCCCTTGCTGCGCTCGCGCTCGACGATGTCTGGTGGCTGGTGTCACCGGGGAATCCGTTGAAGCCGAAGAAGGATATGGCGCCATTGGCCTTACGCTTCGCCTCGGCCCGGCACGCCGCCAGGCGACTTCCCATCAGGGTGACGGCGATCGAGCAGGCGATGGGCACGCGCTACACCATCGATACCTTGCGTTCGCTGCGCCGCCGTTACCCCAGGCGAGCCTTCATCTGGCTGATGGGTGCCGACAATCTGAGTGAATTCCACAAATGGAAAGATTGGCGAAAGATTGCCGCTCAAGTGCCGATTGCCGTGATCGCCCGTCCGGGATATGATGGCGCCGCCCGGGCGGCTCCCGCCATGGGCTGGCTGCGCCGCTTCGTCCGGCCCGTAGCCGAAGCTCGGCACTGGACGAAGTGGAGAATGCCGGCACTCGTGTTCGTGACACTGCCGCCCGACCCGACTTCCGCCACAGGCATACGTGCCGCCGATCCCAATTGGCACCGAAGATTGACCAGATCGTTCAACCCCCAGGCGCTCCGCGACGACGTAACGCGGCAGCCGATGACCTAAGGAGGCAAATTGCCCGCACCAGCACCTGCTCCGAAAAGCGACGGAGCGATCGACAAGGCCGAAGCCCTGCATGATCTCGTGCTCCGGTCTCTCGACGACGACCAGGCAGTAGAGGTCGTCACCATCCCACTTACCGGCAAATCCAGCATTGCCGACCATATGGTGATCGCCAGCGGGCGCTCCACCCGGCAGGTCGCGTCGATGGCTCAAAAGCTGACTGAGCGGATCAAGCGGGAACTCGGCCGCAATGTCCGCATCGAGGGCCTTCCGGTCGCGGATTGGGTATTGATCGACGCCGAGGATGTGATCGTCCATCTGTTCCGCCCGGAAGTGCGCAGCTTCTACAATCTCGAGAGAATGTGGGCCTTCGAGGAGGGCAATGCGGCGCCTGCCCAAAGTTAGGATCCAAGCCGGGGGCGAACATGCTTCTGCACATTGTCGCGCGAGGTAAGATCGGGCGCGGTCCGGAGGCGGAGCTCGTCGATCGTTACATGAAGCGCTTGGCTTGGCCCAGCCGTATCACCGAGCTGCCGGAAAGCGGCGGCAAATTGCCCGCCGCCGCCGACCAATCCGTCACGATCATCCTCGATGAAAAGGGCGAGCAACTCGGCTCCGCCGCCTTCGCGCGGAAATTGGAGCAATGGCGCGACGGCGGCAAGCGCGAGGCCCGCTTCCTGATCGGCGGCGCCGACGGCTTCAGCGACCCAGAGCGAATGTCGGCAGACCTTCTGCTTGCCTTCGGCAAGGCGACTTGGCCGCACCTCCTCGCCCGCGCCATGCTGGCCGAACAATTGTGGCGCGCGACAAGTCTGCTTGCACATCACCCCTATCATCGGGAAGGTTAGGGATGATGCGCCGCTTCGCTCTTATCCTCGCCGCGACGAGCTTGATCGGGGGCGGTTGGGCCTTGGCGCAGACTCGGGTCAATGCGGGGGCCGACGCGCTAATTCTCGCCAAGCGCCAGGCAGCGGAAGCGGCGCGCCGGTCCGAACAATTGGAGCGGCAGGCAAAACAGGCGACGAACGAAGCCGCCCGCGCGCGCGCCGACGCCGCCGCCCTCGCCGCACGGATCGAAGTCGCCGAAGCCGACATCAGCGCTGCCGAAGCGAGGATCCGCATCATCGAGGATCTGCGCGCGCGGCAACGGGCCCGATTGGCGGAGAAGGAGGGGCCCGTCATCCGACTTACGGCAGCATTACAGACCATGGCTCGGCGGCCTGCCGCCCTCGCCTTGGTGCAGCCCGGCTCGTTGGACGACGTCGTCCATGTCCGTTCGCTGCTCGCCTCCACGCTGCCGGTGATCAGGGCCAGGACGGCGGATCTGCGGGCCGAGGTGGAGGCCGGCAACCAGTTGCGACGGCAAGCCGATCGCGCGGTGGCATCCCTGGTTTCCGGACAGGAGGAGTTGAGGACGAGAAGAATCGCTTTGGCCAGGCTGGAGCAGCGCCAGCGTCAGCGGTCGGAAAGCCTGCGCCAGTCGGCGCTTGCCGAATCGGACCGTGCCCTGGCTTTCGGCGAGGAGGCGCGCGAACTCGCGGCCCTTGCCGGGACGCGCGAGTTCCAGGCACGCCTCCGACAGGATTTGGTGCAGCTCCCGGGTCCGTCGCTCCGCCCCGGCACACCGCCACCGTCGGGCGCCAGGGCCACGTCCAAGCCCACCTATATCCTTCCCGTCAAGGGCCGGCTGATCAGGGGCCTCGGCGAGATTTCCGATGCCGGGGTCCATGCCCGCGGCCTCACCTTCGCCACCGAGGCCGGTGCCGTGGTAATCGCCCCCGCATCAGGCCGGATCGTCTATGCCGGCCGGTTCAGAGGCTATGGAGAAATCGTCATCATCGACCACGGCAATGGCTGGATGACCGCCATCACCAACCTGGCCTCGCTCGACGTCGGCGTCGGCGACAAGGTTCGACAGGGCGGCGAGATCGGCCGCGCCGGCAGCGGATCGCCGCGCATTTCGGTAGAACTCAGGCGCAACGGAAGGCCTTTTCCGATATCGCCCCTGATCGCGCTTGGCTGAAATCGCCCTTGCTGCGGGGCGCGTTCACCGGGCGTTGCTTTTCGTGGCGCTAAAAAGGCTGTAAGCGAGAGCCAGAAGCCGAAGCGAGAATCGGTCATTTGCTCTAAACTTTTGTTATCGCATCGTGAAAGGCTGATATCGGTGCCCACATCTCAGCACGATGCTTTAAGGACAAATTCGATTAGCAGGAACAAAATGGCCAACAATCTCATCCGTTCGCTCGGACTCGTCAGCGCCGTCGCCCTCGTCCCCGCAGCCACCGCTGCGCTCGCGGCGGTCGACGTCAACACCTATCGCGAACTGGACCAGTTCATGAGCGTGTTCGAGCGGGTCCGGTCCGAATATGTCGAGCAGGTTGACGACAAGACTCTGCTGCGCGGTGCCATTGACGGCATGCTTGCCTCGCTGGATCCCCATTCTTCCTATCTCGACGAAAAGGGCTTCAAATCCCTGATGACGACGACCGAGGGCGAATATGGCGGGCTTGGTCTCAGCGTCACGATGGAGGATGGCGCGGTCAAGGTGATGAGCGTCACGGAAGATACGCCCGCCTATCGCGCCGGCCTCAAGACGGGCGACTATCTGACCCATCTCGACGGCAAGCTGGTCTATGGCGGCACGCTCGACGAAGCGGTCGAGCAGATGAAGGGCGCCGCCGGAACCACCGTCAAGGTTACGGTCGTCCGCCCCGGCCGGGACAAACCGTTCGACGTTTCGATCACCCGCGCCATCATCCAGCTGAAGGCGGTGAAATGGGAGGTCAAGGACCGGGTCGGCATCATCAACGTCAACAGCTTCAGCCGCGATACTACCGATGAGGCGCTTGCCGCCATCGCCAGTATCGAAAAGTCGCTCGGCGGGCAGCCGCTCGGCTATATCGTCGATCTCCGCTCCAATCCTGGCGGTCTGCTCGATCAGGCCGTCGGGCTGTCGGACGTCTTCCTGGAACGCGGCGAGGTCGTCTCGCAGCGCGGCCGTAACAAGAGCGACATCGAACGTTATTATGCGCGGCCAGGGGACGCGACGCACGGCCTGCCGATCATCGTCCTGGTCGACGCGGGCAGCGCCTCTGCCGCCGAAATCGTCGCGGGCGCTTTGCAAGAGCATCACCGAGCATTGGTGATGGGGGAGCGCACTTTCGGGAAAGGATCGGTCCAGACCCTGCTTCCGCTGTCGAGCGATACGGCCTTGAGGCTCACGACCGCGCGTTACTATACACCTTCGGGAAGATCGGTGCAGGAGGGCGGCATTGCTCCCGATGTCGAGGTGCCGCAGCTTTCCGATCCCGATTACAAGGACAGGCCGCGCTTCCGCGAGGCCGATCTTCGCCGCCACCTGATCAACGAGTTGAAGGTGGAGGACGATGTGATCCAGGACGACGGGAAACCCGATCCGCGCTTCGCCGCCACCGCCGAGGAACTGAAGAAGAAGGGCATCGAGGACTTCCAGCTCCATTATGCCCTTCAGACCATCTCCCGACTCGGCAGCAAGACCGGCACAGCCACGGCTGCGCGCCGTGACTTGCGCTAGGCCGAACCGAACTTGACCTCGCTTCAGCAGGCGCGGGCGTTGGCCCTGCTGATCCCGGCCGCCTTGCTGGCGGGCGCTTATGGGTCGCAATATCTGGGTGGGCTCCACCCCTGCGAGATGTGCTACTGGCAGCGCTGGGCGCATTTCGCCGCTCTGGCCTTCGCCTTGCTGTCTTTCGCGCCAATGGCGGACAAGGGCCGCAGCCTTGTCTGGCTGGCGGCGCTTTCCATCCTCGCCAGCGGCATGATCGGTACCTATCATGCAGGAGTCGAGGCCGGAATTTTCGAAGGCTTCACCCAATGCACGGCGGCTCCTCGCGGCGAATCGGTGGAGGATCTTCTGGCAAATGTGCTGGACACGCCGATCATCCGCTGTGACGAGGTGCAATGGTCGTTCCTCGGCCTCTCGATGGCGGGATGGAATGCGATCGTCTCGATTGGAACTTTCCTGGTGATAGCATGGCTGAGCCTCAGACGACCCCGCGCCCAGGCCTAGGTCCTGACCCCGCCGTAGCGGCGCCGCGCTGGCGGCCGGGCGACGCCCGGCCCGACATCGCCTCGATGATCCGCGTCGACCAGGCCGGCGAATATGGCGCAACCCGCATCTATGCCGGCCAGCAGGCCGTTCTCGGCGCACGTCATCCGGCCTCGCGGGTGATCGCCCGGATGCAGGTGCAGGAAGAACGGCACCTCAGGCATTTCGACGAGATGATGATCGACCGGGGCGTGCGGCCGACGCTGCTCCAGCCTCTTTGGAACATCGCTGGTCATGGCCTCGGCGTCGTCACCGCCTTGTTGGGTCCGGAAGCGGCCATGGCCTGCACCGCGGCGGTCGAGACCGAAATCGATAAACATTATGGTGCGCAGCTCGAAGCCCTGCGCGAGGATGATCCCGACCTTTCCGGTGCGATCGCCGAGTTCCGGACGGAGGAGATCGAGCATCGCGATACTGCCGTTGCCGCAGGTGCGGAAAACAGCTTCGGCTACCCGATATTATCCGGCCTGATACGCGCCGGTTGCCGGGTCGCCATCGGACTTTCGAAAAGGATCTGATCGATGAAAGCCTTCCTTCCTCCACTGCTCGTCGTGGCGGCCTTCGCGGCGCCGGCATTTGCGCAGGAGCCGGTCGACGGCGCCAAGGTCAATCAGTTGATCGTCTATGGCGACGACCCCTGCCCCCAAAGCACCGACGCCGAGATCATCGTTTGCGCGCGCAAACCGGAAGGCGAGCGATTCCGCATTCCGGAAAATCTGCGCGAAGACCCCAATGCGCCGGTCAATCAATCCTGGATAAACCGTGCCGAGCAGCTGGAATATGTCGGACGCTCCGGCATCGGGAGCTGTTCGACGGTCGGCCAAGGCGGCATGATCGGCTGCTTCAACGATATCGTCCGGGCGGCCCGCGCCGAACGCGCGACCCGCGATCAGGTGAATTGGAACCAGCTGATCGAGGAAGCGCGGCAGGAAAGGCTGGGCCGGATCGACGCTCAGTCCGAGGCGATCGAAGAGGATCTACGCAACCCATAAGCTTGCGACGCCCATGCTGCCCGATGGGCTGAAACGCCGGTTCGGAAGGAACAAAGCAGGGCTGTCGGCCCTTCTCTACGGGAGTGGATCTGCATCGGAGGTGGACATGAGGACATTATTCAAGGCCGCGACCCTGATCGTGGCCACCACCCTTTCCTACGTGCCGGCAACGGCTCAGCCGACCGGCCCGGAGGATAAGATCAGCAGGGTCATCGTCTATGGCAACGATCCCTGTCCGCAAAGCGTCACAGGTGAAGTCGTCGTTTGCGCGCGCCGTCCCGATACCGAGCGGTTCCGCATCCCCGAAACACTGCGCGAATCCTCGCCTGGCCCGGAAGGCGATAGCTGGGCCGTCCGCGCCGAAAGCCTCGAATATGTCGGCCGGACCGGAACCCAGAGCTGCTCGACCGTCGGCCCCGGCGGCTTCACGGGCTGCTGGGAACAGATGATGCGCGCAGCGAGGGAAGACCAAAGCGCCGGCGCCAGTTCGGACCGGGTGCCCGAAGGGGCTTGAGACCGGGAACGCGCCGGGTCTCCTGAATATCGGAATAGAGCCTGATCAGGCCTTGGTCCTTTCGACCGTGATCCAGTCCACCATCTGCGCCTCCAGCAGGTCGAGCGGGAGCGGACCGTTCCGGAGCAGCGCATCATGGAAATGGCGAAGATCGAAGCGCGAGCCCAGCTCTCGTTCTGCCCGCGCCCGCAATTCCTTTATCTTCAACTCGCCCAATTTGTAGGCGAGCGCCTGTGCCGGCCAACTGATGTAGCGGTTGACCTCGGCATCGATATTGGCGTCGCTGAGGGCCGTGTTATCACGCATGAAAGCGACCGCACGCGCCTTGTCCCAGCCTTGGGCGTGGATGCCGGTATCGACGACGAGACGCGCCGCCCGCCACATCTGATAGGATAGCTGCCCCATCCGCTTCGCTGGCGTATCGTACAGTCCCATCTCCTCGCCGAGGCTCTCGGCATAAAGACCCCATCCCTCAATGAAGGCGGTGAAGCCCGTGAAATTGCGGCGGAAGGGCGCAATATCCATCTCCTGCTGCAGCGCGATCTGCTGATGATGGCCGGGGACCGCCTCATGGAGACTCAGCGCCGGTATCTCCCACAAGGGTCGCTGGTCGAGCTTCGACGTGTTGACATAATATGTGCCGGCAACGCCGCTCTCCTGCGTGCCGCGCATATAATAAGCGGTCGTGCTCCCTTCCGCGGTCTCCTGCGGAATGGCGCGAATGCCATAGGGCAGGCGCGGCAGGATTCCGAAGTGACTGGGCATCTTGCCGTCGATCGTCTTGGTGACCAAGGCAGTCGCCGCCATCAGCGCTTCGGGCGTGGCGGCATAGTGAACGGGATTGGTGCGCAAATCCTGGATGAAGGCCTCGCGGCTTGGGAAGCCGGCCTCGCGCGCCACCTGAGCCATGTCAGCGCGGATACGGCGCACTTCTTCCAGGCCGATCTGGTGGATCCGGTCTGGGCTCAGATCGGTAGTGGTCTCGGCCCTTACCCGAAAGGCATAATATTCGCGCCCCCCTGGCAAAGCGGAGATGCCGTCCGTCTTCGCGCAATGAGGCAGATAGGAGACTCGAAAATATGCCCGGTGCTTGGCATAGGCCGGGTTGATGACGTTCTTTATGATCGTGCGAGCGCGGGACTGCAGGCTTTGCCATTCCAAGACGTCAACGTCGGCTGGCCGCTTGCCGGCGAAAGGTTCGTAATAGCGCGATCTGGCCATATCCTCGGCGATCACGCCGGAGACGGTCCGCTCATAATTGGCGAGCACGGAACAGGGACGCACGAATCCGCCACGCACGGCTTCCTCGGTTATGGCGAGCGCCGCGTCGTTGAGCGTCGGATATTGGGCAATTCTGGCGAGATAGGATTCAAAGTCGGCGCGGGTCCGGAACGGCATAGCCGTCACCGCATCGATGAAGTCCTGATGCCAGCCGAAATATGTGCTGAACAGCATCGTCCGCTGGGCATGGCGATTGGCCTCCACCGCCTCTTCCAGCATCCGCTTCAATATGGCGCGGTCGGTGCGGTTGTCCGGGCCGAGCGCGGACCCGGGAATATTTTCCAGCCGCGCCAGAAATGCCCGGGCTTCGGTAGCACGCCGGTCGCGTGCCGCGGAACTGATGTCGGCGATGCGATGGTCATGGTCCCGGACCCCGAGTTGCGTGGCGTAGACGGGATCCTCGCGCAACAGCCACGCGTAATGATCGTCGAGCAATTTCCTGAAATCATCTGCCGGCGCGGCAGCGGCCGGGGCCGCGCCGATCAGCGCGACCAGCAATGATATCCTGACAATCGTGCGGCGCATCGATGGCCCTCCCTGAATATTTCCTATCCCATGCCTTCGATGTGCAAGTCCCGGCAACCCTCCACTCCCCCAAGAGTTGTTGAAGGGACGGAGGATCTTCATGAGCGACAATGTCTATAAGGTCATCGAGGTCGTCGGCAGCTCCAGCACCGGGATCGAGGATGCTGTCGAGCAGGCCATCGCGCGCGCATCGGCGACTGTCGAAGATATAGGATGGTTCGAGGTCACGGAAACGCGCGGTCATGTCGAAAATGGCAAGGTCGCCCATTATCAGGTGACGCTGAAGATCGGCTTCACCCTGCGCAATTGAGCGATCCTTTCCGGGGACGAGGATAAAGCCCCGCAATCTGAATGATTTGCCGCTCGACACTCCGTCAGTGAGAACATATAAGGAACATATGTCGCGGCTCGGTCCCCAGGAAAAGCTCGCCATCCTCGCGGACGCCGCGAAATATGACGCGAGTTGCGCCTCTTCGGGGACAGCCAAACGCAACAGCCTTGGCGGCAAGGGCATCGGTTCGACCGAAGGCATGGGCATCTGCCATGCTTATGCGCCCGACGGGCGCTGTATCTCGTTGCTGAAGGTCCTGCTGACCAATAGCTGCATCTTCGACTGCCATTATTGCATCAACCGCAAGAGTTCGAACGTGCGGCGGGCGCGGTTCACGGTCGAGGAGGTAGTCCAACTCACCCTCGCTTTTTACAGACGCAATTATATCGAGGGCCTGTTCCTCTCCTCCGGCATCATCCGTTCGCCCAACTACACGATGGAGCAGATCGTGGAGGTGGCGCGAAGCCTGCGCGAGGATCATGATTTTCGCGGCTATGTTCACTTGAAGACCATTCCGGACGCCGATCCGGAATTGGTCCGGCAGGCCGGCGTCCATGCCGACCGGGTGTCGATCAATGTCGAGCTGCCGACGGCCGCCGGACTGAGGCGCCTCGCTCCCGAAAAAGATGGCGACCGCATCGAAGGCGCCATGAAGGATATGAAGAATGCGATCGAGGAAAAGCGGGATGCCCGAAAAAGGTTCAAAAACGCTCCCAGTTTCGCCCCCGCCGGACAATCGACCCAGATGATCGTCGGCGCGGACAGCGCCAATGATGGCGACATCGTCCAGCGCGCGGCGACGCTCTACGGGCGCTTCGGCCTCCGCCGCATTTATTATTCCGCCTTCAGCCCCATCCCCGATGCGAGTGCGATCCTGCCGCTGCGCCGGCCGCCCTTGATGCGCGAACACCGCCTCTATCAATCCGACTGGCTGATACGCTTTTATGGGTTCACGCCGGGGGAAGTGGCCCAGACCGCAGACGATGCCGGCATGCTTGCGCTGGACATAGACCCGAAGCTCGCCTGGGCACTCAAGTTCCGCGAGCATTTCCCCGTCGACGTCAATCGGGCACCACGCGAGCTTTTGCTGCGGGTACCGGGCCTGGGCGTGAAGGCGGTCGACAAGATCCTGTCGTCGCGCCGATGGCGCAGCCTGGATCTTGACGATGTTGCCCGCCTTACCGTCTCGATCGCCAAGGTGCGGCCTTTCATCACCGCCCGGAATTGGCGGCCGACATTGCTGACGGATCGCGTTGATCTCAAGCGGCGCCTGCAGCCAAAATTGGAGCAGCTGGAGCTCTTTGCACCCTGAGGTTTGGATGCGGGTCGTTTCCCTTGCCCATGATGAGGATTTCGATGGCTGGCGGGCGGCAGCCCGGTCGCTGGCGATCGCGGGCATGTCGCCGGCCGGGATAAGCTGGCAGGTCGGCGAGGCAAGGCAGGATCTGTTTGGCGGCGAGCTTTTGCCGCCTGTAGCGTCCGCGCCCACTTTCTCCGTGCCCCGTCCGTTCGTCGCGCTTGCCCGTTCCGTCATCTGCCACCGTGATCCTGAGCGCTTCTCCCTCCTTTACGCTGTGCTGCTGCGCCTGCGCGACCAACCGAAGGCGCTGGAGGACGGCGCCGATCCGCTCATCCGCAGGCTCGAATTGATGGCCAAGGAGGTGCGGCGCGACATGCACAAGATGCATGCCTTCGTCCGCTTCCGCGAAATCCAGGCCGGCGGGGAGACGCGCTACGTCGCCTGGTTCGAGCCGGAGCATCATATTCTCCGGTCCGACGCCGACTTCTTCGTCCGGCGCTTCGCCAACATGAACTGGTCGATCCTGACGCCGGAACTGTGCGCTCACTGGGACGGCGAGGGGCTGGCCTTCACCCCGGGCGCGGTCAAGGCGGACGCCCCGGACGGCGATCCCGTCGAGGAGGTCTGGAAGACCTATTACGCCTCCATCTTCAATCCGGCACGGGTGAAGATCGGCGCGATGACCAAGGAGATGCCGAAGAAATATTGGAAAAACATGCCCGAGACTGCGTTGGTGGGGCAACTTGTGGCGGGGGCCCAGGCTCGCGAGGCGCAAATGGTGAAGGCATCCAGAGAAGGCATGAGGCGAGGCGGGATCGGCGACAATGCGCTGACGGCGTGGGAGGCCTTGCGCGAGGAAGCCAGAGGCTGCACCCGATGCCATCTCTACAAATGCGCTACCCAGACAATATTCGGCGAAGGTCCGGTCGACGCGCCTTTGATGTTTGTCGGCGAACAGCCCGGGGACCAGGAGGATCTGGCCGGACGTCCGTTCGTCGGCCCTGCCGGACAATTGTGGAACCAGGCCCTGGGCGATGCCGGGATCGACCGCAGGCAAGCCTATGTCACCAATGCGGTAAAGCATTTCAAGTTCGAACGCCGCGGCAAGCGACGCATCCACCAGAAGCCGGACGGTCCCGAGATCGAGGCCTGCCGGTGGTGGATCGAACAGGAGCAGATGATCCTGAGGCCCCGTATCATCGTCGCACTCGGCGCCACCGCCGCCCGCTCCCTGTTCGGCCGCGTGGTCACCATCACGTCCATGCGCGAACGCGCGCACACGCTCGGTGACGGCGGCGAGGCCTGGGTCACCGTTCACCCCTCCTTCCTGCTCCGCGTCCGCGACAATAAGGAAGAGGAATATGCCCGGTTCGTGAAGGACCTGGTTCAGGTACGGAAGCGGTTGGAGACGCTAATTTGAAATCTCCCTGGCGGGGAGGGGAACGATGCGCAGCATGGTGGAGCGGTTAGGGAGTGACGCCCCGTCACAACCGGACCAGCATCTTCCCCATATTCGCACCGCTGAACAGATCGAGGAAGGCCTCCGGTGCCGCCTCGATTCCGTCGTGGATCGTCTCGCGCGACTTGATCTGTCCGCTGGCGACCCATGCGCCCATGTCGCGATGGAATTCGTCCATTTCGGACAGGTAATCGAAATAGAGAAAGCCTTTTATCATGATCCGGGCGCTGATGACCCGCATGATGAACCGGAAACTGGCCGGCGTGCCCGCATTATAGCTGCCGATCATCCCACAGATGGCGAAGCGGGCATTGTTGCGGGCCGCGGCGAAAGCGGCGTCGAGATGGTCGGTTCCGACATTGTCGAAATAGACGTCGATCCCCTTCGGCGCGGCCTTCATCAAGCCTTTGAGGATCGGTTCCGCCTTATAATCGACCGCTGCATCCGCACCGAGCGACTTCACCCACGCGCATTTCTCCTCGCCGGCGGCCGATCCGATGACCTCCATGCCCTTGGCCTTGGCAATCTGGACCACGGCGGAACCGACGGCTCCGGCGGCCGCGGACACGAACACTATGTCTCCCGCCTTTGCCTCGGCTACGCGCAGAAGGCCGAAATAAGCGGTGGCTCCGGTGAGGCCGAGATTACCCAACCAATGATGATCCTCGACGGGAAGCTTGGGCAGATTATTGAACTGTTCGGCAGGCCCGATCGCTTCCTCGCGCCAGCCCATCATATGGAACACGGTTTCGCCTTCCTCAAAATCGGGCGAGCGCGATTCCACCACCGTGCCGAGCGCACCGCCTTCCATCGGCGCATCGAGCTCGAACGGCGGCACATAGGATTTCACGTCGTTCATGCGGCCGCGCATATAGGGGTCGACCGACAGCCAATGGTTGCGAACGCGAATCCATCCGTCCTCCAGTTTCAGCGAAGGCAGCGCCTTCAGCTCGAAATTCTCCGGTGTCGGCAACCCATTGGGCCGCGACTTCAAATGCCAGGCGCGCGCTTCGGCCATCGGCTCGTCTCCGTAAAGTTCGAGTCACTGTCGCTGGATCGGCCCCCAGAGTCAAAAGGCCCGGTCGGCGTCTGGGCGCCGGCCGGGCCAATTCAATCCGTGCGGACCGAGGGGATTCAATATGTTCCCGAGAAGCTCCGGTTCAGCACGTGCGGACCATCGCTGCCGCTGTCCTCGCGCTCGAAGAGCGCTCGGCTGCGTTCCTCGTTGCGCCAGGCATCCATGGCTTCCTGGGCCGTCTTGTCGACTTTCACTTTGTCGTCGACGCTTTCGATCCAGCTGCACGGGATCGAATGATGCGCGCCGCCGGCATTTTCGTCGCTTTTCGTCAGGATGATGCGGTCACCGCGAACCTTGTCGACGGTACCGATCCTTTCTCCATCGGAGCCGACCACTTCCATATGCTCGGTGACCTGACCGAGCGATTGACGCTGCGTCCGGCGACGGTTGCGCCAATTGCCGAACTCCTGTTCGAACTTCGACTGATGCTCGCGGCGATATTCGTCATAGTCCCGGTCGAGATCGTCGATCTGGCGATTGCGCCATTCGGAATAATGCGGGTCGTGCAGGCCGCCGCCACGTCCGCCGCTTCGTGCGCCATAGCGGGCCGCCGAACTGCCATAGCCCGAAGCCGAGGCTCCATAGTCCGCGCCATAGGCACCGCCTACCGGTGACGACATCGGATGGACGCCGTGCGTGCCGGTGCTGCCGGCGTCGATCCGATCGAAGCGGCGGCCACTATCGGGTGCGCCGCCAAAGCCGGAGGCACCGCCGCCACTGCGATTGGCGCCGAATATTTCCTCATCGGTCCAGCCGCCCTCGCGCAGATAGCCGCGCTCGCCGGGCCGGTCGCGACGCCAGCTGTCTCCGCGCTGATTGCCCCAGCCGCCGCCTGTGCTCCACCCGCCGCGGTCGGCGGCATGCTCGCGCGCCCAGCGGCGTTCATCCATCTCGCGCCGGCGTTCGGCCTCTTCGTCGCCGAACCACGACCGAACCTCGTCTCCGGCGCGGTCGAAAAAGCCGCGATCATCGTCGCGGGCGTCGTAGCCGCGATCATAGCCCCGTCCATAAGAGCGGCTCCTGTCGCGGTCGCGATCCTGCCATCGATCGTCGCCGCCGTAGCGATAGTCGCTGCGTTGATATCCCATCATCTTCTCCTTCGCGGTTGTTCGCAGACACCAGGCGCGGCCGATCCGCGCTTGCGTTCTTGGGTCTGAAACGAAGGAGAATGGATGCCCGTTCCGAAGGGAGAGGCGATCCGTTCGCGGACGGCGGCGGAACGACGCCCGCTGCCCCGATGTCATTAAGCGGTCACGGAAAAGTCCCTCGTCCGCAGTAAATTTTGCAAAGTTGCGCGCGACCGCGCGCACGGCTAATGGAGGCGCCTTCGCCGTGATGGCGCGGGGCCGTAGCTCAGATGGGAGAGCGCTGCAATCGCACTGCAGAGGTCAGGGGTTCGATTCCCCTCGGCTCCACCAACTTAGAACCGAAATCCTTCCTTTCCGGCCTCCATCCCATTTTGTCCCGGCGGACAAATTCGGGTGACATGCGCTTTTCATAAGCGCGCGACGAGCAAAGGCTCGGCGCGCCGGGCTTCCCGCCTGCCGCCGATCGACCATGGCGGAGAGTGACGAGTGAATTTCAGCAAAGCCGCGGTCCTGGTCCTGCTTCCGGTCCTATCGCCCACACTGCCGGCAAACGCGCAGGCCGTTTCCACGCAGGACCAGGCACCAGCGCCGGCTCCGGACCTCGAAGACGATGCGGGGGAGCCGTTCGTGGGACAGGACATCCTCGTCGTCGGCGACAGGGGCAGGGTGATCGGCGACATCCCGCCGGAAGATCAGCTGAACGAAGACGAGATCGCGGCTTATGGCGCCGGCAGCGTCGCCGAATTGCTGGGCGCCATCGCTCCCCGGCTGCGGAGCAATCGCGGACGGGTCATCATCGGGGGGCCGGACGGCGGCGCGAACGGCCCGGTCATCCTCCTCAATGGCCAGCGCATTTCCAGCTTCGCCGAACTGCAGGACCTGCCGCCCGAGGCGATCCAGCGCGTCGACATCTTCCCCGAGGAAGTCGCGCTCAAATATGGCTATCGCGCCGATCAGAGGGTCGTGAACTTCGTGCTCAAGCCCAATTTTCGCGCCGTGACGGCCGAGCTGAAACATGGCATGGCGACGGCCGGCGGGCGCGGCAGCTATGAAGCCGGTATCAATATCGCGCGGATCAATACCGGCAGCCGGTGGAATCTGGATGCCGAATATCAGCGCGACGATCCGCTACTGGAAAGCGAGCGCAGCCTGCAGCAGGCGCCCTCGCCTTTGCCGTTCGATCTTACCGGCAATATCGGCGCTGCGGCAGGTTTAGGCCAGGAAATCGATCCAGGTTTGAGCTCGCTCGCGGGCAGCACGGTCGGCCTTGCCGCGGTCCC
This sequence comes from Sphingosinicella rhizophila, assembly GCF_032378825.1. Taxonomy (NCBI): domain Bacteria; kingdom Pseudomonadati; phylum Pseudomonadota; class Alphaproteobacteria; order Sphingomonadales; family Sphingosinicellaceae; genus Sphingosinicella; species Sphingosinicella rhizophila. The sequence continues at coordinate 243,600 of NZ_JAVUPU010000002.1, read as the reverse complement.
GGCATTGGCGGCCAAGGCAGTTCCGACACTCGCCGACTTTGCGGCCGGCGCCAATTCGGCCAACATGACCGACATCGGCGACTATCGGACCCTGCTTCCCGCCATCGACCGCTTTAGCGCCAACGGAACCTACAGCCGATCCTTCGGCAGCGTTTCCGCAACGATAAATGCGCGGTTCGAAGCGACCGACACCGCAAGCCGGCTCGGTCTTCCTTCTTCGAGCCTCCTCATTCCTGGCGGACATCCTTATTCCCCTTTCGCCTCGGACGTCCTGCTCCATCTTTATTTCGATGCTGCCGGACCACTCATGCGGGAAGCGAAAAGCCGGACGAGCCATTTCGGGCTTTCCGCGAACGGCGCCATCGCTCCCTGGCGCTGGTCGTTCATCGCCAATTACGACAAGGACGTGGACAGGATCGTCACGGACAGGGGCCTGGATCTTGCCGACGTCCAGGCCCGGATCGCGGCAGGCGATCCTTCGCTCAATCCGTTCGCGCCCCTCGAGAACGCAGCCACCGTCCGCGAGGGGGCCCGCACCGACAATGAAACCGCCGAGGCGGAGCTGACGGCGAACGGAACCCTGTTCGACCTGCCGGGCGGACCGATCGCGACGACGTTGAAGGCCGGGGTGGAGACGCGCGATTTCAGCAGCACGCTCAGGCGCCCCGGCGTGGAAAATGAGAGCCGCTTATCGCGGGACATAGCGAGCGGGCAGGTCAATGTGGACATACCCGTCACAAGCCGGCGGACGGGCTTCCTCGGCGCGATCGGCACTCTTTCCGCCAATGCCAATTTCGCGGTCGACCGGCTTTCGGACTTCGGCACGCTTCGAACGATCGGCTATGGCGCCAACTGGTCGCCGATCGAGGAAGTGAACCTGATCGCCTCCGTCACCGAGGAAGACGGCGCGCCGACCATGCAGCAATTGGGAGATCCCGCTTTGGCGACGCCCAACGTCCGGGTGTTCGATTTCCTTCGCAACGAGACGGTGGACGTCACCCGCATCGACGGCGGCAATCCGGGTCTGGTCGCGGACAATCGGCGCGTGACGAAGCTTGGCTTTTCGGCCCAGCCGTTCGAGGACATATTCCTCTCCTTCAACGCCAATTACACGGCGAGCCGCATCGACAATCCCATCGCCAGCTTCCCGACCGCGACGCTGGAGATCGAGGCCGCCTTCCCCGATCGCTTCACCCGCGATACTTCCGGACGGCTTCTTCAAATCGATGCCCGGCCAGTCAATTTCACCCGCTGGGAAACGAGGGAATTGCGCTGGGGCTTCACGTTCCGCAAACCGTTCGGAACGCCGCCGCCACGCGGCGGCGGCGCTCCGCCGCCCGCGCCACCGGCCCAGAGGGCACCCGATGCCAAGGAGCCGCCCCCAGCCGGATCGGTCCCGCCCGGCAATTCCGGCGCAGGGGCCGCGCCGCCGCCTGGAAGCGTGCCTGCCGGTCCCGCACGCCCGCCGGCGGGGGGACCGAGGATCGCGCTCGGCACCTCGGGCAGCGGCGGGATGCAATTCGGCATCTACCACAATTGGCGCTTCCAGGATGAGATATTGATCAGGCCCGGTCTGCCCGAACTGGACCTCCTGAACGGATCGGCCATTGGCAGCACGGGCGGGCGGCCGCGCCACGAAATCGACGTGCAAAGCGGCGTCTTCCGGAACGGCCTCGGCGTGCAGCTCAATGCCAAATGGCAAAGCGGCACCTTCGTCAGGGGCGGGGCGACCAGCAGCGACCTCTTCTTTTCCGACCTCGCGACGATCAATCTCAGCGTCTTCGTCAATTTCAACGAGCGCAAATCACTGGTCGGCCGCCTCCCCTTCCTCAGGAACAGCCGCTTCACCTTGGCCGTCGACAATCTTTTCGACAGCCGCCTCAAGGTCACGGACGCAACGGGGGCGACCCCGATCGGCTATCAATCGGCCTTGCTCGATCCACTCGGCCGCGCCGTCCGCCTCACCCTTCGAAAGCAATTCTTTTGATGCGGGATGCAGCGGACGGGCGCTTCCCCTCCCTGCCGTCCCGTTGCACAATGACATGCCGAGCCGGAGCCTGAATGTGGACGAAAGCCAAACCATACTTCTGGTCGACGACGACGAATCCCTGCGCACGCTCATCCGGGATTTCCTGCGCAGCTATGGCTATCGGGTCTTCGAAGCCGATGGCGGCGACGCCATGCGCCGCATCCTGGCGGACGAACAGATCGACGTCGTCGTCCTGGACGTGATGATGCCGGGCGAAGACGGCCTGTCCCTCACCAGGTCCTTCGGCGCCTCGCGAAGCTTCGGCATCATCATGGTCTCCGCCTTGGGCAGCGAAACCGACCGCATCGTCGGGCTGGAGATCGGCGCGGACGATTATCTGGCCAAGCCGGTCTCCCCGCGCGAGCTGCTGGCCCGCATCCGTGCCTTCGTCCGCCGCCAGAATGCGGCAAGCGCGCGCGAACAGCCGGGCGCGAATTACGGATTCGCCAATTGGCGGCTGGATCCGGTGCGGCGGCTGCTGCGAGACCCCCAGAAGGTCGTGATCAGCCTGTCAGGCGGCGAATTCTCGCTCCTCCAGGCGTTTGTCGAACGGCCTCAGCGCGTGCTCACCCGGGATCAATTGCTGGAATATGCACGCGGGCCCGACAGCGAGTCGTTCGACCGCGCCATCGATACCCAGATCAGCCGGCTCCGGCGAAAGCTGGAAAGCCGGTGCGACGACGAACTGATCCGGACCGTGCGGAACGAAGGCTATATGTTCATGCCCAAGGTCACCAGGGCCTGATGCGAATTCAGTCTCACCGCTGGTCCGGCTCCATCCTCGGGCACACCTTGCTGCTGGTAATGGGCATCGTCATCGTGATGGCGGGCCTCAGCGTCGCCACGATCCTCTTCCGTTCGGCGCCCACCAATCCCGCCATATCGATCCAGGAAATCGCCGACCTGCTGAACGGAAAGCCGGCGCCGCGTCCCATCAATCGGATAAAGGTGACCATCGCCGCCGAGCCGCCTGCTTTGCCGGCCGGCGTGGAGGATCCTTTCTCTCTCGTTCAGCGAAGCGCGCTCGCCCAGCATATGGGTGTCCCGATCGACCGCATTCGCTTCCTGCGGGTCCTCCCTTCCGGACCGAGAGTCGAATATCAGCGCCTGCTCATCATCTCGCCGAAAGGCGGCGAACAGATATCCTCGATCGGCCAGAGGCTGAACCTGCTGATCCTGGGTTCCTTCACCGCGGCACTGCAGCTTCCCGACGGGCGCTGGCGGACCGTTACCCGCGAAGGACCGGATGCGCTGCAGCGCTGGAAATTCACCACGATAGGCTGGATCCTGTTGACCATCCTCCTCGTCTTTCCGCTCGCGTGGCTGTTCAGCAACCGGATCGCCAAGCCGATCCGCGCTTTCTCCAAAGCGGCAGAACGGTTGGGCCGGGATCGCCAGATCGAAGCGGTGGCCGTGACGGGACCACGCGAAATCCGCCTCGCCGCGACCGCACTCAACGATATGCAGCGTAGCCTCCAACGCTATGTGAAGGAACGCACGGCCATGATCGGCGCGATCGCCCACGATCTGCGCACGCCCTTGTCCCGCCTGGAATTCCTGCTCGCTTCCGTGCCCGAGGAAACACGGCGCAAGGCCGAGGCCGAGATCGCGGAAATGGAGAAGATGATCGCCAACACGCTGGAGTTCGTCGAGAATGAGACTCGCGCCCAACAGCCCGAGGAAGTGGATTTGCGCCTGCTGGTCGAATCCGTCGCGGACGATCTGGCGGACACCGGCCATGACGTCCGCCTGGTCGAGGCCGGGAATGCGACGGTTCGGGCCGACCCGCTCATGCTGCGGCGGCTCTTTTCAAATCTGGTCATGAACGCCGTCACTTATGGCAAGAACGCCAGGATCAGCCTGTCGGTCGATCACCGGACGGCGATCGTCGACATATGCGACACGGGCCCCGGACTTGCCGAGGAGGATCTGGAACGGGTCTTCGAGCCCTTCTACCGCACCGAAGGATCGCGCAACCGATCGACCGGCGGCATCGGCCTCGGCCTGTCGATCGTGAAGGCCGCCGTCCAGGCCAGCGGCGGCGACATAAGCTTGTCCAACCGGCCCGAAGGGGGCCTTTGCGCCCGGGTGCGCCTTCCGATTTCGGGGGGCTGACCGGCCTTATTCGACGTGTAGCTTCACGCTCGATACGACGTTGTCGCGAAGGTCCTTCCAGTCGAAATGGACCTGTTTCAATTTGCGCTTGCTCATCAGGTCGCGCGCCTGGTCGTGGGAATGGGGCGAGCCCGCTTCATGGACCTGGCCCGGATTCTGGAGGGAATAAGTGCGGATGCCCTGGGGCGAATAGAAATCGAGCCGCATGATGCGAGATCCGAGGATCGCGAACCGCTCGCCCTTCTCGTTGGGCGGCGCATAATAAAGGGCCATCAGACTGGTGCCGCACAATCTTTCCCGGATGGTGCATTCGTTGATGCCGGTCTGCGGCAGGATCAGATTGCCTCCCGACATCGGCTCCGAACTGTCCGGACCGGTGCGTAGCCGGAACTCGTCGCCATATAGGCGCTGCAACCCTTTGGGCATCTTGAGCAGGCGGGCGAAGGCCGTTTCCATCGCGCCAACGAAACGCGCCTGTAGCCGGCTCGAGAGCTTGGTCGGATCGTCGAACGCCTTGGAGAGGCCCTCAATGTCCTCCAGGGTCAGGCCCGGCCGCAGCGCCTCCCGGAAATAGACATATTTGAGCGCGCTGGTGGAATCCGCGCGAAGCTCCCCGTCGAAGTTCAGCAGATCCTTGATGAAGGCGGCAAGCGGTTCGTTCGATCCGAGATCAACATTGGCGCCGGCAACGGCAAGCTTCATCATCTCGACCCAGGCCTGTTCGTCCACGAGCTTCACGCTCGTGGCCAAAGCGAATGCGTCGCTTTCGGTCATGTTCGGCAGCGCCTCCAGCGCACGAAGCGCGGCCAGGCTGCGCGAGGTCTGTCCCGAGGTGCGACCGTCCTTGTAAAGATGGGTCGGCATCGTCTTGAGCATTTCCGGCGCCGGATCGCTCATCGAGAGGGGATCGACATTGTTGTTCTGGAGATAGCCCGCGGCCGGCGACTTGATCGCCAGCTGATCGGAAGCGGGATGGAGCCCGGTCCATGAAGTGCTGCTGCTATTGCCGTCCAGGATCAGCAACGGATCGACTATTGCGGCCGGGCGCCTCGGGGTCAGGCCGGCCCTAAAATAGAATATGTCGCCCTTCGTATCCGCCGCGAGCACATTCTGTGGAAACATGCCGCCATTGTTCAGGGCATCCCGGAAACCATCGACGTCCGTGGCGCGGTTCATGAGATAGGCGCTGTTGTGCATTCCCTCCAGATTGAGAAAATAGGGCGTGCTGACCACATAGACGACGCCGGGCATCTCCCGCACGACCGGAGACGGCACGCCATTGTGCCTGGTATATTTTGCCGGCACCCGCTCCGGCGCGCGCCCCTTCACCTTGATCTCGATCATCTCATTTTCGATCGGGATCGTAGCGTCATCGAAACGATAGGCCCGATTGTCGGGCGATGTCGTCGCCACCCGATAGCAATCCGCAACGTCGGGAGCGCCGGTGGTCATCGCCCATCCGACGCGTGCATTGCGCGCGAGGAGCATCATGGGGCCGACCGAAAAGCCCGCCGATTCGAACCCGCCGGCATGGAGTCGATATTCGAAGAACTCGCTGTTGATCCCGCCATGGGGATCGCTCAGCAATATCGCGCCGCCCGTGGCGGTGCGGTTCGGCATGACCGCCCATTGGTTCGAAAATCCCTCGGTCGGCGGCCGGCTCGCCGTCGCATCCCCCTTCACCATCGCGAAGCTGGCGGGCGCGATCCCGCCGCGGCGGCACTCCCTGAGGCCCTGTCCCGCCTGATATTCGAGCCATAGCAGCCAGTGCCCCATGGCGACGAGGTCGGCGACATCGACGTCTCGCGGCGCCCAGGCCGGAACCTTGTCGGGATGCTGCCGGGCGAAGGCCTGGACCCCTGCGGCGAACTTCTCGTAATTGTCGCGCAGCCGGGGCTCGAGCCTCGCCACGCTGCGCTCCGCCTCTTCATGGATGCGCCACAGCTTCGCCTGATAGTCGTTTTCGATCATCGCATCGGCGCCACCGGCACGCGCCTGGGCTGCGGGCGAGAGCTCGGCAAATGTCAGGGTCGCGGCCAATTCCCCGCGGGCGGCGAGGATCATCAGGTAGAATGATTCCCCTATGTCCTCCGCCAGTGCGTAGCCGAGGCCGTAGAAGCCGTCCGCCTCGCGCGCGGCGTAGATGTTGGGGACGCCCCATTCGTCCCGATAGATGGAGACCTGCCCTGCCCGGGGCACCGGATCGGAGACCGAGCGCTTGGACGACGGAGGCGCAGCAGGGGCCATCACGGCAGAAGCGGCAAGGGCAAGGCCGAGGCAGGAGCGTCCGAACAGTTTCATCTCATTCTCCATCGACGGTCTCATCCGCATCGGCCTCGATCATCCCATCCTCCGCCCGAACTTCAAGGGGGATTGCCGACCAGGAGCGGATGCTGCTGCCATCATCGTCTCGCTCCAAAGGCGCGATGCTTCTGCTAAGGCCCCGTCATGACCGATTTTCCGGAACCGATTCCCGCCGCCACCCTCGTCCTGATGCGGCCCTCGGCAAGCGGCCCGCCGGACCTGCTAGTCATCGAGCGCGCCGCCAACATGGCTTTCGCCGCCGGTGCCCTGGCTTTTCCCGGCGGCCGCATCGATCCCGACGACCATGCCAGCGCGGCCCTGCATGGCGCGGGCCTAGCCGACGCGGCGGCGCGGGTCGCCGCGATCCGCGAGACGATCGAGGAAACCGGCATTGCCGTCGGCATCCGCCAGCAGCCCGATCCCGATCAGGCCGCGTCCCTGCGCAATGGGCTCGCCGCCGGCGAGGCATTTTCCCGATTGCTCGACCAACATCGGCTGTCGCTCGACCTGGAAGCCCTGGTTCCGTTCGCGCGCTGGTGCCCCAATTTCCGCGAGACACGTCGCTTCGACACGCATTTCTATATCGCCGAAGCCCCTGCAGGAGCCCCGCTCGTCTCCGCCGACGAGACCGAAGCGGCCCGCGCCTTCTGGTCCAGCGCAGCCGCGGTGCTCATGGAGATCGAGGCCGGCGAGGCCCGTGCCATCTTCCCGACGCGCCGCAATCTGGAACGGCTCGCCCGCTTCGCCTCGATCGACGATGCACGCGCCGACGCCGCGCTGCATCCCGTGCAAAAGATCACGCCCTGGGTGGAGGAGCGGGACGGCCGCCATTGGGTCTGCATCCCGGAAGAAGCCGGTTACCCGGTCACGGCCGAATTGTTCGAAACGGCACGCCGACGCTGATCGGCCGCTCTTCCGGCAAAGGAATTCATTCGTCCTCGTAGAATGAAGGCGAGATCCGCACGGGCGGGACGTAGGTCCGGCGGTCGTCCGGCAGGATTTCGCCGCCCCCCCGGCGGGTATCCACAAGCAAATCCTCGATGATCCGGTCGCCAGGATAAGCGAAGAGCATCTCCGATCCCGGGTCGATCCGGACCCGGCTCTGGGCCTCGACCAGCCAGACCTCGGGCGGCGCGAGCGGTTCGTCGTCGATGAGACCGCTGCCGGCGACCGGGATCAGCCAGACTGGCCGCTTTGCCTCTCCCGCGAGCTGCCCGCCCGCCGCTTCGGTCCAGCGCTCGACCACGAAAGCGGGGCCTTCGGCCAGGATCTGCCGGCCAGGGCCATGTCGGTAGGGCTGGAAAGGGGCGCGGAAAGGCTCCGGCCGTGCCGCTTCGATCGCCTCATCGAGCTGCAGCGGCCGGGGACGGCCATAATCGTACAGGCGGTAGGTGAGATCGACATTCTGCTGGATCTCGATAAGGGTCAGGCCCGGGCCCAGCGCATGGATCGTGCCGGCCGGGGAATATAGGAAATCGCCGGCACGGGCCTCGCGCCAGTCGATCAGATCCTCGATCGATCCGTCGAGCGCGGCGGCACGCAGCCCTTCCTTCGTCATTTCCCGTCTGAGGCCGAGACCGATCCGCGCACCCGGTTCGGCGTCGATGATCAGCCAGGCCTCGTCCTTGCCGCGCTTGTATCCGCGCGTCCGGGCGACGGCATCGTCCGGATGGACCTGGATCGACAATTTCTCGCTGGTGAGCAGATATTTGATCAGCAGTTCCGCATCGCCGCCGGTCCTGTCCTGAAACCAGATTTCGCCGACCGGGCAGGCGCCGTCCGCGCCGAAGGCGCGGGGGAGATGCTGCCGCCCCCAGACTTTCTCGACGTTCCGCTTGTCGAGGCGGCTGGCTTTCATTCCTGTCCCCATGATGCCCGCTGAAACCGACTCCGGCTTCGCGCGTCCTCTCCAGCATGCCTTATCTCCGCTGGATGGAAGGTTCACAATGAATATCCTCAATGGGTGGGACGGAGCCTCTCTTCGGCGCGGGCCTGGGCGCTCCCCCGAGAGGCTCGTCCTGCGTCGCATTCGCCTGGCTCGCGCCCGCGACGGAAGTGCATAATGATCCTTCGGCGCTTGCTGATCCTCGCCTTGCTCGGCTTCGCGGCGTTGCTGCTTTACGGTTATGCCCGCGACAATCCGGAAGACCTGCCCTGGACGCGGCTTGACCTGACCCAGCCGATCGGCGCCTTCACCGGCCGCAAGCTGGCGGAGCTGGGCGGCGAAGGCGCTCGCTGCAAGGCCCTCCTGGACCAGGCGGGAGTCGGCTATAGCGCCTTGCCGCCGCGGCGGGACGGACCCCAATGCGGCCATGACGAGGCCGTCCGACTGCGGACGGATGGCGCGCTGGACATCTCCTATCGCCCGCCGGGCCTCGGCACATCCTGTCCGGTCGGCGCCGCTTTGGCGCTGTGGGAATGGCATATCGTCCAGCCCGCCGCGCTGCGCCATTTCGGACGCAAGGTCGCAAGCATCGACCATTTCGGAAGCTATAGCTGCCGCCGCCTCTACGGCCGGTCAGAAGGCGGATGGAGCGAGCATGCCCGCGCCAATGCAGTCGACATTGCCGGTTTCCGCCTTGAGGGGGGCGAGCGCATCACGGTGGCCGGCGACTGGGACAGCGAAGACGCCAAAGGACGCTTCCTCCGCGAGGTTCGCGACGGTGCCTGCCGCCTGTTCGCGACCACCCTCTCGCCCGACTACAACCAGGCGCATCACGACCATCTCCATCTCGACCAGGCAAGCCGCGGCGCGACGGGCTGGCGCGGCTGCCGCTGAAGGCGGGAGGCTTGCTTTAAGAGGGCTGCGAACCCATCTCCGCTGGGCCGCGTTGACGCTGTCATGCCGCCCTTGCCTCATCAGAACAAATATGGAACACATAGCCCGATATGTTGACGCACATTTCCGTCCGCGGCGCACGCGAGCACAATCTCAAGAATGTCGACATCGACATTCCCCGCGAGACACTGACGGTGATCACCGGCCTGTCGGGATCGGGCAAGTCGAGCCTCGCCTTCGACACCATCTATGCCGAGGGGCAGCGCCGCTACGTCGAATCGCTGTCCGCTTATGCGCGCCAGTTCCTGGAGCTGATGCAGAAGCCGGACGTCGATCATATCGAGGGCCTGTCCCCGGCCATTTCGATCGAGCAGAAGACGACCAGCCGCAACCCGCGCTCGACCGTCGCCACCGTCACCGAGATCTACGATTATATGCGCCTGCTGTGGGCGCGGGTCGGCATTCCCTACAGCCCCGCCACCGGCCTGCCGATCGCCGCCCAGACGGTCAGTCAGATGGTCGACCGGGTGATGGCGCTGGAGGAAGGCGCCCGCCTCTATCTGCTCGCCCCGGTCGTGCGCGGCCGCAAGGGCGAATATCGCAAGGAAATGGCCCAATGGCAGAAGGAAGGCTTCACCCGGGTCCGCGTCGACGGCGAATTTTACGACATCGAGGACGCGCCCGCGCTCGACAAGAAATACAAGCACGACATTGAGGTCGTGGTCGACCGGCTGGTCGTCCGCGAGGGCATCGAGACCCGGCTGGCCGACAGCCTCGAAACGGCGCTGAAGCTGGCCGAAGGCACCGTCTATCTCGATCCCGCCGACGCGCCGAAGGATAGCGGCGTTCGCGAAGCCCATGCCGCCTTCGTCCATCGGGCCGAAGCGCAGGGCGAGGAGTCCGGTCCGGGCGACGCCAATATCGGAGTCGCCGCCGCGCTCGGCCAGGCCGCCGAACGTGCTGTGCTGGCCGACAATGCCCCGCCGGGCCGGATCACTTTTTCCGAGAAATTCGCCTGCCCCGTCTCCGGCTTCACCATCACGGAGATCGAGCCGCGCCTCTTCTCATTCAATGCGCCGCAGGGCGCCTGCCCCGCTTGCGACGGCCTCGGCGAGAAGCTTTATTTCGATCCGGAGCTGGTCGTCCCCAACCAGAATCTGTCGATCAAGCGCGGCGCCGTCGTGCCCTGGGCCAAGTCCAACCCGCCCAGCCCTTATTATATGCAGGTGCTCGGCTCCCTCGCCCGCGAATATGGCTTCAGCATGGAGACGCCGTGGAACGAGCTGCCGGAGGCAATTCCCGACATCATCCTGCACGGCACCAAGGGCAAGCCCGTCACCCTGCGCTTCGTCGACGGCCGCAAATCCTATGAGGTGAAGAAGCCGTTCGAAGGCGTGATCGGCAATTTGAACCGCCGCATGCTCCAGACCGAAAGCGCCTGGATGCGCGAGGAATTGTCCAAATATCAGAGCGCCGCGCCCTGCGAGACCTGCGACGGCGCCCGCCTCCGGCCCGAGCCGCTGGCGGTCAAGATCGCCGGCGAGGATATCTCCGTCTCCACCCGCCGCTCGGTCGTGCAGGCGCTCGAATGGTTTTCGACGCTTGAAGAGAAATTGACGCCGCAGCAGCAGGAGATCGCCCGCGCCATCCTAAAGGAAATTAACGAGCGGCTGGGCTTCCTCAACAATGTCGGGCTCGATTATCTCAATCTAGACCGCACCTCCGGCACCCTCTCCGGTGGCGAGAGCCAGCGCATTCGCCTCGCCAGCCAGATCGGCTCCGGCCTGTCGGGCGTGCTCTATGTGCTCGACGAACCGTCAATCGGCCTCCATCAGCGCGACAATGACCGCCTGTTGGTGACGCTGAAGCGGCTTCGGGACCTCGGCAATACCGTGCTGGTCGTCGAGCATGACGAGGATGCGATCCGCCATGCCGATCATGTCATCGACATGGGCCCCGGCGCCGGCGTCCATGGCGGCGCCGTCGTCGCCCAGGGCACGCTGGAAGAAGTGCTCGCCAACGAGAACAGCCTGACCGCCGATTATCTGACCGGCCGCCGCGTCGTTCCGCTGCCGGCCGAGCGGCGCAAGGGCAGCGGCAAGAAATTGACCGTGCACGGCGCCACCGCCAACAATCTCAAGAACGTCACCGCGAGCATTCCGCTCGGTACTTTCACATGCATCACCGGCGTGTCCGGATCGGGCAAGTCGAGCTTCACCATCGACACGCTCTATGCCTCGGCGGCGCGGCAGCTGAACGGCGCACGCGTCCTCGCCGGCCGCCACGAGAAGCTGACCGGCCTCCAATATCTCGACAAGGTGATCGACATCGACCAGTCGCCGATCGGCCGCACGCCGCGATCCAACCCGGCCACCTATACCGGCGCCTTCACCCAGATCCGCGACTGGTTCGCCGGCCTGCCCGAAAGCGGCGCGCGCGGCTACAAGCCCGGCCGCTTCAGCTTCAACGTCAAGGGCGGCCGCTGCGAGGCGTGCAAGGGCGACGGCCTGATCAAGATCGAGATGCACTTCCTTCCCGACGTCTATGTCACCTGCGACGTCTGCCACGGCCAGCGCTACAATCGCGAGACGCTGGAGGTGAAGTTCAAGGGCAAGAGCATCGCCGACGTGCTCGACATGACCGTCGAGGACGCGCACGAATTCTTCAAGGCCGTCCCGCCGATCCGCGACAAGATGGCGATGCTGGAGGAAGTTGGCCTCGGCTACGTCAAGGTCGGCCAGCAGGCCACCACCCTGAGCGGCGGCGAAGCCCAACGCGTCAAGCTCGCCAAGGAATTGTCACGCCGCGCGACGGGACAGACCCTCTACATCCTCGACGAACCCACGACCGGTCTTCATTTCGAGGACGTGCGGAAGTTGCTCGAAGTGCTCCATGCGCTAGTCGAGCAAGGCAATAGCGTCGTGGTGATCGAGCATAATCTGGAAGTCATCAAGACCGCCGATTGGGTCATCGACCTCGGGCCGGAGGGCGGCGACAAGGGTGGAGAGATTGTGGCGGAAGGGACGCCCGAACAGGTTTCCCAGGAACCCCGCTCCTATACCGGGGCTTATCTCAAGCCCTTGCTCGATGGCAAACGCACAGAGGCGAAACCTGTGCTGAAGAAAAAGCGGGGTTCGTCAGCCTCAATGCGACAGCGAGAGGCGGCCGAGTAAGTCGTGCTCGCAGGGACGACCGTCCGGGGGACGGTCGGATCGAGCATATGCGAAGCGGGAAGCTGCTGAGTGAGTCGGGCCGCCCGTACAGACGAAACTCTTTACGTGTCCGGAATGAAAGCGCATCTTCCCCAAACCGCACGTGATGCGGGAGACGGGAGGAGCAAACGAATGACATATGCTCAGCGCGGTATCGCCGAATTTCTCGGGACCTTTTGGCTGGTGTTTGGCGGCTGCGGCAGCGCGGTGTTCGCGGCGGCCTTTCCTGAGGTCGGCATCGGCTTGCTCGGCGTGTCGCTCGCCTTCGGGTTGACGGTGCTGACCATGGCTTATTCGATCGGCCATATTTCCGGTTGCCATCTCAATCCGGCCGTGACCCTGGGTCTCTGGGCCGGCGGCCGTTTCCCGGCCAAGGATATTCCGCTCTACGTGATTTCGCAGGTGGCGGGCGCGGTTGCGGCTGCCCTTACCCTTTACGTCATCGCCAGCGGCAAGGCGGATTATTCACTGGCGGCCAACGGCCTTGCCGCCAATGGTTTCGGCGAACATTCGCCCGGCGGTTATGCGTTCGGCGCAGCGTTGATGATCGAGATCGTGCTGACTCTGTTCTTCCTGCTGATCATCATGGGATCGACCGATACGCGCGCGCCGGTCGGCTTCGCGCCGATCGCCATCGGCTTGGCTTTGACCCTGATCCACCTGATCAGCATTCCCGTCACCAATACCTCGGTCAATCCGGCGCGGTCGACCGGGCCTGCGCTCATCCAGGGTGGCTGGGCGCTCCAGCAATTGTGGCTGTTCTGGCTGGCGCCTGTGGTCGGCGGCCTGATCGGCGGTTTGCTGTACCGGACGTTGGGCGCGGAGGCACGGGAACGGCCGCCGGTGGTTGGCGCGGCGATCAATCCCTGATCGCCCCGGGGCAAGCCGGCCGGCGAGAACCCGGCCCGCGGTCCGAAGCTTGCCAAGCCAAGGCAATCGGCTAGTCTGCTTTGCCGGAAACGACATCCGGAGATGAGCCGATGCCAAGCCCTTTGTTCGGAGACGCACCGGCCCACTGGCGGCAGGACCGTCGGCAATTCCTGGCCATGCTCGGCGCCGCCGCCGTTCTGCCAGGACTGCACGCCGGCGGCCCTGCCTTTGCCTTCCGTCGCGCCACGCCGGACTATCCAGCGACGAAGGCGGTGCTCGATCGCTACGTGGCTGAGCGAAAGGTGCCCAATGCGGTGGCCGCGATCGGCCGCGCCGGCGCCGCGCCGTCCTTCCTGCAGGCGGGAACGATCACCCTCGACGGCTCCGTTCCGGCAGGGCCCGATACGCTCTATCGCGTCTATTCGATGACCAAGCCGGTGACGGGCATCGCCGCCATGATGCTGGTCGAGGACGGCAAGCTGAAGCTGGATCAGCCGCTCGCGGACATCTTTCCGGAATTCGGCCGGATGAACGTGCTGACCGATGCGGCGAACAGCCTGGACGCCCGGCCGGCGACGAATCCGATCCTGATCCGTCATCTGCTGACCCATACCGCCGGTCTTTCCTATGACATCATGGGCGATCAGCCGCTCATGCGCCTGTATCGCGAAGAGGGCATCATGCCCCATCAGGGCCTTTCGGACGAGCCGCCGAAGCCGCGCCCGGCGAACCTGACGGCATTCGCGAGGAAGGTCGCGAGCGTGCCGCTTCTCTTCGAGCCCGGCACCACATTCTTCTATTCGATCGGCCTCGACATTGCCGGTGCGGTCATCGAACGTGTCTCCGGCCAGTCGTTCGAGACCTTTCTGGAGAGGCGCCTGTTCGATCCGCTCGGCATGAGGGACAGTTTCTTCACCGTTCCGCAGGACAAGATCGGGCGTCTGGGGCCGGTCTATGTGGACACCCCACAGGGCATCCAGCCGAAGGATGCGCCGCCGGACAGCGTCTACGCCCGCGCGCCCGCTTTCGCTTATGGCGGCGCCGGCCTGGTATCATCGCCACGGGACTTTGACCGATTCCTGGCGATGCTGCTGGGCGAAGGGATACTGGACGGCGTCCGGGTGATGAAGACGGAGACCGCGCGACAGGCCATGTCCAACCTGCTGCCGGCCGGGGTCCCGCTGCCGGAGGATTTCGGCGGCGGCGGGTTCGGGGCGGGCGGCCGCGTTTCGCTGGCGGACGAAGCCAGCGGCCAGGGTGCAGGCACCTACGGCTGGGGTGGCGCGGCCGGCACCATCGCCTGGGTCGATCGCAAGCACAGCATTCGCGCGAGCGGTTACATCCAGAAATTCCCGCCCGGCCAGGACGCATTCGGCAACGATCTCGTTCCCGCAATCTACAGGGATCTCGGCTAGACTGGTTCACGGTTATATTGAACCGAAAACGAGCCTTGTTTCTCATTGTTTTCCGTTATTTCCCAGTCGCCAGATGATGCCATCTGCCTTGAAATTACTCCAGGACCTGCCAGCCCAAGGTGGCCCGGTCCGTGGGCGGGGACCGACGAGCCGTTGAACTTCGCGCGGTTCCGGCCGTTCGTCCGGCAAGAGCCTCGGACCTGCCTGTCCGGGAAGCCGGCTCGACGCCTTTTCGATCCGGGAGAGCCAGAGCCAGCGCAAGCGGGCGCTGGCGAGGGAGAGAGACATGCTGAAGAACAAATCCTCGTCGGCCATCGTCGCGGTCCGCGACATCGACCGCGCCCGGACCTTCTATGGCGACACGCTCGGGCTGGAACTTGCCGACGCGGGCATGGGCGATCTCTTGGTCTACCGCACCGGTGCGACGCAGCTCATTGTCTACAAATCCGAATTCGCCGGCACGAACCAGGCCAATGCGGCCGTCTGGGATTGCGGCGACGAGATTGACGAGATCGTCGCAGATCTGAAGGCGAAGGGAGTCACGTTCGAACATTTTCCCGACCTGGAGGGCGTCACCATCGAAGGGGACGTGCATGTGGCGGACGATGCGAAGCTCGTCTGGCTGAAGGATCCGGATGGAAATATTCTTCACCTGATCAGCATGTAGCTGCGAGAAACCCAACACCCCACGGCCGAGCCAGGAAGGAACAGGAATATGACCACGCGCACAGCATCCGCCCGCTACGAAGGCTTCGGCAAGGACGGCAAGGGCCATGTCTCGACCGGCTCCGGCGTGCTCGCCGACCAGCCCTACGGCTTCGGCACGCGGTTCGGCGACGAGCCCGGCACCAACCCCGAGGAACTGATCGCCGCCGCCCATGCCTCCTGCTTCACCATGGCCTTGTCCTTCGCGCTCGCGAAGGAAGGCTTGACCGACGGCCTGCTCCAGACCACGGCCAAGGTGCAACTCGACAAGGAAGGCGACGGCTTCAAGGTCAGCCGTTCCGATCTCAGCCTCGAAGCCAATGTGAACGGTATCGAGGAATCCAGGTTCCGCGAGATCGCCGAAACCGCCAAGGCCAATTGCCCCATTTCGAAATTGCTCAATGCCGAAATAGGCTTCGACTACCGGCTCAACGGAAGCTAGGGAGCACCGAGGCTGAAGGATTCGTCATGCTGAACTTGATTCAGCATCCAGCTTGGAGGCCGCCGATCAGGTAGCGAACTGGACCCTCAATCGCGTTCAGGGTGACCAAAGGAACGAAGCACGCCTCCTCCTGCCCGGATCGAAGTACCAAATCGATCCGATAAAGTTATACCCGTTATCCTTTTTATCCACAGGCGGATTTGACTCGCGCGACTCGATTCGACCTGTCAGGTTCTGGATGTGGCCGGAAGCGGCCCTTCGGAAACGAGGGAAGCGCCCAGCCGCTGTCACCACCGGAAGGACGGACATCCGCAAGGATGAAAGTTTCGGAAGGGAAGTGGCAGGGTGATCGAGGAAGAAGCGTGAGGCGCAAGCCGATCCCACTTTCCAAGATCGTCCAGCGGAACCGGAGCCTTCGGGCAAAGGAACCGCGAACCGGAACCGACGGAAGCAGCAATGCTTCCGCCGGAACCGGGCCCTCCGGGGAAGAAAATCAGGCTCTTGAAGGGCCTGAGGATCGAGCCGGACAGTGGGGGCTGGTGGCGACACCAGCCCCCATTACGATTCCAGCGTCCTGCGATTCCGCTCTCCTGGAAATTCCGGTGCCTTGCGAATCCAATCTCGCGCGAATCGCGCCGGATCCGGCCGGTGACGACCTTTCCTAAACTCCGACTCGAAACGCACGCCTCAGCGCGTCGCGGCTTGCCCGCCGCGCCGCCTCCGCGACGAAGGCGCCGGGCTGATAGTCGAACCCGTGAAATGCACCCGGCCAGATATGGAGCTCAACCGGCACCCCGGCCCGCATCAGCCGACGCGCATAGTCCAGATTCTCGTCCACGAACAAATCGAGTGCTCCGACCGACAGGAAGGTCGGCGGCAGCCCCGCCAGCGCTTCGGCCCGCGCCGGCGCGGCATAAGGCGAAACATTCTCTCCGCCCGGCTTCCCCCCGAGCATCGCCGACCAGCCGAAATGATTGTTCGCGGCGTGCCAGCCGAATTCGCCGGCAAAGGGATTCGGGTCGGCCGCCACGCAGGTCCGATCATCCAGCATCGGATAGATGAGATGCTGGAACAGGATGGGATAATCGCCGCGGTCGCGGGCGAGCAAAGCCAGTCCCGCGGCGAGCCCACCCCCGGCGCTTTCCCCCATCAGACCGACGCGGCCGATATCGAAGCCGCGTTTGCCGGCCTGGCCAAAAACCCAGCCGAGCCCCGCATGGCAATCCTCGAGCGCCCCCGGAAAAATCGTCTCGGGCGCCAGGCGATAATCGACGGCGACGAGTGCGCAGCCGAGATCGGCAGCCAAGGGCCGGTGGAACGCCTCCAGCTGCGCCGCCGATCCGCTGACATAGCCGCCGCCATGGATATGATAGAGGACGGGCAGCGGGCCATCGGCCTGGATCGGCCGGTAGACATGAATCCGGATATCGGGCGCGCCTTCTGGCCCGGGCGCCGACAGGATTTCGAGCGAGACATCGTCGTTGCGGTCGATCTCCACGGGAAAGACGCGGGCGCGGCGCGCGGCGAGATTGTCGTGGGTTATGGTGATGGTCGGGAAGGTCTCGAGCAGGGGCAGGAGCTCGGGATCGATTAGATGCCGGCTGCTCATCCGGCAAGGCCTACCCGCATCCGTTCGAACAGGACGACGGGGGCTTCGTTCAAAGTCGCCTCCCCGCTGGCCCGGTATCCATTCCGCTCCGCGAGCCGGATCGATGCGTGGTTGGCCCGGTCGATCAGGCAAAGGGTGCGCGGCGACGGCAGGCATGTGTCGCCCCAGGCGAGGATGGCGGCCAAGGCTTCCTGGCCGTAGCCCTTGCCCTGGGCGCTGCCGACGAGCGCCCACCCCGCCTCGGGATCGCCGCCGTCAATCCCGTCCCTCTTCTGATGGGCGAGACCGCCCTCGCCGACGAAGCGCCCCGTTCCCGCTTCGCGGAGCATCCAGTAGCCGAAGCCGAACAACGACCAATGTCCGGCATATTTGAGCATCCGCGCCCAGGCCTCCGCGGGCGTGCTCGCCCGACCGAGAAAGGCCAAGGTCACCGGGTCCGTCCACAGCGCGAGGAGGTCCGCGAAATCGTCGGCGGACGGAGGCCGAAGGACCAGGCGCGCGGTCTCGATCGTGACCGGCGCGCCCGCTTTCGCGCGGACAAGCGGATTCATCTGGCCGGACGCAGGCGGATGACGCGCTCGGCCGCCGCATCGACCGCCGCGCGCGTATAGCTGAGCGGCGCGAAGTCGCCCGCCCGCCAGCGCCCGAACAGATCCTTGTAATGGGGATCGTCCGCGTTGCCGGACTGGCCAGGCATGTTGAGGAACAGCGATTTGTCCCAAGCGCCCACGTCGATCACCAGCCGCACCGATGCGCCGTGAACGGCTGCGAAATTCGTACCGCGATAGGCCATCAGCGCCGGGGTCGATGCCGATCCGGGCATTTCCGCGGGGCCGACCGCCATTGCCGCCTTGCGCTCCGCATCGGCCAGGACGGCGATCGCCGGCTCGAGCGAGATGCCGTGCAGCTTTCCCCATCGCCACCCGTCCATGTCCGAACCGAGGCGCGTCCTCAGATCCTCCAGAGTAGCCGCCAGGCTTTCGGAGAGGATGGCCTGGATCGCCGCGTCCGGGTCGGCGCCGAGCAGGGGATCGCGCGTTTCCAGCGCATGAAGGGATGCGTCGGCCGAACCTGCCCCGATGATCCTGGCCGCTGCCGGGGCGGCCCGCGCAATCAGGGTGCGGCCGAGATGCTGGGTCGCCCAAGTCTCGTAAATGGATGCCGCGATGCTGTCGACGCCGACGTCGAGATCCCAGGCGCCGAGCAATGCGAGCGCCTTGCGCTGATCGGCATCGGCGGGCGCCATCCCGCGGCTCAGCTTCACCAGGCGGGCGGCCATATTGCTGTAGGTGTCCATCTGCAGCGCCGCGGCGTCCGCGATCGAAACCTTGTCCCTGGCGCCAAGCACCTGGCCGAGGCGATCGGCACGGCTGCGGTCGCTCGCCTCGTAGCTGATCGGCGGACTTGCCGGATAATTGGGCGGGAGATTCATCTCGTTGGCGCTCGCGAACCAGCCTTTGGCCGGGTTCTTGATCGACGGCAAAGCGCCTTCGCGAAGCACGCCGTCCCATTCGTAGCGGCCATCGCCGGGCACGGGCAGCAGCCCGTCCCAATTGTGCCGGACCGGAACCATCGCCGAGGCGATCCAGCCCGTCGTCCCGCTCGTATCGGCCCAGATCAGATTGAGCGGCGGCGTGCCCCAATGATCGGCGGTCCTTCGGAAATCGTCCCAGCTGTCGGCCTGGGCATGCCAGGATGCGGCCGCATAGCCGGACGTGCCGGGCGTGGACCAGATGGTGCGCAAGGCGAAGGCCCTACCCTTGGCGGCATCCTGGAAAAGAACAGGGCCGTGCCGGGTGAAGCGCAGTTCGACCTGCTCGGCCTTTCCGCCCTTCACCGCGATCGTCTCGCGGACGATCTTCATCCGCTCCCAGCCATCGCCATAGCGATAGGAATCCGGTTCGCCCGGTTTCAATTCATAGACGTAGAGATCTTCCTGGTCGGTGCCGAAGATGGTGAGTCCGAACGCACCCTTGCCATTATGGCCCAGCGAAATCCCGGGGACGGCCGGCTCGCCGGCACCGATCAGCGAAAGGCCGGGCGCCTCGAGATGGACGACGTAGCGAAGGCTGGGAATGGCGAAGACGCGATGGGGATCGTTGGCGAGGATCGGCCGTCCAGTGGCGGATTTCGACGGCGCGATCACCCAATTGTTCGAACCTTCCATCCTCGCCGCCTCCGCGGCGTCGGCGGGGTTGGGATCGGCCAAGGCGGTCTCCCTGCCGGGTTCGAAAGACACATCGGCTGTCGCCAGACCATAATCCTGCAGGACTTCAGGCACGATGTCGCAAGGATCGAGGCCTGCGGGAATTTCTGTCTTGTGGTCGGGATAGAGACGCAGCCGTAGCCGGTCCGCATCGATGCCGGCCGCGCAGGCGACCTGCGCCCGCGCCACCTCGCTACGGACATTGCCGACCAAGGTGTTGCTGCGTATCCGGACAATGTCTTCCGCCCGCCAGCGGGCTGGCCGGCTGTCCGTCAGCACGAAAGCTTCGGGCAAGGGCTTCCGGCCCGCCAGCACCTCGTCGACGAAAGCGTTGATGCCGGCCGCGAAAGCTTCGTAGCGGGCTAGGCTGCCGGGGCCGTAACGGTCCCATTCCGCCTGCATGTCGCCACGATAGAGCAACAACCGCGCCGCCCGGTCCTTCTTGACATAAGCCGGCCCCAGGCTTGCCGACAGCAGGCCGAGCCCGCGCTTGCGCCACAAATCGACCTGCCACAAACGATCCCGCGCCACATTATAGCCCTGCAGGAAATAGGCGTCGCGTTCGCTTGCGGCGTAGATGTGGGCAAGGCCCCAACGGTCGACGATCAACTCCGCCTCATGCTCCAGTCCCTCGACGTCCCAGGCTTCGCGCTCGGCCGCCGCTGCCGGAGCGGACATGAGGGCCGCCGCGGCCCACCAGAAAGCCGGCCTCATTGGCGGGGCCCGAACGCGCCGAGGAGCGCGTCGCGCATGGCGGGATAGGTGCCGGTTGCATGGCTTTCGCCGGGGGCAAGCTGGAAATGAACGGTCAATCCTTCCTCCTTCAGCCCGTCCAGCCGGCCGGCCAGTTCGCGGGCATTGTCGACCATACGCGCCTTTGCGCTGATGTCCGCGAATTTGCGCGATTCCTCGGTTTCGCCGCCGGGCGGCGGCAGCGGATCCTGCTCATATTGGCCGGCGCTGAGGAAAAGCCGCCGCCCGCCCCGCGCGGCACGAAGCTTGGCAGCCAGTCCGCTTTCCAGTTTCAGCACCTCATTCTGGCCAAACCAGATGGAGGGGCTTCCGGCCACATAGGTCTGGAACAGATCGGGCCGGTTGAACAAGGTGTAGAGGGTGAACAGCCCGCCAAGGCTGTATCCGCTCAGCGTCCGACGCTTGGGATCGACAGGCAGTTCGGCCTCGATCGACGGTTGCAGCTCGTCGGCGATGAAAGCAAGCAAGGCCTCCGCGCCGCCGCTGGGACCGAGGGGCAGGATGGTCGGCCGATCGGGCGGAACGGCCGGCGTATAATCGAAACTCCGGCGCGTCTCGGACGGATAGCCGATGCCGACGATGACGCCCGGCTCCATCGCGAGATAGCGGCCGAGGCCGTGAGCGACGGTCGTGGCGACGGGAAAGCTTTCATTGCCGTCGAGCAGATAGAGGATCGGATAACCCCCGGGTGGCGGCGGAGCTTCCGGCCAGGAGACGAAGATCCGATATTCGCCGCCGGATTTCGCCTTGATCGTGCGCACCGCCGTTCGCGGCATGACATAGGCCTCGCCGAGCTTGGGCGCGGACACGGCTTGCGGCGCCGCGGCCGGCGGACTGGAGGCGAGGACCAGTGCAGCGAACAGGGATATCATCAGGCGATTTTCCTTTCGAACAGGCGGTAGACGATCGGACGCAGCAGGATGGCGGCGAGCGCACCTGCTGCGGCGATGGCGGAATGAAGCAGCCAAAAGCTGCCCGCGTCCATCCTTTCATAGTAGCGGCCGAGCCAGCCGACCGTGAAATTGGCGATTGCGATCGACGAAGAGATGTCGGAGTCATTGTGAACGCAACCAACCTGCGCCTCAAGCATTCACCCTTGCATCATTCCTCTAACGAAATGGAGCAAGTGATGCGTACCCCCATCCTGGCAGCAGCCGCTTTGGCGATCATGCCGCTTTCCGCCTGCACGACCAATGACGGCTATTATGCCGACGACTGGGGCCGGCAATATCGGCCTGGCACATATGAACCTTATGCGATGAGCCGCGACGATTATATCTATCGGGGCGATGACGGCCGTTATTATTGCAAGCGCCGCGACGGTACCGTCGGATTGGTGATCGGAGCCGGCGTCGGCGGCCTCCTCGGCAATTTGATCGCGCCGCGCGGATCCAAGACGATCGGAACCATCATCGGCGCGGCGGGCGGCGCGGTCGCCGGCCGGGCGATCGAGCGCGGCGAGGTCCGCTGCCAATAGGCATGTTCTCCATGCCGCCGGGCGCAACGGCCCGGCGGCCGGAATGGCAGGCCGGCGTCAGTCGCGGCCATATTCCCTGAGCAGCCTGGACGGCGCCTTCTCGCGCCATGCGCATTCCAGTCTCTCCCTGAGCCGCTCGTCGTCAATCCGGTCGAGCCGGACCAGCATTGCAGGCCATCCCCTGTAATGATCGGTCTGAAAGAGGATGCCCGGCTCAGCCTCCATCAATATGTCCTTCAGTTCGAGCGGACACGTGACGACTAATACTCCCCTCTCCTTCATCCGCACGAAGCCCTTGCCGGCAACCTTGAGCGCAGGCGTGCCATACCAGACCGAACGTTCGATGCCCGGAAGATCAGCCGCCACACGATGGACCCGGTCCATCTCCTGATCCAGGCTGCTCAATGGGCAAGACCGGGATAGGGCTTCGCCTTGAGCAGGCCGGCGAGATGGACGGCATTGGCTGCTGCCATCGCCACCGATTCCCCGACCTTGTCCGGTATGGTCTCCAGATCCTTGAAATCCGTCTTTGCCATCGCTTCTCCCACCCAATAGGCCACCGCCGAGGCGGGAATCGTCCAGCCCACGTCGTTGAGCGCCTGGTAAAGATCGGCGCTGATGCCATGCGCCCCATCCTCATTGCCGACGATAGCGAGCAAAGCCACTTTCGAAAAACTCGGCATTCGCGATTGGTCATCCGTCTCGCTCAGAAACGCGTCCATTCGCTCGACGACCCTTTTGGCGATGCTCGACATCTGGCCCAGCCAGACCGGAGTGCCTAAAATCAATATGTCCGCATCCAGGATGCGCCGGCGGATATCCGGCCAGGCATCGCCCTCCCCTTCGTCCGAAGTCACGCCGGGCTTCACGTCATGATCGGCCACCCGGATCGTCTCGAGAAATTCGACGTCGCGCCGGCGGAGTTCGGAGACGATCAAGCCGATCATCCTGTCCGTCGAAGATTGTTCGTCGCCCTTGTGTTTCAGGCTGCAATTGAGGGCGATGGCCTTGAGGCTCATGGTTCGCTCTCCTTCCTACCTGAAGAAAGCCCAGCCGTCCCCTTGGTTCCTCCCGAAAAAATCGTCCCCAGGGATCTTGAAAGCGTCCAAATGGGTTATAAATTACCCATGCTGGACGCCGTCATGGGTTCAGCATGGAGGGCGTCCGCTCTCTCGGACGCTCATTGTCAAGTTGCTCAAGGAGGACTGGATATGAGAACGAATGTGGATTTCACGCCGTTTCGCCGTTCGACCATCGGCTTCGACCGGCTGTTCGACCTGCTCGAAAACGGCACATCCCTGACATCGGCGGAGAATTATCCGCCCTTCGATCTCGAGCAGGAAGGCGAGGACCGCTACCGCATCAGTCTTGCTGTGGCCGGCTTCCGGGAAGAAGAGATCGACATCATCGCCAAGCAGAACCTGCTCGTCGTGTCGGGTCGCAAGGCGGAGCAGAATGACCGTAGCTTCGTCCATCGGGGCATCGCGACGCGCTCCTTCGAGCGCCGCTTCGCGCTCGGGGATTATGTACAGGTGCGCGAGGCCGAACTGAAGGATGGTCTGCTGTCGATCGTGCTGGTCCGCGAGATCCCGGAAGAGATGAAACCGCGCAAGATCGAGATCGGCGGATCGCAAGCAAGGCAGATCGGCGGCCTCCAGGCTGGCAGCGCCGAAAATGAGAATGCGGAGAATGAAGCGGCTGCCTGACCGCCTTCTTCCTCACCTTTTCATGTGATCGCGACGGCCCCGTGATCGCGACGGCCCCGGCTCGGCAGGAGCCGGGGCCGCTTGACGCTGGCACGATCATCGCTGCGGGACGTTGACGCTCGGAACGAGCTGGGTAGGAAGCCTTCATGCGCAGCATCTTCTTCGTGCCCGCCCTTATCGTGTCCGGACTGATCGGCGGCCTTTTCTCCTGGTGGCTGCAGGGGCGGCCGCAGTCGCAAGAGGCTGCGCTAGCGCCGATTTCCACGCAGACGCCGGTGACGGCCGTTCCCTTGAGCCGGCTCAGCCTGTCGCCCCTGGTCGAAAAGACGGCGGCAGCCGTGGTGAACATCGCGGTCCTTCAGCCGTCACCCTATGAGCAGAACCCGCTGCTGCAGGATCCCTATTTCCGCCGTTTCTTCGGTGTTCCGGATGGGGCGCTGGCGCCAAGCCTGTCCGCCGGCTCCGGAGTGATCGTCGACGCCGACAAAGGCATCGTCCTCACCAACCATCATGTCATCCGCAATGCCCGGGCGATCGAGGTCACATTGAGCGACCAGCGAACCGTCCAGGCACGCTTGCTTGGCACGAGCCCTGAGACCGATATCGCAGTGCTTCAGATTGACGCACCGCGCCTGGCCCAGCTTCCGCTTGGCAATTCGGATGTGCTCAAGGTCGGCGATTATGTCGTGGCGATCGGCAATCCCTTCCAGATCGGCCAGACGGTAACGGCCGGCATCGTCAGTGCGCTCGGGCGGAGCCGGCGGGGCGGCAGCCCCGCTTATGTGCAGACCGATGCTCCGATCAATCCGGGCAATTCGGGCGGCCCCCTGATCAGCATGAGCGGCGAGGTGATCGGCATCAACAGCGCCATCATCGGTCCAGGCCAAGGCAATGTCGGCATCGGTCTGGCAGTGCCGTCCAATACCGCGAGGGCCGTGCTGGACGCTGTCCTGCAACGGCAAGAGTGAAGCTGGTTCGCGAGAAACGCGGATTCCCTTGACTTTTTGCGGCGCAGCATCCAAATGATCGCCAGCGAAGCATCATTGCAGCGTGATCGGGCGTCACCGCCCCGGCTCTGCTTCGTGGCTATTTCCGGCTTCCCTTATCACGCGGGTCGTCATTTTTGACCCCGCTCTCCGTGCGCCCGAAATGCGTCCGGAGCGCCGGCTTTTTGAAAGTTGTCATTACCATGTCATTCGAAGATCTCGGGCTGTCGCAGCCCGTCCTCCAGGCGCTTGCTCTGAAGGAATATACAAAATCCACGCCGATCCAGGAGCAAGCCATCCCGATGCTGCTCCAGGGCCGCGACCTCTTGGGCATCGCCCAGACCGGCACCGGCAAGACCGCAGCCTTCATGCTGCCGTCGATCGACCGGCTGACCCTCTCCGACAAAAGGCCTCAGCGCGGTACCTGCCGGATGCTGGTGCTCGCTCCGACCCGCGAGCTGGCCTCGCAAATCGCCGAGAGCGCTCGCGCGTACGGGCGTTTCTCGCACATATCGGTCGCGACCGTGTTCGGCGGCACGTCGATCAACAAGAACCGTCAGGACTTGAGCCGCGGCGTCGATGTCCTCGTGGCCACGCCGGGGCGCCTGCTCGATCTTATCGACCAGCGCATCCTCGACCTACGCAACGTCGAAATCCTCGTGCTCGACGAGGCCGATCAGATGCTCGACCTCGGCTTCATCCACGATCTCAAGCGGATCGTCAAAGTGCTGCCGGTCAAGCGCCAGAGCCTGTTCTTCTCGGCGACCATGCCGAAGACGATCAAGGATTTAGCCGACAAATTCCTGACCGATCCGGCCCAGGTGTCGGTCGCCCCGCAGGCGACGACGGTGGAGCGGGTCGACCAATATGTGACCTTCGTCCAGCAGGCGGAGAAGCAGGCGCTTCTCACCATGATGCTTCGCGCCGGGTTTGGCGAGCGTGGCAATATGGACCGCGTCCTCATCTTTACCCGCACCAAGCATGGCGCCGACCGCGTGGTGAAACTGCTCGCCGGCAACGGCATCGCCGCCAATGCCATTCACGGCAATAAGAGCCAGCCGCAGCGCGAGCGGGCTTTGGCTGAATTCAAGCATGGCAAGGTTAAGATCCTGATTGCCACCGACATCGCCGCACGCGGTATCGATGTCAGCGGCGTGTCGCACGTCATCAATTTCGAGCTTCCGAACGTGGCCGAGCAATATGTCCACCGCATCGGCCGCACCGCGCGGGCCGGCGCGGCGGGTGTCGCCATCGCCTACTGCGCGGATGACGAGAAGGCCTATCTCAAGGGGATCGAGCGGATCACCAGACAGAAGATCGAGATCGTCCCCCTGCCCGAGAATTTCGTCGCCGAGGCGAACCGCATCAAGGCGACGCGCACCGGACCGCCGGTGGTGGAGCGGACCGAGAATGACCGCAACCGCGTGCGCCGGCCCAAGAGCCGCCGCCCCAGTTTCGGTGCCGCCGGCGCGCCAAAGACGAACCGGGCTCGGCGCCGCGCATCAGGACGGTAGCAGTTGATGCCCTCCGCTTGGGCTTGCGGGGGGGCCAAGATGTCGCGCCCCTAAGCCCCCGGCATGAACAATGTGTCGAGATGGGTGCGGAACAAGGCTTCGAAATCGATCGGGTCGAGCCTCTGGAAGAGGCCGGCCCAGATCACCGACATCAGCATCGGCGCGGCAACCAGAAGCGGATATTCGGCGAGCCCCGGATTGCGCAGCTCTCCATTTTCCACGGCCTTGCACAGCAGCCGCTGAATATGCGCCTTGGCCGGCGTCAATATTTCGGCATGGTAGAATTCGGCCAGTCGGGGAAACCTTCTCCCTTCCGAGATGAGCAGGCGCAGCACGTCGCCGCGACGGGATTCCACGATATCCAGCATCAAGGGCAGCGCGAAGGCTTCGAACAATGACCGAACACTGGCAACGCCATCGGTGCTGATCGCGCCGATTCCCTGCACCACCGGCGACAGCGCATCCCGGACGATCGCCTCGAACAGCGCTTCCTTATCGGCGAAATGAAGATAGACGGTCCCCTTGGCGACGCCGGCCCGGGCCGCGACGTCGCTGATCTTGGTCGCCTCGAAGCCGCTTTCGACAAAGGCATCCAGGGCCGCTGCAACGATCGCCAGCCGCCTCTCGTCAGTCTGCTGCGCCCTTGTCCTTTTCGCTCTCAATGACCTTTCCCTCTCAA
Organism: Sphingosinicella rhizophila; assembly: GCF_032378825.1. Lineage (NCBI taxonomy): Bacteria > Pseudomonadati > Pseudomonadota > Alphaproteobacteria > Sphingomonadales > Sphingosinicellaceae > Sphingosinicella > Sphingosinicella rhizophila. The sequence goes on along the minus strand of NZ_JAVUPU010000002.1, from coordinate 216,799 downwards.
TCGAGCGTCGTGCGCGACCGCATGACGGCAACGCTCGAGAAGATGAGAACGATCAGCCCGAGCGCGATCAGCTCACCGCCCATGTCCGCCATCGTCTGGCTCTTGAGCAGCGAACCCCGAACGACACGAAGAAAATGGGTCACCGGAAGCGCTTCGCCAATCAGCTGGGCCCAGCGCGGCATGCCGAGGAAGGGAAATATGAAGCCCGACAGGAAGATCGAGGGGAGCAGATAGAAGACCGACAATTGCATCGCCTGCAACTGACTCTTGGCGACGGTCGAGATCAGATAGCCGAGCGAGAGATTGCCGAGAATGAAGAGCAGGACCGCGAAGACGAAGGCGAACCAACCGGCAGCGCTTCCTGCCAAAGGCAGCGCGAACAGCAGCTTGGCAAGCGTGATGACGATCATCGTCTGGATGATGCCCACCAGCACATAAGGCGTCAGCTTGCCGACCATGATCTCGGCCGAGGTCGCGGGTGTCGAAAGCAGGCTTTCCATCGTGCCGCGTTCATATTCGCGGGTCACCGCCATCGCCGTCATCATCACCAGCGTCATCGTAAGGATGACGCCCAGCAGCCCAGGGAGCACGTTGCGGGAGGTCAAATTCTCCGGATTGTAGCGCCGGTGCGCGATCACTTCGAATGCAGGCGCCGTCGGCTCCGGCGCAATATTTCGGAGGTCGTGTCGCAGCGCCTCGGTTGGCAGGGCCGCCACCGCCGCCATTGCACCACTGGCGGCGACGGGATCGGTCGCATCCGCCTCGGCCAGGATTTGCGGTTTGTCACCCCTCAGCGCCCGGCGCGTGAAATCCGGAGGAATGGTGACGGCCAGCAGGATCTTGCCCTGACGCATCAGCCGCTCCATCTCGGCCTCGCTTCGCGGCAGATAGCGAACGTCGACATATTCGGTACGCTCCATCGACGCCACCAGAGCGCGGGTAAGGTTGCTGTGATCCTGGGCGAAAACGGCCGCCGGCAGATGATGAGGATCGTTATTGATGGCGAAACCGAACAGCAGCAGCTGCACGATCGGCAGCACGAAGATCATCGCGGCAGTCACCCGGTCGCGCGTGAGCTGGGTGAATTCCTTCACCAGGAGCGCCAGGACCCGCAGGAATGAGAACCCGGTCACGCCGCATACCGATCGTCGGCCTGGTCGGCCATCAGCTGGATGAACACATCCTCCAGGGTCGACGGGACCTCTTCCCACTTCGTTTCGCCGCTGCGGTTGTGGCGAAGCGCTTCCTCGAGCAAGCGACGGTCGGTGCCGCTGACATGGATTGCGGACCCGAAAGCCGAGGCACTGAGCACGCCTGCCCTGCCCGACAAGGGGAGAACGAGCCGACCGACATCGGGTCCTTCACCGCGGAAGGTGATCAAGCCGGATCGCGCAATGATCTCCTGGGCCGTACCGCGTGCGATGAGCCGGCCGTTCAATATATAGCCGATATCGTGGCAGCGCTCGGCCTCATCCATATAATGGGTCGACACCAGCACGGTCAGCCCCTGATCGGCCAGCAAGTGGATATGGTCCCAGAATTCGCGCCGTGCCTTGGGGTCGACGCCCGCGGTTGGCTCGTCGAGCAGCAGCAGCTTCGGTTCGTGCAGCACGGCGGTGGCGAGCGCCAGACGCTGCTTCCATCCTCCGGATAACGCGCCGGCGAGCTGTCTGCGCCGATCGGCAAGGCCAAGCTGCTCCAGCGCCGCGCGCACGCGCTGTCCACGTCGATCGAGCCCATAGACCCGTGCCACAAAGGCAAGGTTCTCCTCGATCGTCAGATCCTCATAAAGCGAGAAACGCTGAGTCATGTAGCCGGTCATGCGCTTGACCGCGTTGGCCTCGGCCCGAAAATCCCGGCCCAGCACCTCGCCTTCGCCACTATCCGGCGTCAGCAGTCCGCAGAGCATGCGCAGGGTCGTCGTCTTCCCGGCGCCGTTGGGTCCCAAAAAGCCGGTGATCCGTCCCTGCCCGACCTGAATCGCGACATCGCGGACGACATGCCTGTCCCCGAACCATTTGTTGAGGCCACGGACGTCGATCGCAAGCATCAACGGGGCCTATCGGAACGGCCGAGCGGGACAATGTCCACCGGCTGGCCGGGCGCGAGACGCTGCGGCCGGGCCGGCCGGGCCTCTACCATGAAAACCAGCTTGTCCCGGCTTTCGTGCGAATAGATGACCGGCGGCGTATATTCGGGCCGGGGACTGACATAATCGATGCGCGCTGTGAGGTCCGGAGGGCAGCCGTCGCATGTGAATCTAATCGTCTGGCCGGGGCGATAGAGCGGCAGCGTCGACTGCGGCGCATAGAAGCGCACCTTCACCTTGTTGTCGGGGATCAGGCTCACCACCGGTTTGTTGGCCGCCACCCATTCGCCGGGCTGATAGAGCACGTCCTCGACCCGCGACCGGGCCGGGACCACAGGCGCGAGCTCGTCAACCCGTGTCTCGGCACCCCGCAGGCTCTCGCCAGCGGCGGCAATACGCGCGCGTGCTGCCTTTACCCGCGCAGATGCCGCGTCTGCGCGTGCGCGCGCGGCTTCCCGCTGGCGGGCCGCCGCGACAGCCGCCGCCCGCGCCGCGTCGATCTGCTGCCGGGCGACCGCGCCCGCCTTGGCGGCATCCGCGGCGAGGTAGCGGCGAAGATCGTCCGCCATACGCTGCGCTTCCACTACCTGCGCCTGATATTCGGCGCGCGCCACGGCCACATTTTCAAGCTCGAGCGCGGCTTGGGCCTGGGCTTCGACGACGCCGGCGCGAGCACCCCCCGCCTCCGCCCCGAGCGACGCCGGATCGATGGTGAAAGCGTGGCTGCCGGCTTCTACGACATCGCCGCGCTCCACCGCCACCGACCGGATCGTCCCCGCCACCGAAGAGGAAAGATAGAGATTGTCGGACTGGATATAGCCGGTCAGCGTCTCTTCCTCCGCGGCGACCGGCCGTACGACGAGCCAGATCAGCAAAGCGAGGATGAGCAGCACCAGGAGGAGGAATGGCCATCGCGCCGCCAACTTGCTCCTGCGCCTTGGCTCCGGCGGGACAGGCCCTGCGGGATTATCAGTTTCTGCCATCTTCTAATTCCTCCCGATGGCGGGTGCCGGTGCTCGTACGTTCATCCGCCCAGCCACCGCCGAGTGCCTTGTAGAGCGAGATGAGATTCTGAACCTGCTGCGACCGACTGACCGCCAATTCGTCTTCGAGCACGAGCGAAGCGCTTTCGCTTTCCAGCACATCCAACAAGGGCGTGAGTCCGGCCCGGTAGCGGATGCGGGCAGTGTCCGCGGCGGCCCGCGCGGCGGTTGCGGCGCGATCGAGCGATTGCGTCCGTTCCCTTTCATGCTGGCACCGGGACAAGGCATCCTCGACATCCTTGAAGGCGACCAGAATCTGCCGTTCATAAGCCGTCAGCGCCTGGTTCCTGCGCTCCTCTTCGATTCGGACGTTCGCGCGGTTGCGGCCGCCGTCCAGCAGCGGCAGGGCGAACGCGCCTCCAGCCATCGCCTGGATGGAATCGGCCGAAACGATGCTGGCCAGCGAGGTCGAGACGAGCTGAAGCGCACCGGTCAGGCTGATGCGCGGATAGAGCGCCGCGACGGCCGTGCCGATATCCGCCGTCGCCCCCGCGAGCCGTCGTTCGGCCATCCGGATGTCTGGACGCCGGCGCAGCAGATCGGACGGCAGGCCGACCGGGACCGCGGGCAAGGCGGCGGATGAGGGAGCTGGAACGGCTGGTGCGCTCAGCGCATCGACGATCCGATCGGGAAAGGTGCCAAGCAACAAGGCGAGCATGTGGACGCGGATGCCGGCCTCGGCTTCCAGCGGCGGGACGGCTGCGGCCGCGCGTTCGACCTGGCGGCCCTGTTGCTCCACGTCCTGGACCGACACCAGGCCGTTTCGCGCGCGCGCGTCGATCAGGCCGGCTATGTCCCGCTGCCGCGCAAGCGCTTCGCGCGCGATCGTGATGCGTACCCGCAAGGCCCGCCAATCGAAATATTGCCGAGCGATCTCGGCCGCAAGCGCGACGTCGACGTCCCGCGCATGCCATTGCTCGGCCTGGGTTCGTGCGCCAGCCGCCTCGGTGGCGCGGCGGACCTCGCCCCACAGATCGATTTCCCATGATGCGTCGAAGCCGAGGCGGAAGGTGCTGAACTCGCTTCCCGGCAGGCCCGGTACGGCGCCCGGCGCCTGGCCCGGCAAGGTCACGCCCGCATTTTCGCTCAGCCGGTTATGGGCCGCCTCCGCGGCGAGGCCGACTTGCGGCCGGCCTGAAGCTCCGGCGACGATCTCCCGCGCCCGCGCTTCCCTGATCCTTGAGGCGGCTTCCCGCCGATCGAGATTTCCCGCCCAAGCCGCCGCGATCAGCCGGTCCAGCACGGGATCGTCGAACTGGCGCCACCAAGTTTGCAACAAGACCGGATCGGCGAACGCCATTTTCGCCGGACCTGCGGAAAAGGAGGACGGGATGGCAATGTCCGGCGCTTCGTAATCCGGCCCGACAGTGGTGCAGGCCGCCATCGCCAACGTGCCGAGCACTGCCCCCTTTGATCGAAACGTCGGTCGCCCGATGGCCATATCCATGCTCCCAGACTCGCCGATAGAACATGACTGACTGGTCAGTCAAATAGATTCATCCGGTTCACCTGAGACGCAAGCGAAGCTATAGGCCCGCGTCATCGGCTTCAGCGCCACTATGGCGATTCGTGGGATGTTCGGCATGCGAAAGACAATCCTCGTCACCGGGGCGACCTCGGGATTTGGCCGGGCGCTGGTGCGGCGCTTCGTCGCCGGCGGCTGGCAGGCGGTGGCGACCGGCCGGCGGGCCGACCGGCTCGCCTCTTTGGTGGAGGAGCTCGGAACGGACAATGTCCACCCGTGCGTCTTTGACATGCGCGACGACCACGCGATGGCCGAGGCAATCGATGCCCTTCCCGCGCCCTTTCGCGACGTGGACCTCCTGGTCAACAATGCCGGCCTTGGTCTGGGAACAGCCCCGGCGCAGGAGAGCGTTCTTTCCGACTGGCGGCAGATGATCGACACCAATGTCACCGCTTTGGTTTCGATAACCCATCGGTTGCTGCCGACCCTGATCGAACGCGCCGGCGCCATCGTGAACTTGAGCTCCACGGCGGCGACCTATCCTTATCGCGGCGGCAATGTTTATGGCGGCAGCAAGGCCTTCGTGACCCAATTTTCGCTCGGCCTCCGGTCGGACCTTGCCGGCACGGGCGTCCGCGTGACGTCGATCGAGCCCGGCATGGCCGAAACCGAATTCACATTGATCCGGACCGGCGGCGACCAGGCAGCATCGGATGCGCTTTATGCCGGTGCGGAACCGATGACGGCGGACGATATCGCCGGCACGATCTGGTGGGTGGCGACCCTGCCGCCGCATCTCAACATCAACCGCATCGAGATGATGCCAGTGCGACAGAGCTTCGCCGGATTCACCGTCAGCCGGGACTGATCGGCGCAACAACCGCTCTGCGCGAGATCGTTCCGAAGCGTCAAAAGCGGTGCCTTTCCGTTTGGCAAATCGCCTGGAAAGGATAAGATCAGCCCTTGCGGGACAATCTGGGGGGGGGGGGGCTCCGACCATGGACCGTCGCAAGACGATGATCGACCTCGGCGTCTATCTGCTGCTGGTAATCGGCATCAGTATCCTGTTTTATGTCTTGATCATCGGCGGGGGCGGTTTCGCCGGCAGCAATACCCGACGCTACGCGACCGGCCTGATGTGGACCCCGGGACTGGCCGCCCTGCTCACCGTTTGGCTGAGAAGGATCGACCTGCGGTCGCTTGGTTGGGGCTGGGGCGAATGGAAATGGAACACCGCCGGCTATCTGATCCCGCTCTTCTACATATTGGCCGCCTATATCCTGATCTGGACAACGGGCGCGGGCGGTTTCGCGGACCAGGCCAATGTCGACAAGATCGCGGAATCCATGGGCTGGCAAGGCATGGACAATGCGCTTGTCCTCATTTTCTTTTTCCTCCTGTTGGCCTTCACCGGCACGATCACTTCCGTGTCATCCGCGCTGGGCGAGGAAATCGGCTGGCGTGGATTCCTGACGCCGCGCCTGGTCGCGTTGTCGAGCTTTACCACGGGATCGATCATCACCGGCCTGATCTGGGCTTTGTGGCATTTTCCGCTCATCGTGGCCGCCGACTATAATGGCGGAACCCCATGGTGGTATTCAACGCTCTGCTTCGCGATCATGATCCTGGGCATGAGCGTCATTCTGACCTGGCTTCGGCTCAAATCAGGCAGCCTCTGGCCGGCCACCCTCTTCCACACCACCCATAACATGTTTCTCCAGATCTATTTCCAAGGGATCACCGGCGAGCGCGGTGATGCCACGAAATATGCCGGCGGCGAGTTCGGTTGGGCGTTGCCGCTGATGACGACGATCGTGGCGATCTATTTCTGGACGCGCCGTGGCGAGACGGCGACACAGGCGGCGTCTGCTCACATCGGCCGAGCCGCGACCGACCCTCAACAATGAAGCCAAGGGGCTGATACGCACGCAGGATTTGGCTGTGATTCAGGCTCGATAATTTGGGCGCGTGTCGATTGAATTGGTTCGAGGCACCCCACCTCAACCGTCACACTGACACCCGGCACATTTTTCAGATGCGAATGGAAATGGCCTGGGCCAGCCGTCTTGCGGCCAGCCGACCCAGGCCTGAGCAACGGCGTCTCCGCAGGGATGGAGCCGCCGCCACGCAACCGATCGATATTCCCGTAACGCCGGCCAGAAGCCGACGCCGCGTCGAAACAGGATCGAATATCCCTCTTCTTAGATTATGATCCTGATCGGGACAATCTGTCTTATTCGTCAATGCGACGAATTGACTGCCGAATAGTGTCGTTCGCCCAGGTGGGCGGCCACTTTCAGGACTGGCCGGGCAGTCTTTCAGTCGCGCGCGACCTCGCCCACGGGCCCGTGTTCGGGCGCCGGACCCAAAGGCGGAGCCTTGCTTCGCACAACGCGCGCCACGCCTATGGTGACGATGGGCAACACGAAGACCACCAGCATGATGTAGCCGAAGGCGCCGTAACCCGTTGCGATCAGGTCGACGAGACCGATTTGCGAAGCCCCGAAGGCCGAGCCCACGAGAAGCGGCGTGGCGATGGCAAGTCGGCCGAGGGGCGAAAGCGACGGACGTCCGCGATCGACCATGGCCTCCCCGATGCGCTCGTTGAACGCATTGACGCAGCCAGCACCTGTCTCGAGAAGCGCGACGAAGATCATCAGCTGAAAGACGATCTGGAACCAGGGCACGCCCATACGTTGCAGCAGAAAATCGGAAGGAAGCGCCTCTGCCCCGATAGCGGGATAGAAAGCGGCCATGCAGAGGAAGAAAATCAACGCCGGAAGCATCGCGAGCGGCCCCGCCAGCGCACCGGCAATCAAGGCGTCGCGCTGGCTGGTTGCACGCCGCAGGAATGGCAATACGGCGACCACTGCCACGACATTATAGCTGGCATAAGTCACCCCACCGACCACCCAGCCGTCCGTCGGAACGCCCGACGTCAGGGCCGGGCCGATAAGACCTCCGAAACTGGCGATCGCAAGGACGAGGAAGACGCCATAGACGACATAGATGAAGGTCGTGCCATATTTGAAGAGCTGCTCGGCACCCTGATTGCCGAAGGTCGTCACGCCGACGATAGCGGCGATCAGCAGAAGGGTGCCCGCCATCGGCGGCAGGCCGAACACCTGCTCACCTATGGCCCCTGCAGCCGCGGCCACCACCGCCAGGATCAGGATCATGAACAGCAGATAGCTGATTTCGAATATGATCCAGAACGGGCCGAGCAACTGCCGGAACATCGAGCGATAATCATAAGCCTGGGTCAGGCGGGCAAAAGCGAACGTGATCGCGCAAACCAGACTCCAGATCATCATCGCCAAAAGGATGCCGATCAAGCCGCCCCAGGGACCGCTGGGAATGAAGAATTCCGCCAGTTCCCGACCGGTGGCGTAGCCGCCCCCGATCACGACGGCCTTGAAGGCAAAGCCTGGCAGCAGGAAACGCTGGAACCAGGAGGGCTTGGCGATTGTGTTCGTGTCCATAATCCAGCCTAAACAAACATTGAGGGGGAGGTCGAATGATTTCGGTTCCGTGCTCCGGCCAGGGCAGCGACCCAATGCCTGCGAGGCAAGTGAGTCCGGGATCGCCCGGCAAAAGTGCTATTCGCGTGAAGGCGTGTAGCCGAAGAGGTCAAAGCCAGGTGCTTCCAAGCAGGCGGCGGAAATTGCCGCCCAGGATCGCCTTGATATTCGCGTCGGAATAATTGCGACGGATAAGCTCTTCGGTGAGGTCGAACATCTTCAGCGGATGATCGAAACCATCCGTATCGATCTTTTCCCTAAAGGCGTAGCTATCCTTGTAATTGGCTTTGGTGCGGGCAATTTGATCAGGGCTCATCGCATCATAGCCGTGCAGATCGGCGTCCGATCCGATGCCGACATGATCGATGCCGACCAGCTTCACCGCATGATCGATATGATTGACGACATGGGTCACGTCGGTGGGCTCGGTGGCGCTCACGAAGTTTCGGACACCCGTCATGCCCATGACGCCGCCTTTCTTCGCCAACGCCCTGATCGCCTCGTCCGTCTTGACCCGCGGATGGTTGACCAGCGCCCGGCAATTGCTGTGAGTGAAGGCGATCGGCTTGGACGAGATCTCGATAGCGTCGAGCGTTGTGCGGTCGCCGCTATGCGACACGTCGATCAGCATGCCCACTTCGTTCATCGCCTTGATGATCTCGACGCCGAAATCGGTGACGCCGCCATCCACGCGTTCAGTCGATCCGGCTCCGATCCTGTTCTGGCTGTTATAGGTGAGCTGCGAGCAACGCTGCCCGAGCTGGTAAAAAGCCTTCACATCCGCCGGCGTACGGAAATGTTCGCTATTCTGGATACCCATGATGACGGCGCATTTGCCGTCGCGCTTGGCCTCGTCGATGTCTTCGGCGCGCCCGACGAGCGTGAAAACGTCGCCGTTGCGACCGGCAAAGCCCTGCCAACCCGCCATGTAGACGAGCGTCGATTCATAATCGCGCGTGCCGCTGGCGACGTGGAAGGCTGTGATGCCGCTGGCGCGGAATTCGGCCGCATCCTTGTCGCTGAGCGGCTTCGAATAATAAGGCGGATCGTCCCGGCCGAGCTTGATCAGGCCGAGCATGTCGATGACCAACGACCCTTTGACCAAGTCCGTCGCCCGCTTTGAATAGCGCTTCGGCGACTGGGCATGGGCCCGATACTGACCGAAATTCACCATCGGGAAGCCAATCATCGCGGCTGCCGCGGCGGCACCCGTCAATATATTCCGCCGGTTGATCTCAGGCACACAAACTCCTTTTCTGCTCAGGATATTTTTTGCCAGAATGAAAGGAGCGTGGAGGCGAAGTCAATGGGGGAGGTGCTGCTTCACCCGTAGCGAAGGCGTTGTTCGCAGAATTCAGCTCTGCACGCGCCCCCAGATCGATTCGTCGCACCAGGCGTAGCCATCGCTATAGTCGATGGCTGGCGCGCGATCCTTGGCGAGGAAAATGGGACCGTCGAGATCGACGACGTCGCACAATTGGCCGAGGATGAAGGACGGGGCCATCGCCAGGCTCGATCCCATCATGTTTCCGACCATGACGTTCAGGCCTAACTCCTTCGCCTTCCTCGCCATCGCCAGCCCTTCGGTGAGGCCGCCGCACTTGTCGAGCTTGATGTTGACCGTATCGAACCGGCCTTTCAGTCCAGGCACGTCCGCCAAGGTCAGGACACTTTCGTCGGCGGCCAGGGGGACCGGCGATTCGAAATCGTCCAGATCCCCTTCCCTGCCTCGGGCCAATGGCTGTTCGAGGAGCTTGATGTCCGATTCGACCAGGGCCGCGACAAGACGATCGAGCTCGCCGATCGAGAAGCCCTGATTTGCGTCCACACCGATCCAGCATTCGGGCCTCGCCGCACGGACCGCGCGGACCCTTTCGATATCCACGTCGAGGTCGCCGGTCAGCTTGAGTTTCAGCGCGCGCGCGTGTGGATAGGATCGTGCGTCCGCCGCCATCACCTCCGGATCGTCGGCGCCCATGGTGAAGGTGGTGACCAGCCGCCGCGGTTCCGGCAATCCGGCAAGCTCCCAGACAGGCCGGCCCGTCTGCCGCGCCTCGAGTTCCCACAAGGCGCAATCGACCGCGTTGCGGCCGCCGCCGGCGGGCATGGCATCCAGTAATTCCTCGCGCGAAATTCCGGCTTCTATCCTCGACCGGGCGGCCTCGATCGCCGCTTGCATGTGCGGGACGTCGTCGCCCGTATAATAGACGCCCGAACCTTCGCCACGACCCACATTCTGGCCGTCGGACAAGGTTACGACGACGACCGAGGAATCGGTGAAGACATGACCGGAGATGCGAAACGGCTTCACATAGGGGAAAAGTTCCACGTTCACGTCGAGAGAAAGGCGTGTCATGACATCTATGATCCTTAACAACACATATCGAAACCGGTCGGCCTGAAGGCCGGCGCGACCATAAGGCGAACGGGCCCGCGAGCGCCAGAGCGTTGCGCGATGCGTTCGGACGGGCATCTACGGCGCCCCGGTAGCAGATCACCGTGGTTCCGCTGGATTGCGCGCGCATTATGGAACGTATAGGCTCATCCTAAACGTGTCCTGGATAGGACACAAGATCTTGATAGGAAAATTGTCTTTAAGGCAATGGACGGGCGGGGATTATCGATGAGTTCTGATCGGCCGACGCTGGGCATGCTGCTGCGCGGGTTGCGGATGCGCAACAATTGGACGCTCAAGGAGATGAGCGACCATAGCGGAATTCCGATCTCCACTTTGTCGAAGGTCGAACATGACCGGTTGACGCTTACTTACGACAAATTGCTGCAGCTCAGTCAGCGCCTCAACATCCGCATATCGGACCTGTTCGCCGAAAACGATCCACGGAATGAAACGCAGGTGACGGCCAGGCGGAGCGTGGGCGGGCTCGACCAAGCTGTGCGCGTCAACACCGGCAGCTATGATTATTTCTATCTGTGCACCGAACTGAGGCGAAAGCGGATGGTGCCGATGATCACCCATATCCGCGCCAAATCCGTCGAGGAGTTCGGCGAGCTCCTGCATCATAGCGGCGAGGAATTCATCTATGTGCTGAGCGGCCGCGTAGCCGTTCACACGGAATTCTACGATCCGATCGAGCTGAACCAGGGAGAGTTCGCCTATATCGATTCCAACATGGGCCATGCCTATGTGACCGGCAAAGGCTGCAACGAGGCGATCGTCCTGGGCGTCTGTTCGAGCGCGGAAGATGGTCTGCTCGATTCGCTCATGAACCTGCACGGCGAGGAAGCCGCGGTCGCGATCCCTCCCGCCTGACCGGCCGGACGAAGCATCGTTCACACGCAAGCCTTCGCGACCGCCTCCGTCCGCGCCAACATCTTATGGAGCAACGTCACGAGTTGCTCCCGCTCGTCCGTCTCCAGAGGCTCCAGCAGCAGCGCTTCGCGCTCGAGCGCCAAAGCGAGCGCCCGATCGTGCATCCTCATGCCAGCCTCGGTCAGGCTGACCAGGCGGCGGCGGCCGTGCGTCGGGTCTTTCTCGGAGCGGACCCATCCCCGCCGGCCGAGCGCCGCTAGGGTCCGGCTGACCAGGGCCTTGTCCAGCCCGATGACCTGAACGATTCGCGATGCCGGAATGCCGGGTTCGATCGCCAGCATGGCGAGAATCCGGAAATCGAGAATGTTCATATCGAGTTGCGATCGAAAGCTTGCGCTTCCGGTGGCCGTCAACCGGTTCGCGAGGAAGGTGACGAGCGCCGGCACGAACCGGTCGATATCGAGCACACGGATTTCACGACTGTCCATCGCGTCGCAATAGCGCCACCCGAGCAGCTTCGCACCCATTAGTTGTTGACTTGATCAACAAGATTGTTGATGTGATCAACATGTCGCGCTCCATCCCCTTGCCACCTGCCTTCCACGAAGATCCTTTCGCCGAAGACATGCTGATCGATCCCTATCCGCTCCACCACAGGCTCCGCGAAATTGGGCCGGCCGTATGGATCGACAAATATGACGTCGTCGGTGTTGCGCGCTATCAGGAGGTCCGGCAGGTTTTGATCGACTGGCGCACTTTCTCGTCCGCGCGCGGTGTCGGGCTGGCGGATCTGTCCAAGGAGCGGTTCCGGCTGAAAAGCCTGATCCTCGAGACCGATCCACCCGTGCACAATATTTCCCGATCGATCCTGATGAAGGTGCTGTCGCCGGCCGTCATGGCTGGCCTCAAATCGTCTTTCGAACAGGTGGCCGACCGTCTCATCGACACCCTAGCCGGCCAGGACGAGACAGACGGCGTCCGTGACATCGCCGAAGCTTATCCTCTGTCGGTCTTCCCGGCCGCCCTCGGGATGAAGGAGGAAGGGCGCGGCGAGCTGCTTCCCTATAGCGATATGCTGTTCAACTCCTTCGGTCCCGACAATGATCTGTTCCGCCGGTCCGCGGCCCATGCCGATGCCGGCTTCGCCTGGGTGAAAGAACAATCCTTGCGGCCGAGCCTGGCACCGGGTGGCTTCGGTGCCGCCGTCTACGAAGCGGCCGATGCCGGCATCATCGGCGAGGAGGAGGCGGCGGCGCTCGTCCGTGCAATGCTGGCTGCGGGCGTCGACACCACGGTGAGCGGCATCGGCGCCGTGCTTCACTGCCTGGCCCGCTTCCCCGATCAATGGCGAGCGTTGCGGGCTGACCCCGGGCTCGCCAATGCCGCCTTCGAGGAAGCGATACGGTTCGAAACGCCGGCGCAGACATTCTTCCGTACCACGACCGGCCCGGCCCGTATCGGCGACCATGAACTGGAGGAAGGACAGAAGGTGCTGATGTTCCTGGGCGCCGCAAATCGTGACCCGCGGCGTTGGGAGGATCCCGATCGCTTCGATATCCAGCGCAAGGCCGGCGGTCATGTCGGCTTCGGAGTCGGCATCCATATGTGCGTCGGCCAACTCCTGGCGAAGCTGGAAGCGGGCGCCATCATCACTGCCTTGCTCCGGCATGTGAAGGAGATCGAGCTTCTCGCGCCGGCCGCCATCCGCCCCAACAACACCTTGCGCACCCTGGCTGAGCTCAAGCTACGGCTGGTCCGGGCCTGAACGGATCAGCGGCTCGTGGCGCCGGCGCATCGATCTCGTGGGACCAGGAGTGCGAGGCCGCCGGCCGACGCCAGGCCCGCCGCCAGGACGAGCAATCCAAGCCCGAAGCCGAACTGATCCTTGAGATGTCCGATCGCCGCCGGCCCGAAATAGCCGCCGAGATTGCCGATCGAGTTGATAAGGGCGATTCCACCCGCGGCCGCCGTGCCGGACAGGAAGGCGGTGGGAAGCGTCCAGAAGATCGGAAGAGCGGCATAGACACCCATCGCCGCGACCATGAAAGCAGCCATTTTCAGCATCGGATCGTCGGTTAGGGCGCTGGCAGCGAAGCCGGTCGCGCCGAGGAACGCCGCCAGCGCCAGATGCCAGCGTCGCTCGCCCTGCCGATCGGAGCGGCGGCCCCACAGATACATGCCGAGCGGAACCAGCAGATAAGGCGCAGTCGTCAGCAGGCCGACCTGCTGGTTGGAAAGATCCCCGAACGCCTTGATCATCTGCGGCGCCCAGAAACCAAAGCCGTAAAGACCGATGACGATACCGAAATAGATGAAGGCGAAATGCCACACGCGCGGGCTGGTGAGTCCGGCCCTCAAGCCCACGTGGCGGGCGGCTTGGGAATCGCGGACGAGCACGGCTTCGATTGCCACTGCTTCCCCGGAGTCCAGCCAAGACGCCTTGGCCGGCTTGTCGGGTAATATCCGCAGGACCAGGAGACCCAGGAGAATCGCGGGCAGGCCTTCCACGACGAACATGGTCTGCCAGCCGGCCAGCCCAAAGACGCTATGACCAAGCAGCCAGGTGGAGAATGGCGCGCCGATGGCATTGGAAAGAGGCAGGGCCATCAGGAACCAGCCCATGATCCTTCCGCGCATGGCGCCGGGGAACCAGTAAGTGAGATAAAGGATGATACCTGGAAAGAAGCCGGCCTCCGCCGCACCCAGCAGGAAGCGAACGATCCAGAAACTGACCGGACCGGTCACGAAGGCCATCGCAACGGAAAGAATGCCCCACGTCACCATGATCCGGGCAATCCAGCGGCGAGCCCCGACCCGCTCCAGCATCAGGTTGGATGGGATCTCGAACAGGAAATAACCAAGGAAGAAGATGCCTGCGCCGAAGCCGTAAGCCGCCGCGGACAGACCGATATCCTGGTTCATGGTCAGCGCGGCGAAACCCACATTGACCCGGTCCAGGAAGGAGATGAAATAGAGAAGGCCCAGCAGCGGAATGAGGCGCCAGAATGCCTTTGCCAGCGCAGCTTCCTCCATTCGGGTGGGAATGACGGCCCCCGCCGCGACGGTGGGACTTTCTTGCCTTATCGCGTCGTTCATATCCTCAGCCCCCGTCGTATGCCGCAAGGAGGATAGGCGCTCAGCCGCTCAGCCGGAAGCCATCGCGGAAGCGTGAATCTGTGTCGGCCCGCAGCTTGGCTTGCCAGGCCGATGAACAACCCCTTGAGGCTCGGCAACTAGCCGTGCCGGCTGTCCGGCTCTGGTGATCGATTCGCGACAAGCAGGATGCCGCCCGTTGCGAGCAGCGCGACATTGCCGACCAGCAGTATCCAGAGTGCATCAGGACCGATATCCTGCATGAACTTGAAAGCATATTGGCCCCAATTGTTGAGAGCGCCGTGCGCGATCATGACGATCCAGATGCTCCGGCTCCTCATCCACAGCCAGCCGATGATGAATCCGGCGCCAAGATGGCCGACCGGGAGAACCAGGGCCGTCAGAGTGACTGAAATGTCGGGCAGCGTGTGGACGCCCGAAAGGGCGAATGGCGTATGCCAGACCGCCCAAAGCGCCGCGGTGGCCATTATGGCCCGCCGCCATCCGAGACGCTCGGCAAGCCTCGGCAGCAACCAGGCCCGCCACCCGATCTCCTCGAAAAAGGCCAGCAGCGTCACGGCGACAAGCCCGATCGCCGCATTGAGCGCCAGCCGGCCGGCCAGACCGAGGGGGGTGAGCGTACCCCAACCCCGCTCGTCCGCGTTGAAGAGCCCATCTGCGCGCGGCGTAAGCCAATTCTCCCAAGGCAGTTCTCCGACCAGCGCGGCCGTCGCCGGGATCATAGCCAGGTGCATGACGCCCGGGATCAGGAACAGGGCAAGCAGCCCATATCGAGGCGGAAAGCGCTTCCACCCGAAGTCGGCCACCTTCGCGTTCATGGCGACGCCGACGACGAGCAACGCCATGGCCGGAAACAGCATCGCAGCAATACCGAGACTCATGAACGGACTCTGCTCGCGACCGGTGAGGCCGATCAGCAGGCCAAGCGCGACCGAAAGGCCGTAAACGATCGCGACAAAGACAAGAATGGGCCGGTTCATGCACGCCCCTCCCCGACGATCAGCCGAACCAGGAAAAGATCCTGCCGGTCCGAAGGTCGAGGATAGCAGACCGGCCTCAACCGGAGAAGGAGAGGCCGTAATCGCCATATAGGCGATGGTCCCACGGTTTCGCTTGTGGTGGGCCGCGGCTCCTTTCGGTCGCCGTCACCTATACAAGGCTGCCCCGCAACTCTCTGATATGGTGACCCCTACGGGAATCGAACCCGTGTTTCAGCCGTGAAAGGGCCGCGTCCTAACCGCTAGACGAAGGGGCCAAGCTCCGACCGCCGGAACATTGCTTCCGAAGGCTGGCGACAGCGGGCGGGGATTAGAAGAGGAGCCGGCATCGGTCAACCCGAACCCTTCTCCTTTCCGCCAGTGGCCCGTCAGTCGATCCAGGCCGCGTCCTCCAGATGCAGTTCCGCCGAGGGACGATCACCCCAATCATCGCGCTTGAGGCGGCCGGCGAGCCAGAGCTTGCGATGGCTGCCCGCCGCAAGCAGCGCCTGGCCCAGCGCGCTGTCGGCCATGCGGAAGGCGATGGCCTTGATGCGCCGCCCATCGTCTCCCGCGACGATCAGCCGAAGATGATTCTGGCCGACAATGTCCGCCTTGACGATCTGTACCGGTCCGGCCGCGACCCTCGGCGCCGGCCAGCCCGCCCCGAAAGGACCGCCCGCCTCCAGCGCGTCGCACAGGGTAGGACTGATCCCACCCGGGGCCAGAATGAAGTCGAGCAGCAGCGCCCGATCCTCCCGGCCCTTGGCGACCGCCGCCGACAGCCTTTCGTCGAGGAAATCCGCCAAGGCGTCGATCCGGTCGCCCGCCACTGTCAATCCCGCCGCCATGGCGTGGCCGCCGCCGGCGATCAGCAAGCCGCTATCCTTGGCCGCCAGGATCGCCGCACCAAGGTCGACACCCGAAATCGACCGGCCGGACCCTTTGCCGAGGCCGTCCTCCCCGATCGCGACGACGATCGCCGGCCGACCCAGCTTTTCCTTGAGACGGCCGGCGACGATGCCGATGACGCCGGGATGCCATCCCTTTGCCGCGACCAGGGCGACGGCGCGGTTGCCTTGGCCGGCACAAAGCTGCTCGGCGGCCTCGGAGACCAGGCTCTCGATCGCGCGCCTTTCCTGATTGTGCAGCTCAAGTTCCGCCGCAAGGGCACGCGCCTCCTCCTCATCCTCGGTCGTCAGCAGCCGGACGCCGAGGTCCGATCGGCCGACCCGACCGCCGGCATTGATGCGCGGGCCCAGCGCCCAGCCCAGATCGGCCGAGGTGGGTGCGCGGTCGAGCCGAGCCACCTCTATCAGAGCCGACAGGCCGACATTGCGGCGGTGGGCCATCACTTTGAGCCCCTGCGTCACGAAGGCGCGGTTGAGTCCCCGGAGCTGCGCGACGTCGGCGACCGTGCCGAGCGCGACAATGTCCAGCAGGTCGACGAGCCGGGGCTCCTGCCGGCCGGAAAAGAAGCTCCGCGCCCGCAGCAGGCGGAGCAGGGCCGCTCCGAGCAGGAAGGCGACGCCGACGGCGGCGAGATGGCCATGGCCGGCGGCCTCGGCCGATTCGTCGAGCCGGTTCGGATTGACCAGGGCCAGGGCCGCCGGAAGCTGGGAGGCGCATTTGTGATGGTCGACGACGATGACGTCGACACCGGCCTCCCGCGCCATGGCGAGCGCCTCGAAGGCCTGGGCGCCGCAATCGACCGTGACGATGAGCTTCGCGCCATCCGCCGCCAATCTGACCAGAGCCTCGCCGCTGGGTCCATAGCCTTCCATCAGCCGATCCGGGATATAGGCTTTGGGATCGGCGCCGAGATCACGCAGCAGGCGGATCAGAAGGGCGGCGGACGTCGCCCCGTCCACGTCGTAATCGCCGAAGATCATGATCGGCTCGTTCTTCTGGACGGCGTCCGCCAGCCTTTCCGCCGCCTTGTCCATGTCCTGGAAGATGGACGGATCCGGCATGAAGGCGCGGATGGTCGGCTGGCGATGGACCTCCAGCGCCTCCCGCGCGACACCACGGGAGAGCAGGAGCTGATCAATCAGGTCGTCGGGCTGAAAATTCTCGTCGGCGGCATCAGCTGCGGCGCCGCGCCATTGCCAGGCCTGGCCCAGGATCGATCGCTCCACCCCGCAGACGGGCGGGAATGAAGACAGGGAGCCGTCCGTGCCCACCCTCAGCAATGGCTACCCGGCTCGTGCCGATGTTCACCCCGTACCCAGCGCACCGTACCAGTGCTGGCGCGCATCACGACGCTCTCCGTGCTGATGCAATTCTTGCGACGCTTCACGCCTTGCAGCAACGATCCATCCGTCACCCCGGTCGCGGCGAAGATGACGTCGCCCTTCGCCAGATCGTGGAGATCGTAGATCCGATTGAGATCCTCCACGCCCCATTTGGCGGCGCGGCCACGCTCGTCGTCATTGCGAAACAGCAGGCGTCCCTGGAACTGGCCGCCGACACAGCGCAAGGCAGCCGCCGCAAGTACGCCCTCCGGAGCGCCGCCGGAGCCCATATAGATGTCGATCGTCGTGTCGGGATCGGTAACGGCGATAACGCCGGCGACATCGCCGTCCGGGATCAGCATGATGCCGCAACCGAGCCCGCGCAGCTCGGCGATCAGCGCCTCGTGGCGCGGCCGGTCGAGCACGCAGGTGATGATGTCGGACGGTTCGACGCCCTTAGCGGCGGCAACCGCCTTCACATTTTCGGTCGGGGACTTGTTGAGATCGATCACGCCCTTGGGGAAACCGGGCCCGACGGCGAGCTTGTCCATATAGACGTCGGGCGCGTTGAGCAGCCCGCCTTCCTCGGCAATGGCGAGCACGGCGAGCGCGTTCGGACCCGCCTTGGCGGTAATGGTCGTGCCCTCCAGCGGGTCGAGGGCAATATCGATCCTGGGCCCGGTTCCCTGGGCCGCGCCTACCTTCTCGCCAATGAACAGCATCGGCGCCTCGTCGCGCTCGCCCTCGCCGATCACCACGGTGCCGTCGAAATCGAGCTGGTTCAGCGCCTCGCGCATCGCCTCGACCGCCGCATGATCGGCCGCTTTCTCGTTGCCCCGGCCGATCAGCCTGGATGCGGCGACGGCCGCGGCCTCGGTGACCCGCACCATTTCAAGGACGAGCACGCGATCGAGAACGTGGCTGGCAGTCACCATATTATCCGTCTTCCTAAAGGATGTGATTGTCGCGAATGGCAGGTTTCGACCTTAGGTGACGGGCGCGCGCATGTCGAGAAATTGAAAGCGGTCGCCGGGACGAAAACGGTCCTATTTCGCGAGAAATTTCTTCACGCCGCGCGCAGCCTGGCGGATGCGCTGTTCGTTCTCGACGAGCGCGATTCGGACATAGCCTTCGCCTTCCTCGCCAAAGCCGACGCCCGGGCTGACCGCGACTCCGGCCTCCGTCAACAATTGCTTGGCAAAGGCCATGGAGCCGAGATTGTGGAAGCGCTCCGGGATCGGGACCCATGCGAACATGCTCGCCTGCGGCGGCGGTATGTCCCAGCCGGCGCGGCCGAAGCTTTCGACCAGGCAGTCGCGCCGCGATTTGTAGAGCTGGCGATTGACCCCGATAATGTCCTGCGGCCCATTGAGCGCTGCGGCGGCGGCCGCCTGGACGGGTGTGAAGGCGCCATAATCGAGATAGGATTTCACCCGGGTCAGCGCGTTGATCAGCGTGCGGTTTCCGACCGCGAAGCCGATCCGCCAGCCGGCCATGGAATAGGTCTTGGAGAGACTGGTGAATTCGATGGCGACGTCGCGCGCGTCGGGCACCTGCAGGATGGACGGCGTCGGCACATCCCCGAAATAGATTTCGGCATAAGCGAGGTCGCTGATGACCCAGAGCTTATGCTCCCGGGCAAAGGCGACCACCTGTTCGTAAAAAGCCAGGTCGGCGACATAGGCTGTGGGATTGCTCGGATAGCCGATCACCAGCACGGTCGGCTTGGGAACGGTGTAGCGGATCGCATATTCCAGCCGGGTGAAGAATTCGGGCCCGGGTGCGGCCGGGATCGACCGAATCGCCGCGCCGGCGATGATGAAGCCGAACTGGTGAATGGGATAGCTCGGATTCGGTGCGAGCACGACGTCGCCGGGAGCGGTGATGGCCTGGGCGAGATTGGCCAGACCCTCCTTCGATCCCAGGGTCACGATGACCTCGCTGTCCGGATCGACATCGACTCCGAAGCGGCGCGAATAATAAGCCGCCTGGGCCCTGCGAAGGCCGGCGATGCCCTTGGAAGCCGAATAACCGTGCGCGCGCGGATTGCGTGCGACCTCGGTCAATTTGTCGATGACATGCTGCGGCGGGGCGCCGTCGGGATTGCCCATGCCGAGATCGATGATATCCTCGCCCCGCGCTCGCGCCGCTGCCTTCATCGCATTCACTTCGGCGAAGACATAAGGCGGCAAGCGGCGGATGCGGTAGAAATCGTCGTTCATCTCATGATCCTAACATGATGCCGAACCCATTCCGGCATCGAAATTCACTGGCGGCACAGGAAGAATGCCCCTTTGAAAGCGGATCGGGGCAGGGACCACTTTCGCAGCTTCGTGGGTTTCCTTACTGGTGCAGCGGCATAGGATCCGAAACATGGCTGATCAAGATACACCGCTGCCCTTGCCGACCCTGGAGGAAATCCAGCATTGGACCTGGGTCATGGGCCGAGCCCAACAGCTGATGATGGAACATGTCGCCAAGCAGGCGAAGGAAATGCCGACGACCGAGGCAAGAGGGCTGACGGCGCATTGGCCGGCCATGACGATGTTCGCCGATCCCGCGAAGATCGCCAAGGCGCAGGTCGACCTTTGGACCGAAGGCCTGTCGATCTGGCAAAGCGTACTCGACGGATCCGGCGGCAAGGCGGATGCCGCGGGTAAAGCGGACTCCCGGAGCAAAGCGGACAGGGACAAGCGCTTCAATGCCCCCCAATGGCGCGAGAATCCATTGTTCGACCTGATCCGGCAGAGCTATATCCTGATTTCCGACCGGTTGCTCGGCAGCGTCGATGCGCTGGAGGGGATAGACGAGCCCGCGCGCGAGAAATTGCGTTTCGCCACCAGGGCCTTCGTGGATGCCATGGCGCCGTCCAACTTCGCCCTCACCAACCCGCAAGTGCTTGAACGGACGTTCGAAACCAAAGGCGAGAACCTGCTCAAGGGCCTCGAAAACATGCTTCGGGACATCGGGCAGGGGCAACTCTCCCACACCGACGCCCACGCCTTCGAAGTTGGACGCAACATCGCGACGACGCCCGGCAAGGTCGTCAAGGAAACGCCGCTTTACCAGCTCATCCAATATGCGCCGACGACCAGGCAGGTATTCGAAACCCCGCTGATCGTCTTCCCGCCCTGGATCAATCGTTACTATATCCTCGATCTCAACCCTAAGAAGAGCTTCATCCGCTGGGCCGTCGAGCAGGGTCTGACCGTCTTCGTCGTCTCCTGGAAATCGGCGGACGAAAGCCTCGCCGATGCCACCCTGGACGATTATGTCCTGGGCGGGCAGATCGACGCGATCGACACTGTGCGCGACCTGCTCGACGTCGAAAGCGTCCATGCGATCGGCTATTGCGTCGCCGGTACGACCCTAGCCGCAACCCTGGCCCTGCTGGAAGCCAGAGGTGAGGCCGGCAAGGTGGCGACCGCCACCTTCTTCACGGCGCAGGTCGATTTTTCGGAAGCCGGCGACCTCAACCTGTTCGTCGACGACAGCGCGATGCAGCTGATCGACCAGATCACCGCCGAAAAGGGCTATCTGGACGGCCGCTACATGGCCGCCACCTTCAACCTGTTGCGCGGGCGCGACCTCATCTGGAACTATGTCGCCAACAATTATCTGATGGGGGAGGATTATCCGCCCTTCGACCTTCTCTACTGGAACGGCGATACTACGAACCTGCCGGCCAAATGGCACAAAGCCTATCTTCGCGATTTCTACCGCGACAACAAATTGGTCGTGCCCGGAGGCATCACGATCGGCGGCGTGCCGATCACCCTTTCTGCCGTGAAGACCCCCGCTTATGTCCAGGCGGGCCGCGAAGATCATATCGCGCCCGCCCACAGCGTGTGGAAGATCACCCATCACTTTCAGGGGCCGCTGCGCTTCCTCCTCGCCGGTTCAGGCCACATTGCCGGAGTCGTCAACCCGCCCGAAGCCCAGAAATATCAATATTGGACCAATGACGAGAAGGTGGCGACGCTGGAGGCGTTTATCGAAGGCGCCGAGGAACATAAGGGGAGCTGGTGGCCGGATTGGATCGCCTGGATCCGCAGCCAGTCGGAATATGAGCTGGCCGCCGATGGCGCGCGCATTCCTGGCCAGGGCAAGCTCCCGGCGATCGAGGATGCCCCCGGATCCTATGTGCGCGCGCGATAATGCTGCTCTCCCCCTCCCGTGCTTGAACGACATCCTCCCACTCGGCTAGACCCCGGCCGTGCTTCGCCCGGGCTTGTCAGGGGAAGTGCAAAGGCGCTTCCGCCACGCATGATTAGGCTCTATGTGGACCCGTTCGTTTCGGAAGGATGATTGGAATGGTCTCTCGTAAAGTTGCCGTCGCGGCCGCTTGTTCCCTGTTGCTGGCCACCAGCCCGGTTGTGGCGCAGACCGCGCCCGACCAGACTCCGACGAGCAACGTGCGCCCGATCGCTCGGCAGAATTCCATGACCAATTCCGGTCTCCTGCTGATGCTTGGCGCCATTGCGGGCGCCATCCTGCTGACCATTCTCGCCACGCAGATTGGCGGCGACGAACCCGCCAGTCCCTGATCGGGTCCTCGCTTCCCCGGAAGACACGCAAGATGGGCAGCCGGAGATTGTGACATCTCTGTTGCACTGCACAAAATAGGTTGCAGGATCGGCTTCAATACCTTATGTTGCAATGCAGCATAAGAATGAGGACGACTGCAATGGCCAAGACTGGAACCAAGGCTGCCACGGCGAAAAGTCGAGCTGCCAAGCCTGCCGCCCCTATCCATCAGATCAACCAAGGAAACGAAGCCATGAAGAACGAAGCCAATCAGGTCGCTGACCGCGTCCAGGCCGCTTTCGGCGAAGCCAATGAGCGTGCCAAGGGCGCGTTCGATCGCAATGTCCGCTTTGCGGAAGAAGTCACCGAGCTCACCAAGGGCAATGTCGAGGCGATGGTCGCTTCGACCAAGCTTGCCGCAAAGGGCGTCGAGCGGATCGGCCAGGACGTTGCCGATTTCAGCCGCAAGAGCTTCGAAGATGCGTCTGCCGCGCTCAAGAGCTTTGCGGAAGTGAAATCGCCGACCGACTTCTTCCGTCTGCAGGGCGAATTCGCGCGCACGCAGTTCGACGCGATGATCGCCGAAAGCTCGAAGCTGAGCGAAGCCGTGGTCAAGCTTGCGGGCGAAGTCGCCGAGCCGATCACCAACCGTTATTCAGTCGCCGCCGAGCGGGTGAAGAACGCCGTCGCGCTCTAAAAGAGGTTCGCCGAGACTCGGCGAATTCTCCAATCGAGTGCCAGAAAGGGCGACCGCTCCCGGCCAGGAGCGGTCGCCCTTTCCATGTCCGGCAGCCGGCGACGGATTTGGCCGGCCCTCGCTCCCTCACGGCCCGGCGAAAATTGCGAAGACAAATAGCTGCAAAGCCTTGCCCGCAAAGCGCTGCTTGCCATATTTAGGCAATGTTTATGGCCATGAATGATTCAGTTATCGTTGCGGCGGACGAACGGAAGGGAGACGACGAGGGGACCGGCCTTGGCGTCGCGACGCGCACGCGTACCCGCACCAAGACTCCCTCCCCCTATAAGGTGCTGATGCTGAACGACGATTACACGCCCATGGAATTCGTCGTCTTGTGCCTGCAGCGCTTTTTCAAGATGAATATCGAGGATGCCACCCGGGTCATGCTTCACGTTCATCAGCGCGGCGTCGGCGTATGCGGAATCTTCAGCTACGAGGTCGCGGAAACGAAGGTAGCCCAAGTAATCGACTTTGCGCGCGAAAATCAGCACCCCCTCCAATGCACGCTGGAAAAGGCATAGCCGCCTAAATCGTCCCCTGGCTGCCCAGAAGAGGACGGTGCGACGCTGGCGAGCCGTGCCTGGCCACCACTCTCCGCTGCTCTCATAACGGCCCGAACGAACATCCTATCAATGCCACCAGCTTGCGCCGCGTCGCCAATTCCTTAGGACCGTCTCATGGATCGCATCATCATCAGGGGCGGTAACCGCCTCCAGGGCAGGATACAGATTTCGGGGGCCAAGAATGCGGCGCTCACTTTGCTTCCCTGCGCCCTGCTCACGGACGAGCCGCTGACTCTTCGCAACCTTCCGCGTCTCGCCGACGTCGACAGTTTCGGCCATCTGCTGAACCAGCTCGGTGTATCGACGATGGTGGAGGGGGCAAAGGCGGACGAGTTCGGACGCGTCATGACGCTTCGCGCTTCGAACATCACTTCGACCGTCGCGCCCTATGACATCGTCCGCAAGATGCGCGCCTCGATCCTGGTGTTGGGGCCGTTACTGGCCCGCGCCGGGGAGGCAACGGTGTCGCTGCCCGGGGGCTGTGCGATCGGCAACAGACCGATCGACCTTCACCTCAAGGCGCTCGAAGCGCTTGGCGCCCGCATCGAGCTGACGGCGGGCTATGTAAAGGCGATCGCGCCTGACGGCGGCCTTCGGGGGGGTACGATCAATTTTCCGGTCGTGTCGGTCGGGGCCACCGAAAATGCGCTCATGGCGGCGGTACTCGCCAAGGGCGTAACCACCATCGAGAATGCAGCACGCGAACCGGAGATCACTGATCTCGCCAAATGCCTGATCGCGATGGGCGCCAGGATTGATGGCTTGCGGACCGATACTTTGACTGTCCATGGAAAGGACAGGCTCCACGGCGCGACCTATTCGGTCATGCCCGACCGGATCGAGGCTGGCAGCTATGCCTGCGCCGCGGCGATCACCGGCGGCACACTGGAGCTGAAAGGCGCCAGCAAGGAGACGATGCCGTCAATCCTCTCCGGTCTCAGCGACGCCGGCCTGATCGTCGAGGACGTGCCGGGAGGAATCAAGGTGAGCGCAGACGGGAAGCTGAGGCCGCTTTCCCTCTCGACCGCACCCTTCCCGGCCTTCCCGACCGACATGCAGGCGCAATTCATGTCCATGCTGAGTCTCGCGGACGGAACCAGCCTGCTTACCGAAACCATCTTCGAAAATCGGTACATGCACGTTCCGGAGCTCATCCGGATGGGCGCGGATATCGAGGTGAGAGGCCGGTCGGCCGTAGTCAGGGGGGTCGACAAGCTGATCGGCGCCCAGGTCATGGCGACCGATCTTCGCGCATCGATGAGCCTCATCCTCGCCGGCCTTGCCGCAGAGGGGGAGACGCAGGTCAACCGTGTCTACCATCTCGACCGTGGCTATGAGCGGCTGGAGGAGAAGCTACAGGCAGTCGGCGCCGACATCGAGCGCGTCAGCGACGGCTGATCCGGTCAGGTCAGGCGGAGACTGCCAGGATGTCGAGCGAAGGATAGCCGGGCTCGGCGGGAAAGGCGGCATCGAGAGGGCGAAAGGTCAAACGAGCAGTTCGATGCTGTGGATGAGGAGCCCGACCAGGCCACCGACCAAAGTCCCGTTGATCCGGATATATTGGAGGTCACGCCCGACGGCGTTCTCGAGCCGGCCGGTGACCGTTCCCGTATCCCAGCTCCGAATAGTGTCCGAGACCAAGGTGACGATGCCCTTGCCATAGCTTGCGACGAATCCGACCGCGGCACGCCGGGCGAACTGGTTCACCGCCGTCTTGAGCCGGGCGTCCTGCTGCAGCGTTTCGCCCAACTGCCGGATCGCCTCGCCGAACTTCCCTGCCATGGTCGCATCCGGATCGCGGGCGGCTTTCAGCAATCCGGCCCGGGCATTTTCCCAAAGACCGTCGGCCCAATCGGTTACCGCCTTGTTGGCGATGATCTCATTCTTCCACTCCTCGACCTTTCGGCGCATGTCCGGATCATTCTGCATCGAGGTCGCGAGCGCGGCCAAGCCTTCCTCAGCCTTGGCCCGAAGCGGATGGTGCTCGTCCACCGCCATGTCGATGGTGAGCCGCCGCAACCCGTCGATGATCCCGTCCGCAAGCTTCTCGTCCAGTCCGGCGAGACGCATGACGAGCCCGGCGCGCTGATGGACCATGGCGCGGATCATGTCCTCATTGGCGTCGAGCGTGCGACCAGCCCAGGTGATGATCCCGTCGAGGATAGGAACGTGGCGGTCGTCGGTGATCGCCGCCTCCAGCGACTGGCCGAGCAAGGGCGACACCTCCATCGCCCGCATGCGACTGGCGACGGCGCCTTTTACCATGCCGCCCAATTTTTCCTGATCCAGCGATTCGAGCAGGTTCGCGACCAGCCGCGATCCTCCTTCACGCAGCCTTCCTTCCGCTGGTGGACTGGCCAGAAACCGGCCGATCCCGGCAGCAACGTCGAGCTTGCGCATCCGCCGCGCGACGACGGATGGCGTCAGGAAATTGTCGCGCAGGAACGCGGCCAACGCCTCACCGATCCGGTCCTTGTTCCTGGGAATGATGGCTGTGTGGGGGATGGGCAGGCCGAGCGGATGGCGAAACAAGGCGGTAACCGCGAACCAGTCGGCAAGGCCGCCGACCATCGCAGCTTCCGCGAAAGCCTTGACGAAGCCCAGCGCCGGATAAAGCTCGTCGAGGCTGTTGGCGATCAGGAACAAAGCCGCCATCGCGACCAGCATGCCCGTGGCCATGATCCGCATGCCGCGGACACCCCCTTGGGCCGGGTTCAGTCGCACCAGGCCAGACCGCTCGAACAGGCTCATAACGACTTCAATAGTCGAACCTGATCCAAGGGTCCGCACTTAATCGCAATACCGGCCAATTGGAGAAAGGCGAATAGCCGGCTCGATGCTCGTCCGGGCCCATCGACGGACCCGCGCGCCGGGATAGTTACGCCCGTCGGAGTGGATGAAACCATATCACTATCGCGCCCGGCCCATGATTCACTCTGCTGGCTGGGTGGCGGGTTCCGGCCCATGATCCTGAACCCCACGATAGGTGATGATCCGGCTGAGCCGGCGGCCGGCCCGCCGCTCGATGCCGAGCGCGAGCGAAAAGGATGCGGGGATGATCACCAATGTCAGAACCGTGGACATGATCAGACCGCCGATCACCATGATGGCCATTGGCGCGCGCCACGAACCGTCGCCGTTGAGCGACAAAGCGGTAGGGACCATGCCGGCTGCCATCGCCACCGTCGTCATGACGATCGGCTGAGCGCGCTTGTGCCCGGCATCGACGATCGCCGTCAGCTTGTCGACGCCCTTGTCCATCTCCTCGATGGCAAAGTCGACAAGCAGGATCGAGTTCTTGGCGACGATGCCGAGCAGCATCAGGATGCCGATATAGACGGGCATCGAGATCGGGTGGCCGGTGGCGATCAATGCCAGGGTTCCGCCGAGCGGCGCGAGCAACAGGGAGCCCATATTGACGAGGGGCGACATAAAACGCTTGTAGAGCAGCACCAGCACCGCAAAAACGAGCAGGATCCCCGAGGCGACGGCGATAATGAAGCTTTGGATCATCTCCCCCTGCCACTTACTCTCGCCAGTCTCGACCCGATGCACGCCCAGCGGTAGATTGCGCATGATCGGCAACTGATCGATCTTCGCCCAAGCCTCACTGCTGACGATATTGGGTGCCAGATCGCCGCCGATATTCACCATCCGCATCTGGTTGATACGCTCGATCTTGGTCGGCCCAGTGCCGAATCCGATGGTCGCCACCACTTTAAGCGGTACGGACCCTCCGAAGGTGGTGGGGACCGGCATGTTTTCGATGGTAGAAAGCCGCTGCCGCGCATCTTCCTCAAGTGCGACACGTATGGGTATCTGTCGGTCGGACAGGGAGAAACGGGCACTATTCTGGTCGATATCGCCAAGCGTGGCGATCCGGATTGCCTGGCTCAAGGCGCTGGTGGTCACGCCCAGATTCGCGGCAAGGTCCAGCCGGGGCTGGATCGTGATTTCCGGCCGCTGCAGGTCGCCGTCGACGCGCGCCGCCACCAATTCTGGAATGGTGGCCATTTCCTGGACCAGTTGGTTCGCCGTTTCCTGCAACTTGACCGGATCATCTCCGCCCAGAGTCACCGTGATGTCGCGGCCACCTCCGAACTGAGATTGAAAGTTGGCGCGCGCATCCGGAATGCGGGCCAGCCGGGGCGCGACCGCGCGCTCGATCTCCACGCTCGTGCGTTCCCGCTGCTCGTCGAAAGTGGCGGTGACCCGAGCCGAGCCGACATCGACGCGCGAGAAGATCGAGGCGACTTCCGGCGTCTCGCGCAGGATTGCCTCGACCTCGCGAACCGCCGCGCCAGTCTGCTCCAGATTGGTTCCCGGGACCATTTCCACGATCACCCTGCTATGATCCGAATCCTCGGTGGGCTGGAAGGTCTGGGGAAGCATCGAGAAGGTCACAATCGTCAGGACGAAAGCGGCAATCCCGCCGACAATGGCGACCCAACGATGGCGCATGGTCCATCTCAGTACCGACATATAGCCGTTCATAAGACGGCCTTCGCCATGGGAGGCATGTCCCTTGGACTTCAGGAAATAAGCGGCGATCATCGGCGTGATCATGCGCGCCACCGCCAGGCTCATCAGCACGGCAACGACGACGGTCAGCCCGAAATTCTTGAAGAACTGGCCGGCAAAGCCGGGCATCAAACCCACGGGAAGAAATACAGCGACGATCGCCATCGTGGTCGCCAGCACTGCAAGGCCGATTTCGTCGGCGGCATCGATCGAGGCCTGGTAGGCGCTCTTTCCCATTCGCATGTGGCGCACGATATTCTCGATCTCGACGATGGCATCGTCGACCAGCACGCCCGCGACCAGGCTGAGCGCCAGCAAAGTCATCATGTTCAAGCTGAAGCCGAGCAAAGACATGAACCAGAACGCTGGGATCGCCGACAGCGGAATAGCGAGCGCGGAAATGAGCGTTGCACGCCAGTCGCGCAGGAACAGGAAGACGACGATGACGGCAAGCGCGGCGCCCTCGACCATTGCCGCCATTGCCGCCTGGTAATTTTCCTTCGTATACTTAACATAATTGTTGAGCTCGGTGATTTTCACGCCAGGCGTTCGTTCTTCGAGCGCGTTGATTTTCTCTATCGCCCCGTCGTAGACGCTGACATCGGACTTGCCCTTGGCGCGCTTGATGCTGAAGCTCAGCACCTGCTGGCCATTCTGGGTCGCATATCCCCTCTGCTCGGCATAGAGGTCGCGCACTTCGGCAATATCGGCGAGCTTGATCGTGCGGCCGCTTCCGGTCGCGATCTCGGTCTGTCCCAAGTCGTAAGCCGAAGCGGCATTGCCAAGCACGCGAACCGATTGTTCCGATCCGGCGATCTCCGCACGCCCCCCGGCGGCGTTGAGGTTAACGGCCCTCAATTGCTGGTTGACCTGGCCCGCCGTTAGGCCATGCGCCTGGAGCTTGACCGGATCGAGAATGACCCGGATCTCGCGGGAGACACCGCCGGCGCGGTCGACCGCCGCCATGCCCGGGACGGACAGCAATTCCTTGGCGATATTATTGTCTACATACCAGCTCAATTGCTCGAGCGTCATATCGGTTGCGGCGACCGAGAAACTGGCAAGCTCCTGATCGTTCGCCTCGATCCGGAAGACCTGCGGTTCGAGTATTCCCTCTGGCAGGTTGCTGCGGATTTGCTGGATCGCGTCCCGGATGTCGTTGACAGAACGATCGATCGGCGTGCCGATGTCGAGCTGAACGAAAGTCTGGCTATTCCCCTCGCTGACCGTCGACTGGATCTCATCGACCCCGGCGATCGATCGCACCGCTGCCTCGACGCGCTGCGCTACTTGAGTCTCGAGCTCGGTCGGTGCGGCGCCCGGCTGCGATATCGA
The DNA here is from genome assembly GCF_032378825.1 of Sphingosinicella rhizophila. Classification (NCBI taxonomy): domain Bacteria; kingdom Pseudomonadati; phylum Pseudomonadota; class Alphaproteobacteria; order Sphingomonadales; family Sphingosinicellaceae; genus Sphingosinicella; species Sphingosinicella rhizophila. Next base: position 187,400 of record NZ_JAVUPU010000002.1, on the reverse strand, counting down.
GACGATCACCGCCGGAAAATCGACGTCTGGCTGGTTCTGGATTTCCATCCGCATGAAGCTGACGATTCCGGCCAGCGCCAGCGCGATGAAGATGACGATCGGCGGAACGGGATTTCGGATCGACCAGGCGGAGATATTGCGAAAGCCCATCACGGATCCTCCTAAAGGAATACGGCTCGTACGGGCCCGATCTCTGGTGGCGGAAAAGTCACTCCGCCGGCTGCGAGCGAGGCTCGGGACCGTGATCCTCGACCCCCCGATAGGTGATGATCCGGCGAAGCCTGCTGCCGAGCCGTTGCTCTATCCCAAGCGCGAGCGAGAAGGATGCCGGTACGATGAGCAGGGTCAATACGGTCGACAGGATGAGACCGCCAATCACGGTTACGCCCATGGGCGCCCGCCAGGCGCCGTCGCCGCTCAGCGAGATCGAGGAAGGGATCATGCCCGCAACCATCGCCACCGTCGTCATCACGATCGGCTGGGCGCGCTTGTGACCGGCATCTATGATCGCCGTCATCTTGTCGATGCCCTTGTCCATTTCCTCGATGGCAAAGTCGACAAGCAGGATCGAGTTCTTGGCGACGATGCCGAGCAGCATGAGAATACCGATATAAACGGGCATCGAGATCGGAAGTCCGACGATCAGCAAAGCGAGCATGCCGCCCAACGGCGCCAGCAGCAGCGACCCCATGTTCACCAGCGGCGACATGAAACGCTTGTAGAGCAGCACCAGCACCGCGAAGACGAGCAGGATTCCGGAAATGACGGCGATGATGAAGCTCTGGATCATCTCCCCCATCCACTTGTTCATGCCGAGTTCGATCCGCTGCACGCCCAAGGGCAGGTCGCGCATCGCTGGCAGCTGATTGATCTTTGCCCAAGCCTCGCTGGTGACGACATTGGGTGCCAGGTCCGCCCCGATATTCACCATCCGCATCTGGTTGACCCGCTGGATCTGGGTCGGGCCTGCACCAAAGCCGATATCGGCCACCACCTTGAGCGGTACCGATCCGCCGGCACTTGTCGGCACCGGCATATTCTCGATTGTCGAAAGCCGCTGCCGGGCATCTTCATCCAGGGAGACGCGAATCGGAATCTGGCGATCGGACAAGGAGAATCGCGCGCTGTTCTGATCGATGTCGCCGAGCGTCGCGATCCGGATAGCCTGACTGAGCGCACTGGTCGTCACCCCGAGATTCGCCGCCAGGTCCAGGCGCGGCTCAATCGTGATTTCCGGGCGCTGCAGATCGCCGTCGACGCGCGCCGCCACCAATTCCGGGATGGTGGCCATTTCCCGGACCAGCCTGTTGGCGGTCTCCTGCAACTTGACCGGATCGTCGCCGCCAAGCGTCACCGTGATGTCACGGCCGCCAAAGCCGGTTTGCGATTGGAAAGTGGCACGCGCGTCGGGAATGCGCGCGAGCCGGGGCGCGACCGCGCGCTCGATCTCGACGCTCTTACGATCCCGCTTTTCCTTCAATATCGCCGTCACCCGTCCCTGGCCGACGTTGACGCGGGAGAAGATCGATTCGACCTCCGGCTGGGTGCGCAGGATGGCCTCGACCTCGCGAACCGCCGCCCCGGTCTGCGCGAGTGTCGTGCCCGGCACCATCGCCACGTTCACCGTGCTCTGATCGGAATCGTGATTCGGCTGAAACGTCTGAGGAATCGCCATGAACGTGGCGATGGTTAGGAGGAAGGCCGCCAATCCGCCCACCACCGCAGCCCAGCGGTGGCGCATCGTCCATTTGAGGACCGTCATGTAGAAATTCATGAACCGCCCCTCGCCATGCGAGGCGTGCCCCTTCGCTTTCAGGAAATAAGCGGCGAGCATCGGCGTGATCATCCGCGCGACGGCAAGGCTCATCAGCACGGCGACGACGACGGTCAGCCCGAAATTCTTGAAGAACTGGCCGGGAATTCCGGGCATCAGTCCGACCGGCAGGAAGACCGCCACGATGGACATGGTCGTTGCCAGCACGGCGAGGCCGATCTCGTCGGCGGCATCGATCGAGGCCTGGTAGGCACTTTTCCCCATGCGCATATGGCGCACGATATTCTCGATCTCGACGATGGCATCGTCGACCAGCACGCCCGCGACGAGGCTGAGCGCCAGCAAGGTCATATTGTTGAGCGTGAAGCCCAGCATCGACATGAACCAGAAGGTCGGGATCGCCGATAACGGAATCGCCAAAGCGGAAATCAGGGTCGCGCGCCAGTCGCGCAGAAAGACGAACACCACGACCACGGCCAGGGCCGCGCCTTCGACCATCGCGATCATTGCCGAATTATATTGCGCCTTCGTATATTTGACGCTGTTGTTCAGCTCGACGATTTTCACGCCCGGCGTGCGTTCCTCGAGCGCCTTGATCTTCTCGATCGCGGCATCGTAGACGCTGACGTCCGACTTGCCCTTCGCGCGCTGAATGCTGAAGCTCAGCACCTGCTGGCCGTTCTGGGTCGCATAGCCACGCTGCTCTGCATAGAGATCGCGCACCTCGGCGATGTCGGCGAGCTTGATGGTCTGGCCGCTGCCGGTCGATATCTCCGTCTGTCCCAGATCATAAGCCGAGGCTGCGTTGCCAAGCACGCGCACCGACTGTTCCGAACCGGCGATTTCCGCGCGGCCACCGGCCGCGTTGAGGTTGACCGCCCGCAACTGCTGGTTGACCTGACTTGCCGTCAGGCGATGCGCCTGGAGCTTGACCGGGTCGAGAATGACGCGAATTTCCCGGGAAACGCCGCCGGCCCGGTTGACCGCCGCCATGCCCGGTACCGACAGCAATTCCTTCGCGATATTATTGTCGACATACCAGCTCAATTGCTCGAGCGTCATGTCGGTTGCGGCGACCGAGAAGCTGGCGAGGTCCTTGTCGGTCGTATCCACCCGGAAGACTTGCGGCTCGAGTATCCCGTCCGGCAGGTTGCTGCGAATCTGCTGGACCGCATCTCGTATGTCGTTGACGGCGCGATCGATCGGGGTGCCGATGTCGAGCTGAACGATCGTCTGGCTATTGCCCTCACTGACCATCGACTGGATTTCGTCGACGCCGGCAATGGAGCGAACCGCCGCCTCGACCCGTTGCGCCACTTGGGTTTCGAGTTCGGTCGGCGCCGCGCCCGGCTGCGATATGGAGACGATCGCGACCGGAAAATCGATGTCGGGCTCGTTCTGCACCTCCATCCGCATGAAGCTGACGATCCCCGCCAGCGCCAGCGCGATGAAGATGACGATCGGCGGTACCGGGTTCCGAATCGACCAGGCAGAAATATTCCGAAAGCCCATGGCGATCTATCCTAGCGCGACGCGGCGCGGACGGGCCGGACCTTCTGACCGGGGCTCAGGAAGGCGCCGGCCGACTGAACCACCCGTTCATTGCCGCTGAGGCCGGAAGCGATCGCAACGCCCTGGTCGGAAACCTCTCCAACCTTCACGTCACGACGCACGACGGCATTGTTGCCATCGATGATGTAGACATAATTGCCGCGATCGTCGCTCTGGACCGCCGACTGCGGCAGCAAGGGTGCGTCGATCGTGCCGACGTTGATGGTCGCGCTGGCAAATCCACCCGGCCGCAACGCGGAATCATAGGAAAGCGCGATACGCGCTTCGCCCTGGCGGGACTGCGGATCGATGACAGGGGAGACCTGCCAGATCTGGCCGGTGAAACTTTTCGATGAGCCGACTGGCGTGACCGACGCGGTCATTCCGACCTTCACCTGTTCCAGGTCCGATTCGGCGAGCCGAGCGAGCAATTCCATCTGCCCCCCCTGGGCAATCCGGAAGAGAGCGCCGCTTCCGGCGCCAACCACCTGGCCAGCCTCGACGTTGCGATCGAGCACGAGTCCCGCCGCAGGGGCGCGTATATCAAGCCGCCCGACCCTGGCCCGGGCCGCGCCAAGCTGCGCCTGAGCGACGCGGACGCGGGCATTGGCGGCGTCGCGGGTGGCAATCCGCCGCTCGACATCCGCTTTCGAGATAAAGCCGCGTCCGACCAAGGCTTGGGCGCGATCGAGCTCCTGCTGGGCAAGACGGGCGTCGGCGCGGGCGACCTCGACATTGGCGGCGAGCTGCTGCACTTCCTGGGACTGCACCGAACGTTCGATTACGGCGAGCGTCTGCCCGTTATCGACCCATTGACCTGGCTCGACGAGCACCCGTGCGATCATTCCACCTTCGCCGGCTACGCCGACCGGCATGTCACGCCGCGCCGCCAGCGTTCCAGTCGCGGAGATGCTCCTCGAGACCTGCTGCTTGCCCGGCACCACGACCGTGACTGCGGGCAGCGATGCCGCGCCTTGACCGGCGGGGGCAGGCACCTCTTCCGCCGGACCCGTCAGCATGAAGAAGGCGATGCCGATCGCGATCAGCGCAACAACGACACCGATGATGATCGTCCTGCGCCGCCGCCGGCGCGCAAGCGTCTCCTCATCGAGAACCTCTGTTTCGATCGCGCTGCGGCGCCACGTCGCCGATTCCAGGTTCATCGCTTCCATCATCCCACACCAAAAGGGCGGCTCGGCCGCTTCGACTACTGTGTTAGCCGAATAGGGCACCCCTCTCAAGTCTTGTTTCTCGAAGACCGCCTCGGTCCCGTGGAACCGCGGCTCTACCAATATTGTTACCCTTTAGCCATCGCTTTACGGTCCAAACCCGTCAGGCGTGAATGACAGGCGGCCGGGCGACCGGCGGGAGGAACGGGATGAACTTGCTCACCGATTACGGGATATTGGCTTGGATAATCATCGGCGCGCTCGCGGGCGCGCTGGCGAAATTCATCATGCCGGGCCGTGATCCCGGCGGCTGCATGGTCACGATCGCCCTCGGTATCGGCGGCGCGCTTCTAGCCGGCTTCATCGGCAATGCGATCGGCTGGTACGATCCTGGGGAGGGCGCAGGCTTCATCGCCGCCATTGTCGGTGCCATCATCATCCTGTTCGTCTACAGGCTGATTTCCCGGCGTTAGCGCAAGTTCGCCGCCGGCTCGCTCTGACAGGCGGGTCGCGCAGCGACGATCCAAGGAGCCCGGCGCCCGCGCGCGCATCAGAGCATGTTGGCGCGGTGCGGGACGAGGTTCAGCAAGCGTGCAGGGGCGTTGTCGTTGAAAGCAGCCTGACGCCTGAAGGTGTTCAGTTATTTGGGAGTAGTCGATGATCACGAAAATGAAAGTTGCGGTTCTGCTGGCAGCAGCGGCGGTGCCGCTAGGCGGGGCGCTCGCCCAGCAGGCGCCTCCCCTCTCGGGAACAAGGCTGGATGTCGTCGCAACGGGCGAGGTGAGCCGGGTCCCCGATATTGCCCGCATCGGCGCGGGAGTCATTACGACCGCGCCGACCGCGACTGCTGCGCTCGAACAGAATGCGCGGCAAATGAACTCGGTGCGCGCCGCCCTGAAGCGCGCTGGCATCGCCGATCGCGACATCCAGACCAGCGCAATCAATCTCTATCCTGATTACCGCCACGACGAGCGCGGCGGCAATCCGCAGCTGATCGGTTATCGCGCCAGCAACGAGGTGAATGTGCGCTTCCGCGACATCGCGAACACCGGCAAAATATTGGATGCGCTGGTGGCCGAGGGCGCCAATCAGATCAACGGCCCGGCGCTCAGCATCGACGAGCCCGAGCAGGCACTGGACGAAGCGCGAACCGCGGCTCTCGCCAATGCTCGCGCCCGCGCCGATCTTTATGCCCGCGCCATGGGAAAGACAGTCGGCCGGATCCTATCGGTCAGCGAAGGCGGCAATATGACGCCTTATCCTAGGCCAATGGCGATGCGAGCCGAGGCTGCGGATAGCGCCACCTCGCAGATCAATCCAGGCGAGCAGACCGTTTCCGTGACGCTGTCAGTCAGCTTCGAACTCCAATAGAGGGGTTGGTCGAAACGCGGAAAAGCGCGTCCATTTTTCGCAAGAATGAAAAAGGCCGCCCTGCTCTGCAGGACGGCCTTTTTCGCTTGAACAGTCTCGTGCTAGCGCACCCGACCGCGACGGAAGAGATTGACGATCGCGAGCAGAATGATGGCGCCAAGAAACGAGACAAGCAGCGACATGATGTCGAAACTTCCGCTCGTAATGGGCGCGCCGCCGATCAGCGGGCTGAGCAGCAGGCCGCCCAGGATTGCGCCGATGATACCGACGACGATGTTGAGAAGTATTCCTTGCTGAGCATCGGTGCGCATCACGATGCTGGCGAGCCAGCCCAGGATGCCGCCTATAACGATGATAAGTATCCAGGTAACCATCTCTTCCCTCCTGTATTCATTGCCGGACGAACCGGGCAGTTAGAGCGGCGGTTCGATCCATAAGACGCGTCAAGCACGCGCTTGTTCCTACCGTCCGTCCTTCTTGCGGGATCGGAACGGATGGAACGGACAAAGACGTACATTGTTTCGGGCCAGTATCGAAGGAAATTATCGGCGCTGCAGGCGCAAGCCCGCTTCCTGTCGGACATACCGAAAGGGAAGCGGGCGACTGCCACTCTCGATAGAGGTGCCCTTCGCTGACCCTGGGACCGGGGACGCTTAGGCCGTGCCTGGAGCGCACGCGGAATAACGCGTCAGAATTTCTGCTGGCGCTCGTACAGAGATTTGTAATGCTGGATCCTGGTCACCCGCAGTCCCGGCATGCCAGAGCGATCGACGGCCCGTTGCCAGGAGGCAAATTCCTCCAGCGTTAGCTGATAGCGCTCGCACACTTCGTCGACCGTAAGCAAACCGCCATTGACCGCGGCGACGACTTCCGCCTTGCGGCGCACGACCCATCGCGTCGTCGAACTGGGCGGCAGTGATTCAAGAGTCAGCGGCTCCCCCAAGGGACCAATGACCTGGGCTGGTCGTATTTTCTGGTTCTCAATCATTCCCACCTCAAAAATCACTGCCAAGGCCAGTCGATACGACGGTCCTAAGCCGCGCCACTGAAAGAAGCCTGAAACGCGAAGGTAAATTTCCCGGTCATCTCAATTTACGTCCGGTTGCCTCGCATAAGCCGGATTGAAGCATCCTCTCTGCGTGGCCGACGCTTGCCGCCACTGGGCGCCGCCGAGCAGCAATTCGACCAGTGGCTCCTGGACATGCGGATCGATATCGTGCCCCGCTTCCGAACAGGCGGCCAAGCTGGCATCCTGATGCGCGCGCAACATCGCGACGAGCAGCCCATAATCGAGCGCAACGTCGAGGCGACCGGCAAATCCTTGCTGCGCACGGCGGAAAAAGCTCAAATCCATGGCGACTTGGTAGCGAATAAGGTTGAACAGCCGGTAAAGGAGAGCGGAATTCGTGGAATTCCCCTTTCTTTCCAACCACATTGTGGGCGAGTATGGCGCTCTTACCACCACAATATGCGCGGCGAGCGAGGCTGATCAGGCAAGTGCCGGTTCAATCCCGCCGGGAACGGGCCTATGTAGCGCGCATGATAGAGGTCGATTTCCAGCTCGGACGCCCGTCCGAGGAGGCAAGGATCGTCGTTGCCATGTCGGGCGGCGTCGACAGCTCGGTCGTGGCCGCACTCGCCGCGCGGTCGGGGGCCGAGGTTGTCGGCGTGACGCTCCAGCTTTACGACCACGGGGCGGCCGTCGAGCGATCCAGGAGCTGCTGCGCCGGCCAGGACATTTACGACGCCCGTACCGTAGCCGACCGGCTCGGCATCGCCCATTATGTGTTCGATTACGAAAGCCGCTTCAAAGACAGCGTGATCGACCGCTTCGCCGATGAATATATGATGGGCCGCACGCCCATCCCGTGCATCGCCTGCAATCAAGGCGTTAAATTCACCGATCTGCTCAGCCTGGCACGCGATCTCGGCGCTGATTGCCTCGCCACCGGTCATTATGTGCGGCGAATGGCAGGGCCGTCAGGCGCAGAACTTCATCGCGCCGCCGACCCCGCCCGCGACCAAAGCTACTTTCTATTCGCCACCACTGCGGATCAGCTCGATTATCTGCGCTTCCCACTCGGCGATCTGCCCAAGGCTCTGGTGCGCGAGGTGGCACGCGATCTGCAACTGATCGTCGCCGACAAGCCGGACAGCCAGGACATCTGTTTCGTCCCGAATGGCGACTATGCCTCGGTCGTGAAGAAGGTCCGTCCAGAAGCGGCGCAAGAGGGCGAGATCGTCCACATGGACGGCCGGCTGCTCGGGCGCCACAAGGGCCTGATCCATTTCACGGTGGGGCAGCGCCGCGGCCTTGAGATCGGGGGACAGAAGGAACCGCTCTATGTCGTCCGGTTGGAGCCGGGGGTACGCCGCGTCATCGTCGGTCCGAAAAGCGCGCTGGCGGTCCGTACCGCCCACCTTTCCGACATCAACTGGCTCGGCGAGGCGCAAAAGGAAGGACTCACCGCAAAGGTCCGATCGATGGCAAGGCCCGCACCTGCCCGCTTCGATGGCCGCAGCCTCCATTTCCTGGACCCGGAATATGGCGTCGCCCCAGGCCAGGCGGCCGTCATCTATGACGGCGATCGTGTGCTGGGCGGCGGCTGGATCGAGGAGACGATCGCCGCCGAACTGGAGCCGGCGTAGGACCTGACAGCGATGCCCGATTTCAGCGCCGGTATCGTTCTCTACCGCATGCGCGAGACAATATTGGAGGTCTTGCTCGTCCGCCCCGGCGGACCGTTCTGGCGCAACAAGGACGAGGGCGCCTGGATGATCCCGAAAGGTTTGGTCGAACCGGGCGAAAAGGACGAAGCGGCGGCACTGCGAGAGTTCGAAGAGGAATTGGGGAGCCGGCCCGCCGGAGTGCCACGCCCACTTTGCACGATTCGCCAGGCCGGCGGCAAATGGGTGAAAACCTTCGCGCTTGAAGGCGATCTCGATCCGGACCGAATCGTCAGCAACAGATTCGAACTGGAATGGCCGCCGCGCAGCGGCCGCCTTCAAACCTATCCTGAAGTCGATCGCGCAGCTTGGATGCCGCTTGGGGAGGCGCGCCGACTCATGCTGGCGAGCCAGCGCCCTATCCTCGATGCGCTCGAAGCCGATCTCTATTCAAATGTTTAGGCTCACAACCGGAACATGCCCTCGATCACGGTGACGCATCCGCCGCCTAATATTGCTCTGTCGCCGAGGCGCTTGCACGAGATGCGGCCCCCGCGCCGGCTCGCCTGATAAGCGGTGAATTCGTCGCGGCCGAGCCGCTCCGCCCAATAAGGCACCAGCACGGCATGGGCCGATCCGGTGACCGGATCTTCGTCGATGCCGGCGCCGGGCGCGAAAACCCGGCTGACGACATCGCTTTCCCGGCCCGGCGCTGTCACGATGATTAGCACATCGCCTTCGGCTGCCAGCACCTTATAATCGGGTCGCAAGGCCAGCACCTGCTCTTCGGTCGGCAAGGCGACGAGTGCATAGCCTTCCTCGTGCCAGAAGGTTTCAGCTTCGCCGCACCCGAGGCCCGCAAGGACATCCGGCAATGGCTTGGGCTCGGCCCGACGAAGCGGCAGCGACAGGGCATAGCCGCCACTTTGCCTCGCGACTTCCAATATACCCACCTTGCGGGTCCGAAACCTTATCTTGTCCCCTTCGATGAGCACGTGACCGCTGGCCAGGGTGGCATGGCCGCACATGACGACCTCGGTCGTCGGGGTGAACCAGCGCAACTCGTAATCGGCATCGCCCGCGGCCGGAACGGTGAAAGCGGTCTCGCTGAGATTATTCTCCATGGCGATTGCCTGCAGCAAATCGTCCGGAAGCCAGGCATCCAGCGGGATCACGGCAGCCGGGTTGCCGGCGAATGGCCGCTCGGCGAAAGCATCGACCTGGACGAAACGCAGCTCCGTCATCTTCTGGTTCCTTTCGCAAACAGGCTTTCATCGGTTTCGGCCAAACTGTTGCCGGGCTGATCGACCTGGCCTTCAGGGTCGAGATGGATGAGGATTTCGCAGGTCGGAAATTCCCGGCCGAGCTTGGCTTCCACCTCCTCGGTCACGCGATGCGCTTCGGCGACCGTCATCGCCGGATCGACCCAGATATGGAATTGTACGAAGTCGCGGCTTCCGCTGCTTCTGGTCCGCAAATCATGGATCCCCCGCAGTTCGGGATGGCGAGCGGCAACGGCGAGGAAATGTTGCCGCTTCTCCTCCGGCCATTCACGGTCCATCAATTGATCGACGGCACGGCTGGATGCGCGCCAGGCGCCCCAGGCCAGCCAAAGAGCGATCGCGATCCCGAATATTGGATCCGCGCCGGTCAGGCCGACATATTGATCGAGCACCAAAGCCGCGATTACCGACCCGTTCAGCAGGAGGTCGCTTTGATAATGGACATGATCAGCCTCGATCGCGACCGAGCCGGTCCGGGAGATGACACGCCGCTGGTACAGGAGCAGGGCCAGCGTCACGGCGATCGCGACAAGCGAAACGGCGATGCCCTGTTCCGCATGGGCTGTGGCCTCCCCCTGGAACAGGCGCGAAACGGCCCGCCAACCGATGCCTGCGGCGGAGAAGACGATCAGCCCGACCTGAAACAGGGCAGCCAGCGCCTCGGCCTTGCCGTGGCCGAAGCGATGGTCCCGATCGGCGGGCATCGCCGCGAGGCGCACGCCATAGAGGGTCACCAGCGAGGCGAACAGATCGAGGCCGGTGTCGGCCAGCGAGCCAAGCATGGCCACCGAACCGGTCTGCAGCGCGGCATAGACCTTGATCAGCAGGAGGAAGAGGGCGGTACCGACGCTGGCCATCGCGGCCCTGGCCGCGAGCGTCCCCATTGGGGCGCCATGATGGTCGTGATGATGGGTACCGATCACGGATAGAGCAGCCCTTCGCGCCAGCCGTCACCATCCTTCACGAACAGGCGGCGTTCGTGGAGCCGGTGGGTACGGTCATTCCAGAATTCAATCCTGTGCGGGACGACACGATAGCCGGACCAATGCGGCGGCCGCGGCACCGCGCTTCCCTCGAAGCGCGCCTTTGCCTGGGCATAGCGCTCTTCGAAAAGGGCGCGCGTTTCCAGCGGGCGAGACTGATCCGAGGCCCAGGCACCGAGCTGCGAATCGCGCGCGCGCGTCGCGAAATAGGCGTCCGCCTCCCCCTCGTCGACGGGCTCCACAAGGCCTTCGACGCGTATCTGTCGGCGCAGCGACTTCCAGTGGAAGAGCAAGGCGGCCTGACTGTTGGCGGCCAGATCCCGGCCCTTGCGGCTTTCGATATTGGTGTAGAAGACGAAGCCGCGATCGTCATGGCCCTTCAGCAGCACCATGCGCGCCGATGGCGTGCCGGCCCCATCGGCCGTGGCCAGCGCCATGGCGGTCGGATCGTTGGGCTCGACCGCTTGGGCCTCGACCAGCCATTGCGCGAAGATTTCATGCGGATCGTCAGCCATTCCCGCCTCTTGCCGCCTGCCGGACGTTCGCACAAGCATCGGCGCTTGCACCTGGGCCTCAAGCGACCCATCTGCAACAGGGTTGCGCAATCGCAACAGCGCACCTTAGAGCAACTGCAACAGGACGGGTCGGAGCGCGCTGGCTCTCCACCCTGTGGAGAACGAAGCGCGGATGGCCGATCTTTATTCACAGCTCGGAGTGGCGCGCAGCGCCAGTGAGGCCGAGATCAAAAAGGCCTATCGCAAGCTCGCCAAGGAGCTGCATCCAGACCGCAACAAGGATAATCCCGCGGCATCTGCACGATTTTCGAAGGTCACGCAGGCCTACGACATCCTCACGGACAAGAATAAGCGTGCCCAATATGATCGTGGCGAGATCGACGAGGACGGCAATCCCAAGGCGCCGTTCGGCTTCGGCGGCGGTGGGCCGCGCCCCGGGGCCGGCGGATTCCGACCGGGCGGTCCCGGCCCCTCCCCTTTCGAGATGAACGAGACTGCCGACCTGTCCGACCTTTTCGAGGGATTGTTCAGCGGTGGCCAGCGCCGCGGCAGCTTTTCAGGTTTCGGGCGCCGCGCGGCGCCCGAAAAGGGGATGGACATCGCATACCGGCTACCCGTCCCCTTCCAGGACGCGGCAACTCTCAAACCGCAACGCGTCACTCTTTCGGGCGGCAAGACGGTAGATATCAAATTGCCCAACGGCGTCGAGGAAGGCAGCAAGATCCGCCTGGCCGGACAGGGCCGGGCGGGGCCCGGCGGTAACGGCGATGCAATAGTCACCATCGCCATCACGCCCCATCCTTTCTTTCGGCGGGAAGGGGAGGATGTGCGCCTCGACCTCCCGGTAAGCCTGGATGAGGCGGTGCTCGGCGCCAAGGTGAAGGTACCGACGGTGGACGGAGCGGTCATGCTCAGCATTCCCAAGGGTTCCACTTCCGGGCGCGTGCTTCGTCTCAAGGGCAAAGGGTTCACCGCCAAAAGCGGTCAGCGCGGCGACCAATTGGTGACGCTGATGGTCGATCTTCCAGCCGACGATGCGGATCTTATCCGCTTCCTGGAAAGCTGGAACGGTCGCGGCAGAGGAAACCCGAGGGCCTCCTTGGGCGTCTAATAGCTCATACCCCGACGACGACGCGGATCATTCGATGACAAATCAGGATATCGTACGAGGAGAAATGCAGAGCATGGGCTCTGGGTCCAGGCCCGGTCGAGCTCGTGGACGTTCCGCGACGCTCGGACGATCGCGCCGTTCGGGTGGGACGAATCCCTAATCGTGCAACAAATTTCCCCCGAATCCCCGGAGGCCCGGCGAAAGAAGCAGGCCGCGCCGCAGAGCCATTTCGGGAAGCTGACCAGCCGGATGCGGCCAGGCCAATATCCATTCGAAGTGGTCAAGCGGGTGGCGGTCGGCGTTTATAGCGACGGCTTTATCCATGCCGGCAATCTTGCCTATCTCGCTCTCCTCACCCTCTTTCCTTTCGTGATTGTCGCCGCTGCCGTCGCCGGCATATTCGGTCAGACCCGCGAAGGTCTGGCAGCCGTCAACGGTCTGCTCCAGACGATGCCGCCTGACGTGGCGGAGGTCTTGCAGAAGCCGATCAGGGATGTAATCCATTCCCGCTCTGGCAGTCTTTTGTGGCTCGGGGCGATCGTTGGCCTTTGGACCACCGGGAGCTTCATCGAGACGATCCGCGACATCATCCGCCGGGCCTATGGCGTGACGTTCAGCCGGCCCTTCTGGGAATATCGGCTCGGCTCGATCGGAATGATCATAGGATCGGTGATCATCGCCATGATCGCCTTCAGTATTTCGATCCTGCTCAGCGGCGTTCAGGAATTCGTTCTAAAATGGCTGCCGGGCGCGGACGAACTCGTAAGCCTGTTCACTCTGCTGAGGGTCGTCCCCGCCCTGGTGCTGTTCGGGTCGCTTTACCTGCTTTTCTATTCACTGACGCCGAAGCGCTACCGCAACAGCGAATGCCCGAAATGGCCGGGCCCGGCCTTCGTGACGTTCTGGTGGCTTGCGACCACCGCAATCCTGCCGGCGGCTCTCAACAGTCTGGGCGGCTATGATCTTACTTATGGCAGCCTCGCGGGAGTTATCATCGCCTTGCTGTTTTTCTTTGTCATCGGCTTGGGCGTGGTGATCGGGGCAGAACTCAACGCTGCACTAGCGGAAACCCCGGAAGAGGCCCTAAAGGAAGGCGAAGAGGCGTTCTTCAACAGGGAAAATATATGAGCGGCTTGATGAAGGGGAAAAGGGGCCTGATCATGGGTCTCGCCAATGACAGGTCGCTGGCCTGGGGCATTGCCAAGGCACTTGCCGATCAGGGCGCGGAGCTTGCCTTCTCCTACCAGGGAGAAGCGCTGGAACGGAGAGTAGCGCCGCTTGCCCAATCGGTCGGATCGGACTTTCTGATCGACTGCGACGTCGGCGACATGACTGCACTCGACCGAACCTTCGACAGGTTGAAGGAGAGGTGGCAGACGATCGACTTCCTGGTCCACGCAATCGGATTTTCCGACAAGAACGAGCTGCGTGGGAAATATGTCGATACCAGTCTGGAAAATTTCCTGCTCACCATGAACATTTCAGCCTACAGCTTCGTCGCAGTGACGAAGCGCGCGCGTGCGTTGATGCCGCACGGCGGATCCATCCTTACCTTGTCTTATTATGGGGCCGAGAAAGTCATTCCCCATTATAACGTGATGGGGGTCGCAAAGGCCGCGCTGGAAACCAGCGTCAAATATCTGGCGATGGATCTTGGCCCGGAAAATATCCGGGTCAACGCCGTCTCCGCAGGCCCCATCAAGACGCTTGCCGCGAGCGGGATCGGCGATTTCCGCTACATCCTCAAGTGGAACGAGTATAACAGCCCGCTCCGTCGCAACGTGACGATCGAGGATGTCGGCGGCGCGGGCCTCTATCTGCTGTCAGATCTGGCCGCGGGGGTGACGGGCGAAATCCATCATGTCGACGCAGGCTATAATGTCGTCGGCATGAAGGCCGAGGATGCGCCCGATATCTCGACGACTTAGGGCCTGATTCACGTCATCGGTGGAAGCGCGAAGCGCTCCACCTCAAACGGTCACGCTCCAAGCAAGATCGATGTTCAACGGCGCGTGCCTATCAATGTGCCCTTGCTCCCGCTCCGCCGGCGCTCGAACCGGAAATCTGGCCAGGCCTTGCCCCAACGGCGTGCCACGATGCGCTCGCCGGGCCGCGCGGCATCGTCCAATATTATCGTGCCGCCCGGAGCGATATGATCGAAAAGGCAGGAGGCGCCGCCGCGGGTGAACGGGTGGATGGTCCAGGGCGGACCATCGATCAGCATGAGATCGATATCGCGCGGCAACGGACCGTGATCATACCAGAGCCCAGGCCAATCTCCCGGCGAGGGCCGCAGCGGAACGGCGCGAAGATCGGCTTCCAATCCATGTTCGAGAAGCCAGTCGCGCGTGGCGTCTACGAAATCCTGGTGCTGATCGAAACTGATCAGGGTGCCCCCGCCGGCCTGCTGGAGCGCCCGGGCGAGGATCAATGTCGAGGCGCCGGCGCCGAACTCGACCACCAGATTCGGCCGGTGCTCTAAAATGTAATCGGTGACGAGCGTGAGCAGCCCGATATCCGCCTTCCAACTGCCGAGATTTGGCAGCGCGTCATGAGGCAAATGCAGCCGATCCAGCAAAGCAATCCTGGCCTCCATCGAACCGCCGTTCAGGCTCCTCAAAAGCCATGGCCACTGAATCGCGCCGAAGGCGATGATGCTGAGCCAGTCTGACAAAGAACGGCTGGCATTGCCGATCACGGCGGTGTCGCCGAACCTGGGTAAGAGACTGGTGGCTTCGCGTGACGTCATTCCAGAACTCCGCTTCAGCCGAAAACCGTCAGCCGGCGAAAGGATCGCGGACCAGGATCGTGTCCTCGCGCTCGGGACTGGTGGAAACCAAAGCGACCGGACACTGGATCAGTTCCTCGACCCGGCGGATGTACTTCACCGCCTGGGCCGGCAATTGCGCCCAGCTGCGGGCTCCGGCGGTGGACTGGCCCCAGCCTTCGACAGCCTCATAAATGGGCTCGACCGCAGCCTGGTCCGCGGCATGGGCGGGAAGATGGCTAAACTCCTGCCCCCGTAGCCGGTAGCCGGTGCAGATCCTGATCTCATCGAGACCGTCGAGCACGTCCAGCTTGGTGAGGGCGATGCCGGTGACGCCGGAAACCGCGCAGGACTGACGCACCAGCACGGCGTCGAACCAGCCGCAGCGACGCTTTCGGCCGGTCACGGTACCGAATTCCCGGCCCCGCTCGCCGAGCCTTTGGCCGATCTCGTCGGTGAGCTCGGTCGGGAAAGGACCCGAGCCGACCCGGGTCGTATAGGCCTTGACGATGCCGAGCACGAATCCGGCCGCCGAGGGACCCAGCCCGGTCCCGCCTGCGGCCGTCCCGGCGATGGTGTTGGACGAGGTCACGAACGGATAGGTGCCGTGGTCGACGTCCAGCAGGACGCCTTGTGCGCCCTCGAACAAGATACGCTTGCCCTTCGCCTTGACCTCGTTGAGGGTTAGCCAGACGGGGCCGGCGAATTGCAGCACGAAATCGGCGATCTCGCCCAGATCACTTTCCAGCCGCGCCCTGTCGATCGGGCCCTCACCGAAGCCCGCGCGCAGCGCATCATGATGGGCGCAAAGTCGATCGAGCTGCGGTCCAAGCTCGCCGAGATGGGCCAGATCGCAGACCCGGATCGCCCGCCGGCCAACCTTGTCCTCATAGGCCGGGCCTATCCCGCGACGGGTCGTTCCGATCTTCCCCTGTCCGCTGGCATCTTCGCGCAGCGCATCGAGATCACGATGAAATGGGAGAATGAGCGGGCACGTGTCTGCGATCTGCAATGTCCCAGGGTCGACCTTGACGCCCTGCCCGCTGAGCTTTTCGACCTCCGCCTTCAATGCCCAGGGATCGAGCACCACACCATTGCCGATGACCGACAAGGTCCCCCGGACGATGCCGGAGGGCAGCAGCGACAGCTTGTAGGTCTGATCCCCGACGACCAGGGTATGGCCCGCATTGTGGCCGCCCTGGAAGCGGGCGACGACGTCGGCGCGACTGGCGAGCCAATCGACGATCTTGCCCTTGCCCTCATCGCCCCACTGGCCGCCGATCACGGTTACATTGCCCAAAGTCTGCCCCTTGATTGCCGCGCGCCGATCTAGGGCGCAGGTCCTCCTTCGTCTAGGGCCTGATCGTTCGGGGGGAAGTGTTTGGCGCTTTCACCGATGATGTGAATCAGGCTCGATTCAAATGCTTAGGGAAGAACCCACGGCATCGAGGCTCGCCGATCCGGAAAAAAGCTTCCAGCGCGTCGGCCGGAAGCCTTCCCCGTTCGCTCCGTTCCGTCGACACGAGCTTAGAAATGAAGCGGCGCCACGCGCTTGACGCCGGGCAGGCTTGCCAGGGTCTCGACAACATCCTGCTCGACATGGCTGTCCACGGAAACCAGTGCGACCGCCTCCTCTCCCGCTGCGCGGCGTCCGAGATTGAAGGTACCGATATTCACGCCGGCCTCGCCAAGCTCTGTACCGAGCCGGCCGATGAAGCCCGGCGAATCTTCGTTGACGAGATAGATCATCTCGCCTTCCAGCTCCGCCTCCACCTTGATGCCGAACATGTCGATGAGCCGCGGTGCGGAATTGCCGAACAAGGTTCCGGCTACCGAACGTTCGCCGTCGTTCGTGGTCACCGTGACGCGAACGAGGGTGTGATAATCGCCCTCCCGGTCATGGCGGACTTCACGCACATCGAGCCCGCGCTCCTTTGCCAGGAATGGTGCGTTCACCATGTTCACCGTGTCCGAATAGGTCCGCATCAATCCGGCCAGAACCGCGCCTGTTATCGGCTTCTGATTGAGCGTGGCGGCGGCCCCTTCGACCTCGATCGCAATGCCGGTCACCCTTCGCCCCTCGAGCTGGCCAACCAGCGAGCCGAGCTTTTCCGCCAGCTCCATATAGGGACGCAGTTTCGGCGCTTCCTCCGCCGACAGAGACGGCATGTTGAGCGCGTTGGTGACGCCGCCGCGGGTCAGATATTCCGACATCTGCTCCGCCACCTGGATGGCGACATTGACCTGAGCTTCCGTGGTCGAGGCGCCGAGATGCGGAGTCGCGACGAAACCCGGCGTTCCAAACAAGGGACTTTGCTTGGCGGGCTCTTCGCTGAAGACGTCGAGTGCGGCACCAGCGATCTGGCCGCTTTCCAGTGCGTCCTTCAGCGCCTCCTCATCGATGAGGCCGCCGCGGGCGCAATTGATGATGCGAACCCCTCTCTTCGTCTTTGCCAGATTCTCGCGGCTGAGGATGTTGCGAGTCTGATCGGTCAACGGCGTATGGAGCGTGATGAAGTCGGCACGAGCGAGAAGCTCATCCAGACTGACTTTCTCGATGCCCAGATCAACGGCACGATCCGGCGTGAGAAAGGGGTCGTAAGCGACCACTTTCATCCTGAGTCCCAGGGCCCGTTCCGCCACGATCGAACCGATATTGCCAGCGCCGATCAGCCCGAGCGTCTTCGAGGTCAGCTCGACCCCCATGAACCGGTTCTTCTCCCACTTGCCGGCCTGGGTCGAAGCGTCGGCTGCGGGAAGCTCCCGGGCGAGTGCGAACATCAAGGCGATCGCATGTTCGGCCGTGGTGATCGAGTTTCCGAAGGGTGTGTTCATCACCACAACGCCCTTGGCCGATGCGGCGGGGATATCGACATTGTCGACGCCGATACCAGCCCGGCCGATTACCTTCAGATTGGTCGCGGCTTCCAGCACGTCGGGCGTCACCTTCGTCGCCGAGCGAATGGCCAGACCGTCATATTCGCCGATGATCGCCTTCAATTCGTCCTTGGACAGGCCAGGCTTTTCGTCGACGTCGACGCCGTTGGCACGGAATATCTCGGCGGCTTTCGGATCCATGGAATCCGAGATCAGAACTTTGGGCATTGCTGGATTCCTTATTTCGCGCGGGCTTCGTGATAGGCCCAATCGAGCCAGGGCAAGAGCGCTTCGATGTCGGCCGTCTCCACGGTGGCCCCGCACCATATGCGAAGGCCTGGCGGCGCATCCCGATAGCCGGCTACGTCGAACGCCGCACCTTCGCCTTCGAGCAGGCCGGCGATACTCTTGACCAAAGCCAGCTTCGCTTCATCATCGCTGCCGGGCAAAGCATCATCGGCGAATTTCAGACAGACGCTGGTGTTCGACCGGCTGGCAGGATCGGCCGCCAGATGATCGATCCAGCTGCTAAGCTGAACCCAGGCATCGAGCGCCGAGGCATTGGCATCGGCGCGGGCGATGAGGCCGTCGAGGCCGCCAAGTCCCTGTGCCCATTCCAGCGCGAAGATATAATCCTCGACGGCCAGCATGGAGGGCGTGTTGATCGTCTCGCCTTTGAACAGGCCCTCTATCAATTTGCCCCCTTTGGTCATGCGGAACAGCTTGGGCAATGGCCAAGCGGGCGTGTAATTCTCCAGCCGTTCGACGGCGCGGGGCGACAGGATCAGTACCCCATGGGCGCCCTCCCCGCCCAATACCTTCTGCCAGCTGAAGGTCGTCACATCGAGCTTGTCCCACGGAAGATCCATGGCGAAGCAGGCTGAGGTGGCGTCGGCGAAGGACAGGCCTTCGCGCGCATCGCTTATCCACTCGCCATTCGGGACGCGGACGCCCGACGTAGTGCCGTTCCAGGTGAAGACGAAATCATTCGTCTGGTCGACGGCGCTCAGATCGGGAAGCTCTCCATAAGGAGCCTTCACCACCTTCGCATCCAGCTTCAGCTGCTTCACGACGTCGGTGACCCAGCCTTCACCGAAACTTTCCCAGGCGAGCATCGTCACGGGACGGGCGCCGAGCATCGACCACATTGCCATTTCCATGGCGCCAGTATCGGATGCGGGAACGATGGCGATACGATGATCCGCCGGCACGCGCAGCAGCTTGCGCGTCATCTCGATCGCATAGCCGAGACGCGCCTTGCCGAGTTTCGAGCGGTGCGAGCGGCCGAGCGATCCCAAGGCGAGATGCTCCGGGGCCCAGCCGGGAGGCTTGGCGCAAGGTCCGGAAGAAAAATAAGGTCGCGCAGGACGGACTTCGGGTCGGGTACGCGCAATATTACCGGCGTTGCCGGGCAGGTCATTCGTCATTTAAGACTCTCCTCACAGAGAGCTCGCGCCGCGTTGGGACGGCGTGGCCCGCCGCCGCCCTTAAAGGAGGTTGCGCTTAAGTCAACCGTTCAGTCGGCGCAGTCACGGGTCGGCTGGACTCGTGCGGCAGGGGCGGCCCTTGACGCTTCGGGCCGCCCTCATCACGGTGCGGCCATGCGACAAAGGGCGACGATTCTGGCCACCTTGCTGCTGGCGGCCTGCATCCCCTCGAGCAGCGAAAAATCACCCCGGACCCGGAGCTTACCGCCGCAGACAAGCAGTGTCCCGCCCGACAGGGCGACGGCGAAATGCCATGCCGATCTTCGACGCGAAGAGGTCGGTTTTCGTATCCTTCCCGATCGCAACTTCGGCGGCGGCTGCACCTCGTTCGGCAGCGTCCAATTATTGGATATCGGCACGCCTGTGACAAATTTGGGAGCCATGACTTGTCCGCTGGCCCGCCAGTTCGCGCGCTGGGCACGCGAGGCGGTACAGCCGGCGGCGCGCTCCTGGCTCGGCAATCCGGTTGCGCGAATCGAAAGCTTCGGCACCTATAGCTGCCGGCCGGTCAACAGCCAGTCTGGCGCCAAATTGAGCGAACATGGCCGCTCCAACGCGGTGGACATCGCGGCCTTCGTACTGGTGGACGGACGCAGGATCGACGTGCTGCGCGGCTGGAACAGCGAGGACGAGGATATCCGTCGTTTCCTGCGCGCGGTGCATCAGGCGGGGTGCCGTCGCTTCCAGATCGGCCTGGGCCCGAATGCGGACAGCTTCCACCGCAACCATTTCCACTTCGACATGGGCCGCGGTCCTTATTGTCGATAGTCGCAGCTGTGGGCATGGCCAAGCCCTGCTCTCCGGACCTCGGTCAATCCTGAGGAACGAAGCTCTTCGTGGGGGCTTTAATATCCAAATCTCGAAGGATGACTGGATGCTCCGTTTCGTCGACGATACTTCACCCGGGATCATCCGCAAACGCCGGGGTCGCTACTGGATGTATTTCGATCCGAACGGCGATCGCATCACCGATCGGGACGAGATCGACCGGCTGAACGGCATCGGCATGCCTCCGGCTTATGAGCGCTGCTGGTTCTGTCCTCACCCCAATGGCCATATCCAGGCAACCGGATATGACGCCAGAGGCCGCAAGCAATATCGCTATCACCCGCAGTTCCGCGCCCACAAGGACAGCGAGAAATATGAGCGGCTGGTGGCATTCGGGCACGCCTTGCCCAAGCTCCGCAGGAGCGTCGAGGAGGATATTGGCGGCAAGGCGATCAGTTTCGACACGGTGACCGCAGCGGTGGTGAGGCTGATCGATGCCACCCACATGCGCATCGGCAACGAGGAATATGCGAAGGAGAATAAGAGTTTCGGCGCCACTACCCTGCGGAACCGCCATGCCCGCATAGTGGGTGGCAAGCTGAAGCTCAGTTATGCCGGCAAGCATGGCATCAAGCGGACTTGCGTGATCGACGACCGCAGCCTCGCCAGGATCGCGCGGCGGACCCAGGATCTTCCAGGCCAGCATCTGTTCGAATGTATCGGCGAGGAAGGCGATGTCCGGCCGGTCACGTCGAACGACGTCAACGCCTATATCAAGGAAGTGACAGGAGAGGACTTCACGGCGAAGGATTTCCGTACCTGGGGCGCGAGCGTCATTGCCTTCGAGGAGATGGTGAAGAAGGCTTCCAGGAAGGACCGGATCAACCTGAAAAGCATGATCGAGCCCGTCGCCGAGGCGCTGGGCAACACTCCGGCGATCAGCCGCAAATCCTATGTCCACCCCGCGCTGATCGAAGCCGCCAAGGATGCCGGCGCAATCGGCGAACGCAAGCTGCCGCGGTCGACCAAATATATGAATGCCTTCGAGCGGGGCTTCCTCGAGTTCCTCGAAGCGCTGCCGAAGGAGCAAAACAAAATCGCGACAAGGATCCGGAGCGCCGCCAAGGCGACGGCAAAGAGCCGCGAGCAAGTGGAGGGTGGCC
This sequence comes from Sphingosinicella rhizophila, assembly GCF_032378825.1. Taxonomy (NCBI): domain Bacteria; kingdom Pseudomonadati; phylum Pseudomonadota; class Alphaproteobacteria; order Sphingomonadales; family Sphingosinicellaceae; genus Sphingosinicella; species Sphingosinicella rhizophila. Next base: position 165,914 of record NZ_JAVUPU010000002.1, on the reverse strand, counting down.
CGGCAGCGGGAACGCCGCCCTCGATCGAGGCGCAGGCCGCCTGACTGGCCGCCGAAACGACTTACGACTAAAGAGCCGACATGAACAAACAGGTCGAAGGCGACGGCCCGGACGCCGTCCACAACATATCCCAGCAGGGCGCGACGTTGGTCAACGAGGCCGCGCACTGGATCGGCGGCAATATCGTCGAGATCATGCTCGCGGCGGGCGCCGGTATCATCATCGCCCTGCTGCTGCTCGGGATAAGGTCGCTTGGCTGCCGGATCATGAAACGGATGGGCGGCGATCCGCGCTGGCCGGTGATTTTCGTGCGCGTGCTGTCCAAGACCAATATCTTCTTCATCGTCATGTGCTCGGCCGAGCTGGTCGCCGGCTATGCGGCGACGCCTCCAGCCATCCTCAAGACGATCAACTTCCTTTTCGTGATCTCGGCGGCTTTCCAGGCGGCGATCTGGGCGCGGGAACTGGTGCTCGGCTTCATCGAACATAGGGTCGGCCCGGAAACCGAACATAGTACATTGGGATCGGCGATCGGCATCATCCGTCTGCTTGTCACGATCGCCCTTTTCGCCATCGCCATCATCCTCATCCTCGACAATCTCGGGGTGAACGTCACCGGCCTGGTCGCCGGTCTCGGCATCGGCGGCATCGCCATAGGCCTCGCCGCGCAGGGCATCTTCTCCGATCTCTTCGCTGCCCTATCGATCATCTTCGACAAGCCCTTTCGGCGAGGGGACGGCGTCAAGTTCGACCAGATCACCGGCAGCGTCGAGAATATCGGACTTAAGACAACGCGGATCAGATCATTGAGCGGGGAGCAGGTGATCGTATCGAACGCCAAATTGCTCGAACAGCAAATCCACAATTTCACCCATCTGGAGCATCGACGTTTCGTGCTCACTCTCGGGATCGTCTATCAGACGCCACCGGAGGTGTGCGCGCGCATCCCCGACATGATCAAGGCGATGGTGGAGGCGCATGAGGATACCACGTTCGTGCGATGCGGCATGATCAATTTCGGCGATTCCAGCCTGGACTTCGAGGTGCAGTTCGACGTCCACACGACCGATTACGAGAAAGCCTTCATGACCCGGAGTGCGATCTGCCTCGACATCTTGAAGCGCTTCAACGAGGATAAGATCGACTTCGCCTATCCGACCCAGACCAGCTTCACGGCAGCCCCCGATGGAAACCTCGTCCTTCCCTATCCGGACGTGACCCTGATAGCGAAGGATCATGCTTAAGCAGGGATTTCCCGCATTCGCAGACAGCTTGGCCGCCTCCGTCAGACACCGATGTCGGCGAGGGAGAGCAAGGTCGCATTGCCCCCAGACGATGTCGTGTCCGTCGAAGTCACCCGCTCCGAACAGAAGCGCGGGAGGTAGTGCGGCCCTCCGGCCTTGGGCCCGGTGCCGGACAGACCCTCGCCGCCGAAGGGTTGGGAACCTACGACCGCGCCGATCATCGACCGGTTGACGTAAAGATTGCCGACATTCGCCGTCTGTTCGACCGTCTCGGCGGCCCTGGCGATACGGCTGTGCAGTCCCATGGTGAGGCCGAAGCCGCTGCGGTTCACCCGATCCACCGTTTCGGTGAGCTGTCCCGCCTTCCAGGTTGCGACGTGGAGGAGGGGACCGAACCATTCCTTGCGAACGTCCTCGACCCGATCGACCTGGATCAGGGTCGGCGGCACGAATAGCCCCTCGTCCGGTACCTCGAGGGTCTTCAGCCACCGGCTCCGGCATTCGCTCCGATGACCCATCAGCCGGTCATAGGCGTCCCGGTCGATGACCGGCCCGACGTCGGTCGCAGGATCCGCCGGATCGCCGATCCGCAAAGTGTCCATGGCGCCTTCAAGCATCTCGATCGTTCGTTCGGCAATTTCCTCCTGAAGGAGGAGGAGCCTCAACGCCGAACAGCGCTGCCCCGCCGAACGAAAGGCGGAAGTGACGACATCGACGACGACTTGTTCCGGCAGCGCCGTGGAGTCGACGATCATCGCATTGATGCCCCCCGTCTCGGCGATCAGCGGGACGATCGGCCGCTCCTCATCCTCCAGCAACGCCCGGCCGATACGCTTGGCGGTGGCGGTCGAGCCCGTAAAGGCGATGCCTGCTATGCGGCTGTCCTCCACTAGCGCCGCCCCCATTTCCGGGCCGCCTGGGGCGAGGATCAGGACATCCTCCGGTATTCCTGCGCCATGTGCCAGCCCGACCGCATAAGCGGCGATTTCCGGAGTCTGCGGGGCCGGTTTGGCAATGACCGCATTTCCTGTGACGAGAGCCGCCGCCACTTGCCCGAGAAAGATGGCCAATGGAAAATTCCAGGGCGCGATGCAGACCCAGACGCCGCGTCCCTCCATCCTGAGGATATTGCGCTCTCCGGTCGGGCCTGGAAGTTCGACCGGCTGCAATCCCAGACGCGCCTGAGCGGCGTAATAGCGGCAGAAATCGACCGCCTCGCGTACTTCGCCGAGCGCATCGGGGATGGTCTTGCGCGCTTCCTGGACGGCGATCCGCATCAATGCATCGCGTTCATGCTCGAGCAGGTCCGCCAACCGATCCAGGCAGGCGGCGCGATGCTCGACCTGCGAGGCGTCCCAGGCTGGCTGGGCGGCAAGAGCCTGCCCTACCATCCGCCGCGCATCGGCCGCGAGATCCAGTTGAGGCGAGCCGGCTTTTGCGGGCGATGGCACCTTGCCCGTGTCAAGGTCTGATGCGACGACCTTGGCCACTCGTTGGAGTTCAGCCTTGTCGTTGAGATCTATGCCTTCGCTGTTGCGGCGTTCTGGCATGAACAGATCCGACGGCAGTGGAATGGAGGGATGGCGGGATCCGCCGACAGCGGCGATCTTCGCCACGGGATCCGCCAGGATATCGGCGTCGCTCAAGCTTTCGTCGGCGAGCTGGTGAACGAAGCTGGAATTGGCGCCATTTTCGAGAAGACGCCGGACAAGATAAGCGAGCAGGTCGCGATGACCGCCGACCGGTGCGTAGATGCGGGCCTGATACCCCTCTTCGCGCACCAGCTTTTCATACAGACCGTCGCCCATGCCGTGCAGACGCTGGAACTCGAAGTCACGGCTTGGCCCCGCCCATTCGACGATCGTCGCAACCGTCAGTGCATTGTGGGTAGCGAATGCAGGATAGATGTTCTTCGCCGCCAGCATGTCCCGCGCGCAGGCGAGATAGGAGACATCGGTCGCAGCCTTGCGGGTGAACAAGGGATAGTCATCTAGCCCCTGTTCCTGTGCATGCTTGATCTCGCTGTCCCAATAAGCGCCCTTTACCAGCCGCACGGCGAGCCGGCGGCCATTGGCGGCACCGAGCGCATCGGCCCAGGCGAGGACCGGTCGGCAGCGTTTGCCATAGGCCTGCACCGCCATGCCGAGCCCATCCCAGCCTTTGAGGGCCGGCAGCCCAGCAACAGCCTCGATGATGTCGAGGCTCATTTCGAGACGCTCGCTTTCCTCGGCATCGATGGTGAAGGCGATATCTGACGCCTTGGCCAAAGTCGCCAGCGCCTCCACCATTTCAATCAGCTCGGGGACGCAGCGTCCATATTGGGCGACCTCGTAGCGGGGATGCAGGGCGGACAGCTTGACCGAGATGGAGTGGCCGCGATCCGCCACCTTGCCGACGGCGCGGATCGCGTCTTCATAGGATTCATAATAGCGCGCGGCGTCCGGAAATGTCCGCGCAGCTTCGCCAAGCATGTCGAAACTGGCGGTGAAGCCGCTATTCTCGCCTTTGTCCATGCGCCGGACAGCTTCCTTGATGGTACGGCCCATCACGAAGATCTCCCCCATCATGCGCATGGCGGCACCCACGGCCTGACGGACGAACGGCTCACCGGCGCGGGCGATCAGCCGCTTCAACTGGCTCCCCTGCTCGCTGTCGCTCACCAAAGCGCGACCGATCACCAAGCCCCAGGTCGCGCTGTTGACGAGGGTGGAATGGGACTTTCCGGCATGGGCGCGCCAATCGGCATCGCCCAATTTGTCGGCGATCAACTGGTCGGCCGTTTCCGGATCGGGTACGCGAAGGAAGGCCTCGGCGAGCGACAGCAGGGCGATGCCTTCCGACGTATTAAGACGATATTCCTGGAGAAACTGGTTCACCCAGCCGCTTTTCTGGGCGTCGCGGAGATCGGCGAGAAGGAGCGACGCGCGCCGCTCGATATGCTGCCTGGTCGCCGCGCCGGGCGCGGCGTCCTTGAGTAACGGGGCCAGCACGTCCGGCTCGGGCGCCCGGTGCAACTTCCTGATCTCGGTGCGCCTTTGCGCTAAATTTTGCTTCTTCATGTCGGAGAATTAGCCGAAATCCCGGCGAATTTTCCTCGTAATTTTGGACAAATCGGCGGAATTGCCGCAGATCGTTCGGGAGACAGATGGTTTGGGAGAATTATTCATGATGGACGAGCTCGATCGCAAGATACTGAGGATCCTGCAGGAAGAAGGGCGAATCACCAATCAGGAGCTGGCGACACGATGCGCCATGTCGCCGTCCGCCTGCCTCGACCGCATGCGTCGGCTGAAAGAACGCGGCTTTATCCGCGGCTATGCCGCATTGCTCGATCCGGTCCTGCTCAACCAGAGCTTTCTGGTCTTCGTCGAGGTCGTACTGGAACGGACGACCGGCGACATATTCAGGCAATTCAGCGATTCGGTGCGCATGCGCCCCGAAATCATGGAATGCCACATGGTGGCGGGCGGGTTCGACTATCTTCTCAAACTGCGCATGCCGGACATGATCGCCTATCGTCGCTTCCTGGTCGAGGTACTGGCGGAGATACCCGGCGTCCGAGAGACGCGCACCTATGCGGTGATGGATGAAGTGAAAAGCAGCTTCGCGCTGCCGATCTGACGCCAAGGCGAATCGGCTAGCCCCCTGCCCCGTCAGCCGATACGGAAATCGCCGCCAAAGAGAAAGGCGCCGTTCCGTAGCGTCGGAGCGGGGGCCGGGGCGGCAGCCTTGTCTGGGATGGCGAGGACGCCCTACAGCAGCTGTAGAAACACGGAAAGGGACGGGCTTTGCCGATCGCCAGCATCGACGAGATCAGCAGAAAGCTCGGCACCGAGATCGGCGTTTCGCCCTGGATCGAGATCGACCAAGCCATGATCGACCGCTTTGCCGACGTCACTGGCGACGCTCAGTTCATCCACGTCGATCCGGAAGCTGCCGCGCGGACGCCCTTCGGCGGCACTGTTGCCCACGGCTTCCTGACCCTGTCGCTGCTGACCCGGATGGGTGCCGGCGTCATGCTTGTCCCGGCCGGCGCAACCATGGCTCTGAATTACGGCCTCGAGCGAATCCGTTTCATCACACCTGTCCGATCTGGTCGGCGGGTGCGCGGCCGTTTCACCCTCGCCGCCTTCGAGGAGAAGCAGGATGGCCAATGGCGCCTTGTCCACGATGTCCTCGTCGAGATCGAGGGGGAGCAACGTCCGGCATTGCGGGCGGAGTGGATCGCCCTCATCTTAAGCTGAAACCTTCATGGAGAAAAATCATGTCCAACCGCGAAGCCGTCATCGTCTCTACCGCCCGCACGCCAATAGGACGAGCCTATCGAGGCGCCTTCAATGCGACACCTTCGCCTACCCTCGCGGCGCACGCGATAAGGGCCGCGGTGGAACGATCCGGAGCTGATCCGGCCGAAATCGAGGATTGCATCATGGGCGCCGCCTTGCAGCAGGGTGTGCAGGCCACGATCGGCCGCACCGCTGCCCTTCGCGCCGGACTTCCGGTCACGGTAGCGGGCATGTCCATCGACCGCCAATGTTCGAGCGGACTGATGGCGATCGCCACCGCCGCGAAACAGGTGATCGTCGACCGAATGGATATGTGCGTCGCCGGCGGCGTCGAATCCATCTCCCTGGTGCAGACACCGGAGATGCGGCTCGCGCCCGATCCGGAACTGCTGGCGATGCACAAGGACATCCATATGCCGATGATCCAGACCGCCGAGGTGGTCGCGAAGCGCTATTCGATCAGCCGCGAGCGCCAGGACGAATATGCGCTCAAGTCCCAGCAGCGCACCGCCGCCGCTCAGGCCGCCGGCAAGTTCGACGAGGAGGTCATCCCCGTCACTGCGACCATGGCGGTCAAGGACAAGGAGACCGGCGCGATCAGCATGACTGAGGTGACGCTGACCCGCGACGAGGGCAATCGTCCGGACACGAATATGGAAGGACTTCGCAGCCTTCAGCCGGTCATGGGACCGGACGCGGTGATCACCGCCGGCAATGCCAGCCAGCTCTCCGACGGGGCGGCCGCCTGCATCGTGATGGAAGCCGGCCTCGCCGCCGAGCGGGGACTGAAGCCGCTTGGCCGCTACGTCGGCATGGCGGTGGCGGGAACCGAACCTGACGAGATGGGCATCGGACCGTTCTTCGCTGTTCCCAAGCTATTGAACCGTTTCGGCTTGACAACCGCCGATATCGATCTGTGGGAATTGAACGAGGCTTTCGCTGTGCAGGTCCTCTATTGCCAGGACCAGCTGGGCATTCCGGACGAAAAACTCAACGTCAATGGCGGCTCGATCTCGATCGGCCACCCCTACGGAATGTCCGGCGCACGCATGACAGGCCATGTCCTCCTTGAAGGGCGGCGCCGTGGGGCCAAATGGGTTGTCGTCACCATGTGCGTGGGCGGGGGCATGGGCGCGGCCGGCCTGTTCGAGGTCCTTTAAGGTTCAACTTCGGCTGTAACACGGATCGAGACATGAATATCCAAGATGCTGCGGGAGAAGAAAGGCGAAGGACGGGCATGATGACCCGCCTAGCCTCTCGCCGTGCCGCAGTGCCGGCATGGGCATCCCCGTCGGTTGGAGGCCGAAGTTGAAATCGAAATCCGGGCGCCCGTCCCTCTTCCACAAGCTGAGGGTCGATGCCCACGCCGCCTGGCTGGCGGCGCGGGATCCGCGCTGCCCGTGGCATGCGCGGCTCGTCGGGCTGGTGGTGACGGCTTATGCCTTGTCGCCGATCGACCTCATTCCGGATTTCATCCCGATCCTCGGCCTGGTCGACGATGCAGTCTTGATACCGGCAGGCCTCTGGCTCTTCATACGCATGCTCCCTCCAGGACTTTTCGAGGAGCATAGAAAGGAAGCGGAAGCCGCGTCGAAGCGGCCCGGCAGCGCCACAGGCGCCTTGATGGTCATTGGCGTCTGGTTGCTCGCCGCCATGCTGATCGTCCGGCTGTGGGGTTTCAACTATCGCTGACAAGCAACGGATCGGAATGGATGTGAAGCTCTTAACCTTCAGAAAAGGAGGAGAAACAGGCGAGATCGCGATCAATCCGGAGCACGTCACCCATGTTCGTTCGGTTTCCGGACCCTACCGACATCTATTTTGGAGCGCGTCGCGTCGCCGTCGAAGCAAGCTTCCTGCAGGTCGTCGACAAACTCGGACGAGACTGAACCCCGTTACTGATACCTGGATGTGAAAGGCCGTTCCCGACGCGGCGGAGCTTCCATTTCCACTGGCGCAGAGATGGCGTTGCCGAAGACAATAAGGATCATGCCGGAGTCCAGGCCATGATTCACTTCATCGGCCGAAGCGCAAAGCGTTCCACCTCGAGCGATCAGGCCCTAGCTATCATGGTCGGCAATCCACTGCTCGACCACCGGCGCGATCCGATTGCGCCACTTGCCGCCGTGGAAGATGCCGTAATGGCCGACATCCTTGGCCAGAAGATATTGCTTCAACTTGGCGGGCAACCCCTTGGAAATATCGAGTGCGGCCTTGGTCTGGCCGATGCCGGAAATATCATCCCGCTCGCCCTCGATCGCAAGAAGAGCAATATCGGTGATGGCTTTGGGATCGACGCGGCGACCGCGATGGGTCAATTCCCCCTTGGGAAGCAGATGCTGCTGGAACACGGCCTCGACGGTCTGCAAATAGAATTCAGCGGTCATATCGCAGACGGACCGGTATTCCTCATAGAAATTCTTGGTCGCGTCCGCGCTTTCTTCATCGCCGGCAACGAGATGTTTGAACATCTCCCAATGGCTCGTGAGATGGCTGCCGAGATTCATCGTCATGAAACCCGCCAGCTGCAGGAATCCCGGATAAACGGCCCTGCCCGCGCCGGGATAGGAATAAGGCACGGTGGCGATCACATTCTGCTGGAACCAGCTATGCGGACGTTCGGTGGCCAGAAGGTTGACGGCGGTCGGCGCCTTGCGCGTGTCGATCGGGCCGCCCATCAGGGTCAATGTCTTCGGCCGGGCAGGGTTGCCGTCCCGGCTCATCACCGCAGCCGCCGCATAACAGGGAACGGACGGCTGGCAGACGGCAAGCATATGAGCCCCAGGGCCGATATGCTCCATGAATTCGATCAGATAATCGATATAATCGTCCAGGTCGAAATGCCCTTCGTCCAGCGGCACCATCTTGGCGTCTCGCCAGTCGGTGATGTAGACGTCGTGCGCCGGAAGCATCCGCTCGACGGTGCCGCGCAGCAAGGTGGCATAATGGCCAGACATGGGCGCCACGATCAGCAATCGTGGTGAACCCTCAATTCCCTCGCGCCGAAAGCGTTTCAGCTGTCCGAAAGGCTTGCGGAGGACGATGTCCTCGTGGACCGCGACAGACTTGCCCTCCACGATCGTGGAGTTGAGCGCGAACTCGGGCTTTCCCCTCGGCGCGCTGACATGGGCGAACACATCGAGCGCCGACGCGACGATCGGCCCCATGCCGCTATAGGCGAACGGATTGGCGGGATTCTGCATCCATCCGGCGCCGATATTGGCGAGCGTGCTTGCTCCGGCGAGCAGCGACCGCTGCATTTCATAGGCGTCGTATAGCATCGAACCTCCTAGATGGTGCGGAGCAGCATTAGCGTCAAGCGCGGGCAATAGGCCAATGAATAAGCAAAGGTGCTCCGACGCCGATCGGCTTCGGCATTGAGCAGGTGGTCCGGCACTGCTAGGCCGCCCGGCATGGCAGACCAGGACGCCGACCCACCCGTTTCCAGGAAACTCGGCAACCTCGCCATATTATGGCGGTTCACGATCCGCTATCGGGGCCAGGTCGCCGGGGCTCTGGCGGCGCTCATGGTCGCCGCCGCTGCGACACTGGCCATCCCCAACAGCTTCCGTCTGATCATCGACCGTGGTTTTTCCGCCGCGGGCGGCGATATAAGCCGCTGGTTCCAATATCTGCTGCTGGTCGTTGTCGTGATGGCGATCGCCACCGCCTTCCGCTTCTATTTCGTATCATGGCTGGGTGAACGCGTCGTCGCTGACGTCCGCGAAGCGGTTCAGCGCAACCTGCTCCGGCTGGCCCCTCGATTCTTCGAAGAAAATCGTCCTTCCGAAATCGCCTCCCGGCTGACCGCCGATACGACCATCATCGAACAGGTGGTCGGTACCACAATCTCCGTGGCTCTCCGGAACGTGGTCATGGGAATAGGCGGTGTCATCTACCTGTTCGCGCTCGCACCGAAGCTGGCAGCCATGCTGCTGATCGGCATTCCCCTCGTGATCCTGCCGATCGTCTTTCTGGGCCGGCGGGTGCGGCGGGTTTCCCGTCAGAGTCAGGATCGGGTGGCGGACGTCGGAGCAATGGTGGACGAAGTGCTCGGCGCGATGAAGATCGTCCAGGCCTTTGGACAGGAAGAGCGCGAGGCCAGGCGGTTCGAAGCGGCGGTCGAGAGCGTGTTCGACACCGCGAAGCGAAGAATTTCCCTGCGGGCCATGATGACGGCAATGGTCATTGCCCTGATCTTCAGCGCCATCACCCTGGTCATGTGGCAAGGTGCGCTCGACGTCCAATCGGGCGCGCTCAGCGGCGGCACCATTGCTGCTTTCGTGCTGACCGGCGGTCTCGTCGCGGGCGCCTTCGGAGCCTTGACCGAAGTCTATGGCGATCTGTTGCGCGGTGCCGGCGCAGCCGGCCGCCTGACGGAACTTCTGTCCGAGCAGCCGGAGATATCTGCGCCTGCCAATCCGCGCTCTCTGCCGGCACCGCCACGCGGCGCGCTCGAATATCATGATGTCAGTTTTCGCTATCCAACCCGGCGCGAAGTCAGTGCCCTCAGCGATTTCTCGCTTGCCATCGCGCCTGGCGAAACCGTTGCGGTCGTGGGTCCGTCCGGTGCCGGCAAATCCACCTTGTTCCAGCTCGCCCAGCGTTTCTACGACCCCGAGGGCGGTACCGTCCTGCTGGACGGCGTGCCGATCGTTGAGGCGGACCCGGCCGAGGTCAGGTCCAGGATCGCGGTGGTGCCCCAAGAGACGGTGATCTTCGCTGCCTCCGCCCGCGACAATCTGCGCTACGGTCGCTGGGACGCGAGCGACGAAATCCTGTGGGAAGCAGCGGAAGCGGCGAATGCCGCCGAATTCCTCAGGAAGCTGCCGCAAGGACTGGACACGTTCATGGGTGAAGGCGGAGCGAGGCTGTCGGGCGGCCAGCGCCAGCGTCTCGCCATAGCGCGCGCGATCCTGCGCGATTCGCCACTGCTGCTGCTGGACGAGGCGACGTCCGCTCTCGATGCGGAGTCGGAGCGGCTCGTCCAATCCTCGCTGGAGCGATTGATGAAGGGCCGTACAACCGTCGTCATCGCTCACCGTCTGGCAACGGTAAGGGCTGCTGACCGGATCATCGTCATGGATCAGGGCCGGATCGTCGAGGAAGGCACTCATGACAGCCTGAGCGCGAATGGCGGCCTCTACGCGCGCTTGGCGCGGCTCCAATTCGAAGGCATGGCTGCATAATTAAAAAGGGGCAGCGAAGCCACCTGTGCAACTCCGGGTCGGGACGAGGGATCGGAATGTCGCCTTCAAACCTGCGCACCCCGCGAACCCGGAGGCCTTGCACGAATTCTCCTCGATCGACTCGGGTCCAACCTCATCTCTCGATATCCTGCTGGAATGGTTCCGCACGACCGGCGCGTCCGAGAACATCGTTCGAGTCCAGCCATGGAACGGACATGAAAAAAGGGCGGCCGCAATGGCCGCCCTCCAATCACGGGTCGGAGCTTTCACTCAGAAGGTCGAATACGCCTCGTTTCCGACGAAACCCATTTTCGTGACGTTGGCGCGCTTGGTGACGGCGAGAACTTCATCGACCAATTCATAGCGCGCATTCGGATCGGGCTGGAGATGGAGTTCCGGCACCGGATTCATCGTTGTGGTGATGTCGAGATATTGACGCAGCCTGATGAGGTCCACAGGCTCGCCATTCCACAGCACCGCACCGTTGGGCTGGATCACGATCTTGTTCTTCACCGGGTCGATCGGCGGCGGCTCATTATTCTGCTGATCCACAGGCAAATCCAGCTTCACGGCATGGGTCTGGATCGGGATGGTGATGATGAACATGATGAGAAGAACCAACATGACGTCGATAAGCGGCGTCGTGTTGATGTCCATCATCGGCTCGCCTTCTTCGGTGGCGGCTGCCATTGCCATAATATTGCTCCTAAAACCCTGCTTACATTCTGGTGACGGCGCCACCCGGTGCCGGCTCGGAAATGAAGCCGACGCGGCTGAAGCCCGCACGCTGCATGGTGAAGATGGCTCCGCCGACGCACTTGTACGGCGTGTCGACGTCACCTCGGATATGCACTTCGGGCATCGTTTCCTCGGTGATGAATTCGACCCCGCCAAGCCGCTTGATCTCGTCTTCCAGCTTCTTCACGCCGCGATCGAGCAATTCTTCCGAATCCAGCTTCTGGAGTCCCCAATAGACCTCGCAGCCTCCTGCCCCGTCGCCACGCACGGAGAGGGATACGTTTTCAGGTTTAGTCGTGGTGGGCTCGAACTCGACCTTCGGAAGGTTCACCGGGACCGTTTGGATCACGACGGGGACGGCGATGAGAAAGATGATAAGAAGCACCAGCATGACGTCGACGAGCGGCGTCGTGTTGATGTCCGACATCGGCGTTTCTTCATCCGCGCCTTGGCCGACATTCATGGCCATTTTAGCATTCCTATCTGTCTATCGACTTTCAGGTATCAGGCGGGGCGGCCGGAGCCGCCCCAAAGCGGCTCAGACTTTCTTCGGCGAACCCGTGGTGGCACCGGTCGCGCTGCCCGTCGCGGTCGTGCCACCCGGTCCAGCCGCACCCGGCTGCGCCGCCCGTGCGGCGGTTGCGCCGGCTGCGGTCGCCCGCGTTGTGCTGCTCGGCTTCACCGCGCCGCCGGACATCATATAGCCGTGAAGATCGTTGGAGAAGCGGGCCATTTCCTCGACGATCGACTTGTTGCGGCGCAACAGCCAGTTATAGGCCATCACCGCCGGAACCGCGACGAGGAGGCCGAGCGCGGTCATGATCAGGGCTTCGCCGACTGGGCCAGCGACCGCGTCGATTGATGCCTGGCCTGCCGCGCCGATCTTGATCAGGGCGCGATAGATGCCGATGACGGTACCGAACAGACCGACGAAAGGCGCAGTCGAACCGACGGTCGCGAGCAAGGCGAGACCGGTGCTGAGCTTCGACGCGATGGCGCCCTGGCTGCGCGCCAGCGAGCCGAGCATCCAGTCATGCTGGTCCACGGGATCGGTCAGCTTGTCATGCTGTTCGAGTGCGAGGAGGCCATCGTCGACGATCTGGCGATAGGCGCTGTTCTTTTCCAGCTTCGACGCGCCCTCACGCAAATTGGCCGATTGCCAGAAGGATGTTCTGGCTCGCTTGGCCTGGTTGATAATCTTCTGCTGTTCGAACAGCTTGACGAAGAGAATGTACCAGGACGCAGCCGACATTATGACGAGGATCGCGAAGGTCAACTGGGCGATAAGACCGCCCTGTTCAAGTGCGGCCTGAAGGCCATAGGGATTTTCGCCTGCCGGCGCTGCTGGGGTAGCCATCTCTGTAAGTTCCTCTCTATGTTCAATAAAGCTTCGAATTAACGGCGCTTAATCCTCAGGAAGGACCCAGCGGATGCGGCCGGTGGTGGTATCGGTCGTCGGATTGCCGCTGCTGTCGCGCGCCGGCGTGAACCGCGCTCGGCTCTTCATCAGCCGGCAAGTCGTCGAATCCAGCGAAGACGAACCGCTTGACGAAGTCACGGAGCAATCTGTGACGCGGCCATTGGCGCCGATCTCCAACCGGAATCCCGTTGTGCCGGATTCGCCCGCGCGGATCGCCGATGACGGATAATCGTCGTTGGACACATAAGAAGCCAGATTCGCCTTCGCGCGAGCCGTCTCGACCTTGCGCGGCGGCGGCGGTGGCGCAGGCGGCGCAGGCGGCGCAGGCGGCGCTGTCGGCGTTATCTGCACAGGCGGCGCGATCGGCTGAGCGATGACGGGCGGCGCCGGTGACGGCATGCGTACGAGCGGCGGCGGTGCGACGACCGGCGGCGGCGTCTGCGGCTGGTCGGGCGGCGGCGGCGGCGGCTCCTCTTCAGGGGGCGGCGGCTCCTCCACGTTAAAGGTCTTCAGATCCTTCGCGACCTGCTTCACGACATTATAAGCGAGGCCGGTGACGAAGGCGTACCCGAGCAGAGCGTGAATCAAGGCGACGACCACGATCGCGGTGACGCGGCTCGAGCTCATCTGTTTGTCAGCATATGCCATTAATCAGCCACACTCCCTCTCTCTTGTCTCGTCGTCATGAATCGCCGCGCAGATAACGAAGTTAATCCATAACGGGTCCATCGATGTTTTAACATATCATCGACAAGAAGGAGGTCTCTATCGCGTCGAGGGAGAGGACGCAATCCTCACTTGTCCTGCATGGAAAAAATGTGCCGAGAGGCGAAATGCATGGTTAATGTCCTTGGGTTTATGGGAAAAAGAGCCATTGGTTTGCCCCTCGAAATGAAACATGGAAAAGCGATGAAACATTTTTCCTTACTCGTCGCGGTTGGATTCGGAATGGCGATCGCTATTCCCGCCGAATCGCAAGTGCCTGCCGGAGAGCCCACCTACGCCGACCTTGCAGACCTCGCCCTCGCCGCGCCTGTCGCCGCCCACGTCCGCATCGCAGAAGCCATCGAGCTTGAGGAGGAACAGGCCGTGGGCGTCCCGCCAGGGCTGGCGCGATTCTACGTCGAAGCAGATCTGGTCACCCTGATTCGAAGCGCTCGAGGCCTGCCTTCGCGAATCAATTATCTCGTCGACATGCCGCGCGACGCCAAGGGCCGCGCCCCGAAATTGCGGAAGAAGGCCGAATATATCCTGCTCGCCGCTCCAGTTTCAGGCCGGCCGGATTCGCTGCAACTGGTCGCGCCCGACGCGCAATTGGCCTGGACGCCGGCCCGGGGCGAACGGCTGCGCGCAATCGTCAAGGAAGCGGCAGCCGCCGACGCACCGCCGCACATCACCGGAATCGGGCGCGCCTTCCATGTCCCGGGCGCTCTTGCCGGAGAAAGCGAAACCCAGATCTTCCTTCAGACAGAGGATCGCCAGCCTGTGTCGCTTACCGTCCTGCGCCGTCCCGGCCAGACGCCGCAATGGGCGGTCGCGTTAAGCGAAATCGTCGACGAGGCGGCCGAACCGCCCAGGCGCGAGACCTTGTTATGGTATCGGCTCGCCTGCACCCTACCGCGGGCACTGCCGCGACAGAGCCTGGCCGAAGCGGGCGCCTCGGCCGCCGCCATCCAGTCCGATTATGAGCTGATCCTCGATGAACTGGGCCCCTGTGCGAGAAACCACCCGGGCCGCCGCTAATAGGATGCCAGTTCGACGCCGACCCCGGCGCAGTCGGAATAAATGTCGGGCTTGCGGCTTGCCACGCGCAACGCCGTTACCCCGCGGCGGGCAGCGATCATGGTGTAAATCTCTCGCACCAATGTCTCCTGCAGGTTGAAGCGACGCGCCGACGCCAGCCTGCCGATCTCGTTCCTCAGAAAATCATAGTCCCAGGCCTGCTCGGCCCGATCGTCGGCAGGAAAACTTTCCTCGTCCACCCAGACCTCGATCGTCACCAGCAGCCGTTGCGGCCTCCCGATCTCGAATTCGTGGAATCCTATGTCCACCGGCAGGCAATAGTCTTCGAGGACGATCTTGCGGGTCTTCGGCGCCAGCGCATCCGGCACCAGCCCGTCAAGCGTCTTCATGTCGATCATCGCCTGGGTCCCATGAATTGAACGTCGCGAGGCAATGCAAGGAAACGTTGTCCGGCGTCCAGAACGATCGTCTGGCCCGTCAGGGTGGGAGTGTCGACAATGAACCGCAATGCCGCGACGATTTCCCGGGCTTCGACGCCGCGGCCCAGAGCGTTCAATTTATGCACCGAGTCGAAATTCTCGCGGCTTTGCGGCCCCGAAACCAAAGTGACCGATGGCGCAATGCCGCATACTCTTATCCCCCGCTGCGCGTAGACGCGGGCCTGAAGCTCCGTCAGCCCCGCCAGGCCCATTTTGGAAACCGTATAGCTGAAGAAATCGGGATTGGGCTGGACCAGCTTGGCATCGAGAAGGTTCACGATCAGCCCGCCGTCGCCCGCCATTTCAGCGAAGTATCTCGACAGCAAGGCAGGGGCCCGCAAATTGATGTTCAGATGGGCGTCCCAATTCTCGACCGTGAAATCGCCGGCGCTGTCATGGACGAAGCGAGAGGCATTGTTGACCAGCAGCAATGGAGGGGGGAGCCCGCACAATGCGTCGAAGACGCGGTCGGCGGCCGTGGGCTCGGCCAGGTCCGCGCTGACCACGACGGCATTATCCAGCTCCCGAGCAAGCGCTTCCGCCTCCGCGATCGACTTGTGGCAGTGGATCAGAAGGTGCCAGCCATCGGCGCTTAGTGCCCTTGCAATCGCAGCGCCGATTCGCTTCGCGCCGCCGGTCACGATCGCGGTGCGCGGTCCGGTGAATTCCTGTCCCATGATGGCAGGCGATAAGGGGGGCCGCCGGTGGCGGCAAGGCTTGCGGGCCACGCCGTTTTGGGGTTTGGACCCGAATATGCCGATGGCACCCCCCTTGCCGGATCTGACTGGCCTGTCGCTCGCCGATATCGCGGCACTCGCGGCCGCCAAGAAACTGCCGCCCGTCGAAAGTTGGGATCCGGCCCATTGTGGACCAAGCGCGATGCGCATCGCGCGCGACGGCACGTGGTTCCATGAGGGGAGCCCGATCGGCCGCATGGCGATGGTCAGGCTCTTTTCCACCATCCTGCGCCGCGAGACGGACGGGACTTTCGTGCTCGTCACGCCGGTTGAAAAATTGACGATCGACGTCGAGGATGCGCCCTTCGTCGCAGTCGAGCTCAAGACCGAAGGCGAAGGTGAGGGCAGATCCCTCGCCTTTCGCCTCAACACCGGCGATCTCGTCATGGCAGGACCCGATCATGGATTGCGCTTCGAAACTGCCGCCCTGGGGCCTATCCCCTATCTGGAGGTTCGCAATGGCCTGGACGCGCTCATTGCCCGACCGGTCTATTACGAGCTCGCCCATCTCGCCCTTGCCGAAAGCGCTGAACCCGCGGGGCTCTGGAGCGGCGGCACCTTCTTCCCGATGGCCGGCACTTCGTGACGCTCGCGGCAAATCTGCGGGAAGCCCTGGAGCAGGGACGGCGCCGGCGGCCCGTTCTCATCGGCGGAGATGTGCTGGAAGAGGCCGGGGAACCACCGACCCCGGCGGCGGTGCTGGTTCCGATCGTGGATCGTCCCCAGCCCACGATCATCCTCACCGAACGGCTCGGGACGATGCGCACCCATCCGGGGCAAATCAGCTTTCCGGGCGGCCGTATCGATCCCGACGATCGCGACCCGACCGCGGCTGCGCTTCGCGAGGCTGAGGAAGAGATCGGCCTGCCGCCCCATCTCGTGGAGGTCATCGGCACCGCAGACCTTTACCGCACCGTCACGGGATTCGAGGT
This sequence comes from Sphingosinicella rhizophila, assembly GCF_032378825.1. NCBI lineage: Bacteria > Pseudomonadati > Pseudomonadota > Alphaproteobacteria > Sphingomonadales > Sphingosinicellaceae > Sphingosinicella > Sphingosinicella rhizophila. Next base: position 149,146 of record NZ_JAVUPU010000002.1, on the reverse strand, counting down.
GACACCGATCGTCGGCGTGGTCCCGGCGGATTTGCCCCTGGCGGCGCACCCCGGCGAAGTGGCGGCGATCTTCGAGGCACCGCTGGATTATCTCCTTGAGCCGCGACACCAGATCGTTCGCCGCGCCGAATGGCGCGGTCGCGAACGCTCTTATTATGAGATTATCTGGGAAGGGCGCCGAATCTGGGGAGCAACTGCAGCGATGATCGTCAACCTCAGCCGCCGTCTGGAGCTTGTCGCATGAGGCTGCCGCGGACGGAGTGGCAGGAGCGTCGGGGCATGCAGGAATTGCTGGAGGCGCTGCGGGGCGACCAAGGCGATACCCGCTATGTCGGCGGCTGCGTCCGCGACGCGTTGCTGGGCCTCGCGGCGAGCGACGTCGATCTTGCGACGAGACTGGAACCCGAGGAGGTCATGCGGTGCCTGAGGGCCAAGTCGATCAAGGTCGTCCCGACCGGCCTTGCCCACGGCACGGTCACGGCCGTCCTTAACGGCGTCCCCATCGAAGTGACCAGTCTTCGCCGTGACGTTACCACCGATGGCCGCCGCGCCACTATCGCCTTCACGAGCGATTGGAAGGAGGATGCGGCACGGCGCGACTTCACCATAAATGCACTCACGGCGGATCCCGCCTCCGGTGAAATCTTCGACTATTTTCAAGGTCTCGAAGATCTGCAGGCGGGCCGCGTACGTTTCATCGGCGACCCATTGCAACGGATAGCCGAGGATCATCTCCGTATTCTCCGCTTCTTTCGCTTCCACGCGCGCTTCGGCCGGGGCGAACCGGATGCGGACGCACTCCAGGGCTGCGCCGCGCGCGCCAACGATCTGATGGCGCTCTCCCGCGAGCGCATCGCCGACGAGCTCCTGAAACTCCTCGGCCTGCCCTCGCCGCAGCCTGCGGTCGCCCTGATGGTAAAGCATGGCATATTGAAGTCCGTCTTACCCGAAATCCGCTCGGAGGGCGTTGCGCGACTCAGCGCTCTCATCGACAGGGAAAGGCTGGCTGGGGTGGCGGCGGATGCGGTCCGCAGGCTGGCGGCGCTCCTCCCCGCAGACGAGGAGCTGGCGGCCAATGTAGCGGCGCGTCTGCGTTTTTCGCGCAAGATTGCGAAGCGGTTGAGGTCCGCAGCCTCGAGACAGGAAGATGAAGTCGCGAACCCGAGACTGCTCGCTTATCGTATCGGCGTCGAGGAAGCGATTGACCATATCCTTCTAGGCCATGGCGATCCCGTTGCGGTCGAGAAGCTTTCGGAATGGGAAAGGCCACGCCTGCTGATCGGCGGCGGGGATCTGATCGCTATGGGATTGGCTGCCGGTCCCGTCGTCGCACGCACCTTGCAGGCGATCGAGCGGGAATGGGCCCAAGAAGGATTTGCGCCCGAGAAGGAAATGCAGCGTGCCCTCGCGCTGCGGCACGTCGATCAGGCGCTTCGGACCCGCCAATAATCGAGCGCTTCCACGGCGTTGAGCGGCGGCGCGAAATAGAATCCCTGGCCGTGAGTGCAACCCAGATAGGAGAGGGTTCTCGCAAGCTCCGCGGAATCGATGCCTTCTGCCGTCGTCTCCATGCCCAGCGCGTCGGCGAGCGAGAGAACGGCCCGGATGATCGCAATCGAATCACGGTCGTCATGCATGGCCGTCACGAAACTTCGGTCGATCTTGAGGATGTCGATAGGCAAGCGTTGCAGGTAAGCAAGCGAGGTGTAGCCAGTGCCGAAATCGTCCATGGCGACCCGAGCATTCAAGCCCTTGAGCTCTTCCAGAACCCGGCCCGCGCGATACGGATCCTGGATGATCGCGCTTTCGGTAAGTTCCAGCGTCAGCCTTTCACCGGTGACTGCATTGGCGCGCAGCGTTTCAGTGACGACGGCCGCGACATCGTCCCGGGCAATCTGAATCGCCGACAGGTTGACGCTCATCGAGATGGGCAGTTTCGATCCGATCTCTTCATCCCAATCGCGGATTGTCCTGACGGCACTATCCAGCGCCCAACGGCCCAATTCGACGATCAGGCCCGATTCCTCAGCCACCGGAATGAACTCGGTGGGCTGTATGGAGCCACGTTCCTTATGCTCCCAACGCGCAAGGGCCTCGAACCCCGACACCGCCCCTGTGGAAAGTTCGATCAGGGGCTGATAGGCGAGACTTAGCTCACCGCGCTCGATGGCGTGCCGAAGTTCGGTCTCGATGCTGAACCGATGTCGTGCTGCACGCGCCTGCCCTGGTTCGTAAATCTGTATCTGCCCGAGGGTCTTTGCCCGTTTGAGAGCGAATTGAGCGTTACGCAGGACTTCTTCGGAAAGCTGCTCCGTGCCCTTGACCAGCGCGCAGCCGATCGCGCAATCGACCCCAATTTCCAGGTCGGAGAGCTTGAAGGGCGCCGCGAGCACCGATTCGACACGTCGCGCGATCTGAATCGCGTCGTCGACGCCCCGGTCAAGCTTCATCAGAATACCGAATTCGTCTCCGGCCGTACGGGCGAGCACATCACCGGCCCGCAGCGCACCGAAGAGCCGGCGCGCAAAGGTGATTAGCAATTCGTCGCCGGCGATAGCGCCGACGCACTCATTGACCCTGCTGAACCGAACCATGTCGAGCACGAGCACGGCATGGCTGTCCGGCGCAAAGTGAGGGTCGTCGAGGAGAGCATCGATACGTTCATTGAAGCCGAGGCGATTGGGGAGCCCCGTCAGGCTGTCGCGCAGCATCTCGCCGCGCAGGCTCCTTTCGGTCTCCACCTGAGCGGTGATGTCGTGCAGCGACACAAGACAGCGCAGGCCCGAACCCTGGGCTCGGCCCAAGCGGCCAAAGCCGACTTCGAAATGGCGTCCGCCAACGACATGGCCGTCATCGCCCTGGAACTGCAGAGCCTGTTCCTCACCAAGGAGGAAGTTCGTGATCGCGCGGCCGAGCCCGCTCGCCCTCAGGAAATCCACATCCTCCACCAATTTGTCCGTCGCCCGCGGCATTTCCCCGACGAGCGTCAAGAATTGCTTGTTGGCAAGTTCGATATGCGCCTTTCCCTTGGCGTCCAGGCGGACGACCGCCGCCGCGATGGGAAGAGCATCGAGGCAATCCCCCCGTGCCATATCGAGATCGTCGTGGGGCGTGGCAAGGAGGCGCAGGGGCTCGTGCGGGTCGGCGGGAGCGACCTTGGCTGGTTTCTTCAATCCTCTTGCGGATGCGACCTGCATATCTCCATCTTATATTTGGAAGTGATTAAGTCTTGATTTAGAGACGTTAATTGCTGCCATCCGCCCGACCCGCCTCAAAATCGATTGTCGCGAGGGAAGCCGACCGGCGGCATCCGCCCCGCCGCCCCGCGCGCCGTGCGCCAGGCCGAAAGGTCTCCCTCGGTCCGCGTACGTCCGCTCGCGCCACCCATGCCCCAGCTGAGGCCCTCGGCGAAAAGGAAGGTGGTCGCGTCCGCAAGCCCGCCATCGCGGTAACGCTGCAATTGAACACCTTGGCCGCGATTCATTTCGGGCAGTTCGGTCAGCGGAAACACCACCATCTTCCGGTTTTCGCCGATGGCCGCGACATAATCGTCGTCGGGACCAATTTGCCGGACGACGGCCAGCCGGGCGCCCTGGCGCAGGTTGACGACCTGCTTGCCCTTCCGGGTTTCCGCAATCGCACCGGCAGCACTCGTGACGAACCCGCGACCATCCGACGAGGCGAGCAGCAGCTTCGCGCCAGCCGCCGCGGGGAACAAGGCAACGATATTCCCCTCGCCTTCGATGTCGACCATCAACCGAACCGGTTCACCAAAGCCCCGCCCTCCGGGCAGCCGATCTGCCGCGAGCGTATAGAATCGGCCATTGGGCGCGGCGAGCAGGATCTTGTCCGTCGTCTGGGCATGGAAGGCAAAGGCGGGACCATCGCCTTCCTTGAACTTCATCGCCTCGGGATTGGCGAGATCGACATGGCCCTTCATCGCCCGGACCCAGCCGCGTTGCGACATGATGATCGTCACCGGCTCGCGTTCGATCATCGCCTCGAGGGGGATCTCGATGGCCGGCCCGGCTTCCTCGACTCGTGTACGACGACGACCCAGATCGGTATCGGGTCCGTAGCGGTCGCGGAGCATGGCCAGGTCCCGTTTGAGTCTGGTCCGCTGCCGGGCCCGGGATTCGACCAGCTTCGCCAATTCGTCGCGTTCCTTCTCCAACGCCTCGCGCTCGCTCCGGATCTGCATTTCCTCGAGCTTGCGCAAGGAACGCAGCCGCATGTTGAGGATCGCTTCGGCCTGGCGATCGGAGAGCGCGAACTCCGCCATCATGATCGGCTTCGGCTCGTCCTCGTGACGGATGATCTCGATGACCCTGTCGAGATTCAGATACGCAATCAAATAGCCTTCGAGCAGCTCGACCCTGTCGTCGATCTTGGCGATGCGATGCTGGGAGCGCCGGACCAGCACCTCGAACTGGTGGCCAAGCCATGCCGACAGCACTTCCTTCAAGCTCATCACCCTGGGCGTGTGGTGGGCGTCCAGCACGTTGAGATTGAGCGAGACCTTGACCTCGAGGTCCGTCATCCGGAACAGACTCTCCATCAGCATTTGCGGATCGACCGATCGGCTTCGCGGCTCGATGACGATCCGGATCTCGGCGTCGGATTCATCTCGGACATCGGCGAGGATCGGCAGCTTCTTGTCGGCGATCAAGGCAGCGATCTGCTCGATCAGCTTCGACTTCGGAACCTGGAAAGGAATTTGGGTCACCACCGCCGTCCAGGTTCCCCGTCCCTGATCTTCGGTCGCCCATTCGGCGCGTACCCGGAAGCTGCCCCGGCCAGTCGCATAAGCATTGGCGATGGATTCGGCGCTGTCGACGATGACGCCGCCGGTCGGAAAATCCGGACCGGAAACGAAATCCATCAGCGCCGACGGCTCTGCGCCGGGATCGTCGATCAGGTGGATGGCGGCATCGATCACTTCGGCCGCATTGTGCGGCGGGATGGAGGTGGCCATGCCGACCGCAATGCCGCTGGCACCGTTGGCGAGGAGGTTCGGGAACAGCCCTGGAAAGACCTCGGGCTCCTCCTCCTCGCTATTATATGTGGGACGAAAATCGACCGTGCCTTCGTCGAGCCCCGCCATCAGCTCATAGGCGGCCGCGGTCAGACGGGCCTCCGTGTAGCGCATCGCCGCCGCATTATCGCCATCGACATTGCCGAAATTGCCCTGTCCGTCGACGAGGGGGTACCGAAGCGAGAAAGGCTGAGCGAGACGGACCATCGCATCGTAGATGGATTGGTCGCCATGCGGGTGATACTTACCCATGACGTCGCCCACCACGCGCGCGCATTTCTTGTAGCCGGCGGCGGGATCCAGCTTGAGCAGCCGCATTCCCCACAAGAGACGCCTGTGCACCGGTTTCAACCCGTCGCGAACGTCCGGCAGAGACCGTGCAGTGATCGTCGACAGGGCATAGACAAGGTAACGCTGCGACAAAGCGTCATCGAAGGGGGAATCGACAATCTGGTCGAATTCATCGGGCGATGTGGACATGAAGGCAGCGATAGCAGCGCGTTGCGCAGGAGGCGAGCGGGACCGACGGAAAAAGCACTCTGACAGCCGCTCCAATGCGTCTACCGATGAGGACCCCATGGGAGACGAGCATGCGCCTGACCCTCTATGTCCTTGCTTTGACCAGTCTGCTGGCGCTAGCCGGCTGTGTCATGAGCGAACCTGTACCGCCTGAAAAATTCGTGGAACGACCGGACGGTCTGATGATCTGGCCCGATCTGCTCGAACGTGAACGGCCCCGAGAAAGCCTTGCCATCCCATATGGCGAAGATGCGCTCCAAGTCGTCGACCTCTGGTTGCCGGAAGGAAAGGGGCCGCATCCGACGGTGCTGATGGTCCATGGCGGCTGCTGGACAAGCGAAATCGCTGATCGGCGGATCATGAATTGGCTTGCCGACGATCTTCGTAAACGCGGCATTGCCGTGTGGAACATCGACTATCGGGGCGTCGATCGGCAGGGGGGCGGCTACCCCGGCACCTTCCTCGACGCAGCCAGGGCGGCCGACGCGCTGGCCGCCAGTGCCGAAAAATATGAGCTCGACATCTCCCGGCTGGTCGCTACCGGCCATTCCGCCGGTGGGCATCTGGCCCTCTGGTTGGCAGGGCGGCCCCGCCTTCCCATCTCCAGCCCGCTCCGATCGTCCAACCCGATCCCGATCAAGACCGCGGTGAGCCTCGGCGGCCTGCCCGACCTCGAAGAGGCCGCACGCGAACCCGGAAGCGGATGCGGAACGGAGGTGATCGCCAAGATCAGCGGAGGGAGTTTTGCCGACACGTCGGTGCCGCGTCTGGCGCCGCTGGGCGTCAGGCAAATATTGATCAACGGCCTGCAGGACAGGGTTATTCCGACTGCCTATGCGGAAGGCTATGCAGGGCCGATGCGGGCCGCCGGAGACGCTGTCGAGGTCACGATGGTCGACCACACCGGACATGTCGAGCTCATCGCTCCGGAGTCGAAAGCCTGGACGGTCGCACGCCGGAAAATCGAAGATGCGCTGGGCCGATAGCTGAATGGACAGGTGCGGGCGGATGAAAAGTCCGTCGATCCGACCCGCTTAACGGTTCCGCTGATTGCGCCACGAATGCAGTTCCACTATAGGAACTCCCCCGCCCCGCCCGCGCGTCGCATCGACGCCGCGTCCGGGGCGCACTGTTTTTAGCCGGAGGCTCTCACCCATGTCCCGCCGTCGCCAGATTTACGAGGGCAAGGCCAAGATTCTCTATGAAGGACCTGAGCCTGGCACCCTGATTCAATATTTCAAGGACGATGCCACCGCCTTCAACGCCCAGAAAAAAGGCACGATTTCCGGAAAGGGCGTCCTCAACAATCGCATCTCCGAACATGTCTTCACCTTGCTCGCCCAGATCGGCATCCCCACGCATTTTATCCGCCGGCTCAACATGCGCGAACAGCTTATCCGGCAGGTCGAGATCGTCCCGATAGAAGTCGTCGTCCGTAATGTCGCTGCGGGCTCGCTGTCGAAGCGTCTGGGCATCGAAGAGGGCGTCCAGCTCCCGCGTACGATCATCGAATATTATTACAAGGACGATGCGCTCGGCGATCCCTTGATCGCCGACGAACATATCGCCTGTTTCGGCTGGGCGAGCCAGGACGAGATGAACGACATTGCCGACATGGCCGTGCGCATCAACGATTTCCTGGCAGGGCTGTTCGCCGGCATCGGCATCCGGCTCGTCGACTTCAAGCTGGAATTCGGCCGTCTCTGGGAAAATGATTTCTCGCGCGTCATCCTTGCGGACGAGATCAGCCCCGACGGCTGCCGGCTCTGGGACATGGCCACCAACGAGAAGCTCGACAAGGACCGTTTCCGCCGCGACCTGGGCGGCGAAGCTGAAGCCTATCAGGAAGTGGCCCGGCGCCTCGGCCTGCTCCCGGAAGGCGAATCCAACATGGTCCTCGACCTGGACGAGCATCGCCAGAAGCGGGGCCGCTGAAGGCCCGCCTCACTATGCGGTCGCGACCGGCGCGGCAGAGGCAGACAAGTGAGCTTCGCAAGCGCGCGGTGCAGGAACTGGAGAGGAAGAGCGGACAAGTTCGAGCCGGATTCGCCGTCTTTGCCTCCAGGGCGGATCGCATGAAGAAAAGCCCCGTCTTGGATAGGACGGGGCTTTTGCTGATCCGAATCTTCTTATGAGCTTAGCGAGTGCCCGCCTCAGGTCCGCCAATGGCAATCGGGGTCGAGGCGGCGGCGCGGCGCTGTACCGATTGCAGGTAATTGGAGGATTGCATGAAGGGAACCGGATTGACGGCCTTCCCGTCGAGACGGACTTCATAATGAAGATGGCTTCCCGTGGAGCGGCCGGTAGAGCCCATTAGCGCGATCATGTCGCCGCGCTTCACCCGTTGCCCCTCCTGAACCAGCGATTTGGAAAGGTGGCCGTAACGCGTCTGGATGCCGCGGCCATGGTCGAGTTCCACGAGATTGCCATAGCCGTTCACCCACTGCGAGCGGCCGACAAAGCCATCCGCGGTGGCATAAATGGGCGTGCCGATCGGGCCGGCTAGGTCGATCCCGGCATGCATGGCGGCGCGGCCGCGGAAGGGATCGGAGCGGACGCCATAACCGGAGGTGAAGGCGGTGCCATGCACGGGTTCGGTGGAAGGAATGGCGATCGTGCCCTGTTCGAGCTTCTCCAGCCTCTTCCAGCTCATGAACAAGGCCTTGAAATTGGGATCGGCGACGCGCGTAGCCGGCACCGCTTCCAGCGGACCGCCCACACCTTCCTGGAGCCGGTCGGGATCGAGGCCGAGACGTCGCACTTCCCGCGCCGTCAGATGATAGCGAGCCTGGGCGACCTTTTTAATCGTCAGAACATCGGCCTGCATCGATTCCATTTCCCGCTCCATCCGCGCGATATCGGCCTGACTGGGACCGGCGGCGACAATTGCGAGCTGAGCCGCGGCGAAGATCGACCAAAGCAAAAGGCTAAGCGCGGTCACTGCGAGCGCGAACTGCACCCGGCTGCCGATGGTGAGACGCCGGAGGCTGGTGCCATCGTGAAAGAAAATTTCGCGAGCTTTGAAAAGATTGCGGAACTTGCCCGCCACTCCCGCATTGGTCATTTGCACAAGTTTAATCATCCAATCCCCCGCTGCCGCCGAAAGCGCGGCCGCGCGCTGTGTCACAATCCGGGCGGTTAAGCCCGTCGAATACGTTCGGAAGTTGCCCACCCCGCGACGTGTGACCGGAGATTGTTAAACATATCCTGCCGCGGCAACCCCGGAGCGGAAATCGCGGGACGGATCGGGCGGGCGGCGGGTTGAAGCGTTGAAGCGTGATGAATCCGCTCAAATGATTTGTGCTGCGTTAACCATATATTCCGGAAAATTCTGCGATTTCCGAGGGGATTCGGAACTCCAATTTTCGAATGAGCGCAAGAGACCCTCGGCCGCAGGGACGGATGAGAAGACGATTCAGCTCAGCGTCTTTGCCACCGCGAGCACCGCTTCGGCATGGCCCGGAACCTTCACCTTGCGCCAGATGCGGTGAATGCGGCCGTCCCTGTCGATCAGGAAGGTGGCGCGGTCGATGCCCATATATTTGCGGCCGTACATGGATTTCTCGACCCACGTCCCGAAGGCCTCGCAGAATGACCCGTCGAGATCGCTGGCCAGCGATACCTTCAGACCATATTTGTCGATGAACTTCCGGTGCTTCTTGGCATCGTCCCTGGAAACACCGAGGATCCAGGTTCCCGCCTGTTCGAATTGCTCCGCAAGCGCCGTGAAATCCTGCGCTTCCCGCGTGCAACCGGACGTGTCGTCCTTCGGGTAGAAATAGAGGACGAGCTTCTGCCCGCGAAAATCGGTCGGGCTGATCTGCTTTCCCTCGAGGCTTTCCAGCTTGACGTCGGGGACGGGATCGCCTTCCTGCAGCATGTTCAGGCTCCTTTTTCATAGGCGACGACGCGCCAGAGTGTGCTGATCCTTTGACGCGCATCGTCGTGCGCCGCAAGCAAGGCGTTCCAATTCTCCAGGCCGCACGCGCGGGCGACCAGATTCTTGCTGGCGTCGGCTGGCTCGGCCGAGCTCGGCGAAACCAGTCTGAGAATGACGAGGATCCGCGTCAGCAGATGCAAGGCCGGCTCGATGTCGGGACCGATCAGTCCTTCCGCCTGTAATTCCGCCAGTGCGCGCTCGAGATGCGGGTTAAAGCCGATGCGATGCTTCAGCTGGAGTATATGGATGGCGAATTCGAGATCGACCAGCCCCCCCTCCCCCAGCTTGATATCGAAAGGGCCGTTGGGCGGCTTGTGGATCGCCATTTCGGCTCGCATCCGAACGGCGTCGGCGATCAAGCGTGCGGCATCTCGAGGCTGGGCCAGAGCGGTATCGATGGCCTGCTGCAGAAGCGATCGTCCTGCTGCCGAGCCATAGACCGGTCTCGCCCTCGTCAGGGCCATATGCTCCCAGGTCCAGGCCTGGTCCCGTTGATATAGGGCGAAGCTTTCGACCGACACGGCCAGCAGCCCATCCTTGCCGGAAGGACGAAGGCGAGTATCAATTTCGTAGAGGGGGCCAGCCGCGGTGGGGACGCTCAGCGCGGCCGAGACCCGCGCGGCCAACCGGTTGAAATAATCCGTCGCACGAAGGGGTTTGGGGCCGTCCGATTCTGATTCATGCGATCCGCTGAACAGATAAACGAGGTCGAGATCGGAGGCGTGGGTGAGCGCCTCGCCGCCGAGCCGCCCGAGGCCGAGAATGAGCAGTTCCGATCCTGCTACGCGACCATGCCGCGCCTCGAATTCGGCGGTCGTCGCGTCGGCAAGCACGATGATGGCGGCTTCGGCAACGCGGGAATAGCCTCCGGCGACATCGATTGGGTCACTGTATCCCAAGATGAGCTGGGCCCCGAGCGCGAAGCGCCTTTCGTTGACGCGGCGGCGCACGCTGTCCAGAAGCAGTTGATAATCACCCTCGGCGCGATCCAGACGAGAAAATTCACGTGCCATTTCCGATACATCCGGCGGCAGATCGAACGCGCTGGCATCGATCAGCCCATCCAGCAGCTCGGGACGGTGACCGAGTTGCTCGGCAAGCGCAGGCGCGTGGCTGAGCAGGGTCGCGAGATGCTGGGCAAGGCCTGGTCGCGCATCGAGCAGACGATAGAAATTCACCCCGCTGGGGAGCCGCATGACAAGATCATCGAATCGTATCATCGCCTGGATCGGATCGGGTGCCTCGACGAAGGCGCTCACCAGGCCCGGCAGCATGGCTTCGAACGCATCGCGCGCCGGCGCGGTACGAAGCGAGCGCGCCTTGCCGGAACGCCAGCTCTCGATACGGAGACGTGCCGCTGCCGGATCGGCGAAGCTGGCCTCGCCGAGCCATTGCTCTAGAGCCTGCTCGTCCCGAGGCAGGCGAATGTCTCCACCACCGTCGAGCCCGTCATAAATGGCTGCAACATGGGCGACGGGTCCCTCCAGCACGGCGAGCAATTCTACCCCGTCCTCGACACCGTGGAGCCTCGCAACGTTGTCCAGCGCGATCCGATCCGCGGGGAGGGTGTGGGTCTGCTTGTCGTCGACCATCTGCAAACGGTGCTCGATGGTGCGGAACAACCGATAGGCAGAAGCGAGGTCATGGGCTGTATCCTGATCGATGCGGTCGGCACCGGCGAGCGCGCAAAGTGCGTCCAGGGTTGCAGGCGCCCGCAGGGACAAATCCCGGCCGCCGTGGATAAGCTGATGGATCTGGGCGAAGAATTCGACCTCTCGAATGCCGCCGCGACCGCGCTTAAGGTCGAAGCCGGGGCCGAAACGCTGGCCCGGCGCATAATGGTCCCGGATCCGCCGGCTGATCGACTGGATTTCTCCGATCGCCCCGAAATCGAGGGAGCGCCGCCAGACGAAGGGATGAATGGCCTCCAGGAAATAGTGGGCCAAAACGAAATCGCCCGCCACCGCGCGCGCACGGATGAAGGCAGCGCGTTCCCAGGGCAGGGCGCTGGTTTCATAATAAGAGATGGCGGCATCGACAGGCAGGGCGATCGGCGTCACTTCGGGTGACGGACGCAGGCGAAGGTCCACCCGGAAGACGTAGCCCTCTTCATCACGCTTCTGGAGAAGTTCGATGATGCGCTGCCCGATTCGCACCGCGGCCTCGCCCGCCTCCTCTCGCGGCCTGCGCGGAAGGGTTGCCGGATTGAACAGGAAGATGAGATCGACGTCGGAGGAGTAGTTGAGCTCGCGGCTGCCGTGCTTGCCAAGGGCAATGATAGCAAAGCCTTTCGTTTCGGCCTCCGGCGTCCTTTCCGCGATCACAGCGGCCAGCGCCTTTTCCAATGCCGAGTCGGCGAGGTCCGAAAGCGATCCGACGATCCGCTCCAGAGGCAGGGCCCCGGCAAGATCGGCGATACCCAACGTCAACGCCAAGGCACGCCGCTCTCGGCGAAGCGCGGAGGCCAGTGTAAGCGCGCCGTGGCCAGCGCGCCGTGCAAGCATCATCGCATCTTCCACCAGCCCATTCCCGAGCGCTTCGGAAATGGCAGGAAAGCTGTCGAGCTGGAAATTCAGGAACGGCGCGTGAAGTCTGGCGCGCGCAATCGCATCATTCATTTCCCGTTTACGATGTGTCTTATTCATACAAGAGCTTAACACCGGTTCCATTGAGGATGCGCAACGGTTGAAACCCATTGGAGCGATAGACGTTCTTGGACCGTGAATACGCTCAATCCGAGAAAAGAAGCGATGATTCGTGCTTCCTCAAGGCGGTTCGTGAAGGTCGCCCCGCCCACGCTTCATGCAGGCGTGGGAAACGCCCTGCGCGAGGCGTTTGCCTTGAATGGCGAGCAACGCTCGCTGCAGACGTTCGAGGATCTGCTCGCTCGTCTTGACTAAGACGTTTCGCAGCGGGAGCGTGCGCGAGACGAATCCCGTTCGATCAGCCTTGAGGGTCGCGATCGCGACTTAGTTCATCCACCTCGTTCATGATCGATTGCAGCGCCGTTTTGTTTGCATCGGTTTCATGGAGCCGACGGGAAGGCAGCTTGCCATCGGTGAGCAGGCTTTCCAGCGCAACCCTGCCCCGCGCCACGCGGCTCTTGATCGTGCCGACGGCGCAGCCGCATATTTCGGCCGCTTCCTCATAGGCAAAGCCTCCGGCGCCGACCAGGATCAGCGCTTCGCGCTGCGGTTGGGGCAAATGGAGGAGCGCGCGTTGCATGTCGCCAAGTTCCACGTGACGGTCTTGGCTGGCCGGCGCCGCGAGCAGCTTCGATGCGGTGATCTCGTCCCATTCGCCCTTGAACCGCGCTCGGCGCATCTGGCTCAGGAAAAGATTGCGTAGGATGATGAAGGTCCAGGCCCGCATATTGGTGCCGGCCTGAAATCTCTTGCGGGCAGCCCAGGCCTTGAGCAGCGTTTCCTGAACGAGATCGTCGGCGAGGTCACGGCTGCCAGAGAGCGAGCGCCCAAAGGCACGCAGGTGCGGGATGACCTGGGCCAGCTGGTCCTTGAACTCATCGTCCGGCAACGGCACCGGATCGGCCCGTTGCTCGTCACTCAATTCGGAAAATGCCGGCCGGTCGCCTGCCATCATTAGGCCCCCAAGGAATACGCGTTACAGATTGTGCTCATGCGGAGCTGCCAGCCCGGCGGCTGCCGTTTCTCCCAGCGATGTAAGCGCTTAGCCCCAGAGTAACAACAGGAGCACGAAGATAATCGCAACCAGCGCGAGCGAGATCGGCAGGATGTAGCGCGTCATGTGCGGAGTCGCGCCCGCCCTGGCACGCGTCGTATCGATATGCTTTTCGCTGTCGTCCATATCCCTCGGTTCCATTCGTTACAGGACGGCAACGCCCTGTCGCGGAGCGGGTTCCGAATCACTGTCTCAAAACTCGGATTCGGCCTGAGCCGGACGCAATGGGGCCACTTGGCCTATCAGGCCGGCAATGTGGCCGTGTCGAAAAACAATGCCTGCGCGATTGCCGCCTTCACCGTCGAACGCTGAAAGGGCTTGGTGATCAGAAAGGTAGGCTCGGGCCGTTCGCCGGTCAGTAGCCGCTCCGGGAATGCAGTGATGAAGATGACGGGCACGGAAAATTCCTGCAAAATATCTTTGACCGCGTCGATGCCGGAACTGTCGTCGGCAAGCTGAATGTCGGCGAGAACCAGCCCGGGACGTCGCGCCAGCGCCTGGGCCACAGCCTCGTCCCGCGTCACGGCGACACCCGTGACGTTATGGCCGAGGTCCCGGACGATGGTCTCGATATCCATGGCGATGATCGGTTCGTCCTCGATGATCAAAACCTCGGCGCGGGTCTGCCGTTCGATTTCCGACAGGGCTTCGCTCACCAAATGATCCACTTCGTCGGCGGACGCTCCGATAAGATAGCCAGCATCTTCGGGCGTGAAGCCTTCCATCGCTGTCAGCAACAGCGCCTGCCGCGAAAGCGGCGTGATTCGCGCAAGCCGGGCCTGGGCAATGCCTTCGGCATTTTCGGCCGAACCCGCGCCGGGATCATCCTCGATATGCGCCGAGGACCAGATGACATGGAAGGTGCGATAAAGCCCCAGGCGAGGATCCACGTCGCGCGGAAAATCGTCGGGCGCAGCAACGATTGCCTCCAAAGTCGCGCGAACAAAGGCGTCGCCATGCTTCTGGCTGCCGGTGAGCGCACGGGCGTAACGCCTCAAAAACGGAAGATGGGGCGCGAGTTCCTGTCCAAGCGACATGTTCGTTACGACTCCTGTTCAACCGGGCTCTATTGGGTGGGACCTGCCAGCTTTGCAAGCCTGGGGCGCCAATGCGCGCCTCAAGTTGCAGACTTGCAGAGAATCCGGCCCCGTCCGCCCTTTCGTGATGGTGGAACTATTGGCTGAGTTTTTTGTTTCCACGACGTCTGCGGGCCCCTATTCGCCTGCGGGCATCTGCTCGACAAGTTTGGCGAAAGGTCGAACGGCACGGCAGGCATCTTGAAAGACGGCGTTATGGCGCTGGGCGCGGGGGGTGAGTGATTTTGGCGGTCGACAAGGAAGAAAAGGACCGGCGGCGCAGATCCGGACAATCCACTGAAGCGGGAGATAAGCGGCGCGCGATCAGGAAGCGGCCAACCCCGGAGGTGGGATCCGCATTGCGATCCGTTTATCAAAAGACGATCGATGAGGATATTCCACCGGAAATGCTCGATCTGCTCGGTAAGCTGGGATAAAGTGCGCGCGGCGGACGTTCGTCCCCGAGATCTGGAATCTGGAAGCGACAGCAAAAAAGCTGGTGCAGGAGGGTAGCCCGTGGAGAGGCTTTCTGATCCGGCGATCAAAGTCTCGTGAAGGCGCGGGCAAAAGGCTGGGTGACATCTTCGTTCGGGCAGCTTTCGACCGGACTGAAGATGCTGCTGTTCCTGACTCTGGGTCTGTTGCCGCTTGGCGTGCTCGCCATATTGGCGTCGATCGACAATGCCCGGCAGAAGAATGCCGAACGCACGCGGCAGACTTTGACGCGTCTCGAAGTAAAGGCGCAACGTCTTGACGAAGTCCTGTCGCGTAGTGCCATCACCATCACCACAGCCAATGCTGCGATTTCCCTGACGCCGCAAAACAGGGTCTGCGAAACGACGCTTCGGCGCCTTCGGCAAGGCCCGGTTCCCGGCCTTTACGCGCTTTATGGTTCGGATGGCGCACTTCGTTGCGCCAGTTCGGGCTTTGCGCCGCCGGCGCATCCGAATCAGGCCGACGGTCCGGGTATTCAGGTTCGCATTCTGCCCGAACGGGATGCTCTGGAACAATTCGTGTTCGGCGAGGAAGGCAATCTGGAAGGGGTTGTCGAATTTTCTCGCGAGACGCTTGCCAGTTTGTCTTACATTCCGGGTACGAGCGGGAATTTCGATCTGGACTTGATCCAGGGTGGCCGGAAACTGGTCCTGCGCGACCAATTTAGGGGGGGTCCGCTGGTCCGGACCGTCGGCGGCTCCGAATCAGTGGCCGATGGCCAGCTGAGCTTGCAGATCAGGTTGGGTGCCACGCCGATCAGCGCCGCGGACGCCTTGATGACACTGCTTCCAGTGCTGATGTGGCTCTTCGCCGCGTTGATCGGCTGGGTGATCGCCGATCGGCTGCTGCTACGACCGCTGGCGAGAATGCAGAGGGCGGTATCCGCCTACAAGCCGGGTGACCGGCATCTCGACCTGCCGGCAGTCGCTTCGCCGGCCCGCGAAATTACCGAACTGGGCGAGGCATTCGATCAGGTCACGCAGACCGTTGCCCGCCACGAAGCGGAACTGGAGGCCGCGATCGAGCGTCAGTCCCGGCTGGTTCGCGAAGTGCATCATCGGGTCAAGAACAACCTTCAAGTGGTCGCCTCGCTGCTCAACCTCCACTCGCGCGGATCCTCGAACGAGGAAGTCGCGGCCGCTTATGCCTCGATCCAGCGGCGGGTGGATGCGCTCGCCGTGGTTCACCGCAACCATTATGCCGAACTGGAGGAAAATCGGGGCGTGGCGCTCAAGGCATTGATCTCGGAGCTCGGCGCCAATTTGCGTGCGACAGCTCCCTTGTCCGCGAGCCATATGCCGATAACGCTCAATTTGGAATCGGTCTATGTGACACAGGATGTTGCTGTCTCGGTCGCTTTCCTGATCACCGAAATGGTCGAATTCGCCATGTTTTGCGGCGCCGAAATCGTCGCCGTTTCGCTCACGACCTCCAGCCCTGGAACCGCCACACTCGCCGTGCATTCGGATAGCCTGCAAGGCGACAGGAGTTGTGACGAGGAATTGTTCGGGCGATTTGACAGAATCATCACCGGCCTCGCGCGTCAGTTGCGGTCGGCGATGGTTCGCGATCTGGAAACGGGCCTCTATTCGGTCGACATCACGATTTCCGACAAGGATGATTAGGCCGCGCCGCTCGGGTCCGGATCGGGGCCCAGACCAGGTCCAGAGCCTGGAATCGCTCGGCGATCAGCGGCTGCGATCCTCCCGGTTCTTTCGATCCTCCTCATATCGCGGTCGCCCGGCCGAATGTCGGTCTGCCCTTTCGAGATCTCCGCTGTCCTGGCCTGATTCATTTGCGACGTCGACATTGCGCCGTTCGTCTTCGCGGACGCCATCCAGATCGGAATGGGGGGGAGATTTCGGCGGCTTGGTCACGATATTTCACTCCTTGGAAGACCAAGCCTGAACTTGCGGCACCGGTGGACGGTTGCGAGCGGCCGCGAATTATTTCAAAAAATGTTTGGAACCCCGTCCGAACTTCGTCGTTCTGCTCTTCGGATAGTGACCTTTTGCCCCCCCGCTCTCGCTATCCAAGACATGAGCCCGGACGCGCCAACCTCCCCCCCCCGGTGGCGCCTCCGGGCTCAAATTTTTTTGGCAGAACGCGATCTCGCTTCCCTTGCGGACCAAACCTGACGTGCAGACTTTCGAGGCGCGGTCGATCCGTCAGGGTTTCGAACACTCATAATCGTTACGCCACGGAACCAAGCTTAGGCGAACGCATTAAGCCTCCGCCAATCGCTTCGATCGCGGCGGCGCGTACGATGGGACGGCAAGGAGATGTATCATGGTTCGTAAGCTTATTACCCTCGTGGCTCTGTCGACAGGCCTCATGCTAGCTGCCTGCAATACCGTGCGGGGCGCCGGCGAGGATATCGAATCCGTCGGAGAAACCGGTGACCGTGTGACCGAATAAGCCGGCTTTTTCTTGTAATAGGAAGGGTCGTTCCCGCTTTGGGAGCGGCCCTTTTCATTGTCACACCAGATCATCCGGAATGAACCAATAAGGCCGTGCGAAGCGACGGGCTCGACCCAGCTGATACGGCAGGACGAATCCTTTTCGATCCTCCGGCTCAGCACCCGCATTGAAACGCGCCGCATCCCGCCATCCATCCAGACCCTCCGGAGGCGGGCCGTCGAAGAGTTGATGCCAAAGCTGCCTCTTGAACGAGGCGATACCCTTCCCCTCCTCCTGCCAGAGAAAACCGAGCTCGGTATCCCAATCGAAGCTGCGGCCGTTGATGTTGGCTGAAGACAGAAGGCAATTGCGATCGTCCGCGATCAGCAGCTTGGAATGGATGTGGATCAGGCCGGAGCCAAAGGCGGTGCCCCTCGTTTCCTCGAACTTCTCCTCGTCCGCTTTGACAGGTTCCTGCTTGACGAGGGTGAACAGCCCTAGACGATCTGGCCCGGCCCGGCGAAGCAATCTGCCCAATGTGCGGGCCTGCAGATATTCGCCGTGACGATGTGCCGGATTGCCGCCTTGTCCTTCGAAGGCGATCTCCTCCGGCGCGTTCGCGATGAGGATGAGGACCTCGAGTGCGGGATTTGCCCGCAGGGCCTGTTCGATCCAGGCGGCAGCCTCGCGGGACCGAAAGAATTGGGCTTCGACATAGAGCTGGCGCCGCGCCGAATGAATAAGATTCCTGTGCGCCGCCTTGAGCTCGCGAAGATAGGGCACAGGCCCGATCGCGAAGAGCGACGAGGATTGACGCGACAGCGTCCGCACTATCTGCACGGTCGCTTCCCCTCGCGTCGGCTGCCACGCATCAGGCTCAGCAATGGAATCGAGCGGATCGAGCATCAGTTCACGCCCGCAGGGCGTGGTCCAATCCTCCACGATGGCGCGATAGCGCGGCATCTCGCGGTTCCAGAGAAAGGCAAAATGCCGGGCTGCGTCCGTCACCGCCGGACCTTCCAGCCGGGCGGAGATGTCGTGCCAGGTCTGGTTGGCGCGGCGGTGATGGCGCCGATCGTCCCACCGTCGCTCGTCCAGATCCAACCCGCCGATGATGGCGATCTGCCCGTCGATCACGACGAATTTCTGGTGATAGGTGGCCGGCCAGAGCCGCGGCGGCGCCGCTGCCTTCCAGGCCTTGGGTTTGTCGCCGTCCCAGGTGAGATGATTCCATAAGCCCGGGCGGTTTTCGAGACCGCCATCGTCATGTTCGGCGCGCCCGAGCAGCCTCTTCACAACCTTGCGAATGCGCTGCCGCAGCGGAAACCGCAGCATCTGGCGCCAGACCCAGCCAAGCTCGCCCTCGTGCTGGATGACGATCAGTTGCAAACGCGCGCGATCATCCCTGTCCAGCTGCTCAACGATATCCCGGATCTGGCGATAGCTGTTCCAGGAGCCGGCATGCAGATAATCTGCGAGTACCGGCTCGAAATCCGCCAACAATATCCTGACCGTCACGCCCGACAGGACGGCGTGGCGAAGAAGGTCCGACCAGGAGGCCAAGCCCAGGGCCCGCGCCTCCTGCGATCGCGTCTTCGTGCCCGGATCGAAGATGCGGAACGACATCCACACCTCCTTCGTCGCATCCAGCACCAGCCGTTCGAGTGCCGGAAACATATCCGCCGCCTCGATAAGAGGCGTCACGACACATCCCGGCCTCGGCGGAAAGGGACTCCCCCAATCGGGCGAATGCAAAGGGGTTGAATTGCCTTCCGCATCGAGGAAAGGCGGCGAAACCGCCACGGTCAGGGCGTTTCGGAAGCGGCCGTGCGGGCCCGGCGTCGCTCGGTGAACCAGATCGCGATCAAAGACAGTTCGAAGAGAAGGATCAGCGGAATGGCGAGCATGAATTGCGAGACCACATCGGGCGGCGTCGCAACGGCGGCGATGACGAAGGCGATCAGGATCGCGTAACGGCGGCCGCCCTTCAACTGCTGCCGGGTGACGAGGCCCGCGCGCTCCATCAGCATCAACAGGATGGGCAAAAGGAAGGCGACGCCGAAGGCCAAGATGAAATGCATGACCAGCGACAGATAATCGCCAACAGCCGGCAAGGCCTCCTGCTCGATGCCGCCAAGATTGCCTTCATATTGCAGGAAGAAGCGAAAAGCCGTGGGCATGACCAGATAGTAAGCAAGCGCCCCGCCCATCAGGAACAGCACCGGCGTGGCGATGATGAAAGGAAGAAATGCGCGCTTCTCCTTGGCGTAAAGACCGGGTGCGACGAATGCCCAGAGCTGGCTCGCAATGATCGGGAACGCCATGAAGAAAGCTGCGAACAGGGCAACCCGGATCTCCACGAAGAAGGCTTCGTACAATTTCGTGTAAATAAGCTTGCCCTGGCCGGCACCGAACGCCTCGACCAAGGGCTGCGCCAGGAAGGCGAAGATATATTCGGCAAAATAGAAGCAGACCGCGAAAGCCGCCCCCAGCGCGAGAAAGGACCAGATCAGGCGCCGCCGGAGCTCGATAAGATGGTCCATCAGCGGTGCGCGGGATTCGTCTATGTCACTCATGGCAATTCGCGCGGACGGTCGCCGCCTCCCGACAGCGGCAATTCGCCGCTGGGTGGCGCATCGGCCGCCGATGGCGCTTCCGCGACGGGCGGCGCGATCGAGGGAAGTTCAGGATCCGCCGGCCTGTCTTCCGACGCGGACGGCGCGGGATGGTCGCGCATGATCCGTTCGTTCTCCTCGCGCCATTTGCGCTCCATCTCCTCGAGTTCGGCTTCCCGCATCATCGTGTCCAGGCCGGATCGAAAATGGCGCGCCATGCCTCGCGCGCGACCGACCCAGTTTCCGACAGTGCGCATGACTCGCGGAAGATCCTTGGGACCAATGACGACCAGCGCCACGATCCCGATGATCAGAAGCTCCGAATAACCGATGTCGAACATTTTCGCCTTTCCGGCGGATGACGAGGACCCTGATCCTAGGAGCGCTCGGCAGTGTCGCGATCGCGGCTGCGATCGGTGGTCACGTCGACAATACTTTCATCCTTGAGACGCGGCTGCGGCTGGGGAGGCGGTGCTTCCTCATCCTCGGTCATGCCCTTCTTGAAGCTTTTGATGCCTTTGGCGACATCGCCCATCATGTCCGAAAATCGGCCCTTGCCGAACAGCAGCAGCAACACGATGCCTACGATCAGCCAGTGCCAGAGGCTTAGACCACCCATGATATCTCTCCAATCCTTGCCGAGAGCGCGTGACTGCCGACTCCCGGATTCCTCACTCTGATCCCTAGTCGTCCTCGGCTTCGCTTTCCAGCTCTAGCTGTTCATTGCCGATTTGCTCCATCGCCGCATCGATCGGATCGAGCAGGCCGGCCGCCTTCAGATCGTCGATACCGGGCAGGTCGCGTCGGCTCGCGAGGCCGAAGTGGGAAAGGAAGGACGCGGTCGTCGCATAGGTGAGCGGCCGGCCCGGCACCTCGCGGCGGCCCGCCGGACGCACCCAGCCGGCTTCCATCAGGACGTCCAGCGTGCCCTTGGAAATCTGAACGCCCCGAATCGCTTCGATTTCGGCCCTGCTGACAGGCTCATGATAGGCGATGATCGCCAGCGTCTCGACCGCCGCGCGGGACAATTTGCGCGTTTCCTCCCGCTCCCTGCGCAGGAAATCGGCCAGATCGGGCGCCGTCTGGAAATGCCACTTCCTGCCTCGTTCGACCAGCTCGATGCCGCGGCCGGAATAATGATCGGCCAGGGCGGCAAGGGCATGGTCAAGGTCCACATGCGCGCCGACATGATCCCTTATCTCCTCCCGGCTCAATGGCTCCTCGGCCGCGAACAGGATCGCCTCGACGGCGCGGAGATCGTCGGCGATCGCGGTCATGCGGCGCGGATGTAGAGCTGGGAGAAGGACGATTTCTGCTCGATCGCCAGTTTGCCCTGGCGCGCCAGCTCGAGGGTGGCGACGAAACTGGAGGCGAGGGCCGATTTACGGAATTCCGGATCCTGCGTTTCCGGCAGGAAGGATTCGAGCGCGGCCCATTCCAGACTGGCTCCGATCATCCTCTCGATCCGTAGCAGGGCTTCGTCCAATGTCATGACCGGACGACGGCCAACAACGTGGATGGCGGGCTCGTTGCGCGCCCGGATCGAACCATAAGCGGCGATGATGTCGTAGAGATCGGCCCTCCAGTCCGATTTGCGGACCACCCGCAGCCCTTCGGGGGTTCCACGAACGAAGACGTCGCGGCCAAGCCGGTCACGCGCCATAAGGCGGGCCCCGGCCTCCCGCATGGCATTGAGCCGCTGGAGGCGCAGCTGCAGGCGCAGCGCCAGCTCCTCAGGGCTGGGATCGGCCTCCTGGTCCTTGGGCAGGAGCAGGCAGGATTTGAGATAGGCGAGCCAGGCCGCCATCACCAGATAGTCTGCGGCAATTTCCAGCTTCAGCTTCTTGGCATCGGCAATGAACGCCAGATATTGCTCGACCAAGGCAAGAATTGAGATTTTCGCCAGATCGACCTTCTGCCCACGCGCGAGCGTCAACAGCAGGTCGAGCGGTCCTTCCCAGCCGTCGAGATCCAGGGTCAACCGGTCCGCCTCGCGCACTGCCGGCTGCTCCTCGAAGGAGTCGCTCATGTCCATTGCCGGAGATTAGGGACAGAAGCCGCGCATGCGAAGCGGAAATTCCCCTCGAGGATCGCAGATGGACCCGATCAGGCGAGACCCAGGAGGACGTCCCTTTCGGCCGCCAACACGTCGAACGGAGTCGCATCGGCAGCGCCCGCCACGATTTCCATCGCCTTTGCCAGCCGTTCACTGGATCGGCCGTTCATTTCTCCGGCGACCGATGCGATCGCTATCATATCCGCAAGGACCGCCGAGCAGTGGAGCAGGACATCACAACCAGCGGCAAGCACGGCTTCCGCTCGTTCCGCGACGCTGCCGGCCAGCGCCTGCATGGCGATATCGTCGGACATGAGCAGACCGTCGAAGCCGATCCTGCCGCGTATCACTTCGCGAATAACAGTCGGCGACTGGCTCGCCGGCCTCTCATCGTCCCAGATAGTATAGAGGATATGCGCGACCATCCCCATAGGCGCACGGTGCAGGGTGGTGAAAGGTTCCAGGTCGATCCGCAGCTCTTCCTCGCTTGCCTCCACCACCGGGCGCTCGACATGACTGTCGCTCGTGGCGCGACCATGGCCTGGCATGTGCTTGACCACGCCCGCTATGCCGCCGCGGTTCAGCCCTTCGAGCATGGCGCGACCGAGCGCTGCGACCTGCATTGGATCCGAACCGAGCGTGCGATCCCCGATTATGACATGCGTGGTCGGCTGCCGGACATCGAGCAAGGGCAGGCTATTCACGTTGATCCCACAGTCCCGAAGCTGGAACGCGATGGCCTGGGCATTCAGGCGAGCGGCCTCGATCGCACTCACGGGAGCAACCCGATAGAGCGCCGCAAAGCGCTCCGCTGCGGGAAATGATGGCCAGATGGGCGGGCACAGCCGTGCCACCCGGCCGCCTTCCTGATCGACCAGAATCGGCAGGTCGGCGCGGCCATGAAGCCCGCGCAGATCGTCGGTCAGCGCACGAAGCTGTTCCTTGTCGCGGCAGTTGCGTGCGAACAGAATATGGCCGGCGGGAACGGCATCCTTGAAGAACGAACGTTCGTCGGCCGTCAGGCACTCGCCCGCAACGGCGTAGATTGCGGGCTGCATTCTCGACTCACCTTCAATCGACGACGGTGCAGGCCTCGCCAGCGATGCGCAGCCGATTGCAGATATTCCTTGCGTCGCCGCCCGAGGCCCGAAGACGGTAGAGGGTCCGCCCGCCGCTGCTGGTCGGTATGATAGTATGGCTGAGCGGCGCAAGATAGGAGAAACGCCCGGACAAGGCCTTCCACGCATTTGTGGCACCCGCCTGGCTGGAGAAGGCGCCGAGCTGGATGGTAACACCCGCGGCCGCTGGGGCGGGCGGCGCTTGCGGCGCAGGCTGCGCCGCCGGCACCTGAGGCGGCGTCTGCTTCGGCGCCTGCGTCACGGGGGCTTCCGGAAGCGCATTGGTGTTGATCTGTCCGTTCGGATCGGCACCCTCGCTGGCCGCGAAGGCAGTGTCGCCTTCCCCCTGTATGTTCATCCCGCCGGGATCGTCCGGACGCACCTTGTAATCACCTTCCGGCGCGGCGATCAGCTCGGCGTCACGGTGCTCCGCCGCATCGCGATTGCCCAACCAGAACAGGCCGCCGACGATGCCGCCGATGGCGACCAGGCCGATCAGCACGGCGACGATCAGCTTGAGCGGCGACGGGCCCTCATTTTCCCCCTCCTCATCCACAGCTTCGAGCCAGGGCAGACGGTCCTCATCGTCCAGCGGAGTCGCTTCATCGGCGCGAATGTCGGTCATCACTGCATCTCCTCGGCCGCGGATACTCCCATGAGCCCAAGGCCATTACGGACAATCTGCCCGATTGCTGAGGCGAGTTCCAGCCGAGTCCGTGTCAAATCGGGATTGTGTGCCAATAAAAAACGCCGCGCGGGATCATCATTACCTTTGTTCCACTGCGCGTGCAGCGCCGCAGCGAGATCGCCGAGATAGAAAGCGATGCGGTGCGGCTCGTGCGCCTCCGCCGCCCCCGCCACTACGCGGGGATATTGGGCGGCAAGCTTCACGAGCGCGAGTTCCTCATCGTCCAGCAGCGAAAGATCGGCCGTGGCGGTAAGATCGATGCCGGCCTCCTTCGCACGCCGATGGAGCGAACAGATGCGGGCATGGGCATATTGAACGTAGAAGACCGGATTGTCCTTCGAAGCCTCGACGACCTTGGCGAAGTCGAAATCCATCTGCGCATCGGCCTTGCGGGTCAGCATCGTGAATCGGACGACATCCCTGCCGACCTCTTCCACGACCTCCGCCAAGGTAACGAAGGTGCCAAGACGTTTGCCCATCTTCACCGGCTCGCCGGCGCGCAGCAGGCGTACCATCTGGATCAGCTTGACGTCGAGCGCGACGCGGCCATCGGTCAGCGCCCGCACGGCGGCCTGGATTCGCTTCACCGTGCCGCTATGGTCCGCGCCCCAAATGTTCACCAGAATATCGGACCGTTCGGCCTTGGCCAGGTGATAGGCCGCGTCGACGCCGAAATAGGTCCAGCTGCCGTCCGACTTCTTCATCGGCCGGTCCTGATCGTCGCCGAAATCCGAGGACCGGAAAAGCGTCAGCTCGACGGGCTCCCAATCTTCCGGCGTCTTGCCTTTGGGAACCTCGAGCACCCCTTCATAGACAAGCCCCTTCGACCGAAGGGTCTCCATGGCGCGCGCGGCGGCGCCGCTTTCGACGACCTCGGATTCCAAGGAGAAAAGGTCGTGATGGATGCCGAGCAGAGCCAGATCGGAGCGGATCTGGTCCATCATCATCGCCACCGCCTTCGTGCGGAAGAGCCCGAGCCACTCCTCTTCGGAGGCCTTGGCATATTGGCTGCCATATTCCGCAGCGAGCGCCTCGCCGACCGGCTTCAGATAGTCACCGGGATAATATCCCTCGGGGATGGCGCCGATCGTCTCGCCAAGCGCCTCGCGGTAGCGGAGATGGGCGGAGCGAGCGAGCGTGTCGACCTGTGCGCCGGCATCGTTCACATAATATTCGCGGGTTACGGCATAGCCGACATATTCGAGCAGGCTCGCCAGCGCATCGCCAACAACGGCGCCGCGGCAATGACCCATATGCATCGGGCCGGTCGGATTCGCGGAGACATATTCGACATTGATTCGGAGGCCGCGTCCGAAATCCGATCGGCCATAGTCGGCACCGGCGGCCAAGATTGCACGCAGTTCGTCATGCCAGAAATTCGGTACCAGCCTGATGTTGATGAAGCCCGGGCCGGCGACCGTCGCCTCGGCGACTTCGTCCAGCGCTGCCAGCCGCGGCGCGATCTGATCGGCCAAGGCGCGCGGATTGGTGGCGGCGCGCTTGGCAAGCACCATCGCGGCGTTGGTGGCGAGATCGCCATGCGCAGGGTCGCGGGGCGGTTCGACCGCAACCGTACCGCGATCAATGCCCGGAACAAGGCTTCCTTCGCGTTCGAGATCGGCGAGGATCGCATCGATATAGGCTGCAAAACGGGCGTAGAGGCTGCTCACGATCACCATCCGGACGGGGGGAGGGCGGCGCTGTAGCGGATGCGTGCGCGCAAGGTCCAGTGGCACGGAGTCATGTTGGATTGCCTGTCGTGATTTTCAGCGGGCAGGTGGGTCGGTCCGGCTGAAAGACACTTCAGAAGGCTTCGGGAAGTTCGACCGGTCCGATAAGATCGCGATACCGCCCGATGGCGTAGCGATCGGTCATGCCGGCTATGAAATCGCCGATGCGGCGGCGGGTCGCGACCCCGTCTTCCTCTCCGCCCCATCCGTCCGGCATCAGGGAGGGACGGTCGCGATAGGCCTGAAACAGGTCCGCGATCACCTTCTGCGCTTGTGACTGGACTGCCATGATCGGCGCCGACCGGTACATATTCGCATATAGGAACGATTTCAGAACCCGCTCCTCCAGCGCCATCGCCATCGAGAAGCCCGAAAGCGGCTTTCCTGCGCCACGCACCTCGTCGATCGTGCCGACACCGGCCTCCGCCACCCGCTGACGCGTCTCGTCGAGGACGTCCGTCACCATCAATCCGATCTGGTCGCGGATCAGTTCGGGCAGCAGTCTTGCCTCGTCCCCATCGGGATAGCGCGCCCGCACGGCCGCCCATGTGCGGGCCACCAAAGGCACCGAAAGGAGGGACTCAAGCGAGAAGAGGCCGGCGCGCAAACCGTCGTCAATGTCGTGATTGTCATAGGCGATGTCGTCTGCGATCGCGGCCACTTGCGCCTCCAGACTGGGCCAGCTGGCGAGCTCGAGAGGAAATTCGGCATCAGCCTCGGCGAGTGCCCAGCCCGGTGCGGTCACCGGACCATTATGCTTGGCGAGCCCTTCCAGCGTTTCCCAGCTAAGATCGAGACCATGATGACTGGGATAGGTCGTCTCGAGCCTCGTCAAGAGCCGGAGGGTGTGGGCGTTGTGATCGAATCCGCCCGCATCGGCCATGGCCTCGCGCAGCGCTTCCTCCCCGGCATGGCCGAAGGGCGGATGCCCGATGTCATGGGCGAGGCAAAGCGCTTCGGTCAGGTCCTCGTTAAGGCCCAGCGCCCGGGCCATCGTCCGTCCGATCTGTGCTACCTCGAGACTATGGGTGAGCCGTACTCGGAAATGATCTCCGTCGGGCGCCACGAAAACCTGCGTCTTGTGCCGAAGCCTGCGGAACGGGACCGAATGGATGATCCGATCCCGATCGCGCTGGAAGGCGTCGCGCGGCCCCCTGACCTCTCCGGGCACGCCGCCGTGACGCCGGCCTCGCGACCGGTTCGGATCGGCGGCATAAGGCGCGAGTATCGTCACTTGGCAGGAAGTTTCTCGATCGCCTGGCCAGCGGCGCTGGTCCAGCTGAACGCCGCGACATCTGCCTTCTTGAGTGCGTTGACGAAGTCCTGAGCCTCCTCCTGGCTATCGAACGGACCGACCAACAGCCGATTTGTCGCGTTGAGCGGCGTCGTCCAGGCGGCCTGCCTGCCGAGCAGAGCCGGCGCCTTGGCCTTGAGACGGGTAAATTCGCGCGGCAAGGCGGTCTTTGAGGCGCCGCCCGCCACCTGCACCCAATGCCGCGCGGGTGCCCGAGGCGCTGCCGCCTTCGGCTTTGGCGGGGCCTTGGCTTGAGCTTTCGCGGGCACCGCCGCGTTGCTCGCACGCCGGGACCGGGCCTCGGCCGGTTGCGCGGCCTGCCCGGCCATTGGCAGCGACACGACGGATTCTTCCTTCAGGGCCGCTATCGCCGCCGCGATATCTGCCAGACCGGCTGGAGGAGCGGGAGCAGGCGTGACTGTGATCTGGGTCGTGGGGACGACAGGCTCAGCGCTGACCGGGATAGCTGCCGGCCTCTTGGCTTCCGGCAGGGCCAGTATATTTTCGGAATCCCCCATCTCGTCATTGGCCGCAACGGCCGGGCTTTCAGGAAAATCCGGCTGGGCGACCTTGCCGGGCGGCAACACGCTCGGCCGCGGCCGAGTGACCGGCCCCGGCGGTTGATCCTGCAGGCGAGCGCTCTCGACCGGCGCCGTCGCCTGGGGAGGAGCTTCCGGCTGGGCGGCACTGGTCAATGACGGCGTCGCCTTGGCCGGAGGGCGACTTTCGGCGCTGCGTCGGGAGACCGCTGCGGCAGCGACGCCGCGCCGCCTCGGCTCGCGAGGCAGGCGGGCCCGGTCGGAAAGGTCCGCCGAGGCCTCCGCCCTTTGGCCCAATGTAGGTTCACGGCTGTCCGGCTTGCCGGCTTCCATGGCCGCCGCACCGGAGGAGGAACTGACCGGCGTTGGCGCAGCCGCCATTGATGGCCGGCCATCGCCCGAGATCCGGCCGAAATGGACCGCCATCGCGCGCTCAGCGGGATTGAGCATGGGCAGGCGTGCGAAAAAAGGCGCCATCGCCGCTGCCTGGGCGGAGGGCATGACCGACTGCGCGGCGCGTTTCGCACCCTCGACATCGCCCGTCAAAGCAAGAACGAAGGCCCGGGTCCGCCATGCCGCTCGAACCTGCTGCCGCAATTGCCCTTCCAGCAAGGCGAGCGCCGGCTCCTTCTTTCCGCTGATTGCCAGCGACAGCGCCAGGCGGCGCGTCACCTCGGGATCGGAACCCTGCGCCAACACCAGCCTGTAATCATGTTGCGCCTGCGATGGATTGCCACTCATGTCATATGCCAACCCCCGATCCCGTGCGAGATCGGCTTCCGGGACGCCGAGACGCCGGGCATCATCGAAAAATTTGAGCGCGGTTGCAGGCTGCTCCATCTGCACCAGCGCCGATGCCATCCACATCTTGATGCGGCCGTCGGTTGGAGCGAGTTCCTCGGCCCGGCCGAAGAAGGTCAGCGCCGCCTGCGCATCGCCAAGGTCCAATGCAGCGCGGCCGGCACCCATCAAGGCTGTAAGGCTTTGCGGATTGTCCGCGAGCATGCGCAAATGCGCGGACAATGTTTCGTCCGGCTTGTCGGCGCTCGTCGGCAAGTCCTGCGCCCGTACCGGCGCCGGCGCCATGATCAGGGCCGCGCCGAACGCGGCTAGGCCAAGCCCGACTGCTCCCGTTCTTGTCTTAATCATGAACCGGATAGACCGGGTCAAAGCTGTACCGGCAATGTCTGGCCCCGTTCGATTGCGGCCAATCGGTTCGGCCCGGCGATGAGCCGGGCCAGAGTCCCGAACCCGATCAGAAGTCCAGGGACTTGCTATTGATTGTTCTGCCGGCCCAGGAAGCGGGGAATATCGAGCGGATCCCGTTCGGAACGACCCTGGGGCTGGGGATCCTCCTCGACCTGGGCCTTGGCAGCGCCGCGAGCAATGTTGGACATGCGCTCGAACAAGGTGCCGCCTTCCCGGGCAGGCTTCGGCGCCGGCGCCGGACTTTCTTCTCCGGTAATCCAGCTGCGGGTGCCGGGCCCGCTCGTTTCGGGACCATTGACGAGATCCTCCTCGACGAAGCCCTCATCCTCTTCGACCATGGTGCCC
Organism: Sphingosinicella rhizophila; assembly: GCF_032378825.1. NCBI lineage: Bacteria > Pseudomonadati > Pseudomonadota > Alphaproteobacteria > Sphingomonadales > Sphingosinicellaceae > Sphingosinicella > Sphingosinicella rhizophila. The sequence continues at coordinate 120,388 of NZ_JAVUPU010000002.1, read as the reverse complement.
ATATCGAGCAGCAGCTCGTCGCTTTCCGCTTCGCTGTCGACAGGTTCGACAACTTCTCCCACTTCTTCCAGGCTGGGCTCGTCGATGGCCGCGACTTCCTGTTCAGCGCCCAACTCCATTGCCGGCGCCTCTTCGGCGATCGGCTGAACGATGGGGGCCGGCTCTTCCTTCCTGGTGGGTTCGGCGGCACGGCTCGCAGGGAAAGCGAAGACCTTTGCAGGGGCAGGCATGGCCGAGGCATTGGCATCGATACCCGTGGCGACGACGGAGACCCGGATCTTGCCCTCGAGATCGTTGTTGAAGGCAGACCCCCAGATGATGTTGGCGTCCGGATCCACCAGATCCTTGATGTGATTGGCAGCCTCATCGACCTCCATCAGGCGCATGTCCTCACCGCCGGTAATCGAGATGATGACGCCCTTTGCGCCCTTCATGGAAACGCCATCCAGCAAGGGGTTGGCGATCGCCTGTTCGGCCGCTTCGATTGCGCGATTGTCGCCGCCCGCTTCGCCGGTGCCCATCATCGCCTTGCCCATCTCGCCCATCACGGAGCGGACGTCCGCGAAGTCGAGATTGATAAGGCCGGGCATGACCATCAGATCGGTGATGCCGCGCACGCCCTGCTGCAGAACCTCGTCCGCCATCATGAACGCTTCCTTGAAGGTCGTGTTCGGATTGGCAATGCGGAACAGATTCTGATTGGGAATGACGATCAGGGTGTCGACATGCTGCTGCAGTTCCTCGATCCCGGCGTCGGCCGAGCGTGTGCGGCGGGCGCCTTCGAAGCTGAACGGCTTGGTTACGACGCCGACAGTCAATACGCCCTTGTCGCGCGCCGCCTTGGCAATGACCGGCGCGGCACCGGTACCGGTGCCGCCGCCCATGCCGGCGGCGATGAAGCACATATGCGCACCTTCCAGAGCCTTTTCGATCTGTTCGAGCGTCTCTTCGGCAGCCGCTTTGCCGATTTCCGGGCGGGATCCGGCGCCCAGCCCCTGCGTGATGCGCAGGCCAAGCTGGATTCTTTGGTCGGCCGGCGAAGCGTTGAGCGCCTGCGCGTCCGTGTTGGCGACGATGAAGTCGACGCCCTGCACGTCGGAATTGATCATGTTGGCGATGGCGTTGCCGCCCGCACCGCCAACGCCGATGACGCTGATGCGGGGCCTGAGTTCGTCTACATCGGGTCGGATAAAGTCGATGCTCATGGGCTATCTCCCCCTAAAAATCTGGCCATCGCGGCGCTGTCACGACCCTTTTGCACTATGCGATTCGCCGGTGCGAGCAAAAAGTTAACAGCCCGGTTATTTTTTCAAAGCCTTGATCATCTTACGTCGATTCAACCTGCGGCCCGTACCAAGGATTCGACATTGTCGCAGGGCTGGTTCAGGCCTTTGGCGGAGGCACGAAGCGCTCGCTTCCGGGACCATGTTCAAAATCCGCTCTTCACGGCCGAAATCAGCCGCTGGACCAGGTTTCCGCCATTTCCCTTATGGACGATCGCTCCGGGCGCGACGATCTGGCGCAGATCGAGCTCGTTCGATGCGGCGAACTGCGCCAGCCCGACCAGGGTGGTGAAGGCCGGTCCGCCATGCGCTTCGGGCAGGCCTGCAAGCTGCGGACGCCCGACGCGAACCGCCCGTCCCAGGACCCCTTGAGCATAATCGGCGATGCCCTTGAGCTCGGAACCGCCGCCGGTCAAAACGACCTGACGTCCGAAAGGGCCGGCAAAACCGAGTTCCTTCAGTGCCACAGCGATATCGCCCGTCAATTGCTCCAGCCGTTGGCGAATGACCGCGATGAGTTGCGCGCGGGTGATGCGGGCTGCCTCGGTGCCTTCTTCGGATCCGGCGATCGGTGCCAGCTCGATCATGTCATGATTGTCGCGCGGGCTCGTCGTCGCCGAACCATAGAAGCATTTCATCCGCTCCGCTTCGGCGCGGCGTGTTCCGAAGGCGGAGGCGATGTCGTCGGTGATGTCGATTCCGCCCAGAGGCAGCGATTTCAGCCCGACCAGCATGCCGCCGGCAAAGACCGAAATGTTGGTGACCCCGGCCCCCAATTCGACCAGAGCCACCCCCAGCTCGCGCTCCTCCTCGCTGAGGCATGCTTTGCCCGCAGCGACAGGCGAAGCGACGATCGCGTCGACCCCGAGATGCGCGGACCGGACGCACAGATCGAGATTGCGCACGGGCGGCGGCTCGGCTGCGATGACGTGGATGTCCACGGCGAGCCGATCGGCGTGCAGCCCCAGCGGCTTCTTCACGCCTTCCAGCCCGTCCAGCGTATAGAGCGCCGGCATGGCGTGAAGGATCATCCGCCCTTCCGGATCGATGCTGTCCCGGCCGACGCCAAGGAGCGCATCGATATGCTCCTTTTCGATGCGGCGGCCGCCAATCTCGACCTCGACGCTCGCCACGGTGCTGACGAGGCCGCCGGCCGAATATCCGACGAACACGCTTTCGATATTGGTTGCCGCGATCCGCTCCGCCTGCTCCACCGCTTCGCGGACGGCGACTTCGGTCCGCTCCATGTCCGCGATGAATCCGCGCTTCACGCCCTGGCTCTGGCGCTGGCCGGTGCCCAGGATGCGCAATTCACCATTTTCGCGAGGCTCGGCGATGAGTGCCGAGACTTTCGAAGACCCGATGTCGAGGGCGGTAACCAGTTTCTGGGCGGGGGGAGTCTGGATGCGCTTCATCAGATGGTCGTCTTCAGATCGGGCACGACGTCCCGCCCGACAGGCTCGGCGACCTGTGCCGCAGGAGGAGGAGCCGGCGGTTCCGACGGCATCAGCGGCAGGGCGCTGCCGGGCTCCTTGGAAACCCGAACGATGAACTTGCCGGGGATGCGCATGTCGAAGCGGACAAAACCGCGTCCGAGAAGCTGCGTCGCCTGGTCCATGCGGGCAAAATGGACCAGCGCCCGCTGCGCGGCCACCCCTTCCGGCAACGCAAGCACTTCCCCGGACTGGAACCGAATGTCCCAGCGCCGGCCGCCGATCCAGCTTGCGCCGGCCATCATCGGCTTAAGCTGCGGAGCCATCTGGACCAGGCGCGCGAGCTCGGCGGCGTGTCGATTGGCCGCCGGACCGATCACGAGCGGCAAGTCCGGCATCGCTTCGAGCCGCACCGCTTCCAGCACCACGCCTTCGCTGTCGATCAGGTTGAGATGCTGGTTATGTTGCCAGATCGCAGCCGGCTTGCGCTCGATGATGTCCACCACCAGCGTATCCGGCAGGCGCCGCGACACGCGCGCCTCGCGGACCCAGCCGAAGCGCAGCAGGCGCGCCCGTGTTGCTTCGAGATCGACCAGCGGCATCGCCATTGAGTCCTGGTCGAGGGCCACTGCATAGACGGGAAGACGCTGCATGCGTTCCAGGCCCTTTATCTCCACTCTTTTGACTGCGAATCCCGCCTCGCCAATCTCTTCGCCGACGGCCGTGCCGATCATCTGCGGAATTCTGAAAGCGACGATCGAGGCGATCGCCACGGCGACGATCATGAGGATGAAAATCCACCAGCTCATGCGACGAACGAAGTCCGAAAGCGGATCGGGACTTGCCTGCTTGCGGCCCGGGCGTCCGCGCGCCGCTTGCTTCGGGCGGGCGCGCTGGCTTGATCCGCGCGCGATGCGGGCAGTCACAACGCCTCCTCCAATATCGACTGAACCAGCTCCGCATAGCTGAGGCCGATATATTTTCCCTGCTCTGGAACGAGGCTGAGGGGCGTCATGCCGGGCTGGGTATTCACTTCGAGAAGATAGAGGCCCTCTTCTCCTTTCTCATCGTCCCAGCGGAAGTCGGAACGAGAGCACCCCCTACACCCGAGTATCTGATGCGCCCGCAAGGCGGTCGCCATGGCAGCGTCGCGTATCGCGGACGGAATCTCGGCGGGGCAGACATGATCGGTCAGGCCATCCGTATATTTGGCGTCATAATCGTAAAAGCCGGACTTCGGCCGAAGCTCGGTCACAGCAAGAGCACGCTCGCCAAGTACGGCGACCGTCAATTCGCGCCCGCGAATGAACGGTTCGGCCAGCAACCGCTCGAATTCCTGCCAGGGGCCCCGGGCATCGCGGGAAATCGGATTGCCATAATTGCCCTCGTCGGTGATGATCGCCACGCCGACCGAAGAGCCTTCGTTGACCGGCTTCAGCACATAGGGCCGCGGCATGGGATCGGCCTGGTACAGGCTCTTGCTGGCGACGATTTCGCCCCCCGGCACGCGAATGCCATGGGCGCTCAAGGTCCGCTTGGTCAGCTCCTTGTCGATCGCGACCACGGACGTGGCAATGCCGCTATGGGTATATTTTATCCCCATGATGTCGAGCATGCCCTGGACGGTGCCATCTTCTCCGGGTGTGCCATGGAGGGCGTTGAAGACGATGTCGGGGCGCAGGCCGGCCAGAACCTCGGCGACATTTCGATCCATGTCGACGCGACTGACCCTGTGGCCCAGGCTTTCGAGAGCGTCGGCAATGTCGGCTCCGCTCATCAAGGAGACGTCCCGTTCCGCCGACCAACCGCCCATCAGCACCGCGACATGAAGCTTATCCATCATTCTTCCCCAGACCCGCGCCCGACGCGCTGTATTTCCCATTCCAGCATGATGCCGCTCTGCTCGCGCACCCGGCGGCGCACTTCCTCTCCCAACGCCTCGATATCCGCGGCGCTGGCCTTGCCAAGGTTGAGGAGGAAGTTGCAATGTTTTTCAGATACTTGTGCGTCGCCGATGCGAAGGCCGCGGCACCCGGCCGCATCGATCAGCTGCCAAGCCTTGGTGCCGGGCGGATTCTTGAAGGTCGAACCGCCCGTCCGACTCCGCAGCGGCTGGCTCGCCTCGCGCTCCGCGGCGATCCGGTCCATCTCCGCCCCGATCGCCGACGGCTCACCCGGCTTTCCCTCGAACAATGCTTCGACCACGACAGCACCGTCCGGCACTTGGCTATGCCGATAGGTATAGCCGAGCCGTTCGCGCGGCCAGGTCTCGATGCTGCCGTCCCGCAGCACCAGCACCGCCTCCACCAAAATATCGCAGACCTCGCGGCCATAGGCGCCTGCATTCATCCGTACCGCGCCCCCGACCGTCCCCGGGATGCCACGCAGAAACTCGAGGCCGCCAATGCCCGCATCCCGTGCCTTGCTGGCGACGGTGATCCCCATCGCGGCGGCGCCGGCGCGGACACGATCCCCGTCCACACTCACCTTCGCGAAGCTTTTCGGCAGCCGCACCACGATCCCCGGCACCCCTGCGTCACGGACGATGAGGTTAGAGCCGACGCCGACCGGCATCACCGTGATCGCCGGATCGAGCCGGCTCATGAAACCGGCGAGGTCGTCGACATCGCATGGTTTGACCAGCCATTCGGCCGGCCCGCCGGTACGGAACCAGATGAAGTCGGCGAGCGCACCACCGCGTTCGGCAGTACCTTCCAGTCTCGGCAGGTCGAGGACAGGATTCATTCGACTCCCCTCGCCGCCTTGATGCCGTCGGCCAGCCCGCCCGCCCATTTGGTGATGTCGCCGGCGCCAAGGCAGATCACCATGTCCCCCGGGGCGGCGATGTCACCAAGTTCCTCGCAGAGGTGGCCCAGGCCGGTAACGGAGCGGGCAGCGCGATGGCCGCGTTGCTTCAGTCCTTCGACCAAGGCATCGGCAGTGACTCCTTCGATCGGCTCCTCGCCGGCCGCATAGACGGGCGCGACATAAACGATGTCGGCATCGTTAAAGGCACTCTGAAATTCCTCCATCAGATCGCGCAAGCGCGTGTAGCGATGCGGCTGCACGACGGCGATCACCCGCCCCCCCGCGCTTTCGCGGGCAGCCGCCAGCACGGCCTTTATCTCGACCGGATGGTGGCCGTAGTCGTCGATGATGGTGACGCCTTCCACTTCCCCGACCTTCGTGAAGCGGCGTTTGACGCCGTCGAATTTCTCGAAGCCTCGGGCAATCAGTGCGTCTTCGATGCCGAGCTCGATTGCGACGCCGATTGCGGCCAGCGCATTCTGGACATTGTGCCGCCCGGGCATGGGCAGCGCTATCCCCGCGATCACGCGCAACTCGCCGGCGCGATTGCGAATGGTGACGTCGAAACGGTTGCCGCCTGGATACGGGACGACATTGTCCCCCCTGATATCGGCCTGGGCGGCAAAGCCGTACGTGACGATCCGCCGATCGCGAAGGCGGGGAATGATCGCCTGCACTTCCGGATGATCGACGCAAAGCAGGGCCGCCCCGTAGAAAGGCACATTCTCCACGAATTCCACATAGGCGTCCTTGGCCCTGTCGAAACTGCCGTAGAAATCGAGATGTTCGGGGTCGATATTGGTGACGACGGCAATCGTTCCGTCCAGCCTCAGGAAGCTGCCGTCGCTTTCGTCCGCCTCCACCACCATCCATTCCGAACTGCCGAGCCGGGCATTCGAGCCGTAGGCATTGATGATGCCGCCATTGATGACGGTCGGATCGATGCCGCCGGCATCCAGCAGGGCCGCGATCATCGATGTGGTCGTGGTCTTGCCATGGGTGCCGGCCACCGCGACAGTCGATTTCAGGCGCATCAGTTCCGCCAGCATTTCGGCCCGCCGGACCACGGGGATCCGCCGCTCATAGGCGCAGGCGACCTCGGGATTGTTCATCCTGATCGCTGTGGATGTGACGACAACCGCGGCATTGCCGAGATTGTCGGGATCGTGTCCGATGCTCACCTTTATTCCGGCTCGGCGAAGACCGTCGATCACATAGCTTTCGGCGACGTCCGAGCCCTGCACCTTGTAACCAAGGATGTGCATGACCTCGGCGATCCCGGACATGCCTATGCCACCGATGCCGATGAAGTGAATGGTGCCGATATCGGTGCCGACGCCTCTCATGTCCGTTCCCGCTTCACGCAAAGGCTCCACCGGAGACGGGACGCAGCACCATCTCCTCTGCGACAAGGGGATCGGAACCAAGTTCCTGACCGGTCCGCTCCAGAAGATCGGCGAGATCCCTGGCCGCGTCTGGCCGGCCGACCAGCCTGGCACGATCGGCCGCATTGCCGAGCGCCGCAGGCGAGAGGCCCAGCTTCTGCATCTGCTTGGCGAGCTCGATCGGCGTGAAATTCCTCTGGGCGATCATGCGCGCGCCGCCTGTCTTCGCCATCTCGCGCGCATTGGCGGTCTGGTGATCGTCGGTCGCGGACGGAAGCGGCACCAGGATCGCGGGACGGCCCGCCGCGGTCAGCTCGGCAATGGTCGAAGCGCCAGCCCGGGCGATGACCAGATGGGCCCAGGCCAGCTTTTCCGGCATGTCGGTAATATAGGTGGCAAGATCGGCGGGAATGCCGAGACGGGCATAGACGGACCGGACCCGGTCGATATCCTCGGTCCGGCATTGTTGGGTGACTTGCAGCCTCCTGCGGAAATGCTCGGGCAGCAAGCCCAGGCCATCCGGGACGACGTGAGACAGGATCGTGGCCCCTTGGCTGCCGCCGGTGACGAGAATCCGGAAGACACCGTCTTCGCTCAGCGCTGGATAGGGCTGATCGCGAAGTTCCAGCACTTCCTCCCGCACTGGATTGCCGACAAGATGAACCTTGGGTTCATGCTTGGGCGACAGACGGTCGATGTCGGGATAAGCGGTGGCGATGGCATCCACCTTGCGCGCCATCAGGCGATTCACCCTGCCGAGCACCGCATTCTGTTCGTGAACCAAGGTCGGGATCCCGTCTCGCTGCGCTGCCATCAAGGCAGGAAGCGCCGGATAGCCGCCGAAGCCGATCACCGCCGCCGGTCGGAATGTCTCGTACAGCCGAGACGCCATGGCGCGGCCGGTATAAATGTTGCGCAGCGCCCGCCACCAGCCGATCGGCCCGCCGCCAAGCCTGCCGGCAGGAAGGACATGCACCTGTACCCCGTTGAACAGGCCGGGGATGCGCGCACCGCGGGCATCGGTGACGAGGGCAGCCCTGTGGCCACGCCGGATTAATTCCTCGGCCAACGCATGGGCCGGAATCATATGGCCGCCGGTGCCGCCGGCGGCGAGCACATAATGGCGCGAAAGCGTCATCCACCGCTCCATTTCACCACATAGGGCGAACGGTGCAGATAGGGGTTGCGGCGCGTGAAGGCGAGCAGGAGGCCCATGCCGATCGACAGCGCCACCATGGAAGAGCCGCCATAACTGATGAACGGCAGTGTCATTCCCTTGGATGGAGCGATCTGGACATTCACGGCCATGTTGATGAGGGCCTGCAATCCGAATTGCGTGACCAGTCCGGCAGCCGCGAACACGATGAAACTATCCTCTTCATGCAACAGGCGGATCAGGACCCTCGCGACGATCACCAGGTAAATGATTGCAATGGCGAGACAGGCGATGATGCCGAATTCTTCGCCGATGACCGAGAAGATATAGTCGGTATGAGGCTCGGGCAGATGGAACTTGCGGACTCCGGCGCCAGGTCCGGCACCGAACAGTCCACCCGCGGTCAATGTCCGAAGGGCGGAATCGGTCTGGTAGGTGTCGCCCCCGGCGAAGAGAAACCCGTCGATGCGCGCAGTTGCCACCGGATAAAAGAAATAAGCGAGCACGATCCCGACCATTGCCGCGACTCCCAGAATGCCGAGGAAGCGGAGCGAAGCGCCGGAAAGGGTTAGCAGCATTACCCAGGCGGCGGCGAATATGATGGTCTCGCCGAAATTGGGTTGCTGCATCAGCAACAATGCAACCAATGCCGTCAGGATTCCGGACAGAGGTACCACCGGCAGTCCCGCATCGCGATCCTTGAGCGACAGCAGCCAGGCAAGCGAGACGATGAAAAGGGGTTTCAGGAATTCCGACGGCTGAAATTGCGCGAAACCGACGCCGATCCAGCGGCGGGCGCCGTTCACCTCGTTACCGATGATCGGAACGGCGAACAGCAAGGCTGTGAAGATGAGGGCTCCGATCAGACACAGCCTGCGCGCCGTCGCCTTCTGCAGCATGGATACGCCGATCATCACAGGGATGGCGACGATGATCCACATCAGCTGCCGATAGAAATAATGGAGCGGCGCGAAGCTGACGTCACCGCCCGAATAACGCGATCCGGCGGCAGGAGAGGCCGCAGCAACGGCGATGAGGCCGATCGCGATCAGGACCGCGACGAGCAGGAGCAGGACCCGGTCGATCTCCCAGAACCAGCGACCCAGTGCGCTGCGATCGGAACGGCCGAGCCGGGCCGAGCCGCTCATCCTTGCCTGTTCGACGACATTCATCCGCGGGTCCTCATGCCAATGCCTCTACCGCCGCCCGGAAAGCATCGCCACGGGCCTCATAATCTCTGAACTGGTCGAACGATGCGCAGGCCGGCGACAGCAGGACGACTTCGCCCGGCTGCGCCGCCTCGGCCGCCACGCCGACCGCCTCGATCAGCATCTCGCACTCGGTCACCGGCACCTTGGAGGCCAGCAATTGGGCGAACATCGGGCCCGCTTCGCCAATCGTATAAGCACCCCGAACATGGTCCAGATAAGGCTCGCAAGCCTGCAGATCATCGGACTTGGCGAGCCCGCCGAGGATCCAGTGGACTGCTGGATAAGCGGCAAGCGCAGGCGCCGCCGAGGTCGGATTGGTAGCCTTGCTGTCGTTGACGAAAAGGATTCCGTTCTTCTCGGCGACCCGCTCCATGCGGTGCGGCAGGCCGGCATAAGTGACGAGCGCGTCGGCAATGACCCGATCGGAGATTCCAAGCGCGCGCGCGGCGGCCACGGCCGCGGCGAGATTCTGGGCATTGTGCGGGCCTTGAAGCGATGGCCAGCGTGATTGATCCTTGATCTGGTCCGATGAAACCAGCATTTTCCGGCCCACCAATTGCCCGGCTATCGCCCGGCTGAAATCGTCCTCGTCGGCGACGATGGCGAGACGGTCGGGCGATTGCATCGCGAACAGCCTCGCCTTCGACGCCGCATAATCCTCCACCCCGTCATAGCGATCGAGATGGTCGGGACTGATGTTCAGCAGAATCGCGATATCGCAATCGAGGCTTTGGGTGAGATCTATCTGATATGAGGAAAGTTCGAGGATATAGACGCCTTCGCCTTCCTCGTTCGGCAGCAAAGGGTCCTGGGACAGGATCGGAATGCCGATATTGCCACCCATCAGGGCGGGACGGCCGGCGCTCTTCACAATGTGGTGGATGAGTGCTGTCGTCGTCGACTTGCCGTTGGTGCCCGTAATTCCGATCACCTTGTGCGGCGGCAAAGATGGCCGCGCTTGAGCGAAAAGTTCGATGTCGCCGATGAGCGGGACATCGGCCTCGCGCGCACGACCCGCGATCGGATGCCGGTTCAGTGGCACGCCCGGAGAAACCACGATCGCAGCGAAGCCGAAGAGCGAGGTCACCAGTGGATCGGCGAGGCGGGCCTTGTCCGCGACGGCGGCCCGCGCCTCTTCACGGCTGTCCCAGGCCATGACCGTGGCACCGCTCGCCGCCAGCGTCTCGACCGCCGACCTGCCGGAACGCGCAAGCCCCAGGACCGCATAGTTCCGACCGGCGAAGGATGGGCCCGTGATCATCTGAGCTTCAGCGTCGACAGACCGGCCAAAGCGAGCACGAAGCTGATGATCCAGAAGCGGATGACGACCGTCGGCTCCGACCACCCCATCTGCTCGAAATGATGGTGGATAGGCGCCATTTTGAAGACGCGCTTGCCGGTCTTTTTGTAGAAGAAGACCTGGATGATCACCGACATGGCTTCGACAACGAACAGCCCGCCGATGATGCCCAGCACGATTTCATGCTGGGTGGCGACGGCGATCGCTCCGAGGGCGCCTCCCAAAGCGAGGCTGCCCGTATCGCCCATGAAAACGGCGGCCGGCGGCGCATTGAACCACAAGAATGCGAGGCCGGCACCGATGATCGCCGAGCAAAGGACGGTGAGATGTCCGACCCCCGGCACATAGGGAATGCCGAGATAGGCGGAGAAGACGGCGTTGCCGACCAGGTAGGAGATGGCGAGGAAAGCGAGGCTGGCGATGATTACCGGCATGGTGGCGAGCCCGTCGAGGCCGTCGGTGAGATTGACCGCATTGCCGAAGGCGACGACCACGAACGCGGCGAAGACGATATAGAAAGGCCCCAGATCGATCACGGGGCCGTTGTAGAACGGGATGTAGAGCTCGGTCCCGGCACCCCAACTGATGATCCAGCACCCGATCGCCGCGACCACGAATTCGGCGAACAGCCGCATGCGGGCGGAAATGCCTTTGTGGCTGCGTTTGGTGACCTTGTCATAATCGTCGAGGAAACCGATGATTCCGAAGCCCACGGTGATGAAGAGGCAAGCCCACAGATAACGGTTGGACAAATCCATCCACAGCAGCATCGCCACGGTCAGCGAGGTCAGGATCATCAGCCCGCCCATGGTCGGCGTGCCGCGCTTGGAAAAATGGCTTTCCGGTCCGTCGCTGCGGATCGGCTGGCCCTTGCCCTGCCGAACGCGCAGCCATCCGATGAACTTCGGGCCGATCAGCAGGCCGATGAACAAAGCGGTGGCGGTTGCCGCGCCGGCACGAAAGGTGATGTAACGGAAGAGGTTGAGAAGGCCCGGGAAACCCAATTGTTCTGATAACCAGAGAAACATCAGCTCTTCCCGTCTGCCAGCGCCTCGACAAGGGCGGCCAGACCGATGGAGTTCGAACCCTTGACGAGCAACGCATCGCCCGGAGCCACCGCCTCTCGCGCAAGGCCGATGGCCGAAGCCGCGTCGGGCACATGCGATATTTCCAGCCTCTGTCCAAGCGCTTTCGCAAGCGGTGCCATCTCTTCGCCCACCAAAATAGCATAATCGACCCGCGCCGCCTCCAGCGGTTGCGCCAGGCCCGCGTGAAACATGTCTGAATCGGCGCCAAGTTCGCGCATCGCGCCGAGCACGGCGATCCGCCGCCCGCGCACGGGCTGGATGGAAAAGGTCTTGAGAGTCGCGGCCATGGAGACTGGATTGGCGTTATAGCTTTCATCGATCAGCAAGGCCTCGCCGCCCGCCAGCGGGATCCGGCGCCGCTCCCCCCGGCCCTTCAAGCCGGCCATGTCGGCGAGGGCAAGGCCGGCCGCGGCGAGATCCCCGCCCATGACCTGAACTGCGGCAAGTACGGCCAGCGCGTTGGAAACCCAATGTTCGCCCGGCTGCGAGATGGTGAAGGTGAGTTCGGCATCCGGCAACGAGGCCGTCACCAGACTTCCGCCGGCCGGCGAGGCGACCACGTCCAGCGCCCTTATGTCGGCGCCCTCCCCAAGCCCGAAGGTGCGGATCTCGGCGGCATGCGGGCGGGCCGCCGCTGCCAGCCGGTCGCGATGCTGGCTGTCATAGGGGATGATGGCGATCCCGCCATCCTCGAGGCCTTCGAAGATCTCCCCTTTTGCATCGGCAATCTCTTCGTCGCTGGCGAAGAAGGCGCGATGCGCCGGGGCGATGGCGGTGACGATCGCCACGTGCGGTCTGACCAGCCGGGTGAGGGCCGAAAGCTCGCCGGCGGCGCTCATACCCATTTCGAAGATGCCGAAGCGGGCGTCAGCCGGCATCCGTGCCAGCGACAACGGCACGCCGGTTTGGTTGTTGTAGCTCTTGACCGACCGGTGGGCGCGTCCGGGCGCGAACCGGTCAAGCGCCGCGAAAAGCGCTTCCTTCGTACCTGTCTTGCCGACCGAGCCTGTAACACCGCAAATGCGGGCCCGGCTCCGCTGCCGCGCATGGCGGCCGAGATCGTCCAGCGCCTTGGCAGTATCCCCGACCAGCACGTGCGGGCCCGTTATGGCCTCGCTCACCAGGGCTCCAGCCGCACCGGCGGTAAACGCGCCGGCGACAAAAAGATGCCCGTCCGTGGCTTCACCCTTCATCGCGACGAAAAGATCGCCCGGCTCGATCTCGCGCGAATCGAACGCCACGCCTTCCACCGCGAACGCACCTTGCGCCCGTCCCCCAGTGGCGGCTTCGATCTCGTCGGAGGTCCAGAGCGGGGTCATGCGGCGCACTCCCGCGCCACCTGGACGTCATCGAATGGGAGCACCCTGTTCCCGACGATCTGACCCTGTTCATGTCCCTTGCCAGCCAGCAGAACGATATCGTCCTGTTGCGCTTCCGCGATCGCGCCGGCGATTGCCTCTCGGCGGCCCGGAATCTCGCGGGCATCAGGGCAGCCTTCCATGATCTGCCTGCGTATAGCTGAGGGATCCTCGCTGCGGGGATTATCGTCTGTAACGATGACGAGGTCGGCGAGGCGCGCGGCCGCCCGGCCCATTTCGGCGCGCTTGCCGGCGTCACGGTCGCCACCGGCGCCGAAAAGGAGGATCAGCCGCCCCCTGGCATGGGGGCGAAGCGCCTCCACGGCGGCCTCGATCGCGTCGGGCGTATGGGCGTAATCGACATAGACGGGCGCGCCAGCACGGCTGATCACGGCCCGCTCAAGCCGGCCGCGCACGGGCTGCACCCGCGCCAAATTTGCAAGAACCTGCTTGAGTTCGCCTCCCGTGGCGATAACGAGGCCCGCAGCCGTGAGCGCGTTGGCGGCCTGATAGGCGCCGATCAGCGGCAATTGGACGACATGGTCCGTGCCGCCGGAGCAGATGGTCAGGCTCTGGCCGAACTGGGTGGCCGCGCGCGCCTTCAACCGTAGCGATTCGCCATTTTCGCCTACCGTGAACAGGCGAAGCCCGCGTTCGCGGCAGATTCGCGCCACTGCCTCCGATTTCGGGTCGTCCATCCAGACGATTGCGGTCCCATCAGGCTCCACCACCTCAGCGAAGAGGCGCATCTTCGCGTGAAAATAATCCTCCATCGTCTGGTGATAATCGAGATGATCGCGGCTGAAATTTGTGAAGGCCGCCGCCTGGACTGGAAGCCCCTCGGTCCGGAACTGGGCAAGACCATGGCTGGATGCCTCGAAGGCGGCATGCGTAACCCCTTCCCGCGCCAGACCGGCCATATTCGACAGGAAAGTCACGATGTCCGGTGTGGTGAGTCCGGTCGTCACCTGGTCATCGGCGGTAGTGACGCCAAGCGTACCGATCGAAGCGGCATGATGTCCGGCCATCCGCCACAATTGACGAGTGAGTTCGACATTGCTGGTCTTGCCGTTGGTGCCGGTGACGGCCACCACCGTGCCCGGGAAAGGCTGGAAGAAGCGTGCCGCCAGTCTGGCAAATGCGCGCCGCGGTTCGTCCGCGGGGATATGGGCGGCGCCTTCGACAAGGACGTCCGGGCGAGCGACGACCGCCACAGCGCCCGCTCTCACTGCATCCGGGATGAAATCCTCGCCGTTGAAGACCGCACCCCGAAAGGCGCCGAAGACCGTTCCCGGCGCGACCTTGCGATGGTCGATGGCAAAGCCGGTGACCTGAGAATCGGACTCGATCCCCGCAAGATCCGCCAAGCGCATCGATCAATGCGCCTGTTCACGTTGAACGTAGCGAAGAACCTCCTGCATGTCGGCATCGACGGCTTCGTTCGGACGGACGCCCAGCAGGGACCCGGTGCGGCCGATGACGCGCGACACGACCGGCGCGACGTTCCAGCCGGCCGTATGGAACCCATAGGTATCGGCCGTTCCCTTGGGATCGTCGAGCATGGCGACGACGACATAACGCGGCTTGTCCATCGGGAATACGCCGGCGAAGGTCGTGACCACGGCGGCGCCGGTATAGCGCCCGCCGCTTATCTTTTCGGCCGTACCGGTCTTGCCGCCGACCCGATATCCGGGTGCGTCCGCCTTCTTGCCGGTTCCTTCGGTAACGACCAGTCGCAGCAGCGACCGCATGCGGTACGACGTATCCTCGGTGAACACACGCCTTCCTTTAGGCACCGGATGCCCGCGATCATGCTTGAGCAATGTCGCTGGACGCCAAAAGCCGCCGTTGAACAACGTGGCATAGCCGCTCGCCAGGTGAAGCGGGGTCACGGCAATGCCATGACCATAGCCCACCGTCATGGTGGCAACCTCTCCCCAATTGCTGCCAGGCGTCAGGGTGCGGCCGCGTTCGTTCAATTCGATCGAGATCGGCTCCAGGAATCCCATCTTCCGAAGGAATTCCTTTTGGCGAACGCCGCCGAGTTCGGCTGCGATCTGGGCAGTGCCGATATTCGACGATTCCTTCATGATCTCCGCGACGGTGCAACTGCGTCCAAACGGATGGGTGTCGGTGATCGTGAAGCGGCCGACCTTCAGCCCGGCCGGGCAATTATAGTGTTGGCCGAAGCCTTTTACGACACCGGCGTCCATCGCCATCGCCACCGTGAAAGGCTTGAAGGTGGATCCGAGCTCATAGACACCCAGGGTCGCTCGGTTGAATCCAGCCTCGATCGCACTTTGACCAGGCGCGTTGGGATTGAGCTGCGGCAGGGACGCCAGGGCGAGCACCTCCCCCGTCTCGATATCCATGACGATCCCGGCAGCGCCGATTGCGCTGAACTTCGTCATCGCTGCGCTCAGCTCGCTCTCGAGAACGGCCTGGACCCGAGCGTCGATCGACAATGCGACCGGGGTACCGCGTTTCGCCGGATCACTCAGCCGCTCGTCGAGGACGCGCTCCATTCCGGCCACACCGCGTCCGTCCATGTCCGTCCAACCCAGCACATGCGACGCCATGACGGTCTGGGGATAGAGGCGCTCCGGCTCGCGATCGAAGACGATCGCCGGTTCGCCCAATGCGTTGACGGCGGCGACCAACTCGGGAGCGGCACGCCGACTCAGATAGGTGAAATTCCTGTCGGAGGTCAGCATCGCCCGATATTGCGCGACGCTCCGTTCCGGGATGAGTTCATTGAGCTTCACCGCAAGCTCGTCCGGATCGCCAAGCAGCTTGCGCGGGTGGACAGCGATCGACCAGGCATCGATGGTCCGCGCAAGAGGCACGCCGTTACGATCGACAATGTCACCCCGCGCCGGAAGCAGCGGATTACCCACAGGGACGACGCTACGATCGGTGAAGAGCTGCAGGAACAGCAGCCGCACCACGATCAGCAAGGTCACGCCAGCGAAAACCAGCATCATCAGCATCAGCCGATGATAAGTGAGCGCCATTGATTGCTGCCGATCGCCGGCGAGCCTTGCCCGTTCCGGTTCGACGGCAAGAGCGGTCATTGGCCTGCTTTGGTCCTCCGGCCCGTTTCAGCATGCGCCGCGGCTCCGATCTCGCGGGCAAGCTTGTCGTCGATGAGGACGGGCTTGGCGGCAGCAACCTCAGCCGGCGGCGTTTGGAAACTTGCGCGATGGATCACTGCCTGCGGCGGCCGCAGCGGCTCCCGCACCTCGGCCACCGCCCGGCGGAGAGCGGGGGCATTCTCCTGCTTCTGCGTTTCCAGTGAAGCCAGGCGTACGGCAGTTTTCTCCTCGATCGTCCTTTCGCGCTGGTCGAAGCGGGCAAGCGTGAATTCGCTCTGCAGAAATTGGCCGGATGCCGGCGCGGACAAGGCCAGCACGTCCGCGTTCCACCGCTCGAGCTGGGACAGCCGGCCACGCGTTCCAAGCTCGGTCTGCAGCGACCTGATTTCCTGCTTGGTCGCGATGATCTTGCGCTCGACGCTGGCAAGCTCGGCGCGCTCGGTGGCGACCTGCAGCGAAAGCATGTAGCAGGCCAGCGCCGCCGTACCCACGGCCGCGACCCATCCGACCGACCTGAAACCACGCGCCATCATGCCGGCACTCCTTCCCTTGACCATGACGATGCCGCAGTGCGGCGGGCGACGCGGAGCGTCGCGGAACGTGCGCGCGGATTGGCGGCGAGCTCCTGTTCGCCGGCCCGGACTGGTCTCGCGACCGCTTCGAAGCTGGGCAACGGCGCGGCCGATTTCCGTTCAGGGAGATGGCGTGAGCCGGTCGGCAGGCTGCCGCTGCGCGCCTTCAGGAATCGCTTCACCAACCGGTCCTCCAGACTGTGAAACGTCACCACGGCGAGCCGACCGCCGGCCTTGAGCACTTGTTCGGCCGCCTCCAGGCCGCCCTCCAGTTCCTGAAGTTCCTCATTCAGATAGATGCGGATCGCCTGAAAAGTGCGGGTCGCCGGGTCTTTCTTCATGCCTGGATGGTGGCCGAGCGCCTTGCGCACCACCGTGGCCAGCTGACCGGTGCGCTCGATCGGCCGGGCAGCCACGATCGCGCGGGCGACGCGGCGGGATTTCGGTTCCTCACCATAATGATAGAGTATGTCCGCAATCTCTTCTTCGGCCGCGTTGTTGAGGAAATCAGCCGCGGTCCGACCTTGCTGGCTCATGCGCATGTCGAGCGGCCCGTCCGCTTGGAAGGAGAAGCCACGGTCAGCGCGGTCGAGCTGCATGGAGGAAACGCCGATATCGAGCGTGACACCGTCGACGGAGTCGACACCACGATCGGCAAGCGCCTGACGCATCCGGGAAAAACGTTCCGGCACAAGCGTCAGGCGCCCCCCGCTTTCATCCTCGAGGATACATCCCTCTCGGATGGCATCCGGGTCGCGATCGAACGCAAATACACGCGCACCCAGATCTAGCATGGCCTTGGAATAGCCGCCGGCACCAAAGGTGCCGTCGACATGAACTTCGTCCTGGCGCGGCGAAAGCGCCGCCATCACCTCAGCGAGAAGCACGGGGACATGATGGGCGGGCGCGCTCATGGAGCGATCCCCCGCTCTTCCAGCCGGTAAGCGGCGAGATCCCTGAGACCCTCGTCTCCGCTTTCGAGCGCGACATGAGGGTTCCAGATTTCGAACGTACCGCCGACGCCGACGAACAGCGCCAGGTCCTCGATCTTTCCTTTACGGCGCATCATCGGGGGCAGGATGATGCGGCCGCTCGTATCATAGGGTACGTCTTCGACGATGCCGAAGGTACGACGGGCGCGCGCGAAATGGGCCTGGGACGTCCCGCCCTGCTCTTCCTCGATCAGGCGGCGACGTTCGATCTCGTTCTGGAGGTAGCGGCCATAGCCGCGATCATAAGCGGTCAGGCACGGATCCACCTCATGGGCACCGATCACCACCGCCTTGGCATCGGACCGACGCTCGATCACACCTCGGATGAACGCCGGCACCGACAGACGCCCTTTGGCGTCCACCGCATTCAGCGCGCTTCCGTTGAAGAGGTGTTCCAAGTCCAACTTTCGATCCGCTCCCCTAGACGGACCCCTCCCCTTCGCGGACGCACATGTCTTTGCGCCGCGTGACTGCCGTCAGCAGGAGTGCCCCGAAACTTTAAGGCAGTGTGAATAACAGGAAGCGGATGGGTAGGGAAGGGGTTTTGATGCCCTACATGGGGATTTCATGCCAATCAGAGGGAGATAGAGCCCATTTCGTGGTTTGTTCCTCAACTTGTTCTGCGGTTGTTCCATGGGATCGGGCTGTGGATAAATCTGGGGGAGAGCGTTGCCATGCGCGATCGGCGACTCCGCGCGACCCACCGGCTCTCATTTGCGCGCTTGGGCCGCCCGCGCCTTGCGACGGGGCACAGACGCATTGCGAGCGAAGGCACACCGAGAGGGCGCCTTTCCAGCTCGCCAGTTCAACTGGACCGTTCCGGAAACCGACCCCGGATTCATTATCTTCCGGCTTTATGAGTCAGGCGATCTCGCCTGACTGGAAGCAATCACCGTTCCGCAGACGCCGGATCGGTCGCACTCACATTATCAGCATTGCCCGGAACGACACCGAGTTCCGCAAGAGGTTCGGTCGGCTGCGCTTCATTGCCGCCGCTATCCACCCTTTTCTGCTCGATCGTATTCGCCGTTATCGCTTCTTCCTCGCTGGGCCTTGTGAAGATGGCGGCCAGCAGGACAAAGACGAAAACGAAGGCAAGGCCGGTAAGGCCGATGCGAACGCGCTGCATGAAGCCGATACTCCCATGCCCCAAAGCGACATGGGTCTAACCGAAAGGTGCGTATTTGTCGAACCGCGGCTCACGACGCCTTGAAGACCATGGATGCCACGCAGCGGAACAAGGAGATGCATTTACGAGCCAGGATGCTGTCACGACATGTCGAACCTTGGGACAGTTTGCGAAACGCTCGCAAAACCCCTTGACCTTGGCTGCCGCACTCGCGAATTGGGCGCCATGAAAAAGCTTTTTATCCCTGCCGCCGCCCTTCTCGTCTTGGCCGGATGCGACAACGAGCCCGAAACCATCACCGGGGGCCTCAACGATCCCCAGGCCGAAGCGCTCAAGAATGCCGCTCCCGTTGAAGCACCACCGATGATCCAGGCGAGCCGGACCTATCGCTGCAAGGACAACAGCCTGCTCTATGTCGATTTCTATACCAATGATTCGGCCCGCGCCCGCACCAAGAGGGACGGTGAGACGACGGTCCTAACGGCCGTCGACGGCAAACCGCCTTATACGGCCGAAGGATGGTCGATCAGCGAGAATGCGGCGCAAGTCACCGTAACCGCGCCCGGCAAGGGCACGCAAAGCTGCAAGGCCTGAGCGCGCTGGCGCGTCCACGATAACAAGCAGCGCCTGATCAGGTGCTGCCGGAATCTGCGGCAAAGGCAGCCATACGCCGCTGCATTTCTTCTTCGGGCACGTCCTCGACATGGGTCGAAAGCGTCCAGCGATGGCCGAACGGATCGACCAGCGTGCCCGAACGGTCGCCGTAAAACTGGTCCTGAACCTCCCTTTCGACCTTCCCCCCCGCGGCAATGGCGCGCGGAAATGCAGCATCGACATCCTCGACATAGATCATCATCCCGGCCGTGCATCCACCGCGTGCCTTGGGACCCAATAAGCCCATATCGTGCATCTCGTCGGCCAGCATGACGACGGAATCGCCGATCCTTATTTCGGCATGGGCGATCCTGTCCCCCATAGGCAGCCTGAGCAGCTCTGTTGCGCCAAAGGCTTCCTTGTAGAAGCCGATCGCCGCATTGCCGTCGTCGACGATGACATAGGGAGTGACACTGTGATATCCGTCGGGAATTGGCTTCGCCATCAGCCTGTTCCTTGTGCTGATACTGGGGAGCCGGCAATATCTTCCCGGCGGGCGCGGGACGCAAGGCGAAAGGGCGCTTAGACAAGCTCCGCCTGCCCCGCTAAACGGCCGCCATGACCGAATCCATCACGCCCGAGATCGTCGCCGAGCACGGCCTTTCCCCCGAAGAATATGAGCATGTCCTCCATGCCATGGGACGCGAGCCGAACCTGACCGAGCTCGGCATCTTTTCGGTCATGTGGTCCGAACATTGCTCCTATAAGAGCTCGCGCATCCATCTGAAGAAACTTCCGACTACCGGGCCACAGGTGATCTGCGGCCCCGGCGAGAATGCAGGCGTGGTCGACATAGGCGATGGCCAGGCAGCAATCTTCAAGATGGAGAGCCACAACCACCCGAGCTATATCGAGCCCTTTCAGGGCGCCGCGACCGGAGTCGGCGGAATATTGCGCGACGTCTTCACGATGGGTGCCCGGCCCATCGCCAACCTGAACGCGCTCCGCTTCGGTCGTCCGGACCATCCCAAGATGCGACACCTGATCGCCGGCGTTGTTTCGGGAATCGGCGGCTACGGCAATTGCGTCGGCGTGCCCACGGTCGGTGGAGAAGTGAATTTCCATCGGGCCTATGACGGCAACATCCTGGTCAACGCGATGACCGTCGGCATCGCCCAGACCGATAAGATCTTCTATTCGGCCGCGTCGGGTGCCGGCAATCCGATCGTTTATGTGGGATCAAAGACCGGCCGCGACGGCATCCATGGCGCGACCATGGCCTCGGCCGATTTCTCGGAAGACAGCGAAGAAAAGCGCCCGACCGTCCAGGTCGGCGATCCCTTCACCGAGAAGTTGCTGATTGAGGCCTGTCTCGAGCTCATGGCATCAGATGCGATCGTGGCCATCCAGGACATGGGCGCCGCCGGCCTCACTTCATCGTCCGTGGAGATGGCCTCAAAAGGAGGGGTCGGCATTGAACTCGACATGAATAAAGTGCCTTGCCGCGAGGAAGGCATGACACCTTACGAGATGATGCTGTCCGAGTCGCAGGAGCGGATGCTGATGGTGCTGAAGCCTGGTCGCGAAGGCGAGGCAGAGGCAATCTTCCATAAATGGGAGCTGGATTTTGCCGTTATCGGCCGCGTGACCGAGACCGGCCATATGGTGCTGAGATGGAATGGAGAAATTGCCGCCGATATCCCGCTTGCGCCACTGGCAGACGAAGCGCCCTGTTACGAGCGCCCCTGGGTGCGGACGCCGGCGCCGGCGCCGCTCGACCCCGTCCCGACGGCGGGAAGCGCCGCCCAGGATCTAATCCGGCTTCTGGGCTCGCCCGATCTCGCCAGCCGCCGCTGGATCTGGGAGCAATATGATCACATGGTCGGCGCCGATACCGTCCAGCGCCCGGGCGGCGACGCCGCTTTGGTTCGCGTCCACGGGACCGAAAAGGCGCTTGCCATCTCTACCGACGTGACCCCCCGTTATTGTTTCGCCGATCCGTTCGAAGGCGGGAAACAGGCTATCGCGGAATGCTATCGCAACCTGACGGCTGTCGGGGCGAAGCCCCTGGCGACGACGGATTGCATGAACTTCGGCAACCCGCAGCGGCCGGAGATTATGGGACAATTCGTCGGTTGCATCGAGGGGATGGCCGAGGCTTGCCGCGTGCTCGACATGCCGATCGTGTCCGGCAATGTCAGCCTCTACAACGAGACCAAGAATGACGATGGAAGCGGGAGCGCGATCTTGCCGACGCCGGCAATCGGCGGCATCGGGCTGCTCGCGGACTGGCGCCGCTCGGCGCGCGTCGGCTTCGGGCAAGCCGGTGATGCCATATTCCTCGTCGGTGAGGCGGGAAATGGCCATCTCGGTCAATCGATCTGGCTGCGCGAGATTGCGGGGCGCGAAGAAGGTCCGCCACCGCCCGTCGATCTGGCCGCGGAAAAGAAGGCAGGAGACTTCGTCCGCGCCCTCATCGATCAAGGCCTGACGAGGAATGTCCATGACATATCCGATGGCGGGCTGTTGGTTGCGATCGCCGAAATGACGCTGGCCGGAGGAATCGGCGCGACGCTGGACGGCCCGGCAATTGCCGGACCGGGGGGCTGGTTCGGCGAGGATCAGGCGCGCTATGTCGTCACGGTTGCGGGCGACACCGAGGGGGCACTGCTCGACGCGGCAGGCCGGGCCGGAATCCAGATCACCCGTCTGGGCAATGTTGGCGGCGATGCACTCGTCCTGCCAGAGGGAGAAACTGTTCCGCTTGCCAGCCTCAGAACGGCGCATGAGGATTTCTTTCCCTCGCTGATGCGCGGTGAGCCCGCAATCGCCTGACCTTCGGGTTCGGCACGATTCACGTTTGCACGTTGCAGGCACTCCCGCCTGGATTTGATCGTTTGAGGTGGACGTGCTTCGCGCTTCCACCGATGACGTGGATCAGGCTCTACTCAAACGTTTAGCGACAGGCCTGTCGGCCGACCTCAGGGAAGACAGATGGAAACAGGCGCCCGCGTCGTCACACTGGACATCCTGCGCGGGGTCGCGGTGATGGGCATTCTTGCGATGAACATCATCGGCTTTTCAATGCCCGAACCGGCTTATTCCAATCCAGCCGCTTATGGGGGATCGACCGGCCTCGACCTCGCTGCCTGGACATTCAACTTCATCTTCGTCGACGGCAGGATGCGAGGCCTCTTCTCCTTCCTGTTCGGTGCCAGCCTGTTGTTGGTCATCGACCGGGCCGAAGCGAAAGGCGAAGATCCAGGCGCGGTCCATTTTCGCCGCATGGCCTGGTTGTTGCTGTTCGGCCTCCTACATTTCTGGCTCATCTGGTGGGGCGACATATTGGCCCATTACGCCATGATCGGCCTGGTCGCCTTCGCTTTCAGGCACCAGCCGGCCGGCAAGCTGGCCCTTTACGGTATCGGCTTCATCGCCATCGAGACGGCGCTGATGGCCTTGACCGGAGCGCGCTTCATCGAAGCCGCACGCGACGCCGCATCTTCCGAAACAGGAAGCCAGGCGATCCTTCGCTGGGAAGCGATGCGGTCCCAATTGGGTCCGCTCCCGCCCGCCGAACTTGACGCCGACCTCGCCCTTCACCGCGGCCCCTATCTTCCGCTCGTGATCGATCGGCTTCACAATTCAACCTCGCTGGTCAACAGCTTGACGTTCGTCGGGCCGGAAACATTGGGCTACATGCTGATGGGCATGGCGGGGTTGAAAAGCGGCTTCCTCACCGGCGCATGGGAAGCCGCGCGATACCGAAGATGGGCAACGATCGGATTCGCCGTCGCCACGCCTTCGTTCGGGATCCTCGCCGTGCTGATCATCCGATCAGGCTTCGACCCTGCTTTGGTAGCCGCACTGTCGCTTGGCGCCACCACGCCGCTCAGACCAATCATGATCGTTGCACTCGCAGCCCTTATCATCCTGATTTCGGGACATGGTCGGGCTTGGTCCGGTCTGATCGCTGCCGTGGGACGCGCCGCCTTCACCAATTATCTGGCGACCAGCATGGTGATGACGACCTTCTTCTATGGATATGGCTTCGGCCTTTACGGCCGAATGGGTCGTGCCGAAGTCTATCTGCCGGTTCTGGCAATGTGGTTGCTGATCCTGGTGTGGAGCAAGCTCTGGCTCGACCATTTTCGCTACGGACCACTCGAATGGCTGTGGCGGAGCCTCGCCCGTGGCGCATTTCAGCCGATGCGAAGGGCTTGAACGCCCGCTCTGTTCAAATGTTTATACGATCCCGTCGGCCGCAGGACGGCGCTGGCGGAGAGGATTTGCCTCCTTTTCGAGCTGCTCGATCGTGCTGAGATAGAGCGGCCGGAGCTTGGCAACTTCGGGAATGAGATCGTCCGGGAAGAGGCGCATCTCCACAGATCGCCGGCCTTCGATTTCGATCAGCTCGGCCAGGTCGCCCAGCGGATCGGCACCGAACTGCCGGGCTTCCGACTTGAGCGTATGGGCTGGTATCACCAGGGCCACGGCGTCGCGGCGCTGCATCGCTTCTTCGATCCTGGCCACGGCCTTTTCCCCATCCTCCCGGAAATAGCTGAGAATGCGAACGAAAGCCGCGCCGAGTTCGGTCCGCGTTCGGGAAAAGACTTCCCAGTCGACGCTCGCGTCGAAATCATCGGTCATATTGTCCACGGCGTCATCTATAAGGCGATGGGGTAAACAGCCGGTTGACGGCTCGCCTCATTCGTATGTCGAAGGGAAGAATTTCATTGTCGGCGAGCGATGGCCCGGCACGCCGCGGTCAAAGCCTGGCGATGGTACCGGATCACCAACCAATATCCGGTCGCGGCGGTCTATTTGGCATGCTTTCGGCTGAGACGGATGGCGGTCAAGCGGCCATTGCAGCCGGCGCGTCCTCGATCGCCGTGTTCATCACTCACGTGTCGAACGGGTTGCGCGCGGCGCGGGCGGTCAGACGCACCGGCACCGCACCGAATCCGAGCTCCTTGCGCATGCCATTGACCAGATAGCGCAAATAACTGTCAGGCAGCTGATCGACCCTGGTCCCAAAGATCACGAAGCTCGGCGGCCGGGTGCTGACCTGGGTAATATAGCGGAGCTTGATCCGCCGGCCACTAGGCGCAGGTGGCGGGTTGCGTTCGATCGCTTCCTCGAACCAGCGGTTGAGCTGGCCGGTGGACACCCGCTTGGACCAGGTTTCCCGCGTCTCGAAGGCGACGGCCAGCAGCTGATCGAGCCCCTTCCCGGTTTTGCCCGATACGGTGAGCAGCGGCACGCCCCGCGCCTGGCTCAGTCCTTCCTCCAGAGCAGCCTTGATGCCGTTGAACAACGCGCTCTGGCCCTCCGCCACGTCCCACTTGTTGATGGCGATGACAAGCGCCCGTCCTTCCTTGAGGACATTGTCGGCTATCCTCAAATCCTGCGCCTCCAGGCCACGCGTGCCATCCAGCAGCAAAACGACGACTTCGGCAAAATCGACCGCGCGCCGGGCGTCGGCGACGGACAATTTCTCCAATTTGTCCTCGACCTTGGCTTTCTTGCGCATCCCGGCCGTGTCGATCAGGCGCACCGGCCGGACCTGACCATCCGGCGCGGTCCACACCCAGTCGATCGCGATCGAATCGCGGGTGATGCCCGCCTCCGGGCCGGTGATCAGCCTGTCCTGGCTGAGGATGCGGTTGATGAGGGTAGACTTGCCGGCATTGGGGCGGCCGACGATGGCGAGCTTGAGCGGCCCCTCTTCGTCGCCCTCATCCGCATCATCGTCGCCATCGCGTTCGATATAGGGACGCAAATGCTCGAACAGGTCGACCACGCCTTCACCATGCTCGGCGCTCATCGGGATCGGCTCGCCCAGGCCCAGGGCCCAGGATTCGAGAACGCCGCTTTCCCCTGCTTTGCCTTCCGCCTTGTTGGCGGCCAGGATGACGGGCGTGGTCTCGCTCCGCAGCCAGCGGGCGATTTCCTCATCGAGCGGCGTCAGCCCGGCCCGGGCATCGATCAGGAACAAGGCGGCGTCGGCCTCGCGCACTGCCGCCATCGTCTGCGTGCGCATCCTGCCAGGAAGCGTCACCGGATCCTCATCCTCATATCCGGCCGTGTCGATCACCCGGAAATCCAGCCCGAGCAAGGTGGCGTCGCCCTCTCGGCGATCCCGTGTCACGCCGGGACGATCGTCCACGAGCGCCAATTTCCGACCGACGAGCCGGTTGAACAAGGTCGACTTACCGACATTGGGCCGGCCGACGATCGCGACGAGGGGCAGCTTGGCCATGACGCCAGCCCTGCCCATTCAGCCGGTTAGGGTCAACCGAACGTTGATCGTTTCAGCGGCACCCAAAGCACCAATATGTTCCCGGCTTCGACCCACCGGTCGCGAAGCGCAGGATCGGCGCCGGTCACCGCCAGGCGGTGAGCTGTCCATTATCGTGCAGAATGTAGAGGGTGTTGTTGGCCACAGCCGGCTGCAGCGATATCGGATCCTTGGTGTTGACGATCGACTGGATCGCCCCATCGGTAGGCGAGACGTTGACCAGATGCCCGACCGAACTCGCCAGGATAAGCCTGTCCCCGGCCAGGATCGGTCCCACCCAACTGATCGGGCCCTTCTTATCCTCTTCATCGCGGTAGCGAAGGAGTTGGGTCATCCAGCGGACCTTGCCGGTGGCACGGGCGATGGCGAGCAGCTTGGCCTGATCGGTGACCACGAAGATCCATTCCCCGGCGACCCAGGGAGTCGCAATGCCGGCGGCGTTGATTTCCCACACGCGCTGGCCCGTATTGAGCTCCATGGCGACCATGCGGCCGCCCTGGCCGATCGCATAGACCCTGCCATTGTCGATGACCGGATCGGCATCGATGTCGGACAGCGTGCCGACCGCCGTTGAGATGCTGGTGCGCGCCAGTGCATCCTGCCAGACGACCCGGCCATTTTCGTAGCGATAGGCATTGAGTTCGCCGGAAGAGAATCCGGCGACCACCGTGCCTTGCGATGCAGCTGGAGCAGCCGTCCCGAACACACCCGCCAGTTCCACGGTTCCCGAGCCTGTCCAGCGAAGCTTGCCGTCAGCGGGATTCAGGGCGTAAAGCTGATTGTCCTGGCTCACCACATAGACATTGTCGTTGGCGATGGTTGGCGCACCGCGCAACGGGCCGCCCGGCTGAACCCGCCAGATCACCGCGCCATTGCTGGCATCCAGCGCGACGACATGGCCCAATCCGCTGGTGGCATAGACGCGGCCGCCGTCAAAGCTGACGCCGCCGCCGAACAGCGAGCCCGAATTCTCGCCGTCGACACCCACGCGGGTTCTCCACAAGGTGGCGCCATTTTCCGGGCTGATCGCGCGCACTTCGGCCTGGGTGTCGATTGTGAAGATCTTGCCGCCGCCGACCACGGGACCGGCACCCAATCTGCCCTTGGTCGAGCTGCCCTCGCCGATGCTGACCGACCAGACCTGGCCAACCGCAGTGCCTAGCGAGACATGGGTCATCGACTTTGCGGCATTGCCGCCAAGCTGCGCCCAATCCGTGTTGGTGACGGCCGGGGGGATGCTGACTGGAATTCCCGCGAGCGCGGGATCGACTTCGATGGACGCTTCGGTGCCGAGCACCGAGATCCGTTCGCCGACCGTCGGGGTCGTGGGACCCTTCTTGCCCTTGATGATGCCGCAGCCGCTAAGAATGGAGATAGCCGCCAGGGCGATCACTACTCGCTTCATGTAGGTCATTCCTTCACTGGGTTCGCCGGCTCCTGGATCGCGTCAACGCCCAGCGACCCCGCCATCTGCACGGCACGGGAGCGAAGCGATTCCGGAACAGCCTCATCCTTCGCCAATGCGGCGAAAATGGGAGCGGCAAGCTGAGGTTTGTTCTGCTTGATATGCGCGATGGCAACCATTTCGCCGGCGCTGCCGAACCAGGGATTGCCTGCCTTGGCGAGTGGGCGCAGGCGGCTGATGACTACGTCCGGATCGAGCGTGTCGAATTGAAGAGCTGTCATCCGCACCAAAGCGAGATTGCGATAGGCCTCCGGCAGATCCGGGTCGTCCGCAACCGTCCTGAAAGCCGCGATCGCAGCATCCTGATTGCCTGCATCGATGGCAAGATCCGCCTTGGTCAAGGTCGCGACTGCCTGGTAACCTATAGAATCCGACTTCGCGAGGCGATCGAGCTTCGCGCCTGCTTCCTTGCGCCTGCCCGCCTGGATATCATCGAATACCGCGATCATCGCCTCGCCATTCTTGCCGGCGGCGACCTTCTGGTTGTGCTGCCAGTAGAGGAAGCCCCCAAGGCCCGCGAGCAACAGCACCACTCCGACGATCATCGCCTTGCCGTAACGGTGCCAATAGCCCGTCAGCTGCGCGCGCCTGACCTCCTCGTCGACTTCGCGATAGAAGGCTTCATTATCCTTGGGCTTGATCGCCAATCTAATTCTCCAAACACCGCGCCGGTCCCGCCTTTTTCCCACAGCTTCGCACGAACAAGGGATCGCGAAGATGAACGGATTGATCGGCGCCCGGAATTTGCCCTCGCGCACCCTCTACCGGGGCAGCGGCTCGAACGGAAGGGGCTTCACTTTTTCGACCGGTAGATTTGCTCCTCGCCGGGAAAGCCGCGATTGCGCACTTCATCGGCATAAGCGGCGGCGGCGGCGGTGACGCGACCCGCCAGATCGTCATAGCGCTTGACGAAACGGGGCGTACGCTCGAACAATCCCATCATATCCTCGGTGACAAGTACCTGCCCGTCGCAGCTTGCCGAGGCGCCGATACCGATGGTCGGGCAAGCGACGGCGCGGGTCGCTTCCGCCGCAATTTCTTCCATCACCCCTTCCAGGACGAGCAGGAAGCAGCCCGCCTCCGATACCGCACGCGCGTCGGCGAGTATCTTGTCAGATTCTGCCTCGTCACGGCCGCGCGCGCGATATCCGCCGAGCATGTTCACCGCCTGCGGAGTGAGGCCGACATGGCCGATGACGGGAATGCCCCGGGCTGTCAGGAAGGCGATCGTTTCCGCCATCGCCTCGCCGCCCTCGAGCTTGACGGCCGCCGCACCTGTTTCCTTCAGGATACGGGCCGCGCTCTCAAATGCCTGTTGCGGGTTCGCCTCATAGGAGCCGAACGGCATGTCCACGGCCACCACCGAGTGCCAGGATCCCCGCACTACTGCCGCGCCATGCGCACACATCATCTCCATGGTCACCGGGACTGTCGTCGGCAGTCCGTAAATGACCTGACCGAGGCTGTCTCCCACCAGCAATATGTCGCAATGCGGATCGAGCAGTTGCGCCATCCGCATCGTATAGGCGGTCAGCATGACGATGGGTTCCCTGCCTTTCATCTCCCGCAATTTCGGGACAGTCAGCCTTTTCATCGGCGTGGGCGAAGGATTGGCGCGGCTGGTGGAAGTGTCGATAGTGTAGGTGGACATGATTTCTGCCTGATGATTGCAGCACGAGGCGGCGCCGGCGGCCCGCTTCACCCTATTAATCACTCCTTTGCTGCAACGCAAAAAGCATCCTGCCATGCCCTCCATTAATGGTTAACGAGTTTCGGCTAGGGCGCAGCGATGACCAGTTCCACGCTCTCCATGGAAGCGGCGCCTAGAAAGCGGTTCCAGCCCTTCAGCCGGGAAGCGATCCAGTTCGCTCTGATCGTCGGCCTGCTACCGAACCTTTTCTTCCTGGTGGCCATGCCCTTCTACATTGCCGAGCGCCTGCTCGCGCCATTGCTTTTTCTGGTCGCCGGTCTCCTGGCCTTCGTTGTGCCCCGGTGGGCCATTTATCTGCTGTTCCTCGTCGCCGCGTTCGTGGATCTCGGACTGATCATTGCCACGGCCTTCCATCTCCCCGTCGGCACGGCGCTCAAGTCCATGCGCTACATGGCCTCGATCGACGTCGGCGCCTCGAGTTTCTACCTGGCGGTGGTGACAATCATGATCGGAACGGCCTTGGCGACCGCCTGGCTGATGGCTCGAAACCGCGCCCGGCTCAGGAATGTCTCCCCGGTTCCGGCGACTATCGCCGCCTTGCTGCTGATGCTGCTCGATTTGAGCGCCAATTTCCCCTTTGTCGAAGGCAGGTCGGACGGCCTCCCTTTTGACAGTGCGATCAGCCGTACCGGTCTTACGGCGGACAGAGTCGCAGCGAATGGAAACAATCTTCTCGTCGTGCTGGTCGAAGGAATGGGCGCCTTCGCCGATCCGGCCGACCGGGGACTCATCACCCGGTCGTTGCGCCTCGCGGCCAACCGATCCGGCTATCGATTCGAGACCGGGACCACGCATTATTCGGGATCGACGACGGGCGGGGAATCGCGGGAGCTCTGCGGACGGTGGGGCGATTATGTCGATTATCTGCCGAAAGGGGATTATGACTGCCTGCCTCGCCGGTTGGCCAGGAAAGGCTATCAAAGCATCGCCTATCACGGCTTCGTCCCGTCCATGTTCTCCCGCGATCACTGGTATCCGCAGATCGGCTTCGCCCGCTTGAACTTCAAAAAGGATATATTGCGCGACCATGGCAGGTTGACGCCTTCGTCCTGCGGCAGTGTCTTCCTGGGCCTGTGCGACAATGAGGTCGCGAGCGTCGTGCGGCGCGAGCTGACGGCTCCGTCAAGACAGCCGAAATTCGTCTATTGGCTGACGCTCAATTCCCACGTCCCGTTCGTCCCGAAGACGAGGGGCGGACTGGGTTGTTCCGGTGCCCGTCCCCGCATCGACAATCGAACCGTGTGCCAGCTCGGCGAATATTGGGTTGAGGTGATGGAGCAGGTGGCGGCGATCGCAAGCGATCCCGCGCTGCCGCCCACCGACATCCTCATCGTCGGCGACCATCACACGCCATTGTGGGAACGCGCCGCCAAGAACAAATTCCTGCTCGGCAAGGTCGATTGGTTCCTGCTTCGCCATCAAAGGCCGGTTCAGCGGATCAACGCCGGAAACAGCGCCGATCGTGATCGTTGACGATGCCGACGGCTTGCATCCACGCATAGACGATGGTGGGGCCGACGAATTTGAAGCCGCGCTTCTTCATCGTCGTTGAAATCCGTTCGGACAGTGGCGAGGAGGCGACAGGCGTGCCAGCGCCGCACAGTACCTGCCCGTCGGTGAAGGACCAGCAGAAGTCGGTGAAGCTCTCGCCGCCATCTTCCATGTCGCAATAGATTTGAGCGCCCCGGATGGTTGCCTCGATCTTGGCGCGCGCGCGTACGATCCCGGCATCGCCCATCAGCCGAACCACGTCCGCCTCCCCGAATCGCGCGACCTGCGCGGGATCGAACTCGGCGAACGCCGCGCGAAAGGCTGTCCGCTTGCGGAGTATGATGATCCAGGCAAGGCCGGCCTGGAACCCTTCCAGCATCAGCATTTCCCACAGCATGCGGCCGTCGCGCTGAGGGACGCCCCATTCCTCGTCATGATAAGTCCGCATCAGCGGATCCCCTTGTGCCCAGGCACAGCGAACGGGCTGGCCGGCAATCATGTCGTCTGTCATCCCTCTTTGTCGCGCCGCGCGGCGCAGGACGTCAACGATTGTCTGCGACGCTGACGCCCAAGCGTAGGGGAGGGTTGACCAAGGAGGTGGCTGCAGCGTTCCTTCGCCGAACGCTCCGCCGACAGGCAGTTGAAGGCGCAACCTTGCACCCAGCAGCTCCCGACGATCGATGTCGAGCTGCGGCGGGTTCAAGCCGTGCGATAGATCTGCGCCACAGCGCCCCCCGGAAAGGCCTTCGAACTGACCAGCTCGAGAGGCGCCGGTGCGGCAAGGTCGGAAAATAAGGGCCGGCCTTGACCGAGCGCCACGGGGGCGACGAGCAGGGTGAACTGGTCGATCAGTCCGTGGGCGACGAGACTTCGGGCGAAGCCGACTCCGCCATGGGCTATGATCGGCTTGCCCTCTTGGGCTTTCAGCATCGCGATCTCGTCGGCCAAATTGCCGCTCGCCACATAAGCCTCCGCCCAGCTGTTCGCGCCGGGCTGCGGCTCCGCGGATTGTCCCTTCCCCGCCTTGGCACGTGCCTCACCGAGCGCCGCCGTCAGGTTCGCCTTCTGCAAGATAGCCGGTCCCTGTCGTGAAAAGACCGCCTTCGGAATTTGGTTCATCGGCGGCGCGAACATGTCGGTGGAGGTAGGCCAATAAGCGGCCATGTCATGGAAGGTGCGGCTGCCCATGATGTGGAGTCCGGCCTGCCCGATCGCCTCGACAGCCCAGGCCTTCGCCTCTTCGTCGGTGCCGAACATCCATCCATTTCGGCCATCCAGGTCGCTGACGAAGCCGTCGACCGAGATAGCCATCTTCAGGATCAGGTCTCTCATGGCACCCTCCTCGCGACGGATCCTGCCCGCGGCCGGAACAGATAGACAAGCTTTCGCCGGGGGCCCGAGCCTATTCGCTTATTCCCACTCGATCGTGCCAGGCGGTTTCGACGTATAATCATAGACCACCCGATTGATGCCGCGCACTTCGTTGATGATGCGCGTGGCGGTCCGGCTGAGGAATGCAGCGTCGAACGGATAGATGTCGGCCGTCATGCCGTCGGTCGACGTCACCGCCCTGAGCGCGCAGACATTGTCATAGGTGCGTCCGTCACCCATCACGCCCACCGTCTTGACCGGCAGGAGCACGGCGAAGGCCTGCCAGATCGCGTCGTAGAGCCCGGCATTCCTGATCTCTTCGAGATAGATGCTATCGGCCTTGCGGAGGATATCGCAGCGCTCCTTGGTGACTTCGCCCGGGATGCGGATGGCGAGGCCGGGGCCCGGAAAAGGATGCCGGCCGACAAAGGCTTTGGGCAGTCCAAGCTCGCGGCCCAATGCGCGGACCTCGTCCTTGAACAATTCCCGCAGCGGCTCGATGAGCTTCATGTTCATCCGCTCCGGAAGTCCGCCGACATTGTGATGACTCTTGATCGTCACCGATGGCCCGCCGGTGAAGCTGACACTTTCGATCACATCGGGATAGAGAGTGCCCTGGGCAAGGAACTCGGCGCCGCCAATCTTTCCTGCCTCCTCCTCGAATATGTCGATGAAGGTCTTGCCGATGAACTTCCGCTTGGCTTCCGGATCCGTGACTCCTGCGAGGCCGCCCAGGAAAAGCGCTTCGGCATCGGCATGGACGAGCGGGATATTGTAATGATTGCGGAACAGGCTGACGACCTGCTCGGCCTCGTTGGCCCGCATCAGTCCATGGTCGACGAACACGCAGGTCAGCTGATCCCCGATCGCTTCATGGATGAGGACAGCCGCCACGGCGCTGTCGACACCCCCGGACAAGCCGCAAATTACGCGCCCGCTGCCAACCTGCTCCTTGATCTCGGCGATCTTCGCTTCGCGGAATTCGGCCATGGTCCAATCACCGGCGAGCCCGCAGACATGACGGACGAAATTGGCGAGCAGCTTGCCGCCGTCGGGGGTGTGGACGACCTCCGGATGGAACATCAGGCTGAAGAAACGACGCGCCTCGTCGGTGGCGACGGCATAAGGTGCACCTTCGGATCGCGCAGCGACGCTGAACCCATCCGGCAAGGCTTCGACCCGATCGCCATGACTCATCCAGACCTGGTGCGATTCGCCCGGCTTCCACAGACCGTCGAACAGGACGGAATCGGATACGATCTCGATGAAAGCGCGGCCGAATTCCCGATTGTCGGAAGGGGCCACCCGGCCCCCGAGCTGATGTGCCATCGTCTGCTGCCCATAGCAGATGGCGAGAATAGGAATTCCGGCGCCGAAGAAATGCTGCGGCGCCCGCGGGCTATCGTCCCACATGACCGAAGACGGACCGCCGGACAGGATGATACCCTTGGGACGGAGCCTCTCAAAGGCTTCGTCCGCGCGGTTGAACGGCGCGATCTCGCTATAGACTCCCGCCTCCCGCACCCGCCGCGCGATGAGTTGCGTCACCTGGCTGCCGAAATCGACGATCAGGACGGAATCGGAAGGCTGGACGGTCATGGATCTGGTTGGCCCTGATGCAAAAAATATGCGCGCGATCCCTAAGGTTCGCGCGCATATCTGTCCAGCAAAGCCCCGGCGGAGAACATTACGCCCGCCGGACCTGCCGGCGCCTAGTAGCGATCGCGGACGCGGAAATGGGTGATCCGGCCGTTGCTGCGGGCTGTGCAGGTGAAGCTGTCACGATCCCGTCGGTCATGGTCGTAGCGTCCATAATCCCGGTCGTAGCGACGATCATAGCCGCGGTCGTAGCGGTCATAGCCGCCCTCGATGACGCCGCGGACGCGATAGCTGTTGTTGCTGCGTCGATCGACGTCCAGGATCCGAACCCGGCCACGACCATAGCGGTCGGCCTCGCGGCCACACGCGTTGACGGCATTGCTATACCCGTAGCGGTAGCGGTCACGATAACCGTAACCATAACGCCTGCCGTCGCTGTCGAGAGCCGAGGCGATGGCAACGGCCCCGCCCAGGATCGCCACGCCGGCAATGACGTCGCCGGCATCGATGCCGCGGTCACGGTCATGGCGCCACTGCGCCTGGGCTGGCGCGGCCATCGGTACGCTGAGCATGGCTGCTGCGGCAGCGCCAGCGATGAATGTAGAAAAAGCCTTCATGGCAAACCTCCTGTCGAACAACTCGCCCTCGAAACATGTGGGCTATGTTCGTTCTAGAAGGTTCGGACTGAGCCGGTCCTGAACTCGATCGTAGGACCCCGTTCATTTTCAGACTCCTGGAGCTGAACGATGTGAGAGAAGATCAACCGTCATCTGATCCATCGCTCCGCTTTGCGGCGCCGGAAAGCCGCACCAGATGAGTGTCATGACACTGATGGAGAACGTCAAGCCGACCGAGAACCCATTGTGGCCGGATCTCGCTGGCGAGGATCAGCCTCTGCCGGCTCGTTATTGTGGGCGATCGGCACCTGTCTTTGCGTATCACCCACAAAAGAGAAAGGGCCTCGCGAAGGAGGCCCTTTCATATTGCACTCGCTGGACTGAACCGGCCGCGCGAAGATCTCAGGCCGCTTCGTCGAAGTCAGCTTCGCCGCCTTGAACCGGCCCGGAATCCTGCCCTTTCGCACTGACGTCACGATCAACCAGTTCGATGATCGCGATCGGCGCCGCGTCGGAAGCGCGAATACCGGCCTTGATGATGCGGGCGTAACCGCCGGGGCGATCCGCGTAACGCGGCGCCAGCACGTCGAACAATTTCTTGAGCTGGGTATCGTCGAGCAACCGAGCGTGGGCGAGGCGACGATTCGAGAGGCCACCCTTCTTGGCAAGCGTGATCAGCTTTTCGACATAGGGGCGAAGTTCCTTCGCCTTGGCGGTCGTGGTGGTGATCTGCTCATGCTTGATGAGCGCAGCCGCCATGTTGCGGAACAAGGCCGCTCGGTGGCTAGAGGTGCGCTGCAGCTTCCTGCCGGCGACGCGATGACGCATATTCTTCTTCCTTAAGTTCGTTCGGGGGCCGTATCAGGTACCCCGGACCAGGCGGCAAAGAAGGGGCGCCGCCCAAACCCCAGTGGAGCTCGGGCCGAAGTACGACTTCGGCCCGATATTCTAGCCCATGAGCTCCTGTTCGAGCTTCTTGGCCATTTCTTCGATATTCTCCGGCGGCCATCCGGGGATGTCCATGCCGAGCCTCAAGCCCATGGAGGAAAGAACCTCCTTGATCTCGTTGAGGCTCTTGCGGCCGAAATTCGGGGTGCGGAGCATCTCGGCCTCGGTCTTCTGCACCAGATCGCCGATATAGATGATATTGTCGTTCTTCAGGCAGTTCGCCGAACGGACGCTGAGCTCCAATTCGTCCACCTTCTTGAGCAGATAGCGGTTGAGCTGGTTGGCGTCGCTTTCCGTATCGGCGGCCGACGGCGCGGCCATGCCGGCCATGGTCGGCACGGCAACCATGCCTTCGTCGAAATGGACGAAGAGCTGCAGCTGATCCTGAAGGATGCGCGCGGCATAAGCGAGCGCATCGTCCGGCGTGATGGTGCCGTCGGTCTCGACCGTCAGCGTCAGCTTGTCATAATCGAGCTCCTGGCCGACGCGGGTATTTTCGACTTTGTAGCTGACCTGGCGAACCGGCGAATAAAGCGCGTCGATCGGGACGAGACCGATCGGCGCATCGACCGGACGGTTCGAAGCGGCGGCGACATAGCCTTTGCCGACTTCGGCGGTGAGCTCCATGTTGAGCGTCGCGCCTTCGTCCAGGTGGCAGATGACCAGATCCGGATTCATCACTTCGATGTCGCCCGAGGTAGCGATCTGCTTGGCGGTAACCTCGCCCGGGCCGGTGGCGCTCAATTGCAGCCGCTTGGGCTGGTCGCCTTCCATGCGGAGTGCGATCTGCTTCACGTTGAGGACGATATCCGTCACATCCTCGCGCACGCCCTGGAGCGACGAGAATTCGTGCAGCACGCCTTCGATTCGCATGGAGGTGACCGCAGCACCCTGGAGCGACGAGAGGAGGACGCGCCGCAGCGAGTTGCCGAGCGTCAGGCCGAAGCCGCGCTCAAGCGGTTCGGCGACGAACGTCGCCTTGCGCCTGCTGTCGCCGCCCGCTTTCTTCTCGAGGGCATTGGGCTTCTTCATTTCCTGCCAGTTTTTTGCGTTGACGGCCATGATCTTCCCTTGGCTTTGGCGGGGATCTGTCCCCGCCGTTATATCTTCAAAAGCGACAAAGGCTGCGATCCGCAGCCTCTGCCTCAAACGCGGCGACGCTTGGACGGACGAACGCCATTGTGCGGGATCGGGGTCACGTCGCGGATCGACGTGATCTGGAAGCCGACCGCCTGCAGCGCGCGCAGTGCCGATTCGCGACCCGAACCCGGGCCCTTCACTTCCACCTCGAGCGTGCGGACGCCATGTTCCGCCGCCTTCTTGCCTGCATCTTCCGCGGCGACCTGGGCGGCATAGGGGGTCGACTTGCGGCTCCCCTTGAAGCCCATCATGCCGGCCGACGACCATGCAATTGCATTGCCCTGCGCGTCGGTGATGGTGATCATCGTATTGTTGAAGCTGGCGTTCACATGCGCGACGCCGGCGGTGATGTTCTTGCGCTCGCGCCGACGAAGGCGCTGAGGTTCGCGTGCCATATCCTAATCCTTGCCCGAACTTATTTCTTTTTGCCGGCGATCGGCTTGGCCTTACCCTTGCGGGTGCGCGCATTGGTGTGCGTGCGCTGGCCACGGACCGGAAGGCCCTTGCGATGGCGGAGGCCCCGATAGGAAGCCAGATCCATCAGCCGCTTGATGTTCATCGCCACTTCGCGACGAAGATCGCCTTCGACCATATGATCGGAGTCGATCGCCTCACGGATCTGCAATACTTCCTGGTCGGTCAGGTCCTGGACGCGCCGCTCCGGAGCGATGCCCAGTTTCTGGGCGATCTGCACCGCCTTGGTGCGCCCGATACCGTGGATATAGGTAAGTGCGATTACAACGCGTTTGTTGGTCGGGATGTTGACACCCGCAATACGTGCCATGGATAGTTTCTCCTGCTCCACAGGAGGGCTGGCTGCCCCTCCTATCTCAGCGCTTCATGAGCCCCCACAACAAGCATAGCCGACGAGCGCAAGGGAGCGCCGCCGGGGTGCCGGTTATCGGGATGAGGTGCAGATAGGATCGGGCGAGGGCGTTGTCAACGGATTCGCTGGCGAAAATATGGAGACGCTTCAAAGCCCCAGGCGGAGCATTTCAATGACGGGCGGTAACCCGACATTAACCTTATTAGACTGTAACCGTCCCACGGCCAAGCCAGCCGCTGGGGGTATAAGGTTGAGCGAGCATAAGTCAGCGTACAGAGCGGAGTTCGAGGTCGAGCCGGTCGAGGTCCTGTCGCCTGTAGGAAAGGTGCCCTTGCGTCCGCTGCCCGCGAACAAGGCGCGCCCCACGGAGGCGTTGCGTCTGCGACTTTATGGGCTTCTGATCCTGGTCGATACTGTCGCCATGGCCGCCGCCTTCGCCTTGGCCGGCGCAATCCGATTTGGAAGCCCCCAGCATACGGAGAGTATCGAAACCTTTGCGCTGCTTTGGCCCATCTATGTTTGCCTCGCGCTCAACGGGCGCGCTTATTCCATCGATGCCCTTGAAAACCCGCGTGCCGGCGCCTCGCGGGCGACACAGGCGCTTGTCTTTGCCATCTCGGCCGCGGTCGCCATGCTTTTCTCCCTCAAGGTCAGCACGGACTTCTCCCGCCTGGTGTTCGGCATCGGCGCGGTGGGTGCATTGATCCTCGTAACCGCAGGCCGTCTGGCGGCGGGAAATGCGATCGGCAAGCGGTTCGGCTGGACTTTCCGGAACGAATTGCTCTTCGTAGATGGAACAAATGCGCTCCCGTCCTCTGGCGAGGATGTGACCTTCGCGGATCGGGAGGGCCTTCAGCCGTCTCTCGACGACCCCGAAATGCTCGACCGGATTGGCCGACTGCTCGAGCATCGCGACAGAGTGATCCTTGCCTGCCCACCTGCCCGCCGCCGCGCGTGGGCGCAGATGCTGAAGGGCGCCAATGTCGATATAGAGATCCTTGCGCCAGAATTGGATCAGTTAGGGGCATTGGCCCTACGCCAATATGGCGGGCGCTCGACCTTTCTCGTGGCCTGCGGGCCGCTGGGTCTGCGCGACCGCATTCTGAAGCGAGGGCTTGATATTGCCATCTCGTCAACAGCGCTTTTCCTGCTGGCACCGCTTCTGATGGCCATCGCCCTCGCGATCCGAATCGAAAGCAAGGGCTCCGTCCTTTTTCGCCAGCCGCGCGTCGGACGCGGCAACCGGATTTTCTCGATGGTGAAGTTCCGCAGCATGCGGGCCGAAGCCACCGATACCGCCGGCGCCCGCTCTACCGGACGCGATGACGATCGCGTGACCCGCGTCGGCCGGTTCATCCGCCGAACAAGCCTTGACGAGATGCCGCAGTTGGTGAACGTGCTGAAAGGCGAGATGAGCATCGTCGGACCACGCCCCCACGCACTTGCCTCGACCGCCGAAGACCGATTCTTCTGGACCATAGACGCACGCTATTGGGACCGACATGCGATTAAGCCCGGCCTCACTGGCCTCGCCCAGATCCGCGGCTTTCGCGGTGCCACCGCCAGCTGTTCCGATCTTACCAACCGCCTTCAGTCGGATCTCGAATATCTGGTCGGCTGGACGATCGGGCGCGACATCACAATCATCGTTAAGACCTTACAGGTGCTAATGCACAGGAACGCCTTTTGATAGTTCCCGGATCCAAAGAACATAATCTTGGCAACCGCTTTCGAAGGCGGCGCATGGCCAAATTTCTAGAGTTGGTCGAGCCTGTCAGGGCGCGCAAGACCGTCCGAATTCTCGATGTTGGCGGGACCGCCGCTTATTGGCGTGCCCTACCCGCGCTTTATGGCCTACCCGGCGTTGAGATCACCGTGGTAAACTTGGACCAGCCAGAATCGTCCGAAGCCAACTTGGAATTGCGCGCCGGCAACGCATGCGACCTTCCGTTCGCGGACGGCACATTCGACATCGTTCATTCCAACAGCGTGATCGAGCATGTCGGCCACTGGACCGAGATGGAACGCATGGCGGCAGAGGTGAGGCGCCTCGCGCCGTCGCATTTCATTCAGACGCCGAACATCGGATTTCCGATCGAGCCGCATTTTAAACTGCCCTTTGTTCATTGGATGCCGGAGCAGGCGCGAATAAGGGCCCTTCAAATGACGGGAAGGCTGGGCGGGGACATTGACGCTGGCGCAGCCACCCGGGCGGTTCAGCGTATCTCGCTCTTGAGTGCATCCCAGTTCTCTTTTCTGTTTCCCGAATCCCGTATCTGGAAGGAACGGGTTGCTGGTTTCACTAAGTCGCTGGTAGCGATCCGCTGATCGCCTTCGGCCCGGCACAAAAAATATTCGCACCACCCTTACCGAGATTGCAGCTTATCCCGAAAAGGATGCGGGAAAATGTTTGGCGCTCAATACGATAAGGGCGCCGATATCTTCTCCATGAACCATTCTGTCACGAATACATCTAGACGGCTGATGAGTTTGCTAGGATCCGTAGTCGCTCGTTGAGGGGTGGCATTCAACGCACGTTCCAATGCCGCCTGCAAATCGCCCGGGCCTTCTGCCACCTCGATCAAGCCATGTGCTGCAAAGGCAGTGACAATTTCACGTTGGTGGTCGTCATAATGCTCCCCGAGATCGGGGCGACGCGGCATCGCCACAACACGGCATCCGACCCGCAGGGCTGTTACGAGCGAACCCGTCCCGCCGTGACAAAAGACGATGTTCGCACGAGAAAGAAGCCGCTGGATCTCGTCAAAACCCATTCGCTCGTGACCCTCTAGTCCATCTGGCATAGCGCCGCCACCTCCGACCTGGGCTACAATATGGCTTGGCCTCCCCCTTCCCTCTGGAAGGGCGGCGACAGCATTCACCAGCCGGTCGAATGGCATGACGGTCCCGACGGTGACAAAGCCAAGATCGTCTTTGTGCTCGTTGGTGGGCCCAAGCAGGACCAGCGGATCACACAGTTCGGAATTGGGCCACATGTCGAGCAGGTGTGCTGATTGGACCACGACCTTGTTCGCGAAAGGTCGTGCCAACCGGCCAAATAGGGAGGGGCGATGAACCCTGGCGAAGGATTCAATCAAGACGAATTTAGCGCCGAATAATCTGGCGAAAAGCACCGGGAAGAAAGCCGAGCCGGCGCCGGTCGAGATGACCAAGTCCGGTCTTTCCTCCCTCGCATGTCGCCAGGCGGCGATCAGGTTGCGCACAGCCGAAGCAATGAGGACGCCTGTCGATTGAACCTTGGCTTGGCCCAAAGCGAAATGGGGTACGGTGCGCACACGATGGTCCGCCGCTAGACTTTCAGCGAGCGGGGTTGGCTCCGTTACGAAATAATGATCGTACCTCTCCCAGAAGGGTGCGAGATCGAGTATCTGACGGAGATGCCCCCCTCCCGATGCCGCTAGACAGATACGGAGACGGGTAGTTTGCGGATCAGCCATTAAGCGGCGTTCCCAACGGAGTCTGGTACTGTCGCCTACCTACAGCATCAGTCAGGAGCAAGCGTCCTAAATATTTGGTTCGTTCGACCGGTCGCGCGGCCAATTCAGGGCGAGCACACCGACGGAAGTAATATTTCGAGATTCCCCTATCGGTCCAACAATCGATCGCGGTCCCCATGAGGCTATTATGGCGGAGGCAAAGCGGGCCCGCAACCAACCTGGAGAAATGCTCAGTTCAACGATGGGAGTAATCAAAGCTGAATAAAACCGATTCTGCATTGATTATGTAGGCCCCCTATCACTTTGAAACCTGTGGAGGCGCAGATTTGGCTCAAATCGACAGCCTGGTTATTCGACTGACACCCGAGAGCATGCGCAAGATGAATCTCTGCAGCCAAAGGTACCTGGACAAACGGGCCCTCGCGTCATCGGCAGCCAGAGCGAACCCCATGCGCTCCAGGTCTAGCCGCGCCTCCCCGAGCCTTTTTACAATGGCGGCCTTATGAACAATCAGATGCTCCAATTTTTCCTTCAGACCATACGGATGATAGCGCCGAAACCTTCGAAGTGGTGAGCCCGGCTTGCCCGAACTAATGAGGTTGTCGGAGGCGTTCGCGCCATGCCGGCGATAAAGCTGAAGCACATCCGGCAGCAAGATCGCTGCAGCAAGACGCTGCGCGATGCCATTAATCCAGGCATCGTGAGTGACAGCACCATCGGGGATCGGAAGCACGATAGATTGCCAATCCCGTCGGTGCGCCGAGCAGCATCCGGTGACGAAGTCCTTCTGCGGGATACCAAGCCGCTTCATGTTGGCGACCTTCGTCACACCGCTGGAATTCAGTTCGGCGTCCACTATCAGCTGATCGTTCAAGACAACCATGGCGTCAGGGTCACTT
This sequence comes from Sphingosinicella rhizophila, assembly GCF_032378825.1. NCBI lineage: Bacteria > Pseudomonadati > Pseudomonadota > Alphaproteobacteria > Sphingomonadales > Sphingosinicellaceae > Sphingosinicella > Sphingosinicella rhizophila. The sequence continues at coordinate 79,158 of NZ_JAVUPU010000002.1, read as the reverse complement.
TGGAAAGCGGCAAGCACACGCTCGATCTTTTGATCGTACCAGACATCATCCTGGTCCGACAGGAAGACCACGTCCCCCCGGCATAGCGACAGCGCCTTCGCAAAATTCTGAATATAGCCAAGATTGGCCTCGTTGCGGTGGATGATGACTTCGAAGGGAGACGCAAGCTTGAACCTCTCGACTATTTCGACAGTGGCATCGCTTGAACAATCGTCGCAGACCACGAGCTCATCCGGCAATAGGGTTTGCGTAGAGAAACTCTCTAACTGCGCCTGAAGATAGCGGGCACCATTAAAGGTGGCCATGGCGATGGAAACTATCGGCTTCATATGACCGCCTTTTGGCCGGTGACGGTCACGAATTTAGTTCGCTCGACCAGTCGACCGGCATTGCCGCTGCCCCAGCTCAACAACTTGTACAGAGTGAAGATTCCGCTAGAATGGCCCACGACGGCCAAAGCTGTTCGCGAGATTTTCCAATCACGGTGACGGGTGGCTAGAAGGGAAATCGGGGCCGCATTGAAAGCGGCCGCCGCCAGCTGACCCCAGATCAATGCCCAAGGCCCATATCCGCCAATGGCAAGTGTGATCGAAATTAGTCCCCCTAGGATCTGGCTAGCCATCGAGATGGTGGATATCTGCCGGAACTCGCCTGCTCGCTGAAGAAGAGCAGTTTCAACAGAGGCGAGCGCACCCATCGGAAGAAGGAATGACGCGACCACAAGGACAGCCTGAAGCGTCGGCAGTTGCAGCGCAGCCGCAACCCACGGAGACACTAGGCTCACGATCAAGGCCAGCAGGACACCAAGCCAAAATGCCAGAACAAAAGATGCAGTGACCTGACGCGCTCCGATCCTTTTTCGCTGGATCAGCGACAGGCCGAAGGTACCGTCATTGAGGGCGATACCAAGATTGACGACAGCGATGGCTGCCGCGACCACGCCGAATTCCGCAGGCGTGAGAAGTCGCGCCAATATCGCCACGACCAGAAGCCCGATCATCGCCTGCACGAGACGCCCCCCAGTCTGCCAGACCACGCCACTGATAGTGCGCTTGGTCATTGAAGGCATTTCGCGATGTCGCAATTCGTTGCCGCGCGGACTATCCCTAAACAAGCAACCTCCGACATCCGTTCGCTCAAGACTGGTCAGCTTCAGGCATGCCCTATATATGATTGGTGGCAAACCCGCATACTGCTTGGGGTCATTCCTATCGCGGACGATACGCTCCCCGTTTCGTTCACCAGATCGTTGCTGGCAGGGCAAATGTTGCAGATCGCATGCGCTAGAAGAACAATTTCCGAATGCTGAGCCGCACCGACCGGCCAAGCGGATCGAGCAGGTCGGGCTGATAGCCGATCGGAGTCAGGCCGTTGCGATCCTGCACGTCGATCCGGGTGTCGAACAGGTTGGTCACCGACAGGCTGACACGCGCTCCTCTCAGCCAGCGATGCGCCCGTATCAAGGAACGTTGCTGACCGAGATCGGCGAACAGACGCACGTTGAGTGTCGCGATATCGGAAAAGAATAGATCTTCCGCACCTGGTGCGCCGCCGATCCCGCCATTCACTTTGGTGCCGCTTTGCCAATTGCCGGTGAGGCGCGCGCCGAAGCCGTTCTTGTAGATGCCGGCCTGGGCCTCGATCTCATGCCGGGGCTGGCCGCCTCGGCTACCGACAGCCGAGCCGCCCAGGAGATCGAGTTCCGGAACACCCTCGCGTATCAGGATACGGTCCACCAATCTTATATTGTGATAGAGCGAGAATTGCAGCCGCCCTCCCTGACCGCGCCCTCCGCGACCGAACCCGCCTCGACCGCGCCCTCCGCCGCCTGCGCCACGCTGCGCTTCGCGCGCGTCAGAAGGCAGGGAGCTTGGATTGTCGGATGTCGCCGTCGTCGACGCGCCGTCCGCAGGCTGACTTCGCCCGCGCCAGCCGCCTCGCCCGCTCTGACCGCCGGCACGCCGCTCGGGCCCGATCGGCTGGGAAAAATTAAGACCCCAACGAAGCTCTCGCCTGGCCGATCTCTGGAAATTGACCGGACGGCTGTCGATACTGACCAGCCCGCCCGACGCATCCCGCGCGAAGCGGTCCGGAAAAGCCGCTTCGATTTCAGGCGTTGCGGTCGGAAAAGAAGCGATCGGATTGCGGATGCGGCTGTTCGTATAATTGGCGGTGATCGACAGATCCGTTTCGTCGAACGGCTTCAGTGTCAGCCCGGCTTTGAACACACGCCGATTGTCGGCACGAAGGGCCGGATTGCCGCCGTCGATCCGGTCGATGTCGACCGTTTGTCCGCGGATAAAATCGAACACCCGCACATTGGGCGTCAGCACCGTCGGATCGCCAAGCTGCTGCATGCTCGGCGCGCCTTCCTCATCCGTCACCGACAGGATGATGTCCAACGGCTTGAACGGCGACCAGTTGAAGCCACCCCCCAGGGTCCGCAGCGTCCCGAAGTCGGAGAGTTCCTCCACTTCCAGATTGAGGTTGGCGGAAAGATCGCCAATCGCGGCCAGGACGCCATTGCGGCGCTTGGCGATCGGAAGGTCCAGGTTGGCCTGCATATTGGCTTGATCGCGCGACAGCGATCGTTGCTGGAAGATTTCCGCGCGCCGCGCCGCGCTGCGCAGCCCGCGCGTTTCGCCACCGGCGCGAATCGTCGCCGACACCGCGCCGGCGGGCAGATCGAACAAGGATCCGTTCGCGACCAGTTCGGCTTCGGCGGTCTGGCTCCAGCTTTGCGCCCGATCGCCGGAACTGTCTGTGTCGGTCAGACTGTCGCTTTCCGACCGGTCATAATTGCCCGTCGCCGACCAGCGCCACGAAGCGAGATCGCCGTTCAGTGCGAGACCGAGATGATAGGTCATGACGTTGGTATCGCGCACCAGAGGCCTGTCGCCCCCGATGTCGGCCAGGCCGAGGAAGCTCGTCGTTGAATTGGATTGGAATTCGCCATTGAGCGTTGCCGACACATTGCCGAAAATGGTCCGATTGAGCGTAGCGTTCACGGACGCTTCCTCCGCCAGGGGCAATAGGCTGCGATAGGCACGCGTATCCGGCGTGCCCGGCGGATCGTCGGCGATGATATTGCGTTCGCTTTCGAACAAAGCTGAGTCGCGCTCATAGTCGAATTCGACGCTCCAGCGTCCATTTCGGTTCAGCCGCAGGATGTTGATTTCGGCTTCCTGGCTGTCGCGCCCGCCGCCTGTCGCCAGGCCGCCCTCCGCTTCGGCGGTGATCGCACGGAAGCGGCGGCGCAACACGAAATTGACGACCCGCTGATCGGCCCGATAGCCATATTTCAGCGCCACCTCTTCCGGCAGGATGTCGACCCTTTCGATCGCTTCGGGCGGAATGCCACGAATTTCGGAGAAGCCGGAAATGCGCCGGCCGTTGACGAGAAGCACAGGACGTTCCCCGCCCCTCCCGCGGCCGCTACGGGTTTGCGGCGCCAGCGCATCGAGCAGTTCAGCAAGGCTGCCGGCGCCATAGGCACGTATATCGCGGCGATCGAGCGACACTTCCGGTTCGATATCACCGATGACGGCGCCGCGAAGACGCTGTCCGGTGACGACAATCTCCTCGCCCTCCTCCTCCTCGCCATAGTCCTCCTCGGGTTCGCCGCTGGCCGGATCTGAAGCAGCCGCAGGCCCATCATCCTGCGGTGGCGCTTGCGCCGTATCCGCAGTCCGCCATTCCGATAGTGCCGGAGCTTCTTGTGCATAGAGCGGACCCTGCGCCGTCGTCGCGAGCAGGAAGAGGATGAGACAATTACGCAAAATGGGAACATCCTTCATCGTCGACAGCCGGCTGCCGCATTCCGACTTAACGACAAATGTATCGTGGCGAATGTATCGCACCCTTGCTGTTACATGGCTGTGACGTTGCGCGTCGCATGACCCGAAGATGCACCCGGTTCCCGTTAAGCAGATCAAACCACCATGGTTACCGAACGTTAATCATATTTGGGCATCTGCGGATGCCAGATGCCTTCATAGCAACATCCGTCGATCACAAGACCGCAAGATCATGCCCAAAGCAAAGGACGCTCATGACGGAAACAGGCTCTCCTCAACCTGCAGGACCGACGGGCGACAGCACTCATGCCTTGGCTTGGTTGGATCGCTGGGTTTGGCTTCTTCTACCTTTGGCGCCTTTCATCTTCGCCTCCGTCACCTGGGATCCGTGGGGTAACAACTCCCTTCTCCAAGCGATCCTGCGCTCGCTTTCACTCCCGATTACGATCATCGAAATGATCGTAATCTTCTTCGCGCTAATGACCGGCTTGCGGCTCGCTTCCTCGTTTCGAAGAATGCCTGTCTGGGTCCGAATCGTTCTTGCCATACTGATCGCCATCGCACTCCTGACGACGATCTTCGTCGCCCAGGACAGAGCAGCGGCCACCGTCCGCACCTATGCATGGGCAATCCACCTCCTTTTCGGGTTCAGCCTCTGCGACTTATTCGAAACCCGATGGTCGCAGCTTCGGCCCTTCGTGTGGCCGTCCGTCGTCGGAGGCACCCTGTTGTATATGCTCGCAGTCATTGCCCTCGTGCTTGCCATCCCTGACGAGCAACTCTTCAACTGGAAGGGGTTCGGTCTCGGCGTGACTCATATTCGCCAAGTTGCATTCTATTCGATCGTGGGGGCCGGCGCCTCGCTCGGGCTTGCCGCGATCACGAACAACCGCTTCTATTATTGGGCAGCAATCGTCGCGGCCACATTGCTTCTCGCATTGTCCTTCTGGTCGGGAACGAGAGGCTCACTTCTTGCCGTCTTTGTCGCTTTCGGGACGGGATGGATCCTATTGCGGCCGATGCGCAATTGGGCCGCCATCGGCGCTTTGGTCGCAAGCTACACGGCCGGCGGTTTGCTTTCGCTGGCTCACCAGCCGCCTCATCCATTCTACGGCCTGTTTCGCATCTCCAGATCGACTGCGGTGACCGGCGCCGACAAACTGGCGACCGGCAGGCTCACCCAGTGGCAGGAAAGTGCTCGCGCTATTTGGGACAGGCCATTGTTCGGCTATGGTGAAAGTCAATATGGGCATGCGGTGCCGGGCTGGGACCAATTCAATCATCCGCATAACATCTTTCTGCAATTACTGATTCAGTGGGGCATGCTCGGCGCCGCCTGCTTCCTCGCCCTCACGGCCTATCTCGGCTGGCATTTCGTGAAGCGCGCGCAAGATGGGAGCCCGCAGGCGATCCCGGCCTTTTTGGCTGCGGCCGGGCTAGCAACTATGTCGCTCTACGAAGGGTCCCTATACCATCCCTATCCTGTCATGATGCTCGTGGTGGCTATCGCCTTTGTTTTCTCAGCCAAGGACAAATCGCTGGCATGACCGCTGAAGGCGGATCGGAAGCGTCAGCGGACCCGATTGAGCTTGGCGCGCAACCGATCCAACTGTTCGGCCATGACCTGGTCCACAATCGGCGCAATCTTGTCGGCGCCGCCGCGGACATACCCGCCGAATACATATGTCTGGACGATCTCCGTTCCGTCAATGGCCGGCTTCAGGGACCAGGTGAGCGTTCCTGTCGCGCCTTCCGTCTGCAGCGGCCCGAGTCCACCCTGAAGGCGCAGCACCGAACCCGGCTGTACGAACACGACCCGCATATGCTCGACGCTGCCGCCGCCCTGCAAGGTCTCGCAAAAGCAGCCGCCTGCTTTCAGGTCGAGGTGGAGATTGGCGCCCTCGCCCGAATAGCTGTGCGCCGGATTCCACCAGTCGCCAATCCGGCCCAGCATGGCATAGGCTTCGCCTGGCGTGGCAGCGACGACGATTTTGGATTCAAGCTCGAAGCCGACGGTCGTCGCTGCCTTCACTTCGGCTTGGGCGGGAGCGGCGACGCTGAGCGCGACCATGACGGCCACCTTGGCTCCGGTCTTCATGGCTAGCCTCCTCGTCGCCCACGCTTCAGAGGATGCGCCAAGCTCCGAAAAGCGTCAATCTTGCCGGTCGAGAATGGCCTCTATCGCCGCTTCCACCTCGGCAATCGGCGCCATCCCGTCGACACGGCTGACCAGATCCTTCGCCTCATAATGAGGAAGGATCGGCGCCGTCTTGGCACGATATTCGACCAGGCGGTTGCGAACCGTCTCCTCATTGTCGTCGGGCCGGCGTTTAAAATTGGTGGAGCCGCAAATCTCGCAAACGCCCTCGGTCTTGGGGAGCTTGTAACGGTCATGATAGCCTTCGCCGCAGCTGGCGCAGGAGAAACGGCCGGTGATCCGGTCGACCAACTTTTCTTCGTCGACGACGATCTCGATCACCTGGTCGAGCTTCATGCCCTTTTCCGCCAGCAGACGGTCCAGCGACTCCGCCTGCGCTCTGGTCCGGGGATAGCCGTCCAGGATAAAGCCTTTGGCGACGTCGTTCTGGTCGAGGCGATCGGACAATATGCCCGTCACTATCTCGTCCGACACCAGATCGCCGGCATCCATCACCGCCTTGGCTTGAAGACCTACGGGCGATCTGGCGGCGACGGCGGCACGCAACATGTCGCCCGTCGACAGCTGCACCATTCCACGATCGCGCTCGAGCCTGCTTGCCTGCGTACCCTTTCCAGCCCCCGGCGGTCCGAGCAGGATGATGTTCATGTCCCTGTCCCCCAAAAGTGCCACCGTCAGCGGCGGCCACCGCCCTTCAGTTTGGCCTTCTTGATGAGATCGCCATATTGGTGGGCGATGAGATGGCTCTGGATCTGGGTTACCGTGTCCATCGTGACGTTGACGACGATCAGCAAGCTGGTACCGCCCAGATAGAATGGAATGCCGGCGCGCGCGATCAGGAATTCCGGCACGAGGCAGATCAGGGTCAGGTAGGCGGCGCCGACCACGGTGATCCGGGTCAGCACATAATCGAGATATTCCTCGGTGCGCTTACCCGGACGGATGCCGGGAATGAAGCCTCCATAGCGCTTCAGATTCTCCGCCGTTTCCTCGGGATTGAAGACGACCGCGGTATAATAGAAGCAGAAGAAGATGATGCCCGCGGCATAGAGCGCCATGTAAAGCGGCGCACCATGCTGGAGCGCGGTCGTCACCGTGATCAGGGCATCGCCCCACGCGCTTTCGCCCTCGGTGCGATTGCCCGCGAACTGCGCGATGGTCAGCGGCATCAGCAGCAGGGACGATGCGAAGATCGGCGGGATCACCCCTGCCGTGTTGATCTTGAGCGGCAAATGCGAACGCTCCGCCTGCATCTGGCCGCGAGCCGTTTGGCGCTTGGGATATTGGATCAGCACACGCCGCTGGGCCCGCTCCATGAAGCAGATGAACAGGATCAGGACCGCCGCAAGCCCGAGCACGCCCATGATGATGAGCGGCGACAAGGTGCCGGTGCGGCCGCCTTCGAATGCTTGCGCCAGTGCGGTGGGCAGCTGCGCGACGATCCCGGCCATGATGATCAGCGACACGCCATTGCCGATGCCCCGGCTGGTGATCTGCTCGCCCAGCCACATCAGGAACATGGTCCCGCCGACCAGGCTGATAACGGTGGTGATGCGGAACATCATGCCCGGATCGATCACCGCCGATCCGCTTGCCCCCTGGCCCCAGCCTTCCAGGCCGACCGCGATGAAATAGCCCTGGATGGCGCACAGGAACACCGTGCCATAGCGCGTATATTGGTTGATCTTCTTGCGCCCGCTCTCGCCCTCTTTCTTGAGCTGCGCGAGCGTCGGAGACATTGCAGTGGCCAGCTGCACGACGATCGAGGCGGTGATGTAGGGCATCACGCCCAAGGCGATCAGACTCATCCGCTCGAGGCTGCCGCCCGAGAACATGTTGAAGAAATCGAGCACGCCGCCCCGGGTCGTGTCGAACAGGGTGTTGAGCGCGCGCGGATCGATGCCGGGCAGAGGCACGAAACTCAGCAGCCGGAAGATGATCAGGGCCCCGAGCGTGAACCAGAGCCGCTTCTTGAGATCGGCAGCTTTGGCAAAATTGCCGAAGCTGAAATTGCTTGCCATCTGTTCGGCTGCGGATGCCATGTTCGTTCGATCCCGAAAAAGATGCGAGGCGGCGGAAAGCTTACCCCCGCCGCCTCATATAGTGACCAGTCGCGGCTTGTCAGCCTCTAGGATCAAAACCCTCACCCGGCGAAGACCGATCAGTCTTCCGTCTTTGCCGCCTTGGCACTGTCCTTCTTTGCGGCCTTGCCGTCTTTCCTCGCCGCCTTGGCGATGCCCTTCTTGGCGGCGGCCTTCTCGGCAGCCGGAACGACTTCGATCAGTTCGATCGCGCCGCCGGCCGCTTCCACGGCCTTGCGGGCACCGGCCGACGCACCGGCCACGCGGAAAGCGAGCTTCCCGCTGATCGTTCCCTTGCCGAGCAGGCGAACGCCGTCCTTGCCGCCGCGCGCGAGGCCTGCCGCCTTCAAGGCTGCGTGGTCGATCGTGCCGTCCGTCTTCAGCTTGCCGGCATCCACCGCCTTTTGGACCGCGCCGAGATTGACCTCAGCATAATCCTTGGCGAACACATTGTTGAAGCCGCGCTTCGGAATTCGCATGTGGAGCGGCATCTGACCGCCTTCGAAACCGAAGATGGACACGCCCGAACGGCTGGTCTGGCCCTTCTGGCCGCGGCCGGCAGTCTTGCCGAGGCCGGAACCGATGCCACGACCCACGCGAACGCGGGATTTGCGGGCACCTTGATTGTCGCGGAGATCGTTGAGTTTCATATTCGTTGCACTCGCTTTCGCTTTTGTCGCGCCGTCGGGAACGGGCTTATTCCGCCACCGACACCATGTGATGCACGCGCTTGATCATGCCGCGAACCTCGGGGCTATCCTCGAGCTCCACGGTGCGGTGCATCTTGTTCAGGCCGAGGCCAATCAGCGTCTTGCGCTGATCCGGCGCGCGGCGGATCGGCGATCCGGTCTGGGTGATCTTGATCTTCGCCATGTCTCTTACTCCACGACCGCTTCAGCATCGGCCTTGGCCTCAGCTTCGCCGGCGCCGCCGCGCCGCATCAGATCGGCAATCTTCTTGCCGCGACGCTGCGCAACCGACTTGGGGCTGGTCTGCTCGCCAAGCGCCTCGAACGTCGCCCGGATCATGTTGTACGGGTTGGACGTGCCGACCGACTTGGTCACCACGTCGGCGACGCCAAGGCTTTCGAACACGGCGCGCATAGGGCCGCCGGCAATGATGCCGGTTCCCGCCGGAGCGGTACGGACATAGACGCGACCGGCGCCGAAATGACCCATCCCGTCATGGTGAAGCGTGCGGCCTTCGCGCAGCGGCACGCGGACCATCGCCCGCTTGGCGGCCGCCGTCGCTTTGGTGATCGCCTCCGGAACCTCGCGGGCCTTGCCCTTGCCGAAGCCAGCCCTGCCCTTGCCGTCGCCGACAACGACCAAGGCCGCAAAGCCGAAGCGCTTGCCACCCTTCACGGTCTTGGAGACGCGGTTGATATGAACCAGCTTCTCGACCAGTTCCTCGCCGCCATCGTCGTCGCGATTGCCGCGACGATCGTCGCGACGGCCACGGCCGCCGCGATTGTCGCGCCCCCCGCCGCCACCGCGTCCGCCGCGCGGACCGCGATCACGGCGGCCCTCAGGGCGCGCTTCGACGGGTTCGGCTTCGCTGCTTGCTTCAGCAGCCGCGGCTGGAGCCGCAGCCACGTCCTCGGCAGCGGCCGGAGTATCGGCAGCGGGCTCGGGAGCGGCAGCTTCATTGGGAGTTTCAGCCGGAGCTGCGGCTTCCTCGACTGGCGCAGGAGCATCTTCGGCGGGAGCAGCTTGCTGCTCGGCAGGCGCTTCGGGCGCGGCCTCGGGCGCGGCGGTCGCCACGGCCTCTTCGGTCTGGGCGTTATCAGCCTCGCCGGACGTGTTCTTCTGGTCGGCCATATTTAGAACTCCAATCCGCCTTCGCGCGCCGCATCCGCGAGCGCCTTGACGCGGCCGTGGAACAGGAAGCCGCCACGGTCGAATATTACCTGGGTGACGCCGGCCGCCTTGGCACGCTCGGCGATGCGGCGGCCCACGTCCTGGGCGCCATTCGTCGTTGCCCCGGTCTTGCCGCGCACTTCCTTGTCCAGCGTGGACGCGGCCGCAACGGTACGACCTTCATCGTCCTTGATGATCTGGGCATAGATGTGCCGGCCCGACCGATGGATCGAAAGCCGCGGCCGCGAGCCGCCGCGCTTGCGAAGCGAAGTGCGGACGCGCTGACGACGCCGCTCGAAAAGGGAAAGTTTGGCCATGGCTTACTTCTTCTTGCCTTCTTTGCGGAAGATGAACTCACCGCGATATTTGATGCCCTTGCCCTTATAGGGCTCCGGCTTGCGCCAACGGCGGATCTCGGCGGCCAATTGGCCGACGCGCTGCCGGTCGTTGCCGGAAATCTCGACCGTCGTCTGATCCGGCGTCTTGACTTCCAGGCCTTCCGGCACCGGAATATTGACGTCGTGACTATAGCCGAGCTGCAGGCGCAAATTCTTGCCCTGGACGGCAGCGCGGTAGCCGACCCCGGTAATCTCGAGGACCTTGGTGAAACCTTCGGTCACGCCGGTCACGAGATTCTGAACCAGGGTCCGATGCATGCCCCAGAAAGAACGTGCGCGCTTCGTCCCGTTCGCCGGCTTGACGACGATACGATCGTCTTCGATGCCATAGCTGATGTCGTCCATCATTGCCATGGAGAGCGTGCCCTTGGGTCCCTTCACCGACAGCACGGATCCTTCGATCGATGCGGTCACGCTGGCCGGAAGGGCAACCGGGACTTTTCCAATACGGCTCATCAGAACACCTCCGCCAGCACCTCGCCGCCGACATTCTGGTCGCGCGCTTCCGCGTCGGACAGAACACCACGTGGCGTCGAAACGATGGTAATGCCGAGGCCGTTGCGGACCCGGGGCAGCTCCTGGCTTCCCGAATAGACGCGACGACCAGGCTTAGAAATCCGGGACAGGTGCTGGATCGCAGGCTGGCCCTCGAAATATTTGAGCTCGATCCGAAGCCCCTTGGCGGGCCCCAGATCTTCTTCCGTATAGCCGCGGATATAGCCTTCGCGCTGGAGCACGTCGAGGACGCGCACGCGCAGCTTGGACGCGGGCGAAACCACGCTGTCCTTGCGGGCCTGCTGGCCGTTGCGGATGCGGGTGAGCATATCACCCAAAGGATCGGTCAATGGCATCTGCTCTACCCTTACCAGCTCGACTTGGTCACACCGGGGATCAGGCCCTTGTTGGCCAGATCGCGGAGCATGATCCTCGAGAGACGGAATTTGCGATAATAAGCGCGCGAACGCCCGGTTATCTCGCAGCGGTTGCGGACCCGGGTCGGGTTCGCATTGCGCGGAATCTCGGCCATCTTCAGCCGCGCGATCAGACGCTCGGTATCGTCCCTGGACTCGTCGTCCGCGATCGCCTTCAGCTTCGCATATTGGCCGGCATATTTCTTCACCAGCCGCTTGCGACGCTCATTCTTATTGATCGAACTCAGTTTCGCCATGACTTAAGTTCTCTTCCTCTTGTCTAAGCGCAGTCGGCCTCAGGCCGCCTGCTTCTGTTCCTCTTCCGCCGGGAAGGGGAAATTGAAGAGACGCAGCAATTCGCGCGCTTCCTCATCCGTCTTCGCGGTGGTGGTGATGATGACGTCCATGCCGCGCACCTTTTCGATGCGGTCATAGTTGATCTCAGGGAAAATGATCTGTTCCTTGAGACCCATCGCGTAATTGCCCCGCCCGTCGAACGAGCGTGGATTCAGGCCGCGAAAGTCGCGGACGCGCGGCAGCGCGATCGTGACCAGTCGGTCCAGGAATTCGTACATCCGTTCCCGACGCAAGGTGACCTTTACGCCAATCGGCATGCCTTCGCGCAGCTTGAACTGGGCGATCGACTTCTTTGCCTTGGTGATGACAGGTTTCTGGCCGGCAATCAGCTCCATCTCGGCAGCCGCGATGTCGACCTTCTTCTTGTCCTGGGTCGCCTCGCCGACGCCCATGTTGATCACGATCTTCTCGATACGCGGAACTTCCAGCCCGTTCTTGTAGCCGAACCGGTCCGTCATCGCCTTGATGATGCGATCCTCATAATCCTGCTTCAGGCGAGGCTTGTAGCCGTCCTTCTTTGCTTCAGCCATCGATCAACTCCCCGGACCGCGCTGCGATGCGGACCTTGTTACCATCCCGGACCTCGAAGCGGACACGTGTCGCCTTGCCGGTCTTGGGATCCTCGATCGCCACTTTGGAAATGTGCAGCGGCGCTTCCGTCCGCTCCAGTCCACCCTGGGGATTGGACTGGCTCGGCTTCCTGTGACGGGTGATGATATTGACGCCGGACACGATCACCTTGCCCTCGCGAGGCAGGCTCTTCGTGACTTCGCCATGCTTGCCCTTGTCCTTGCCGGACAGGACGACGACCTTGTCGCCTTTCTTGATCTTAGCGGCGGCCATTACAAAACCTCCGGCGCAAGGCTGATGATCTTCATATGCTTCTTCGCGCGCAGCTCGCGGACAACCGGACCGAAGATGCGGGTGCCGATCGGCTCGGCATTGTTGTTGACGAGCACCGCGGCGTTGGAATCGAAGCGGATGGTCGAACCGTCCGGACGATGGATGTCCTTGGCGGTGCGGACGATGACCGCCTTGTGGACGTCACCCTTCTTCACGCGGCCGCGTGGCGCCGCCTCCTTCACGGAAACGACGATGATATCGCCCACGCCCGCAAACCGGCGCTTAGACCCGCCGAGCACCTTGATGCACTGGACGCGCTTGGCGCCGCTATTGTCGGCAACCTCAAGGTTAGACTGCATCTGGATCATCGATCCATTCCTTCTCTCACTTCAACCGGAACCGGTCCGGCGATCAGCTTACAAATTCAGGCCCGAAACCAGGCCCGATGAATCAGGCCACATCCGCCTTGGCCGGCGTGGCATGGGTGTCGACCCGCTCCACGACCTTCCAGGTCTTCAGTTTCGAGATCGGGCGCGTCTCCTCGATGCGCACGGTCTCGCCTTCGCGAAACTCATTGCCCTCGTCATGGGCATGATATTTTTTCGACCGCTTTATGATCTTGCCGTAGAGCGGGTGCTTCACCCGCCGCTCGACCTTCACCACCACGGTCTTGTCGGTCTTGTCGGACACGATGGTCCCGGTCAGAATGCGCTTGGGCATGTCTACTCCTTATGCCTCGGCCTGGACGCGGCGCGCGCGTTCGGCCTGAAGCGTCTTGATCTGGGCGATCGTGCGGCGCACCTCACGGATCCGAGACGGCTTTTCCAACTGGTTGGTCGCCGCCTGGAAGCGCAGGTTGAACTGCTCGCGCTTCAGCTCGCCCAAGCTTTCGGAAAGCTGGTCGTCAGTCTTGGTCTTGAGATCGTCGATCTTGGCCATTTGCTTCACTCTTCGTCCATCACGGATTCGCCAAGACGGGCAACCACCTTGGTCTTGATCGGCAGCTTCTCCGCAGCACGCTCGAAAGCGACGCGGGCGAGCGGGCCGGGAACGCCGTCCAGCTCGAACAGGATGCGGCCGGGCTTCACCCGCGCCGCCCAATATTCGGGCGAGCCCTTGCCCTTGCCCTGGCGGACTTCGGCGGGCTTCTTCGACACCGGCACATCCGGGAAGATGCGGATCCACAACCGGCCCTGACGGCGGATATGGCGGGTGATGGCACGGCGCGCGGCCTCGATCTGGCGCGCGGTGATCCGTTCGGGCTCCATCGCCTTCAGGCCGAAGGCACCGAAGTTCAGATCGGTGCCGCCCTTGGCGTTGCCCGAAATGCGGCCTTTGAAGGCCTTGCGGAACTTGGTCCGTTTGGGTTGCAGCATTTAAATTCGCCTTCTGACACCGATTGTCGGTCGATCAGGCGGTCAGCTGAAGCTATCGCTTCACCTGGCCGGCCGGACACCCGAGGTTTGCGCTTCCATCATGAGCTTGTCCTGGGCCAGCGGGTCGTGGCCGAGAATTTCACCCTTGAAGATCCAGACTTTGACGCCGCACACCCCATAAGCGGTGTGGGCGGTCGCTTCAGCATAATCGACATTCGCACGGAGCGTATGGAGCGGCACGCGGCCTTCGCGATACCATTCCGTCCGCGCGATCTCGGCACCGCCGAGACGGCCGCCGCAAGTGATCCTGATGCCTTCCGCGCCAAGACGAAGAGCCGATTGGACGGCTCGCTTCATGGCGCGGCGGAAGGCGATACGGCGCTCGAGCTGATCGGCGACCGATTGGGCGACCAGCTTCGCGTCGATCTCGGGCTTGCGGATCTCGACGATATTGAGCGAGACGTCGCTGGACGTCATCGCGCTAAGCTGCTTGCGCAGCTTTTCGATGTCTGCGCCCTTCTTGCCTATGATCACCCCGGGCCGCGCCGCATAGACCGAAACACGGCACAGCTTGGCCGGACGCTCGATCACCACCTTGGATATGGCAGCCTGCGGGATCGCCTTCATGATGAAGGCGCGGATTTTCAGGTCCTCGAGGAGCAGCCGTCCATAGTCGGCGCCTTCGGCGAACCAGCGGCTGTCCCAGGTGCGGTTGATCTGCAACCGCATGCCGATCGGGTTGGATTTCTGACCCATTATTCTGCTTCCTGCTGCTCGCGGACGACGATGCGTACCCGGCTGAACGGTTTGACGATCCGGCTGGAGCGGCCACGGGCACGCGGGGTCCAGCGCTTCATCGAGATGCTCTTGCCGACGCTTGCTTCCGCAACCACCAGCGAGTCCACGTCGAGATTGTGATTGTTCTCGGCATTGGCGATCGCCGACGCGAGGACCTTGCGCACGTCCACCGCCATCGCCTTGCTGGAGAAGGAGAGGATGTTGAGCGCATCTTCGGCCTTGCGGCCGCGGATCAGACCCGCAACGAGGTTCAGCTTGCGCGCCGAACCGCGAATCTGGGTTCCGACCGACAAAGCTTCATTGTCGGCAACCTTGCGGGGGCTCTTCTGCTTGCCCATGGCTTACCTCTTGCCCTTCTTGTCGGACGCGTGGCCGGGGAAGAAGCGGGTCGGCGCGAATTCGCCGAGCTTCATGCCAACCATGTCCTCGTTCACCGAGACCGGAACGAATTTGCGGCCATTATAGACGTTGAAAGTCAGGCCGACGAACTGCGGCAGGATCGTGGAGCGGCGCGACCAGGTCTTGATCGGGGCGCGGGTACCGGCTTCCTGCGCAGTCTCCGCCTTCTTCAGCAGCGACAGCTCGACGAACGGGCCTTTCCAGACGGAGCGGGCCATATCTACCTCTTCTTCTTTGCGTGACGCGAACGGATGATCATCTTGTCCGTCGCCTTGTTCGAACGGGTACGGGCGCCCTTGGTGGGCTTGCCCCAGGGCGTGACCGGGTGACGGCCGCCCGATGTGCGGCCTTCGCCGCCGCCGTGCGGGTGATCGACCGGGTTCTTGGCGACGCCCCGGGTCAGCGGACGACGGCCCATCCAGCGGGTGCGGCCGGCCTTGCCGAAATTCTGGTTCTGATTGTCCGGATTGGAGACGGCGCCCACCGTCGCCATGCAATCGGAGCGGATATAACGCTGCTCGCCCGAATTCAGACGGACGATGACCATGCCCCGATCACGACCGACGACCTGGACATACGTGCCGGCGGAGCGGGCGATCTGGCCGCCCTTGCCCGGCTTCATCTCCACATTGTGGACGATGGTGCCGACCGGGACGGAGCCCAATTCCATGGCATTCCCCGGTTTCACGTCGACTTTCTTGCCGGCAACGATCGTATCGCCGGGGGCAAGCCGCTGCGGCGCGATCACATAGGCCTGCTCGCCATCCTCATAACGCACCAGAGCGATGAACGCGGTGCGGTTGGGGTCATATTCGAGCCGCTCGACAGTGGCCGGCTGATCCCATTTGCGACGCTTGAAATCGATGTAGCGGTAACGCTGCTTGTGGCCGCCGGCGATACCGCGCGACGTCACATGGCCTTTATTGTTGCGGCCGCCGGTCTTGTTCTTGCCTTCGGTCAGCGCCTTGACGGGCTTGCCCTTCCAGAGTGCCGACTTGTCGACAAGGATGAGGCCGCGCTGCGACGGGCTGGTCGGATTATATGTCTTGAGTGCCATCGATCGAGCCTCAGATACCGGTGGTGACGTCGATGGACTGGCCGTCGGCCAGCGTCACGATCGCCTTCTTCATGTCCGAGCGCGTATAGGGACGGCCCTTCCAGCGCTTGGTCTTGCCCTTCTGGGTGATGGTGTTGACGCCCATCACATTGACGCCGAAAAGAGCCTCGACGGCCGCCTTGATCTGCGGCTTCGTGGCATCAGTGGCTACCTTGAAGACGACCGCATTCTGCTCGGACAGCAGGGTCGCCTTCTCGGTGATGTGGGGAGCGAGCACGACATCATAATGATTGATGTCGACCGCCGCTTTGGCAGGCTTCTTAGCCATTGAACCGCGCCTCCAGCTTCTCGACCGCGGCGCGGGTCAGCACCAGAGTCTCATGCTTCAAGATATCGTATACATTGGCGCCGACCGCCGGGAGCAGATTGACCTCGCGGAGATTCGACGAGGCCTGGGCAAAACCAACGTTGAGCGCATCGCCGTCGATCACCAGCGCCGTCTTGCCGAAGCCCAGCTTGCCGAGCTGCGCCTTCAGGCTCTTGGTCTTGGCTTCGCTGATGTCGAGATTCTCCATGACCACCAGCTGGCCATCGCGGGCCTTGGCGGAAAGAGCCATGCGGAGACCGAGTGCGCGGACCTTCTTGTTGAGCGACGGATTGAAGTCGCGAACACGAGGTCCATGCGCCTTGCCGCCGCCGACGAAGATCGGGGCGCGGCGATCGCCGTGGCGGGCGGTGCCGCCACCCTTCTGCCGGCCGAACTTCTTGCCGGTGCGGGCGACGTCCGAACGCTCACGGGCGGCGCGGGCAGTGCCGCGGCGCTTCTCGAGCTGCCAAGTGACGACGCGGTGAAGGATGTCGGCACGGGGCTCGACGCCGAACACCTCGTCGTTGAGCTCTATGTCCTTGCCTTTGCCGGCACCATCCAGGGTCTGAACCTTGACCTTCATGATCAGCTTTCCTTGCTCTCGTCGGCGGCGGCATCGCTCTCGGGCGTTTCCGCCGGAGCCTGGGCGTCAGCCACTGCAGCGGCTTCGGCCGCGTCATTCTCGGCCGCATGGGCATCGGCCTCGGCGACGCCGGCGGCCACTTCCTCGGCGCCCGGCAGCGGCGCAATCTCGTGCTCGGCAGCGGCCTCGATCATGCCGGCCGGCGCTTCCTCATGCTCGATCTCGCCTGCGATCGCGCGGATGCCGGCAGGATAAGGCGCCTCATCGGGACGCTTCACCTTGACGGCGTCCTTGACCAGCAGCCAGCCACCCTTGTGGCCGGGAACCGATCCCTTGACGAAGATCAGGCCGCGGGTCGCATCGGTGCGGACCACTTCCAGATTCTGCTGCGTGCGATTGCGGGCGCCCATATGGCCGGCCATCTTCTTGTTCTTGAAGACGCGGCCCGGATCCTGGCGCTGGCCGGTCGATCCGAGCGCACGGTGCGAGACGGAAACGCCGTGCGTTGCACGCATACCGCCAAAGCCCCAGCGCTTCATACCGCCGGCAAAGCCCTTGCCCTGGGTGCAGCCCTGGATATCGACCAGCTGGCCTGCCACGAAATGGTCGGCCGTCAGCTCGGAGCCGACATCGAGCAGGGCATCTTCCGCCACCACGAATTCGGCAATGCGGGCCTTGGGCTCGACTTCGGCCTTACCGAAATGGCCGCGTTCCGGCTTGGTGAGGTTCTTCGCCTTGGCGGTGCCGGCACCGAGCTGAAGCGCGACATAGCCGTCGCGATCGCTTTCACGGCGCGCAATCACCTGAACATTGTCGAGCACCAGGACGGTGACGGGCACGTGACGGCCGTCTTCCTGGAACAATCGGGTCATCCCCATTTTCTTCGCGATCACGCCAGTGCGCATGACCAAACTCCTTATGACAGAGGCCCGCGGACCATTCCGCGGGCATGTTCAGCCCAGAAAAGATGCGTGCCCCGCTTGGGCTATTCCCCGGCCGAAACCGGAGATGCGGGGGACGCAGACCACGGCAAGCCGTGCGGTATCCCTATTTCGTGCCGGCCTCAGGCCAGCTTGATCTCGACGTCAACGCCGGCGGCCAGATCGAGCTTCATCAGCGCATCGACCGTCTGCGGCGTCGGCTGCACAATGTCCAGCAGCCTTTTATATGTGCGCACCTCGAACTGCTCGCGCGACTTCTTGTCGACGTGCGGCGAGCGGTTGACGGTGAACTTCTCGATACGCGTCGGCAGCGGAATGGGACCGCGAATAAGTGCTCCGGTGCGACGTGCCGTATCAGCAATGTCGCCAGTGGCCTGATCGAGCACACGATGATCGAACGCCTTCAGGCGAATCCGGATATTCTGCGTTTCCATAAGAGCTACCGATGCGAAAGAGCCAATCCCCGAGGGGACATTTAACCAAAGCCGTTACCGGAGCCGAAGGCCCCGGTGCGGGCGAATAAACCTTGAAAGCGTGAGCCGCCCGAATCCCGCAGGATTCGAGCGGCTGCGCGCCCTATATTACTTCGTGATCTCGGCGACAACCCCTGCGCCGACAGTCCGGCCGCCTTCTCGGATCGCGAAGCGCAGGCCTTGATCCATCGCGATCGGGGCAATCAGCTTCACGCCCAGATTCACATTATCCCCGGGCATGACCATCTCGGTCCCTTCCGGCAGCACCACTTCACCCGTCACGTCGGTCGTGCGGAAGTAGAATTGCGGACGGTAATTGGCGAAGAACGGCGTGTGACGGCCACCTTCGTCTTTGGAGAGGACATAGACCTCGGCCTTGAAATCGGTGTGCGGCGTGATCGAGCCGGGCTTGGCCAGAACCTGGCCACGCTCCACTTCGTCACGGCCGACCCCGCGGATCAGCGCGCCAATATTGTCACCCGCCTGGCCCTGATCGAGCAGCTTGCGGAACATCTCGACGCCGGTGACCACGGTCTTCTTGGTATCCGTGATGCCGACGATCTCGACTTCCTCGCCAACCTTGACGATGCCGGTTTCGACGCGGCCGGTGACGACCGTGCCGCGGCCCGAGATCGAGAACACGTCCTCGATCGGCATCAGGAACGGCTTGTCGAGCGGACGCTCCGGCTGCGGGATATAGCTGTCGACGGCGGCCATCAGCTCGAGGATCGCCTTTTCGCCAATCGTCTCATTGCTGTCTTCCAGCGCGGCCAGTGCCGAACCCTTGATGATCGGAATGTCGTCGCCAGGGAAATCATAGGACGAAAGCAGTTCGCGGATTTCGAGCTCAACGAGCTCGAGCAACTCCTCATCGTCGACCTGATCGACCTTGTTCATGAAAACGACGAGAGCCGGAACACCGACCTGACGGGCGAGCAAGATGTGCTCGCGGGTCTGCGGCATGGGGCCGTCGGCGGCCGACACGACCAGGATGCCACCATCCATCTGCGCGGCGCCGGTGATCATGTTCTTCACATAGTCGGCGTGACCCGGGCAATCGACATGCGCATAGTGACGCGCTTCGGTTTCATATTCGACGTGGGCGGTCGAGATGGTGATGCCGCGCTCGCGCTCTTCCGGAGCCTTGTCGATATTGGCATAGCTTGTGTAGGTCGCGCCGCCGGTCTTGGCGAGCACCTTGGTGATCGCCGCGGTGAGCGACGTCTTGCCATGGTCGACGTGACCGATGGTGCCGATGTTGCAATGCGGTTTCGTCCGCTCAAACTTAGCTTTCGCCATTTTGCCTAACCCTCGTCTTTCTCTAACAAATTCAAACTGTCACGTCGCTCAAGCAAGCTTCGCCTTGACCTCTTCGGCCACGTTCGCCGGCACTTCCTCATAATGAGAGAATTGCATCGTGTACTGCGCGCGCCCCTGAGAGAAGGATCGCAGCTCATTAACGTAGCCGAACATATTGGCAAGCGGCACCATCGCTTCGACGATCTGTGCATTGCCCCGGCTGTCCGTTCCCTGGATCTGGCCACGGCGGCTGTTCAAGTCGCCAATGACGTCGCCAAGATAGTCTTCAGGGGTGGTGACTTCCACCTTCATGATCGGTTCGAGCAGCTTGATGCCCGATTTGCGGGCACCTTCGCGCATCGCGCCGCGGCCGGTGATCTCGAAAGCCAGCGCCGACGAATCGACGTCGTGATATTTGCCGTCGAGCAGCCGGATGTTGAAGTCGATGATCGGGAAGCCGATCAAGGATCCGGTCGCCGCCGTCTCGCGCATACCCTTTTCGACCGACGGAATATATTCGCGCGGAATGTTGCCGCCCTTGATCTCGTCGATGAACTGGATGCCCGATCCGCGCTCACCCGGCTCCAGCGCAACCTTGACTTCGCCGAACTGGCCGGAGCCACCCGATTGCTTCTTGTGGGTGTAGACCAGCTCGACCGGCTTCGCGAGCGATTCGCGATAGGCGACCTGCGGCGCACCGACATTGGCCTCGACCTTGAATTCGCGCTTCATGCGGTCGACCAGGATCTCGAGGTGGAGTTCGCCCATTCCCTTGATGATGGTCTGGCCCGATTCCTGGTCGGAGGAAACACGGAAGGAGGGATCCTCCTGCGCCAGGCGGTGAAGGGCGACGCCCATCTTCTCCTGGTCCGCCTTCGTCTTCGGCTCGACCGCGACCTCGATCACCGGATCCGGAAACTCCATCCGCTCGAGGATGATCGGCGCGTTCGGCGCACATAAAGTGTCGCCGGTTGTGGTGTCCTTGAGGCCCACGAGCGCGACAATATCGCCGGCAAAGGCTTCCTTGATGTCCTCGCGGTCATTGGCATGCATGAGCAGCATCCGCCCGACCTTTTCCTTCTTGTCCTTGACCGAATTGACCACGGTCGAGGCGCTGTCGAGCTTGCCCGAATAGATGCGGGCGAAGGTCAGCGTGCCGACGAACGGATCGGTCATGATCTTGAAGGCGAGGGCCGCGAAGGGCGCATTGTCGTCGGCCGGACGCTCGTCGGTGGTCTCGCCGTCCAGCTTCAAACCCTGGATGGCCGGGACGTCGAGCGGGCTCGGCAGATAATCGACGACGGCGTCGAGCATCGGCTGCACGCCCTTGTTCTTGAAGGCCGAACCGCACAGGACGGGCACGAACGAGAAGTTGAGCGTACCCTTGCGGATCAGCTTCTTCAGCGTCGCGACGTCCGGCTCGTTGCCTTCCAGATACGCTTCCATCGCGGCATCGTCCTGTTCGACGGCCATCTCGATCATTTCCTGGCGTGCCGCCGCGGCGGCGTCCGCCAGATCGGCGGGAATATCCTGATATTCGAACTTCGCGCCCAGGCTTTCCTCGAGCCAGATGATGGCCCGGTTCTCGACCAGATCGACCAGGCCCTTGAAACCGCCCTCGATGCCGATCGGCAGATAAAGGACCATCGGACGGGCGCCGAGGCGATCCTTGATCATGCCGACGCACATTTCGAAATTGGCACCGGTGCGGTCGAGCTTGTTGACGAAGCACATCCGCGGAACCTTGTACTTGTCGGCCTGACGCCAAACCGTCTCCGACTGCGGTTCAACACCGGCGACGCCGTCGAACACGGCAACCGCGCCGTCGAGCACGCGCAGCGAACGCTCGACCTCGATGGTGAAATCGACGTGCCCGGGCGTGTCGATGATGTTGATCCGATGATCGTCCCAGAAACAGGTGGTGGCAGCCGACGTGATCGTGATGCCCCGCTCCTGCTCCTGCTCCATCCAGTCCATGGTGGCGGTGCCTTCATGGACTTCGCCGATCTTGTAGGACTTGCCCGTATAATAAAGCACACGCTCGGTCGTCGTGGTCTTGCCGGCATCGATGTGGGCCATGATGCCGATATTGCGATATTTTTCGAGCGGGTGGCTGCGGGGCACGATTTCAACTCCAGGGCCGGGCTCCGGCCCGGCGTTCGATTATTACCAGCGACGTTCCACGACCACCGTTGTTACCAACGGTAGTGGGAGAAGGCCCGGTTGGCCTCCGCCATGCGGTGCGTGTCTTCGCGCTTCTTGACAGCATTGCCGCGATTGTTGGCGGCATCCATCAGCTCGCCGGACAGGCGGGCGGCCATGGTGTTTTCGGACCGCGAACGGGCCGCGGTGATCAGCCAGCGGATGGCGAGGGCCTGAGCACGCTCGGGACGAACCTCGACCGGCACCTGATAGGTGGCGCCGCCGACACGGCGGCTGCGGACCTCGATGCCCGGCTTGATGTTGTTCAGGGCATCATGGAACACCTGAAGCGGCTCGCGCTTGGCGCGCGCCTCGACGGTCTCGAAGGCGCCATAGACGATGCCCTCTGCGACGGACTTCTTGCCGTCGAGCATGACGCTGTTCATGAATTTCGAAAGGACCAGATCCCCGAATTTGGGGTCGGGCAGGATTTCGCGCTTTTCCGGGCGACGGCGACGTGACATCTCTTATTCCCTTACTTCGGACGCTTGGCGCCGTATTTCGAACGGCTCTGCCTGCGGTCCTTGACCCCTTGCGTGTCAAGCACGCCGCGTAGCACGTGGTAGCGCACGCCGGGAAGGTCGCGAACACGACCGCCACGGATCAGCACCACCGAGTGCTCCTGAAGGTTATGGCCTTCGCCGGGAATATAGCTGATCACTTCACGCTGGTTGGTCAGGCGGACCTTGGCCACCTTGCGCAAAGCCGAGTTCGGCTTCTTCGGGGTCGTCGTATAGACGCGCGTGCAAACACCCCTTTTCTGGGGATTTGCTTCCATCGCGGGAACCTTCGAGCGCTCTTTCTGCGGCTCGCGACCCTTGCGGATCAACTGATTAATCGTCGGCATGAAGCCCTTCACCTTAGTTACTTTACTGATACGCAAAATGCGCAAAGAACCCGGCGGCCCTATCGGCCCCCCAGGCCTTTGCGATACGCACAGCAATGTTCAAGCTCTTGCGCCCGTCGCAGGACAGCGTCTGGTCTGTCACCCACCACCAGCCCCGGGCGAGGCGGCCTATAACCGCGGGAGGGATATGGGTCAACGGCAGAAGTTTGCAGGCAACCCTTCTGCCGTCCTGGGCAGTGCCGCCGCGCCTATTCGGTCGTTTCGCCCGTCCATTCGTCATTGTCGTGATCGCGCTCGGCCTGGGCCTTGTCCTTATGGACGACGCCGTCCTTATGTTCGGGCGGTCCATATATCGTGTAAAGCCGAAGCGGCTCGTCGCCGGTATTGACGACATTGTGCCGCGCGCCGGCCGGTACGATCACCGCGAAATCATCCTCGACCTTGTTGGCGATACCGTCGATGCGAATCTCGCCTTCACCTTCCTCGATGCGGAAGAACTGGTCGCGATCCTCGTGAACCTCCTCGCCAATCTCCTCTCCAGGCTTCAGGGTCATGAGGACGAGTTGCAGATTCTTGCCTGTGTAAAGGACGCGGCGAAAATCGTCATTCGCCAAGGTCACCTTTTCGATGTCGTCGACATAACCCTTCATATTCTTGCTCCCTCATTCGGCTCCAGCCCATTCAACCGGTCCGGGCCCGCAGAGTTCCTGCGCGATCGCCATATGAGGCGTCTTCGAGGCATATCGTTATCCTTGCGGCAGCAGACAAGTCGGGGGAGCCGCGGCATGACGCAAAAAGGCGGGCCGAAGCCCGCCCTTCCGGCCTTTACTGCGGAGCCTGCTGAGCGAGCTCTTGGGCCCGTTCCAGATGCTTCTGGATCGGACCCGACACGTTTGCGGCATGCTGCTTCAAGGGTTCGACCTCGCCGGACGCGGCATAAGCCTGCACCATCGCAAGCGCCT
Organism: Sphingosinicella rhizophila; assembly: GCF_032378825.1. Classification (NCBI taxonomy): domain Bacteria; kingdom Pseudomonadati; phylum Pseudomonadota; class Alphaproteobacteria; order Sphingomonadales; family Sphingosinicellaceae; genus Sphingosinicella; species Sphingosinicella rhizophila. The sequence continues at coordinate 55,450 of NZ_JAVUPU010000002.1, read as the reverse complement.
TCTGATGCGCAGACACCTGCTGCTGCAAATATGTCTGGTCGAACTGATCCGCCGCAGAACGAAGCGCCTCCATATTCGCCTGCTGTTCCGGATTCATGGCTGGAGCGACCTCGATCGGTGGTTGCGCCCTGCCGGCGGCATCCTTGAGATCGGCTGTGGACTTTTCATGATCGGCCACGATCATGCGGGCCAATTCCTTGATCTCGTCATTCTGCGACTTTTCGATCGCGAGGCGCGAACTTTCTATTTCATACATGTCGCTGGCGGCCGCCATCGTGGAATATTCCTGACCGTTCGCAGGCATCCCCGCCGGATCCGCGGTCATGAGGCTCATATTGCCCGGATCGGCCTCGCCGGCCGCATTCAGCGCTTCGTTGTCGACGACGATGTCGCCGGCGGGCTCGTTGCCGCCACAGGCGGCCAGAGCAAGGATCGCGGCCGACGCCGCGAGGATCTTGATGTTCATGCTTCCTCTCCCAGTCTCATTTCGGACGACCGGGCAGCAACGAGGAAACTCTTCTCCGCGTTCCGAGAATTCTTATTGATCTCAGTAATGAAGAGCACGGCCATATGCGTCGAGAACGCTTTCGTGCATCATCTCCGACAGGGTCGGATGGGGGAACGTGGTCTGCATCAGTTCCGCCTCGGTGCTTTCGAGCTGGCGGGCAATGCAATAACCTTGGATCAGCTCGGTCACTTCGGCGCCAACCATGTGCGCGCCGAGCAATTCACCGGTCTCGGCGTCGAAAATGGTCTTCACGAAGCCCTCGGCCTCGCCGAGCGCGATCGCCTTGCCGTTGCCGACGAAGGGGAATTTGCCGATTTTGAGCTTGCGGCCCGTCTCCTTCGCTTTGGCTTCGGTCAAGCCGACCGAGGCGACTTGCGGCCGCGAATAGGTGCAGCCGGGAATGTTTGACTTGTCGAGCGGGTGAACGTCCTTCCGCCCGGCCAGCGCCTCGACGGTGACGACCGCCTCGTGCATGGCCTTGTGGGCGAGCCAGGGGGGACCGGTGACATCGCCGATCGCCCACAGGCCCTCGACATTGGTGCGCCCATAGGGATCGGTGTCGATATGGCCACGCGCCATCTTCACGCCCAGCCCCTCCAAGCCGATATTCTCGCTATTGGGAACGATGCCGATCGCGACGATGGCATGGGAAAAGTCCTGAGAATCGACCTTGCCGTCCTTGGCCTTGATCGCGGCGCGGACGCCCGACGTGCTGGTCTCAAGCTTGTCGACGCCCGACGAAATGTGGATCGTCATGCCCTGCTTGGTCAGCGCCTTGTGGACGAAGGCCGAGACATCCTCGTCTTCCACTGGCAGGATTCGGTCGAGCATTTCGACGATCGTCACCGGCACGCCCATGTCGGAATAGAAACTGGCGAACTCGACGCCGATGGCGCCCGATCCGATGACCAGCAGCTTGGTCGGCATTTCCTTCGGCACCATGGCGTGGCGATAGGTCCAGATCCGTTCGCCATCGGTCTTGGCAAAGGGCAGATCGCGCGCGCGCGCGCCCGTGGCGATGATGATGTTCTTCGCTGCAAGATCGGTCTTCTTGCCGTCCTTGGTGACGCTGATCGCGCCCTTGCCAGTCAGCACCCCGTCGCCTTCCACGACGGTGATCTTGTGCTTCTTCATCAGCCCTTTGACGCCGGCATTGAGCTGGCCGGCGACCTTGCGGCTGCGATCGACAATCGCGGAAAGGTCGAAGCTCACCTTCTCGGCCTTCAGGCCATAGGCGCTGGCATGGGTCAGATAATGATTGATCTCCGAAGTGCGGAGCAGTGCCTTGGTCGGGATGCAGCCCCAGTTGAGGCAGATGCCCCCCAATTTCTCGCGCTCGACGATCGCCGCCTTGAGCCCGAGATGCGAAGCCCGAATAGCCGCGACGTAGCCGCCGGGCCCGGAGCCGAGAACGATGAGGTCATATTGATCAGCCATGGAACACCTCTAACCTCCTCTCCCCTCCGCGGGAGAGGGGTTGGAGAGAAGGGATGCTAGCGCGTCGGCAATGCACTGAAGCAACCCCTCCTCATTGTTGAAAATATCGTACTTCCAGAAGCGGAGGATGCGGAAGTCTTGCGCTTTTAAATATGAGTGGCTTGTCCCGTGTGGCTCTTTGCCATGATGGCTGCCATCGGCTTCAACAATCAGCCGTTGGTTCAAGCAGACGAAGTCAGCGATATAGTGATCGATCGGGAGCGGCCGTCTGAATCTGAAGCCGACGAGGCGCTTGACGCGCAATATTTGCCACAGGCGGTGTTCAGCATCGGTAGGAGCAGAACGCATTTCCTTGGCGCGGGAGCGGATTTGGCAGGCGGTGGTTAGAAACGACTCCTCTTTCTCCGGCCCCTCTCCCGGAAGGGGAGCGAGGTGGGAGAGAGGGGTCGCGGCGTCTTCAATCATGATCGGACCTAAGCCAACATCCCCAACGGCTGTTCCACCAGCCGCTTGAAGGCCTGCATCAGCTTCGCGCCGTCGGCGCCGTCGATGGCGCGGTGGTCGAAGCTGCCGGTGACGCTCATCACGGTCGCGATCTGCAGCGAGTCGTTGACGACCCACGGGCGCTTGGCGCCGGCGCCGATCGCCATGATCATCGCCTGGGGCGGATTGATGACGGCATCGAACTGGGTGATACCGTACATACCCATGTTGGATATGCTGGCGGTGCCGCCCTGATATTCGTGCGGCTCCAGCTTGCCTTCGCGGGCGCGCGCCGCAAGGTCCTTCATTTCCGTGGCGATGACCGACAGGCTCTTTGTGTCGGCGCCGGTGATGATCGGCGTGATCAGACCGTTTGGGATCGAAACCGCAACCGAAATATCGGCGCGCTTGAAGGTGAGCAATTGTTCGCCGGTATACCGGACGTTGCAGGCGGGCACCTCGATCAAGGCGGCAGCAAGCGCCTTGATCAGCATATCGTTGACCGAAAGCTTTATGCCGCGCGACTCCAGCGAGGCGTTGAGGTCGCCGCGAAGCTTCAGCAAGGCATCGATCTGGGCATCGACGGTGAGGTAGATGTGAGGAATCGTCTGCTTCGATTCGGTCAATCGGCGCGCGATCGTCTTGCGCATGTTGGTCAGCTTGGCCGTGTCATGCGGGATTTCCGGCACGCCCTCAGCAGGCGCCGCTTGCGAAGCGGCAGCGGTCGCGGCGCCGGCCGCAGGAGCCCGCGGCTTCCCGGTGGCGCCGTCGATATCGGCCTTGACGATCCGGCCGCCCGGCCCGGAACCGGTTACGGCCGTAAGGTCGATGCCCTTTTGCTCGGCCAGGCGGCGGGCGAGCGGACTGGCCTTGACCCGCTCCCCGGATTCGGCCGGACGGGCAGGCGCTGCCGCCGGGCCTTCCTTCGCCGGAGCGGCTTCGGCGCTCTTGGCTTCGTCAGCCGCAGGCGCCTTGTCGGGGGGCGGCTGCGGGGCGCCCGTCTCGCCACCATCCTTCGCGACCGGTTCCTCTGCCGCCTGGCGGACGGAAGCGGGAGACGGGGCGGTGTCGGCAGCCGCCACTTTCTCGCCTTCGGCAGCGATCAGGGCGATGACCGTGCCGACCTTTACTGCGTCCGAACCTTCGGGAACCAGAATCTTGGCGATCACCCCTTCGTCGACCGCCTCGAACTCCATCGTCGCCTTGTCTGTCTCTATCTCGGCGAGAAGATCGCCCGAAGCGACCTTGTCGCCTTCCTTCACCAGCCATTTGGCAAGTGTCCCTTCCTCCATGGTCGGGGACAGAGCAGGCATTTTGAGTTCGATGGGCATCGCGCTTCGCGCTCCTCGCTTCCGGCTGGGGCGTTTGGAGCCAAACAGCAAGAAGAGGGGCTGGGTCAAGGGGGCGGTGCTTGCGCCTCCCCTCATATTGTCGCAGCATTGGCATTTGGACCCTGAGGGGAAGTGGGGATGCGCGCATATCTGGTCGTGATCGACGAGACCGAAGAGGCGCGGGCAGCGTTGCGCTGGGCCGCGCGAAGAGCTGCGCGCACCGGCGGCCAGATCGAGATCCTGGCGCTGATACCCCCAGCCGAGTTCGTCCAATGGGGCGGCGTCCAGGCGGCCATGGAAGAGGAGGCGCGCCTCCGCGCGGAAGCCAAGGCGTTGCAAGCCTCCGGCTCGATCGTCGAGGAAGCCGGCGTGACACCATCGATCCTGGTACGCCAGGGCGATCCGGTGAAGGCGATTACCGAGATACTCAAGGAACGGGACAATATTGCCGCGCTCGTCCTGGGCGCCGCCGCTGAGGGCGGCCCCGGGCCGCTCGTCAACCACTTCGCCGGTATAGCCGGCGGCCTTGCCTGCCCGCTGGTGATCGTGCCGGGGCAGCTCAGCGACGAAGCGCTGGACGCTCTAAGCTGATGGCTGGCCCCATTCCCGACCGGTCGTATGGGGAAAGGCCAAATTTCCTTTGCTCGCGAGCCTTCCGATCTACCCGATGAGCTTCTGACTCGACAGCTATTTGGACCGGCGGACGGCCTTGCGATCCTTGCTGCGGTAAACCGGCCGCACCTTCCGATGGGCGGGTCGCTCCTTGACATATTCGTAGCGGGTGACGGATTCCATGACTGGCGCAGTGGTGACGATAGTCTCCGTCACCAGGACCGGCCCATAGCCATAGCCATAGCCATAGCCGGTGCAATTGCAGTCATAGCCGGGCGGTGCGTAGCCGGGATAAGCATAAGTGTAGCGGCGGCCGCGCTCGCCTGGACGCTCATCGCCAGGGGCGTCGTCGACGAACCCTTCGTCACGGTTGCCACGCGCATAATCCTCGGCCCATTCATAATCATCCTGGCCGGGCTGAAAATCGCCTTCGCCGACATAAGCGGGAACGCCATTGTCGTCATAGTCCCAGCGTTCGCCCTCCACATCCCAATTCACGCCGTAGCGACCGTCAAGAACGCGGCCATAAGGATCGACCAGCAGGGCATCGTCATAATAACGCACCCAATGGCCGCCGCCGAATGGCTGGGAAAAGCCGTAAAGGTTCCAATTGCGAACATGATAGCGCGGGCCGAACCAGGCGTGGGGCAACATCCCACCGCGATCGATGCGGCGGACGTGCGCGAAACCGCCGCCATGTTGGCCGGCCGGCTTCATGCCGTGATGCTGGCGCATCTCCATGCGCCCTCCCCGGTGCCGCACCTGCGGTGGCGCGACGTGGCGGGTTTGCGGACGGGTGCCCTGGCGCCAGCTATGCCCCGCCTGCGGCACCCTGTGCTGCGCGACCGCCCCGCCGCCGGGCCGATGGGCCCCTTGGTCTGGATTCGGAGCCGCCGCCTGGGCCATCGCCGCCGGTATCAGGACGGTCGACGATGCCGCCATTGCAAAGAGGCTCAGCTTCTTCATGATCCGCATCCTTATATGCCTGGCGAACCCTGCAAGGGCGGGGCCGCTTAAGACATTTTTAACCTTGGCGCGGTCCCATTTCCACTGGGGCAATGCGAGGTGCGACGATTCGTGCCAATTCGACACAGCCCGCCAGATCATCGTCATCGAAGCGTCCAGGAATCGGGCTGTCGAGATCGAGCACGCCGATCAACTCGCCTGCGTGGACCAGCGGTATCACCAGCTCCGATGCGGATGCGCTGTCGCAGGCGATATGGCCGGGAAAGGCATGGACGTCGGCAACGCATTGCGGCTGCCGGGTCGCGGCAGCGACCCCGCAGACGCCTTTGCCGAAGGGAATGCGAATGCAGGCGGCGCGACCCTGAAAGGGGCCAAGCACGAGCTCGCCGCCGAGGTTGCGATAGAAGCCCGCCCAATTGAGTTCGAGCAACCCTTCCCAGATCAGGGCCGACACATTGGCCATATTGGCGATCGCGTCGGACTCGCCGTGCGTCAGCGCATCGGCAGCTGCACAGAGCTGCCGGTACAACTCCCGTTTGTCCCCGGCACCAAGTTCAAAAGCAAACATCATCTAATCCAATCGGGGCTTGGCCCGCATCTGCTTGACCGCGCCGCGCTGCGACTTGGCCTCGACCCGTCGTGCCTTGGCGGCCCGGCTGACCTTGGTCTTGATCCGCTTGGCCTTCCTGATGTGCGCCCTGGCGACAAGATCCGCCAGCCGCGCCCGCGCATCCTCCCGGTTCGCTTCCTGCGTCCGATAAGTGCGGGCGGTGATGATGATCTCGCCCTCGCTGTTCATCCGGCTGCCCGCCAGTTCCTTTAGCCGTGCATAAACAAGCGGTGAAAGGCCGAGCTTGAAGACGGAACAGCGCAATTGGACTGCGGTCGCCACCTTGTTGACATTTTGGCCGCCGGGTCCGCTGGCAGCGATGAAGCTTTCCTTCAGCGCTTCTTCCGGGATCGCCCAGGATTCAGAATTGGACATCGCCGAACCCGGCGCTGACGAATGTGGGCGGCAAGGGTGCTTTCGCCGCCACGGGCGGCTTGCCATCACGATCCATCGTCAGCGAAAGTGCGTGGAGGAGCATCGGTCCCTTCCCGCGCCCGTAAACGGGATCCCCCGCAATAGGAATGCCCAGCCCCGAAGCTGCGTGCACCCGCAATTGGTGGGTTCGCCCGGTCTCCGGCAGGAACAATATGACGGATTGGCTGCCCCTCACGGCCAGCCGGCGCCAGTGGCTGATCGCCGGCTTTCCCTTGGTATCAGCAACCATTCGCCAGCCTTGTTCAGCGCTGGACACCTTGCCGAGCGCCATGTCGACGACGCCTTCCTCCCGTTCGGGCACGCCATCGAGCACGGCAAGGTAGGTTTTCGTCACCTTCTTGTCCTCGAACGCGCGCTGGAAACGCTTATGGGCCTTCGGATTGCGGGCCAGCAGCAGGCAGCCGCTGGTATCGCGGTCGAGGCGATGGACGGGAAGCGGCTCCCTTTCGAAGCCGAAGCGGAAATGACGGAGATAATCTTCCAGGCTCTCGGGTGTCTTGGAGCCCGGATGCACCGCCAGTCCAGCAGGCTTGTCGATGACGATGGCCTCGCCATCGATGAAAAGAACATATTTTTCCCACATGTCAGGATTCGCACACCTCGTTGCCCAGGCCCTGCCACGGCTGTGGCGGCGGCGCAACGCAGCGCCGCGACTCGTTGGGAATCCTGATTTAATTCGAAATTAACCTTTTGCGTTCACATCTCCAATGGTTAATGAATAGCACCCAGGGGGAGCCGGGGCCGATGAGCGGCGCCGGAACCGCAGGAGCGAAGGGGCGAGCCAATGCGTGTTCTGCTGATCGAAGACGAGCCGACGACCGCGAAGAGTATCGAGTTGATGCTGAACAGCGAAGGCTTCAACGTCTATACGACCGATTTGGGCGAAGAGGGTTTGGACCTCGGCAAGCTCTATGATTACGACATCATCTGTCTGGATCTTAACCTGCCGGACATGCACGGCTATGACGTGCTTAAGAAATTGCGGCTCGCGAAGGTCGGAACGCCGGTGCTGATCCTTTCCGGAATCAGCGAGATGGATTCCAAGGTTCGCGCCCTGGGTTTCGGGGCCGACGATTATGTCACTAAGCCATTTCACCGCGACGAACTGGTCGCACGCATCCATGCCGTCGTCCGCCGTTCCAAGGGCCATTCCCAGTCCGTCATCCGAACCGGTAAGCTCGCCGTCAACCTGGATGCGAAGACCGTCGAGGTCGATGGCTCGCGCGTCCATCTGACCGGCAAGGAATATGCCATGCTGGAGCTGCTGTCGCTCCGCAAGGGCACCACGCTCACCAAGGAAATGTTCCTCAACCACCTTTATGGCGGGATGGACGAGCCGGAATTGAAGATCATCGACGTCTTCATCTGCAAGTTGCGGAAGAAATTGAGCCTGGCCTGCGGTGGCGACAATTATATCGAGACCGTCTGGGGGCGCGGCTACGTCCTGCGCGATCCTGAAGAAGTCGAGACGGCCCAAGTCGCCTGATCCTGCTCCCGACTGGCAACAACGAAAAGGGCTTTCGCGGCGACGCGGAGGCCTTTTTTGCACCCTCTGCCGGTTTCGTGCATTCAACCTGAAATGGGATCGAAACCGGCGTTTGACGAATTGTGGGGTACGAGGCGGGGGAAAAAGCCCCGGCCCGGCTTCGAACCGCTTGCGCGCTGGCTGACCGAGACACAGCATTCCGAGCTCGTGCGTCGCCAACAGGCCGCCGAAGTCGCCTTCCGTACTCTGGGCATAACGTTCAACGTCTATGGCGAGGAGGAAGCGGCCGAACGAATCATCCCGTTCGACATCGTCCCGCGCGTTTTCACCGCTGGCGAATGGAAAAGCCTGTCGGAAGGCCTGGAGCAAAGGGTGCGGGCGATAAATGCCTTCATAGGCGATATCTATGGGCAAAGGCGTATCATCGCCGACGGTGTTGTTCCGGCCGATATCATACTCGCCAATCCGCAATTCGCGTTGCAAATGGCGGGCGCCGAACCGCCCCACGGGATCTACGCGCATATTTGCGGGATCGACCTGGTCCGGACAGACGCCGATCAATTCTTTGTCCTCGAAGACAATTGCCGCACGCCGTCGGGCGTCTCCTACATGCTGGAGAATCGCGAGGCCATGCTTCGTCTCTGCCCCGAACTGTTCGACATCAACAAAGTCGAGCCGGTCGACACCTATCCGGATCTCCTGCGCGACACGCTTTATTCGGTGGCACCGCAAGGGGTCCGCAACCCCGTCTGCGTCCTGCTCACCCCCGGCCACTTCAACTCGGCCTTCTACGAACACAGCTTCCTTGCGGACAATATGGGGATCGAGCTGGTCGAAGGCTCCGACCTGGAAGTCGACGACGATTTCGTATGGATGCGCACGATCGACGGGCGCGTGCGGGTTGACGTGATCTACCGCCGTGTCGACGATGCCTTCCTCGATCCTCTGCTGTTCCGCCGCGACAGCCTGCTTGGCGTTCCGGGGCTGATGGCCGCCTATCTGGCGGGGAATGTGACACTGGTGAATGCGCCCGGCACGGGCATCGCCGACGACAAGGCCATCTATTCCTACATGCCGGACATCGTCCGTTATTATTCCGGAGAAGAGGCCAGGCTTCCCAATGTCGAAACGTGGCGGTGTCGGGAACCGCAGGCGCTCAAATATGTGCTCGACCACCTGGACCAGCTGGTGGTCAAGCTGGTCGATGGTTCGGGCGGCTACGGCATGCTCGTCGGACCGACGGCGAGCGCAAGCGAGATCGAGCGGTTCCGCGCCGCATTGAAGGCCGAACCGCATCGCTACATCGCCCAGCCCACACTGGCTTTGTCGACCGTGCCGACGCTTACGGAGGATGGGCTCGCGCCGCGCCACGTCGATTTCAGGCCGTTCGTTCTGACCGGCGCGAACGGTGTCTCCATCGTCCCCGGCGGGTTGACCCGGGTCGCCCTTTCGAAGGGCTCGCTGGTCGTGAACAGCAGTCAGGGCGGCGGCACAAAGGACAGCTTCATCCTGGCCGAACGGGAAGACGAAGGATGATGCTCTCCCGTACCGCCTCCAATCTCTACTGGATCGGCCGTTACATGGAGCGCGCCGAATTCACGACGCGCCTGGTCGAGGCGACCATCAGGCTCAGCGCCCTGTCGGGTGGCGCACAGGCCGACCAGGCCTGGCGGAGCGCGCTCGCCGTTACGGGGGAGGCGGCGAGCTTCGCCCGAAGCATCGAGAATTTCAGTCCATTCGCCGTCAGCCGCTACCTGACCCTTGCGGAGGAAAATCCCAATTCCGTGCGCGCCTACCTCGGCGCGGCGCGGGACAATGCGCGCGCCGCGCGCAATGCCTTGACGCGGGAGGCGTGGGAGGCGGTCAATCGGGCCTGGCAAAGCGTCCGCGACCGTTCCAGTCCCGGCGGCGGCCAGGCGACCTTGAACCTGGTGGAAGCCATCAAGGCCGAGACGCGCGGCTTCGAAGGTGCCGTGGCCCGCATGCTGCGCAGGGAAGCCTATTGGTTCATGCGACTGGGATCGGTGATCGAACGCGGCGACAACACGGCGCGATTGCTGGACGTCAAATATTATCTGCTGCTTCCGCAGGGCGAACAGATTGGCGGCGCGCTCGATCGCGACCAATGGACGACTATCCTGCACACAGTCTCCGCGCGAACCGCCTATCGACATATTTATCAGGATGCATTGAAACCTTGGTTGGTGGCCGACCTGCTCATCTTCAAGCGCGAGCTGCCGCGATCGCTGGTGGCGTGTGCTGCCGAGACCATCGAACTGCTGGCCGACCTCGGCGAGCTCACCGGACGGCAAGGCGAGGCCGACCGGCTGGCGCGCCAACGCGAGCGCTATTTGCTGGACACGGATATTGACGGCGTGTTCCGCAAGGGGCTGCACCAATATCTGAACGGCTTTATCAATGACAATGCGGCGCTCGGACAGGCGATCGCCGCGCAATTCAGGTTCGGGTGATGCGGCTGAGCGTCCAATATGAGACCAGCTATCATTATAGCCGCCCGGCAAAGCGGGTGATCCAGTTGCTGCGACTGACACCGCTCAGCTTCGAAAGCCAGAATGTGGTCGACTGGCGGATCGACGTCGATCGCGACGCGCGGATCCGGGAAGGCCGGGACGGCTATGGCAACATCATCCACATGCTCTATGTCGATGGTCCCGTCGACAGCCTGAAGGTCAGCGTCACGGGAAAGGTGCTGACCCAGGATCGCGGCGGCATAATCGGCGAGGTTCCAGGCGATCTTCCGCGCCAGGTCTTCCTGCGCCCGACCCTGCTCACCGAACCTGGACGCCCGCTCCATCAGCTCGCATCGGCTCTCACCGCCCAGGGCGGCAGCCCATTGGACAAGCTGCACCGGTTGACCTCCGCCATCCACAGCCGGATGACCTTCGACACCGGCGAGACCGAAGTCGATACGACCGCGACCGACGCCTATTTCAACGGCCATGGCGTTTGCCAGGACTTCGCCCACATCTTCATCGCCGTCGCCCGGCTGATCGGTATCCCCGCCCGCTACGTGTCCGGCCATTTGTTTCGTCGCGACGGCGCGTTGTTGCAGGAGGCCGCCCATGCCTGGGCGGAAGCCTGGATCGAACATCTCGGCTGGATCGCGTTCGACCCTTCCAACGGCATCTGCGCCGACGATGCCTATATCCGCATCGCCACCGGCCTCGATTACCAGGACGCGGCACCCTTTGCCGGCGCTCGCAACGGCGGCGGCAGCGAAAAGCTTTCGGTAGGCGTGCAGGTTCGGCAGACAGACGGCCAGCGCCAGTCGCAATCGCGTGGCACCCAAGCCCAATCACAGTCCCAGGGTTGAGAATGACATGACTTATTGCATCGGATTGCTGCTGAACGACGGACTGGTGATGATGGCGGACACCCGTACCAATGCCGGCGTCGACAATTTCTCGTCCTATAAGAAGCTGCACACTCTGGCCGACAGTTCCAAACGGCAGATTTTCGCTGTGACCTCCGGCAGCCTGTCGATGAGCCAGACGGTGATCAGCCTGATCCAGGAGGGGCTGCCGGCTGGCGACGGATCCGAACTCAGCCGGACGATCGGAAGCGCGACGAGCATGTTTCGGGTCGCCCAGATGGTGGGCGAGGCCGTCCAGATCGCCAACAATACGGTAGGCAGCGCCCTGGAGGCGATCAATCTGAGCAGCTCCGTCTCGCTGTTGCTCGGCGGCCGTATCGGCGATCAGCCGCCCGCTTTGTTCCAGATCTATTCGGCTGGGAATTTCATCGAGTGCAGCGTCGAAGCGCCCTTCCTCCAGATCGGGGAGACCAAATATGGCAAGCCGATCCTCGATCGCGGCATAGCCATGGACATGCCACTCCACGAAGCGGTGAAGGTCGCCTTCCTTTCCTTCGACAGCGCCATGCGCTCGAACCTTGGCGTCGCCCGGCCGCTGGACCTGATGGTGATGCCGCGCGCCAAGGGATCGGCCGTCCTCACCCGCCGCATCGAACCCGACGACGATTATTTCAACGCCTTGTCACTGCGGTGGTCGCTGCTGCTCCACGAAGCCACCCGGGCTATCCCCAACCCGCCCTTCATGGACGAAAAGGGAGCGGCAAGATCCTGATCAATGGAGCAGAGCGCGTCGAGACGCTCCACTCTTTCGCGATTATCAGCGGCCCAGCGGCAATTCCCGCTGGTCCGGCTCGAAGCGGCTCCAGCCCTGCGGGCCGAGTTTCTCCAGCGGGCGGAAGCGGGCCTTATAGGCCATGCGCCGCGAATCCTCGACCCAATAGCCGAGATAGACATAAGGCAGGTTTGCGCGCCCGGCGCGGATGATGTGGTCGAGAATGATATAAGTTCCAAGACCTGGGCGTTTGGGATCGTCCGGTTCGAAGAAGCTGTAGATCATCGACAGGCCATCCGCCTGCTGATCGGTGAGGCAAGCGCCCACCAGCCGCCCGGGGCGCCCATCGACCGACGGTTCGCGATATTCGATGACATAGGTCTTCACGGGGCTTTGCTCGATCATGTCGGCGAAATCGCTTTCGTCCATGTCGGCCATGCCCCCGCCGGGATGGCGCATCTTCAGATACCGCCGAAGCAGCGCATATTGTTCTTCGGTCGTCCAGGGTTTGCAGGCCGTGACCTCAAGATCGGCGTGACGGCGGAGCATCTTGCGCTGGGTTGCGCTCGGCTGGAATTCGCCGGCCACGACCCGCACGGAAATGCAGGCGGCGCAATCGATGCAGCTCGGCCGATAGGCGACGCCCTGGCTCCGCCGGAAGCCGATCCGGCCGAGCGCATCGTTCAGATCGGTCGCATGCTGTCCGGTCAGTTCGGTGAACACCTTGCGCTCCGTCTTGCCCGGCAGATAGGGACAAGGCGCCGGGCTGGTCACGAAAAAACGGGGGAAGCGGAAGGGTGCGCTCACCGAGACTCCATGGAAAACAGGCTTGGTTGCCTGAATCTTTATGAGCCCTCGCGCCGCCGAAGGGAAGAGTGCCGAACGGCCAAATGAAGGTTAATCGCGCCGCGTTCCAGCATGGGACGCGCGGTCAGCCAATCTCTACCGGATGGACACTGAATCCTTCCTGCTCCAGCTTCCTTACCAGGCCCTGGAGATGCTCGGCGTCGCGGGCCTCGCATTCAATGTCGATGAACGTGTCCTTTGCCGGAAGCGCGGTGAAGATCCGCTGGTGAAAGATCTCGATGATATTGACCTGATGCTGGTCGAACAGCTTCACGACGGACAGCATCGCGCCCGGCCGATCCTGGAGCTGGATGCGCAGGCGCGCCATCCGTCCTGAACGCACAAGATCGCGCAGCAACACGGTGGCGAGAAGGCGGGTGTCGATATTGCCGCCGGTCAGGATGATCCCGACCTTGCGTCCGCGGAATCGCTCACCATTGGCGAGCAATGCGGCGAGACCGGCAGCGCCGGCGCCCTCGACCACCGTCTTTTCGATCTGGAGCAGGAGACTGATCGCCGTTTCGATCTCGGGCTCCGTAACCAACAGAATCTCGTCGACCAGGGCGCGGACGATTTCGGCCGTGCGCCGGCCAGGTTCCTTGACGGCGATGCCTTCGGCGATCGTGTCGCCGGCGGATGCCAGATTCTTGCCGGTGACGCTGCAATACATGGAAGGATATAGCTGCGCCTGGACGCCCAGCAGCTCGATGTCGGGGTTGATCCACTTGACGGCGGTGGCAATCCCGGAAATCAGGCCGCCGCCGCCGATCGGCACCAGCAGGACCTCGAGATCGGGGGCATCCGCCAGCATCTCCAGCGCCACGGTTCCCTGACCGGCAATGACGTCGAGATCGTCGAACGGATGGACAAAGGTGAGGTCGCGCTCCGCAGCCAGCCGCATCGCCTCGGCATAGGCCTCGTCGAACGTCTCGCCGTGAAGCACGATGGTCGCGCCATGGCTCTCGGTCTGCATCACCTTCACACTGGGTGTCGGGATCGGCATGACAATGGTGACGGGAACGCCGAGCCGGGCACCATGATAGGCCACGGCCTGCGCATGATTTCCCGCGGACGCTGCGATCACGCCCCGTGCGCGGACAGCTTCGTCCATCAGCAGCAGTCTGTTGAGCGCGCCACGCTCCTTATAAGCGGCGGTGAACTGGAGGTTTTCGAATTTCACGTAGACGCTTGCGCCGGTCGCGTCCGAAAGGGTCCGGCTGAGCTGGGTGGGCGTGCGGACCACCGCGCCTTCGATGCGGCGGGCGGCCGCCTGGACATCGGACAACGTGACGGCGGAAGTCTGTCGGAGAGCGGGACTGGCCATGGCCGGAGCCTGTATCCGATATGGCGCAAGCGCGAAACAATGCTTATGCGACAGGGCAAAGACGTAGGTTGCATCCAAAAAGGCTTGATCGATGAAGAGGTTGCTGGCGGCACTCGCTGCCCTGTTGCTTACCCCGGCGGCTTTCGCCGACGTCCTGGTCGACAATGTCAACGGCTACACGCTTAATGCCGGCGGCAAATTGATTCGCTTCAGCGCGATGCTCGTCGACGACGACGGCAAGGTGCAGCAACTCTATTCGAAGGGTGACAAGAAGGCGGATCGCACCCGCTATCGGTTCGATGGCAAGGGACGCACGCTGATCCCCGGACTCATCGATGCCCATGGTCATGTCATGGGTCTTGGTTTCCAGGCGATGCAGCTCGACCTCAGCGACACCCGCTCGCTGGCGGAGGCGCAGGCCAAGATCGCCGCTTTCGCCGCAGCCAACCCAAATCCGCGCTGGATCGTCGGCGGCGGCTGGAACCAGGAGCAATGGGGTCTCGGGCGCTTCCCGACCGCGGCCGATCTCGACGCAGTGGTTCCGGGCCGACCGGTGTGGCTGGAACGGGTCGACGGCCATGCAGGCTGGGCGAACAGCATGGCGATGAAGGAAGCCGGGATCGACGCGAGCAGCATCGCCCCGGCCGGCGGCAAGATCGAAAGAAACGGCAAGGTGCCGACGGGCATATTCGTCGACGCGGCGGCCTCGCTCGTTCAACGGGCGGTGCCAGAACCTTTACCGCGGATACGCGACCGCGCCTTCGAAAAGGCGCAGGAAATCCTGCTCTCCAACGGCCTCACCGCGGTTGCCGACATGGGCACCGCCAGCGACGATTGGCATGCGATGCGACGTGCCGGCGACATTGGCCGGCTCAACATCCGCATCATGTCCTACGCCGCCGGCATCGATCCCCTGCTGGAGATAGCCGGCACCGGCCCGACCCCCTGGCTTTACGACAACCGGCTGCGGATGGGCGGGGTCAAATTCTATATAGACGGGGCGCTCGGATCACGGGGCGCGTGGCTGAAACAGCCCTATCTCGACAGCCCGGACGAGCACGGCCTCAATCTCGTCACCGATACCGAACTCAAGAATCTGATGAGCCGGGCAGCGATGGACGGGTTCCAGGTGGCGGTCCATGCGATCGGCGACAAAGCCAATGCCCTGTTGCTGGACGCCATCCACGAAATGGCCGACACCTATAAAGGCGATCGCCGTTGGCGCGTCGAACATGCCCAGATCGTCGATCCCGCCGACCTGTCGCGCTTTGCCCGCTTCGGCACGATCGCGTCGATGCAGCCCGTGCATCAAACGTCGGACTGGAAAATGGCGGAGCTGCGGATGGGTACGGACCGCCTGGGCGGCGCCTATGCGTGGCGGAGCATGCTGGCAAACGAGGTGCCGTTGGCCTTCGGATCTGATTTCCCGGTAGAATCGCCCAATCCCTTTCGCGGAATAATGGCGGCGATGACGCGAACGGACGCACAGGGCCAGCCGCCGGGAGGTTGGCAGCCGGAACAGCGATTGACCCTGCTGCAAGCCTTCCACGCCTTCACTCGAGGCGCGGCTTATGCCGGCTTTGCCGAGGATCGGCTGGGCACGCTGGAGAAGGGCCATATGGCCGACTTCATTTTCATCGACCGCGACATTTTTGCCGACGCCACACCCGAGCAGATCGGCGCCACCAAGGTCCTGGAGACATGGATGGCCGGGGCCCGCGTCTGGCCCAATTGAGATTTATGTGGGCAGCCCGGTCAGCTTGGCGACGGTGAGGATCTGGGGCAGGATTTCGGCCGACTTGCCCGGCGCGTAGTAAAGATAGAAAGGCACGCCCGACCGGCCATGTCTTTCGAGGAAGCGCCCGATTGCGGCGTCGCCCCTGGTCCAGTCCCCGACGAGCACGGCCACTTTCTTGTCCGCGAAGCTCTTCGCCACCTCATCGCGGGCCAGAACCGCCTTCTCGTTGACCTTGCATGTAACGCACCAATCGGCGGTGAAATAGACGAAGACCGGGCGTTGCGCGGCGCGAAGGCTTTTCAGTTTGTCCTCGCTGAACGGGGTGGCGGCAAGCGGGCCTGCTTCGGCTGGAGCCGCCGGCACCCTGGCCGTAGGTACCCACATCAAGGAAGCGGCTGCGGCCAGCAGCCCGGGAACCAGCGGCAAGAGGCCGTGCCGTTTGCCGGCCCACCACGCCGCCACGCCGATCGCGAGAACGACCGCGATGCCAAGGACAAGACCTTCGGTCCCCGACTGGCGCTCCAATATCCAGGCCAAGGCGATCGCGGTCGCGAACATCGGCAGGGAAAGGATGTGCCTGAACCGGACCATCCAGGCCCCGGGCTTCGGCAGCCTGCGGCGAAGGGCGGGGACGAAGCCGAGCAACAGGAAAGGCAAAGCCAGACCTAGGCCGAGACCAGCGAAAATGGCGAGCGCGGCGAGCGAAGGAAGGATCAGGGCCGCGCCCAGCGCCGCGCCCATGAAGGGGCCGGTGCATGGTGTCGCGACGAAGGCCGCAAGCGCGCCGGTCCAGAAAGCGCCGCTGGTGCCACCGACATTTGCCAGGCGGTCGCCGCGGCCCAGTGCGGGAAGCTCGAACAGACCGGCAAGATTCAACGCGATCAAGGTCACGAGCAGGAGCAATAGCAGGATCACACGCGGATCCTGGAGTTGGAAGGCCCAGCCGATCGCGGCGCCTCCGCTCCTGAGCGCCAGCAGTCCGCCACCCAGTGCCAGGCAGGTGAGGACGACCCCGGCCGTATAGGCCAAGGCTTCCCGCCGCGCGGCCGTTTCGCCGCCGCCGGCCTTGGCAAGGCTGAGCGCCTTCAGACTGAGGATCGGAAAGACGCAGGGCATGATGTTGAGCAGGAGGCCGCCAAGGATGGCCCCGGCCAAAGCGGCGGCGATGGCGACCATGTCATCGTCCGACTCATTCTCCGTTCCGGCCAAGGGCGTCCCGGCGGGCGGCACCGATCCCGGCCGGGCCGTGAAGGACAATCCGTCGGCTGCGCCGAACTTGAGAACGCCGTCAAGACTTGCCGGAAGCTTGCCGGCCGCCTTTGCCTCGACGATCAGCATGTCGCCGCTGCGGGAGAAGCGCTGTGGAGCCGAATAGTCGATCGCCTGGTCCGTCAGCGGGAATACATAGGGATCCGAAACGGACAAGGCGGCCGGCAGCGGGATCGCCAGGCGGAAGCTGTCGCCGGTCTGCTCCATTCGGGCCGGGCTGCCGAGCGGTCTCGGCAAGGCCTGCCGGTACAGGTCGAACTGCTCTGTTCGCGTGGAAGTCCTGCCATTACCGACCACCAGGTCGAGCGCGATCTCCGACTTTTCAGGCACACAGATCTTGTCCGTGCAGGCCAGATAATGCGCGGTGCCGCGCAGCCTGACGTTCGTTCCCGGAGCAAGGTCCGGCGCGACCGTGAGCGGGATCAACAGCGCATAATCGCCTTCATAGACATAGTTCATGAGACCGGCGATCATCAACCGCTGTGGCACAGGATATAGCGGTGCCCCTGCGCTGATGCCTGCCGGCAGCCGCCACTCGATCCTCGGCTCGACCCCTGCGTCGCCCGGATTCTTCCAATATCCATGCCAGCCGGGTTCGGGCTTCATGACGAGCGCGAGGCTGATCGCCTCCCCCGCCCGCGGCGCGTCAGTCTCCGCAACGAGAGACGCGGCGATGGCATTCCGTCCGGGCGCGGCAAGCTGCGCCGCCGCCGGCACGCAGGGCGGCAGCAGCACCAGAAGAAAGAAAAGAAGCCGGGCAGCGAAGGCCGTCACGCTAGGGTTCCTGTCGAATCGCGACACGCCTATAGCACGCCTCCG
Organism: Sphingosinicella rhizophila; assembly: GCF_032378825.1. Lineage (NCBI taxonomy): Bacteria > Pseudomonadati > Pseudomonadota > Alphaproteobacteria > Sphingomonadales > Sphingosinicellaceae > Sphingosinicella > Sphingosinicella rhizophila. The sequence goes on along the minus strand of NZ_JAVUPU010000002.1, from coordinate 37,480 downwards.
TCCCAGGTCAGCGCCGCAGGATCAGCGCTGTTCGAACCGGGCGATGCGTGGGCCCAGCCGATTATCGGCGATACGAAGCGAATCGCCGCTCTTGTCGGCCACGAAGGACGTCGAACGATCGATACCCGGCGCGATCGACGCATCATTGTCGCTGATGTCGAGGCCTTCGGAACTGTTGGTCTGGCCTTCCGCCGCAACCATGATCAGCGCGCTGTAATTTTCCTTGTCGCGACCCTGGACGAACATGTTGCGGGCGATCGTGCCGGTGGCGCCTTCGGAAAGGTCGATCATGTAGTTGGTGGCCTTGCCGGCCGTATCGTCGAAGCTGGAATCGCTGACTTCGATCCGGGCAGTCCTGCTCTTCACATAATGGCCGCCAGTGCCACGTTCGAAGCGGCTGCGGCGAACGACCAGACGGCCGTAATTGCCGATATAGATACTGTGCGCGCAATCGAGGTCGCGATCGCAGCGGCCGAGACCGGCGAAGGTCGACCGTTCGATACGAACCGTCCCGGAAGGATCGGCGGCGGAGAGAATGCCGCTTTCGCTGTCGCGGAACAGGGATTCGGTGACGATCAGGTCGCCCCGCTCGATCCTGATGCCCGCGCCATTGGCGTCGGGTACGCGGATGTTCTGGAAGATGATGCCGTCGACGCTGGCGCTTCGGCCACGCAGCACGAGAACCGCCTTGCCCTCGCAGGTCTTGCGGTCGAACGTGACGGTGCCCGGCTCCCGCGCCGCAAACGCAATCTGTCCGGCCTCCTGGACGGCGCATTGCCGATAATTGCCCGGCGCGATCTCGATCGTGCCGCTGCCGTCGCCGATCGCATCCACCGCCTGCTGCAGGGTGCCGAACGCCCGGTTCTGCTCGCGGACGAGGAATGGGGCCTCGCTGTCCTGGGCAGGCAGCGGACCTGCCAACAAGGTCGCAGCGATCAGCGCGAGTCTCTTCTTCATCATCCGGCCTCCGATTTCGCCGGGTGTTGATCCTGCGAATGCGGGAAGTCGATGGGCAAAGGCGGTTAATACCTGACCTGACCCAGTGCGGGACGGGTGCTGATGCGATTCTTATCCAGCACGGCGACCGGAGAGCGAACCCATTGCAAGAGTTTGACCATTGGAGATTCATGCGATATGTTCACTCTTCGTTCTCCAGAATGCATTTGCATGACCCATTCCATTCCTTCTTGCGCCCTTGAATGACGAAGCGGTCGGGCAGCGCCGATTTGCCATTGCATGGCGGCCGCGTGCCGGCATGGCTCGGCGAACGCATGACCCGGCTCGGCTCCGTGATCGTCCAGGCCGTCGTGCATGAATATGGCCGAGACGAATTGCTGCGCCGCCTCGCGCATCCATTCTGGTTCCAATCCTTCGGCGCCGTCATGGGCATGGATTGGCATTCCTCGGGTATCACCACCAGCGTTATAGGCGCGCTGAAACGCGGCCTGACGCCACTTTCAGCAGAGCTTGGCATCCATGTTTGCGGCGGCCGCGGACGACATTCCCGCAAGACAGCACAGGAGCTTCTTGCGATCGGCGACCGCATCGGCATCGACGGCGTCGCATTGGGCAGAGCCAGCCGGCTTGTCGCCAAGGTCGACAGCGCGGCAGTGCAGGACGGGTTCGATCTCTATCTGCACGGCTTCATCGTCACCGATGACGGACGCTGGGTGGTGGTCCAGCAAGGCATGAACGGCGATCGGCGGCAGGCCCGGCGCTATCACTGGCTCTCCGAACATGTCGCCAGCTTCGTCGATGCGCCCCATGCGGCAATCGAAGGGCACGGCCAGGGCGTGATCGTCAATCTCGCCGACCGTCGCGCGGACGCGTCTCGACGGCGACAACTCGACCTGCTCGGCTCGGTCGGACCGGAGGGGATCCTGAGTCGGCTCGCCGAGGCCGATGGAACGGCTGGCAAGTCCTCGTCGGCTGCAATGGACGGCCAGGCGCTGCTGCCGCATCTCATCCTGCCCGATCATCACGACGTGAGACCGAAGGACGTCGTCGCCCGGCGGCTGCACGGCAATCTCGCCGCCGCCGCGGAGCGTGGCCCTCGGGACTTCGCTGAGCTGCTGCTCGTGCCCGGCGTGGGCGCGCGGACGGTGCGGGCCCTGGCAATGGTGGCGGAGCTGGTCCATGGAACGCCTTGCCGGTTCAGCGATCCTGCCCGCTTCTCGCTCGCCCATGGCGGCAAGGACCGCCACCCTTTTCCCGTCCCGATCAAAGTCTATGATCGCACCATCGCCGTGATGAAGGATGCCGTCTGGAAGGCGAAGCTCGGCCAGACGGAGGAACTGGCAGCGATCAGGAGGCTGGATGCAGAGGCTCGCCGTCTCGAGAGGCATGCCACCGGCCCTTCGGTCGATGCGCTGATCTCCGAAGAGCGCCGGCTCAGCCAAGGATATGGGGGCCGCAGCATCTTCGGATGGGAATCAGGACCGGATGGAGATGCCGCCATCCGATCTGAGCGGTCAAACGGGTAGCAGCGCGCGGCCCGCCACAGCCTGTGCGAAGACAGTCAGGGTGATTGCTACATAGGCCAGGCTTCCCACGATGAGCACCAGCCATCGCCCGCGCACGGCCAGGCCGGCCGTCAAAGCGGCGAGGATGGGAATCGCCTGTTCGGCATGGATGCCGAGGAAATGCGCGATCCTTAGGTCGCCGCCCAGCCGGTTCCAACCGAACAGGAAGACATTGCCGCCCTCGGCGCCGACCGCATGGCCGGGCTGGCTGCTCATATAGCCGCCAAAGCCGCCGCCGAGCAGGAAGGTGAGAAGCAGGCCGATCACCACGGCGGCGACGAAGCTCCGCGGGAGCCCGGCGGCCGGTCTCCGCCCGATTTCCCATGCCAAAGGAAGGGTCGTGCCGACGAGAAGCAGGGCCGCCGCGCCCATCAGGGCATACATCAGGATGTGGAACGGCGTGCCGACGTTGAAATGGGATTCGAGCCCCTGCGCAGCCTGCCAGCATATATAGGCGAGCTCGAACGTTCCGGTGGCGATCAGCAAGATTGCGGTCCGCCGCATTGCCGGCGATTGCCGCCGCTCCGGCCGCACATAGCCGAAGAACCAGGCGGCGGTGAGCGCGAAGATACCGACGGAAAAGAAGAATTTGGTGGGCTTCACCCAAATGCCGGCGCCGCTCGCGAGCACACGCGGATCGATGGATTGCATGGCCATGGCCAAGGCGGCCAGTGCGACCATGATGGCGCCATAAGTCGCAAGCATCCTGTGCCGTTCGAACAGGACAGTAATGATCGACGGCGCCGCTGGACGGATGGCGAGTGCAAGGCTGATCATGTCACGACTCCTTTCGAGCAACGGAGAAGATCCACCGAAGAGCGAGGTAGAGAAGGAGCCCGGCGGGTCCGAACAGGAAGGCGAGCGGCAAGCAGGGCAGGATGAGCAAAGCGGGAACGGCGCGCTCCGCCCCGTCGCGCGCGATCCAGGCGCCGACGAAGAGGTCGAAAGCCAGATAATGCAGCCAGCCTGCGGCGAGCGCATGGTCGTTCGCGAAGAGCGCGCGGACTTCTGCCAGCGAGCCGAAACCACCGTCACCGAAGGCAGAGCGCCCCTGCCAGATAAGCAGGGCGTACAGACAGGCTAGAATCGCCGGAATCAGGATCTGCGCGGCAGGCCAGGCATAAGGGCGAGCGGTCCTAATGAATGAAGCGGCGATGAGGCCAAGCCAGCCCGCTATCGCCAACGGGCCGGCGAAGGAGAAGGCAAGCGACGGATCGATCATGGTTGCGCTCCAATCTTGACGGTGTATAGATCATATATGGCCAAAGATCTGAACAGTGTCAACATCACCTCGTCACCGCGCTCATATCATCACGGCGCGTTGCGCCAGGCGCTCATCGAAGCGGCAGAAGCAGTGATCACGGAACGCGGCGTGGACGGATTCTCGCTCCGGGAGACGGCACGCCGGGCCGGTGTCTCCCCGGCTGCTCCCGGCCATCATTTCAAGGATGCGCGCGGCCTGCTGACAGCGGTCGCGACGCAGGCCTTCCAGGCTTTCGGCGATGCGCTGTCAGCAGCCGATATGGGAGGCGACCGCAAAGCACGCATCCGCGCACAAGGCATGGCCTATGTCCGCTTCGCCCTCGCCCATCCGGCCAAATTCGACCTCCTGTGGAGAAAGGCGCTCATCGACGACGCGGACCCTGATTATGCCGCCGCCGGAAAACGCGCTTTCCTCATCCTCGACAAAGCGGTGCGCGGCGATCGGCCGTCGGCCGGCGACCTGGATCCCTCGATGGCGCCTTCGATCGCGGCCTGGTCGATCGTGCACGGTTTCGCTCGGTTGGCGATGGACGGCCTGTTCGGCACCGGGCCCGGCGCGGCAGAGCGTGCGGCGGAAGCCCTGCTCCCGCACATATTGGATCACCTGGACGTTTAAGAGAGCGGTTTCAGTCCAGATTCGGTCGGAGCCAGCGTTCCGCTTCCTGGAGGGAGACGCCCCGACGCGCCGCATAATCCTCGACCTGGTCGCGGCCGATGCGGGCAACGCCGAAATATTGGCTGTCGCGATGCCCGAAATAGAAGCCCGATACCGCAGCTGTCGGCAGCATGGCGAAGCTTTCGGTGAGCTCCACGCCGGCAGGCGCACCGCCGAGCATGGCGAAGAGGATCGGTTTCAAGCTATGATCCGGACAGGCAGGATAGCCGGGCGCCGGACGAATCCCGGTATAGTTTTCGCGGATCAGGTCCTGGTTGGTTTGGTGATCTTCGGCTTCGTAGCCCCACACATTGTTCCGAACGTGCTGGTGGAGCCGTTCCGCAAAAGCCTCCGCAAGACGGTCGGAGATCGCCTTCAGCAGGATGTCCGAATAATCGTCATTGTCGGCCTTGAAGCGCTCGAGATGCGGTTCCAGGCCATGAATGGCGACCGCGAAACCACCGATCCAATCCTCCCCCTCGGGTGAGATGAAGTCGGCCAGACACATGTTCGGCCGCCCTTCCCGCTTCTTCACCTGCTGGCGAAGCATGGCCAGGCGCGTTTCCTCGTTACTGGCGAGAACAATGATATCGTCGCCTTCCCGCCTGCAGCGCCAAAGGCCGAGCGTCCCTTGCGGCCTCAGCCAATGTTCGGCGACGATTCGGTCGAGCATCGCCTGCGCGTCGGCGAACAGGGAACGGGCGCTCTCGCCCACCAGCGGGTCTTCGAGGATGGCGGGATAGTTGCCGGCCAGCTCCCAGGCCCGGAAGAAGGGTGTCCAGTCGATATAGGGTCTGAGCTCCCGGATCGGCCATTCGCCGAAATTATGTATGCCGGGTTGCCTTGGCGTTGGCGCCATGCCTTCGGGATCGAACGGAAATGCGTTGGCCCGCGCTTCCTCCAGCGTCGCAAGCTCGTTCTGGCCCTTGCTGGCGCGCGTGTCCCTTATTTCATTATAGCTGCCTTTGGTTTCGGAAACGAACTTCTCCCGCAGCGTGTCGGAAACCAGGGTCGAGGCGACCCCGACGGCGCGGCTCGCGTCCAGCACATGGACGACCGGCCCTTCATAGGCCAGGTCGATGCGAAGCGCCGTATGGACCTTGCTGGTGGTGGCTCCACCGATCAGCAGCGGCAGCTGCATGTTTTCGCGCTGCATTTCCGAGGCGACCGTAACCATCTCGTCCAGCGACGGCGTGATCAAACCGGACAGGCCGATCATGTCTGCGTCATTCTCATTGGCGGCACTGATGATGTCACGCCAGGGCACCATGACGCCGAGGTCGATCACCTCGAAGCCGTTGCACTGAAGGACCACGCCGACGATGTTCTTGCCGATATCGTGAACGTCGCCTTTGACCGTCGCCATCACGATCCGGCCCTTGCCCTTGGTCGCGCCGCTCTTCTCCTTCTCCTCCTCGATAAAGGGGATGAGATGCGCCACGGCCTTCTTCATGACCCGCGCCGACTTGACGACCTGGGGCAGGAACATCTTGCCCGATCCGAACAGGTCGCCGACGACGTTCATGCCGTCCATCAGCGGCCCTTCGATGACCTCGATCGGCCGCGACGCCGCCTGGCGCGCTTCCTCGGCATCCTCGACGACGAACCCGTCAATGCCCTTCACCAAGGCATGTTCGAGCCTTTTCGCCACCGGCCAGCCGCGCCATTCCGCGGCAAGCTTCTCCTGCACCGGATCGGACCCTCGATAGCGCTCGGCAAGGGCCACCAGCCGTTCGGTGGCATCGTCACGGCGGTCGAGGACCACATCCTCGCAAGCCTCGCGCAATTCCGCGTCGATCGTATCGTAGACGTCGAGTTGACCGGCATTGACGATCGCCATGTCGAGGCCGGCGGGAATAGCGTGGAGCAGGAAGACGGCGTGCATCGCCCGTCGTACCGGCTCGTTGCCGCGGAACGAGAAGCTGAGATTGGAGAGCCCACCCGACAGATGGACGTGCGGGCAACGCGCCTTGATCTCCTGGCATGCCTCGATGAAATCGAGCGCATAGCGGCGATGCTCGTCGATCCCCGTCGCGACCGCGAAGATGTTGGGATCGAAGATGATGTCTTCCGGCGGAAAGTCGTCACTCACGAGAAGGTGATAAGCGCGCTCGCAAATCTCGACCTTGCGTTCTTTGGTATCGGCCTGGCCCACCTCGTCGAAGGCCATGACGACGACCGCTGCACCATAATCTCGCACCAAACGCGCATGCCGGAGGAATTCGGCCTCGCCTTCCTTCATGCTGATCGAATTGACGATCGGCTTGCCCGACACGCATTTCAGCCCGGCCTCGATCACGCTCCATTTGGAACTGTCGATCATGAACGGCACTTTGGCGATGTCCGGCTCGGCCGCGATCAGCTTGAGGAAGGTCGTCATCGCCGCTTCGGCGTCGAGCAGACCTTCGTCCATATTGATGTCGATGACCTGCGCGCCATTTTCCACCTGCTGGCGCGCGACCTCGACGGCGGCGGCATAATCGCCGGACATGATCAATTTCTTGAACTGGGCGGAGCCAGTGACGTTGGTGCGCTCGCCGATATTGACGAAGGTGCCGCGGGGAAGAATGGTCATGTCAGGCCGCAATCACCATCGGCTCGATGCCGGAGAGGCGTGTCCAGCGGGGCACCTCCGGGATCGATCGCGGCGTAAAACCCCGCACGATATCCGCAATCGCCTTGATATGGGCCGGGGTGGTGCCGCAGCAGCCACCGACGATGTTGACGATCCCTTGCTCCGCCCATTCACGGACCTGCGCCGCGGTGGTCGCCGCGTCCTCGTCATATTCGCCCAGATCGTTGGGCAGGCCAGCATTGGGATAGGCCATGATCAGTGTGTCCGCGACTTCCGAAAGAGCCGCGATATGGCTGCGCAACTGCGACGCCCCGAAGGAGCAATTGAGGCCGACCGAAAGCGGCCGGGCGTGACGCACCGAGGCCCAGAAGGCTTCGATCGAATGGCCTGACAGATTGCGACCCGAAAGATCGGTGATCGTCATCGACAGCATGATCGGCAGCGCGGGATCGACGCGGCGGGCGGCATGGATGGCTGCCTTGGCATTCAACGTGTCGAACACGGTCTCGATCAGCGCGATCTCCGCACCACCTTCGACCAAGGCCTCGATCTGCTCGACATAGACATCGCTCAACGTGTCGAAATCGATCTCGCGATAGCCGGGATCGTTGACGTTGGGAGATAGGGACAAGGTCTTGTTGGTGGGCCCGAGCGCGCCGGCGATGAAGCGCCGGCGGCCGTCTTTCTTCGCATGACGATCGGCCACCTCGCGAACGATGCGGGCGGCGGCGACGTTGATGTCACGGACGAGGGCCTCGGCGCCGTAATCGGCCTGGCTGATGCGATTGGCATTGAAGCTGTTGGTGGCGAGGATGTCGGCCCCGCTTTGCGCGAAATCATCGACGATCTCGCGAATCAGATCGGGACGGGTCAAATTGAGAAGGTCGTTATTGCCCTTCTGGTCCCTAACCAGATCTGTGCTCCCGCGATAATCGGCCTCGCCGAGCTTGCGCGCCTGGATTTGGGTGCCGAAGGCGCCGTCCTTGACCAGTATGCGCCTCGATGCTTCGGACCTGATCTCTTCGCTTATGGTCATGCGGAGGGTCCCTTCGGCCTCAATCCAAGCAGGTGGCAGATCGCATAAGCGAGCTCGGCCCGGTTCAACGTATAGAAATGGAAGTTGCGGACGCCGCCGGAATAAAGCTGGCCGCACAATTCGGCGGCGACGGTCGCGGCGACCAACTGCCGCGCCGCCGGCAGATTGTCCAGACCTTCGAACAGGCGGTCCATCCAGGCGGGAATGGCGACGCCGCAAAAGGCTGCCATCTTACGAGTCTGAGCGACGTTACTGACTGGCAGAATGCCGGGTACAATTTCGCAATCCAGACCGGCTGCGGCCACATCGTCGCGAAATCGTAGGAACACGTCAGCCGAAAGAAAGAAATTAGTAATGGCTCTATCCGCACCCGCGTCGATCTTGGCCTTGAGATTGTCCAGATCGGCAGCCTTGCTCGAAGAGTCAGGATGACATTCAGGATATGCTGCCACCGAAATCTCAAACGGCGCGATCTTCCTAAGTCCTGCTACCAGTTCGGCAGCGTTGGAATAACCATCCGGGTGCGGATAAAAGACGCTACCGCCATTCGGCGGGTCGCCCCGCAGTGCAACAATGTGACGCACTCCCGCCTGCCAATAAGCCCGAGCAACATCGTCGATTTCCGCGCGGCTCGCTTCGACGCAAGTTAAGTGAGCCGCAGGCGCAAGCGAGGTTTCGCGGGCAATGCGAGCAACCGTATTGTGGGTGCGCTCACGAGTGGATCCGCCGGCACCGTAGGTGACCGAGACGAAGCGCGGCTGCAGCGGCTCCAGCGTTTCAATCGACTCCCACAGGGTCTGCTCCATCTTCTCGGTCTTCGGGGGGAAGAATTCGAACGACACCTGGATGTCACCGGCGACATCGGCAAATAGCGGCTTCGCCCAACCGTCGATGCTGGGTGCAACGTCAGGAACCATCACGCCACCACCTTCAGTTTCGCTTCGCTGCGCTCGCCGGCCCAGATCGTGACCGTCAATTCCCCGCCTTCGAGATGTTCGACCACCCGTCCCTTCAAACCCGCAGCTTCCAGATATTTGAGCATGATCTCGTCGCTGAAACCCAGCCGGACATGCGCGTCCCGGCTGCGCAGTTCCTCGCGTTCATGGGCCGCGAAATCGACGATCAGCAGCCGTCCGCCCGGTCCCAGGAGCCGCGCGGCTTCCGCCACTGCCGCCGCCGGCTGCTGCGCATAATGGAGCACCTGGTGAATGATGATCGTGTCCGCGGCGCCGGAAGCGAGCGGCAGCGAATACATGTCTCCCTGGCGAAGCTCGGCTGAATCGAGCCCCGCCTGGGCGAGTTTGACCCGCGCCAGTCGAAGCATTTCCGGGGAACGGTCGACGCCGAGCGCATGCGCGCAGTCTCGGCCGAACAATTCCAGCATCCGTCCCGTTCCGGTACCGATATCGACCAGCCGGCCCACCGGCCGGTCGGCCAGGGCCCTGGCGATGGCGGCTTCTACTTCGGACTCGGCGATGTGCAGCGATCTCAGCTCGTCCCAGTCCTTGGCATGGCTGGCGAAATAGCGTTCCGCCGCAGCCGCCCGATCGGCCCGGACCGCGGCCAGGCGGGCGGCGTCGGCGATCGCCCACGGATCCTCGCCACCACCGACCTCGGCCCAGTGATCGAGCAAGACGAACAAGGGCTGCACCCTCCCGGCGTCGCCGAAGCTGAGGAAGACCCAGCTTCCCTCCTTGCGCCGTTCGACGAGGCCGGCGTCGATCAGGATCTTCACATGGCGGGAGACGCGCGGCTGGCTCTGGCCGAGCACATGCGCGAGTTCGCCGACGGAAAGCTCCATCGCCCGCAGCAAGGCGAGAATGCGTAGCCGCGTCGGATCGCCAAGCGCGCGGAAGATTTCGGCCGTCCCAGACATTGATAAGGATATAAAGATATCTTTATATGTGCGTCAAGGGCGATCGTCGGTGCCGCCGCTGCCATTGGCAACTGGAACAGTAGACATAAGCGCCTCACTCTATTACATAACCCGCCGCTGGAAGCCGGTGGGGAAAGCCTCCCGGTGCCTCGCCCAGCATCAACAATTGCCCCACTAGGGAGGGAAGTGCCCGATGAAGAAAATTGCAATCACCCTGGCTGCCGTCGCAGCTTTCACCGTTGCCGGCTGCAACGGCGCCGCTGACGAGACCGCCAACAACGTGACGGATATCGAAGCCACCGACACGGAAGCCAATCTGGACGTCAACCTCTCGGCTGAAGATGCCGCCGGCAATGCGCTGGACGATCTCAGCAACGCCGCCGACAACGCCGGCGACGCGATCGAGAATGTTGCCAGCGACGCTGGCAACGTTGCCGAGAACGCCGTCAACTAAGGCGCTCTTTCAGCAATAGCTCGGAAAGGGCCGCATGCCGTCTAGGTATGCGGCCCTTTCTTTGTCTGCGTCGCGAAGGGTTGCGGTTTTCAGAATTGCGAGTCGCATTTCGCCAGTCCGGGACTTAAGCTGAGCCGATTGACAGCAAGCGGAGGCAGTAATGAAACGAATCGCGGGATGGACCGCAGTCGCAGCCGGACTGGCGCTGCTGGGAGCGTGCGGCGACGATGATGGGGCCGGCGGCGTAACGCCGGAGGAATCGCGGCAGCTCAACGAAATTTCGGAAACCTTGGATACGTCGGCCGACAGTCTCACCGTCACCGAAGACGACATGGTCGATAACGGCACCTTGGAAACGAGCCCGTCCGTGCCCGCGGACAATGTGGCAGCAAACAGCCAGTAGGCCGCACCTGAAAATGCACTGTCGTGCCGTCGGGTGAGACGGGCGATAAAAAAGGGCCGGAGAATCGCTCTCCGGCCCTTCTTCGTTGGTGCGGTCAGGAACGGATCAGAAATCCATTCCGCCCATGCCACCCATGCCGCCGCCCGGCATGGCCGGCGCAGGCTTGTCCTCGGGGAGCTCGCTCACCGCCGCTTCGGTGGTGATGAGCAGGCCCGCTACCGAGGCAGCATCCTGAAGCGCGGTGCGGACGACCTTGGTCGGATCGATGACGCCGGCGGTGACCAGATTCTCATAGACCTCGGTCTGGGCGTTGAAGCCCTGGGTCTGGTCGTCGCCGTCGATCAGCTTGCCGGCAACGACGGCGCCGTCATGGCCCGCATTCTCGGCGATCTGGCGGATCGGAGCTTGCAACGCGCGACGGACGATATCGATGCCGCGGGTCTGGTCGTCATTGGCGCCCGTCAGACCCTGGAGGATCTTGCCGGCGTACAGGAGGGCGGTGCCGCCGCCCGGTACGATACCTTCTTCGACAGCGGCGCGGGTCGCGTGGAGGGCGTCGTCGACGCGATCCTTGCGCTCCTTCACCTCGATCTCGGACGAGCCGCCGACCTTGATCACGGCGACGCCACCAGCGAGCTTGGCGAGACGCTCCTGGAGCTTTTCGCGGTCGTAATCGCTGGTCGTATTCTCGATCTGCGAACGGATCGCTTCGACCCGGCCCTTGATCTGCTCGGACTGGCCGGCACCATCGACAATGGTGGTATTGTCCTTGTCGATGGTGACCCGCTTGGCCTGGCCAAGCATCGTCAAGCTGACGGTTTCAAGCTTGATGCCGAGATCCTCGGAGATCATTTCGCCGCCGGTCAGGATGGCGATATCCTCGAGCATCGCCTTGCGGCGATCGCCGAAGCCCGGCGCCTTCACGGCCGCAACCTTGAGGCCGCCGCGCAGCTTGTTGACCACGAGGGTCGCCAGCGCTTCGCCCTCGATATCCTCGGCGATGATCAGCAGCGGACGGCCCGACTGGACGACCGCTTCCAGGATCGGGAGCATCGCCTGCAGGTTGGACAGCTTCTTTTCGTGGATGAGGATGTACGGATCGGAAAGCTCCACCGACATCTTTTCCGGGTTGGTGATGAAGTAAGGCGACAAATAGCCGCGGTCGAACTGCATGCCTTCAACGACGTCCAGTTCGAATTCGAGGCCCTTGGCTTCCTCGACGGTGATCACGCCTTCCTTGCCGACCTTGTCCATCGCCTCGGCGATCTTCTCACCGACGACGGTGTCGCCGTTGGCGGAAATGATGCCGACCTGAGCGATCTCGTTCGAACCGGCGACTGGCTTGGAGCGGTTCTTCAGATCCTCGACGACCTTGCCGACCGCGATGTCGATGCCGCGCTTGAGGTCCATCGGATTCATGCCGGCCGCGACCGACTTCATGCCTTCACGCACGATAGACTGGGCAAGAACGGTGGCGGTGGTGGTGCCGTCGCCGGCAAGATCGTTGGTCTTGGAAGCAACCTCACGCAGCATCTGCGCGCCCATATTCTCGAACTTGTCCTTCAGCTCGATTTCCTTGGCGACGGTGACGCCGTCCTTGGTGATCCGCGGGCTGCCATAGCTCTTGTCCAGGACGACGTTGCGCCCCTTGGGACCGAGAGTGACCTTCACCGCGTCGGCGAGAATGTCGACGCCGCGCATGATGCGCTCACGGGCGTCGCGCGAAAATCTCACATCTTTCGCTGCCATTTTTCGAATTCCTTATTCTGGGTTGTAAGAAGAGGTTTCAGGCGAAATCAGGATCAGCCGACGATCCCCAGGATGTCGCTTTCCTTCATGATCAGCAGGTCCTCGCCGTCGATCTTGACCTCGGTGCCCGACCATTTGCCGAACAGAATCTTGTCGCCGGCCTTGACGTCGAGCGGGGTCACGGTGCCGTCTTCGGCACGCGCGCCGGAACCGACGGAGACGACTTCACCTTCCTGCGGCTTCTCCTTGGCCGTGTCGGGAATGATAATGCCGCCGGCCGTTTTTTCCTCGGCCTCTACGCGGCGTACGAGCACTCGATCATGGAGCGGACGAAAAGTCATGCGCGTCACCTCTTGCATGTGCGGCTGCCATGTCGGCCCTTTGAGCCGCGGCAGACGCTTGGGTTGAACTTATTGGCACTCACCCCGCGTGAGTGCCAGCAGGGCCGATTTAGGCGCTGTTCATTTGAGGTCAAGGCGTGGGCACGAAGTTTTTTATCTCGTAAACCGACGGGGCACCCCTCATTTACACTATTGCGGCCTTGTTCTAGCGCCGCGGCTAGAGGCTGATCGTTTGAGGTGGAAGCGCTTGGTGCTTCCACCGATGGCGTCAATCAGGCTCTATTCAAATGCAGGCGGAAGTGTGACGATGCGATTTGCAGGCAAGGTGTGGCGATTGCTCGTGGGCGTGAAAGACGGGCTCGTCCTCCTGTTCATGCTGCTCTTCTTCGGCTTCCTCTATATGTTCCTGTCGGCCAGCCCGACGGTGGGCAGCGCGCACGGAGCGCTGCTGATCAGCCTCGACGGACCGGTCGTGGAGCAGCCCGCGGACATTTCATTTTCGGACCTGCTGACATCCTCCGGACTCGTCCGCGAATATCGGCTGCGCGACCTTGTCCATGCCTTGAAGACCGCTGCAACCGATGACCGCGTCGAGGCCGTCGTCCTGGATCTCGACATCTTTGCCGGGGGGGGCCAGACCGCTTTGGCCTCGGTGGGCGAGGCGATGGAGACGGTCAAGCGGGCCGGCAAGCCGGTCCTTGCTCATGCCACCGCCTATGACGATGATTCCTATCAGCTCGCGGCCCACGCGACCGAGGTCTGGCTCGATCCGATGGGCGGCGTAATGATCGCAGGGCCAGGCGGAACCAATCCCTATTTCAAGGGACTGCTCGATCGGATCGGCGTCACCGCCAATGTCTACAAGGCCGGCACCTACAAGGCTGCTGTCGAACCCTATACGCGAAGCGACATGTCGCCCGAGGCACGCGAGGCCTCCCAGGCCCTCGCCGCCTCACTTTGGGAAAGCTGGCAGCAGGATGTGCGACAGGCGCGGCCGAAGGCGCAGCTCGCGGCTTACGTCGCGTCTCCTGCCGAGCGTGTCGCCGAGGCCGGCGGTGACATGGCGCGTGCCGCCCTGGCCGCGGGGCTCGTCGACCGTCTCGGCGATCGCACCGCCTTTGGCAGCCGGGTGGCCGAGATCGCCGGGACCGGCGACGAGGATGTGCCGGGGAGCTATCGAAGCATCGATTACGAGGCGTGGGTGCTGGACCACCCGTCCAGCGACGATGGTGGACAAATCGGCATACTCACTGTCGCCGGCGAGATCGTAGACGGAGAGGCCGGCGCCGGCACCGCGGGCGCGGAAACTATCGTGCGCAATCTCGAGGAAGGTCTGAAGCACCGGAACATCAAGGCTCTGGTGCTGCGGGTGGATTCACCCGGCGGCTCTGTGCTCGCATCGGAACGGATCCGCCGGGCGGTGATGGCTGCAAAGGCTCGGAAGCTTCCCGTCCTGGTCTCGATGGGAAATCTCGCTGCCAGCGGAGGCTATTGGGTCGCGACCCCCGCCGATCATATTTTCGCTGAGCCGAGCACCATCACCGGATCGATAGGCGTGTTCGGGATCCTGCCCAGCTTTCAGGGCACGCTCGCGAAATTGGGTGTCGGAGCGGACGGGGTGAAGACGACGCCCCTGTCCGGCGAACCAGATATATTGCAGGGGCCCAGTCCGGCGGCGAGCCGGATGCTGCAAATGGGTGTGGACAATATGTACCGCAGGTTCCTTGCCCTGGTCTCGGAAGCCAGGAGGCTGCCCGTCGAACGCGTCGACCGGATCGCCCAGGGGCGGGTGTGGGACGGCGGCACAGCGCGGCAGCTCGGGCTCATCGATTCCTTCGGCTCGCTCGACGATGCGATCGCCGAGGCTGCCCGCCGGGCAAAGCTTGATCCGGCCAAGGCCAAGGCCGTCTATCTGGAACGAGAGCCTGGCTTCATCGAGAATTTCCTCTTCGATTTCGGCAACGCGCGTGCGCAGCATCCGGCGCGAGACGCCTTCAGTCGGCTGGGCGATCGTCCCGACGCGATGCTGATACGAGCCCTTGGCGACGCCGACCGCATTCTTTCGGGACCGGCCGTCCAGGCACGGTGCCTGGATTGCCCCGGCGGAGATTCAGCCCGGCGGCCATCTGCAGGATTTTCGCCCATCACCTTCCTGCTGGGCGTCTTCGGCCCGTGATCGGCGAGTCTCTCACGAGAGAGGGTTAGCGCCGGTAGGCGGGCAAAGACCATCCGGTCCAGATCGCGCCGCCCCGCAGCGCGAAGCCGGCCGCCGTGGCGATCAGACCGGCCAGGGCGCCGGGCAGGCCCAGTAGCACCAGACCGACCATCAGGGCCGCCGAAAGGGCTGCCGCCGTCACATAGAGTTCGGGACGCATCACGATCGACGGCTCCCCCGCCAGAATGTCGCGCATGATTCCGCCGAGGCACGCCGTCAGCACGCCCATCCCGATCGCCGGGATCGGCGCCACGCCGTAAGCGAGCCCTTTGGCCGCGCCGTAGGTCGCATAAGCGGCAAGGCCGGCCGCATCGAACCAGAGCAAGGCGCGTCCGCTCAACACCCTGGCCGGCAGGAACCAGACCGACAGGGCCGCCACGACGCAGATGACGAGGGTGGCGTTCTCATGGATCCAGAAGACGGGGGCTCCGATCAACAAGTCACGGACGGTGCCGCCGCCAATCCCGGTGATCACTGCGAAGAATATGAAGGTGACCGGGGTCTGGCGCTTGACGGCCGCCAGCAGCGCTCCCGACACGGCGAAAACCGCGATTGCGGCCAGGTCGAGCAGTTCGAGAACGGGTCCGATCGCTGCGGCCGGGCCCGTCACATTCCCCTCCACGATCTTATCGCCCGCATCACGCCTCCGGCTTCGGTCTTGCTCCGTCCCGGCACAGCTTCCGCGAGGTGGCACGGAAAAGATAGAAAAATCGCCACGGCCCATTGCCAGCGGCCGATCGGCGCTCAGCGTCCCTTTTCGCCGAACCGATCGACACAAAGCTTCAAGACCGCGATTGGGGGCCCAAGCCTTGCGAAGGCGGCAAGGGCCTCGTTGCGCACCGCCTTCTGTGCCGCCGGTTCGACGCCGGCTCTGGCCCTCAGTCCCGGCACGAGCGGCTGCTCGAGCCTCCTTTCCAGATCGCGATATTCGGAAAGCTCATTGCCATAGTCCATTTCCTGTTCGGCAAGCGCCGTCACCATGAAATCTGCCAACTGATTGCAGCCGAGTTGGGCCTCGAAGCGATTTTCGGGCAGCGCCAATTGCGCTTTCGCCGTCTCGAGATAGGCCGCCCGACATTGCGGAATCAGATCCTCCCATTTGCCGCCGGTGATCCCTCCTTCGAGCTCGGCCATCCGCGCGCTCGTTCGGGTCGCTGCCTCGCCTGAAAACGCGCCGCCGGCCGAACCGGCGAGCAACGGAAAATGGACGATCCGGCTTTGCGCCTCGAAGGGAAGCACCTCCCTTATGTCGGTCGCCGTCCTGGCTTCGGCGGCCGCGACGACACCGCAAGTGGCCGCGCGGTCGATCGGGTCCTCGGGCAGCATGATCGCCTTGGGCCCGCAGGAAGCGAGCGTCAGCGCGGCTATCGTCGCGGCCAAGGGCAGATGGTTCGACATCGTCTCTCTCCAACCGTTACGCAAGCATAACGGCGGCATGGATGCAGCGTTCCTTGATGCGTGCCCCAATGGGCATGGCATCCTCCGGGCATCAGGCTCCGGGTACGGAAAATCTATTCAGATGTTGAGATCCGGACCTTAGATGTGGATCGGCAGGCCCGTCACCGCCATCGCCGCTTCCTTGAGAGCTTCAGAATGGGTCGGATGAGCATGACAGGTATAAGCGATATCTTCCGAAGTCGCGCCGAATTCCATCGCTTGGGCGGCCTGGGCGATCATCGTTCCGGCCAGGGATGAGATGATGTGGACGCCGAGCACCCGGTCGGTGCGCGCGTCGGCGATGACCTTCACGAAGCCGTCCGTGTCGCGATTGGTCTTGGCGCGGCTGTTGGCGAGGAAGGGGAATTTGCCGACCTTGACGGCGGTGCCGGCCTCCTTCAACTCCTCCTCGGTCTTGCCCACCGAAGCTATCTCCGGATGGGTGTAGACGACGGACGGGATCACATCGTGATTCACGATGCCGGTCTGGCCGGCAATATTTTCGGCGACGGCGATTCCTTCATCCTCCGCCTTGTGAGCGAGCATCGGGCCGGGCGTGACGTCACCGATCGCCCAGATGCCCGGCACTTTCGTGCGGAAGCTGTGGTCGACCTCGATGACACCGCGATTGTCGGGCCGGACGCCGGCCTTTTCCAGCGCGAGCCCGTCCGTATTGGGACGCCGGCCGATCGAGACGAGAACCGCATCCGCCTCGATCGTTTCGGCCGAGCCCCCGGCCGAAGGCTCAATCGTGATCGTGGCGCCGGCGCCGTTGCGGACGACCTTGGTCACCTTGGTCGAGGTCTTGATGTCGAAGCCCTGCTTTTTGAAGATCTTGCGCGCTTCCTTGCGCACTTCCCCGTCCATGCCGGGCAATATCTCGGCGAGGAACTCGACCACGGTCACCTGGGCGCCGAGCCGCCGCCAGACCGAGCCGAGCTCGAGGCCGATGACACCGCCGCCGATGACGACGAGGTGCTTGGGGACTTTCGGCAAGGCGAGCGCACCGGTCGAATCGATCACGACCTCATTGTCGATCTCGACGCCGGGAAGCGGGGTGACGGAAGATCCGGTGGCGATGATGATGTTCTTCGCCGTGTAGGCCTTGCCAGCAACGTCGATGCTATTGGCGCCGGTAAAGGCAGCATGGCCCTTCAGCCATTCCACCTTGTTCTTTTTGAACAGCATGGCGATCCCGCCGGTGAGTTCCTTCACCGCCTTGGCCTTCTCGCCATGCATGGTGTCCAGGTCCAGTTCGACCGAACCCAGTTTCACACCGAATTTGGCAAGCGTGCCGTGATTGGCCTCCTCAAAGAGCTCCGACGCGTGGAGCAGGGCTTTCGATGGAATGCAGCCGACATTGAGGCAGGTGCCGCCCAGCGTCTCCCGGCTCTCCACACACGCCGTCTTCAGGCCCAGCTGGGCAGCGCGGATTGCCGCGACATAGCCGCCGGGTCCGGAGCCAATCACGATCACGTCAAAGTCGGTCTCTGCCATTTTCAACTTCCTAAAGGTCGATCAGGAGCCGCGTGGGATCTTCCAGCGCTTCCTTCATGCGGACGAGAAAGGTCACGGCCTCGCGGCCGTCGATCAGACGATGGTCGTAGGACAAAGCGAGGTACATCATCGGACGCGCCACGATCTGGCCGCCTTGCACGACCGGCCTTTCCTCGATGCGATGCATGCCGAGCACTGCCGATTGCGGCGGATTGATGATCGGGGTCGACAGGAGCGAGCCGAACACGCCGCCATTGGAGATGGTGAAGGTACCGCCCTTCATATCGTCCATGGTCAGGCTGCCGTCCTTCGCCCGCTTGCCGAAATCGGCGATCTTCTTTTCGATCTCCGCGAAGCTCATCCGATCCGCGTCGCGAACGACCGGGACGACCAGACCATTGGGGGCGCTCACGGCAACCGAAACGTCGAGATAATCGTGATAGACGATCTCGTCCCCGTCGATCGATGCGTTGACCGAGGGGACGTCCCTGGCGGCGAGCGCGGCGGCCTTCACGAAGAAGCCCATGAAGCCAAGCCGGATGCCGTGCTTCTTTTCGAACAGGTCCTTGTACCGGGCCCGCGCCTCCATGACGGCGCTCATGTCGACATCGTTGAAAGTCGTAAGGATGGCGGCCGTGTTCTGGGCCTCCTTGAGACGGGAGGCGATCGTCTGCCGCAGCCGCGTCATGCGCACCCGTTCCTCGCGCCTCTCCCCCTGCGACGCAGCCGGGGACGGTCCGGCCGCCGGTGCAGGCGACTGCGCCCCCTGGGCAGGCGCCTGCGTCGCCGGTGCCGATGGGGCGCCGTCCTGCTGCGCCTTCGCGGCCGCAAGCACATCATCCTTGGTCAGGCGGCCGTCCTTGCCGGTACCCTTGATCTTGGAGGGGTCGACATGATGTTCGAGCACGGCACGGCGGACGGCGGGCGAAAGAGTCAGGCTCGCGCCTTCGTCCGCCTCGGCCGGCGCTTCGTCGGCCGGCGCTTCGTCGGTACGCGGTTCAACATTCTCCCCCGCCCCTTTGGGATTGACCGGCGTCGATGCCGGAGGTCCACCAGCATTCTCCTTGGCCGGAGCGCCGGCAGCGGCTTCGATCCGGGCGATTACGGCGCCCACCTCGACGGTCGCGCCCTCGGCCACCAATTGGTCGCCCATCACTCCCGCGACCGGCGAGGGCACCTCAAGTGCGACCTTGTCGGTTTCCAGACTCGCGATCGGTTCGTCCGCCTTGATCGGATCACCCGGCTTCTTCAGCCACTGGCCCAGCGTCGCTTCGGTGATCGATTCGCCCAGCGTCGGCACGGTTACGTCGGTTGCCATTGTCGCTCCCTATCCTGCTTTGCGCTGCTGCGTTGCCTGCCTGCTATGGCCTAGCGCGTCGGCAATCAATGCCGCCTGTTCGGCTGCGTGGCGCTTGGCCAGGCCGGTCGCCGGAGAGGCCGCCCGCTTGCGGCCGGCATAAACCGGCCGCGTCGGACCCACCTTGGCTTCCGCCAGGCATTTTTCGATCCGCGGGCGGACGAAGTCCCAATAGCCGCTATTCTTCGGTTCTTCCTGGGCCCAGACCAGTTCTTCCAGCCCTGTCATGCGTTGCAGCCTTATGGTCAGCGGCTCGGAGGGAAAAGGATAAAGCTGCTCGAGCCGGACGATCGATATTCCCTTGTCGCCTGCCTCGTCGCGCGCCTCCATCAGTTCATAGGCGATCTTGCCCGTGCAGAGGACGAGCCGCCTGACGTCCCTGTCGTCCGGCGCTGACGGATCGGAAAGAATTCTTCGGAAATGGCTTTCGCCCGAAAAATCGTCGAGCGCCGACACGGCCTGCTTGTGCCGGAGCAGCGATTTCGGCGTCATGATGATCAGCGGCTTCCGGAAGTCGCGGTGCATCTGTCGGCGGAGGATATGGAAGTAATTGGCCGGGGTGGTACAATTGGCGACCTGCATATTGTCGTCGGCGCAAAGCTGCAGGAAGCGCTCCGGCCGCGCGGAACTATGTTCCGGCCCCTGGCCCTCATAGCCGTGCGGAAGGAGCATGACGAGGCCGCTGGCACGAAGCCACTTCGCTTCGCCGGCGGCGATGAACTGGTCGATGATGACCTGAGCGCCATTGACGAAATCGCCGAACTGGGCCTCCCAGAGCACCAGAGTGCGTGGATCGGCGATCGAATAGCCATATTCGTATCCGAGCACGCCGAACTCGGAGAGCGGCGAATCCCGCACTTCGAAACGCGCTCCGTCGATCTGGGTCAACGGGATATATTTGTGGCCATCGGTCTGATCGACCCAGACGGAATGGCGCTGGCTGAAGGTGCCGCGGCCGCTGTCCTGACCGGACAGGCGCACGCTATAGCCCTCGCGCAGCAACGTGCCGAACGCGAGTGCCTCCGCCGTCGCCCAGTCGAAGCCGGACCCGCTGGCAAGCATCTCGGCCTTGGCGTCGATGATCCGGCGCAATGTCTTATGGACCGCCAGGCCCTCGGGAATGGTTGTGAGCGTCGCGCCGACGTCGCAGAGGACCTCTTTGGGAACACTGGTCGAGACATTGCGCCGCTCGGTTTCCGGCGTACCGGGCCGGCCGAGACCGGACCAGCGGCCTTCGAACCAGTCGGCCTTGTTCGGTAGAAAGGATTTGGCGGTTTCGAACTCACCTTCCAGCAGAGCGGTGAATTCCTCGATGCGTGCAGCGATCCAGGCCTCATCCACCACGCCTTCGCCCAGCAGGCGGGCGCCGTAAATCTCCGAAATGGGAGGATGCTTGCGGATCGCGGCATACATGAGCGGCTGGGTAAAGCTCGGCTCGTCGCCTTCATTGTGACCGAAGCGGCGATAGCACCACATGTCGATGACGATGTCGCGATTGAACCTCTGCCGATATTCGATGGCGAGCTTGCAAGTGAAGGTCACCGCCTCGGGATCGTCGCCATTGACGTGCAGGATCGGCGCCTGGACCGACTTGGCGATGTCCGATGGATAAGGCGAGGAGCGCGCGAATTGCGGGGAGGTGGTGAAGCCCACCTGATTGTTGATGACGAAATGGATCGTGCCGCCCGTGCCGTAGCCGGGCAGGCCGGAAAAGCCGAAACATTCGGCGACGATGCCCTGGCCGGCAAAGGCGGCATCGCCGTGGAGAAGGACCGGCAGCACGGCATCGAGCGCCACATCGTCGTCACCCCGGCCGACCTGGATCGCGCGCACCTTGCCGAGCACGACCGGGTCGACGGCCTCCAAATGGCTGGGATTGGCGGCGAGCGACATGTGGACCTTGATGCCGTCGAACTCGCGGTCGGACGATGTGCCCAGATGATATTTGACGTCGCCCGACCCGCCGACATCCTCGGGATTGGCCGAGCCGCCGGCAAATTCCGAGAAGATAGCGCGATAAGGCTTGGCCATGACATTCGCGAGCACGTTCAGCCGGCCGCGATGGGCCATGCCGAAGACGATCTCGCGGACGCCATATTGGCCGCCATATTTGATCACACTTTCCAGCGCCGGCACCATGGATTCGCCGCCGTCGAGGCCGAAACGCTTGGTGCCGACATATTTGCGGGCCAGGAACTTCTCCCACTGCTCCGCTTCGATCACTTTCTGCAGGATCGCCTGCTTGCCGACGTCGGTAAAGCTGATGGTGGCATCGCGGCCTTCCATCCGTTCCTGGAGGAAGCGGCGCTCCTCCAGATCGTTGATATGCATATATTCGAGGCCGACATTGCCGCAATAATTGGCCCGCAGCACCTCGACCAGCTCGCTTATGGTCGCATATTCGAAGCCCAATGTGCCGCCGACGAAGACGGGGCGATCCAGCTCGTCCGGACGAAAGCCGTGAAATTCCGGCGTGAGATCCGCCGGCAGTTCAAGCTGCGACAGCCCCAAAGGATCGAGATTGGCGGCGAGATGGCCACGCACGCGATAGGTGCGGATCAGCATCATCGCCCGGATCGAATCCTCGGCCGCCTGCTGGATCTCGGCCCCGGACTTGCCGGCGGCCTGTGCGGCCGCTTTGGCCCTGGCCGGGACGCCATCGATCGTCATCAGTGTCGGATCGAGGCCGGCATTGAGGGCATCGAGCTCGATCAGCGGCCAATTGTCTCGCGCCCAGCTGGGCCCTGGTTCCCGCGCACCATCGCTGAAGATATCCACGTGCTTGTCGCCTTTGATCCTGCGGATTGGAAACGTGCGCTTCCCTCTGCCTGCGTTCAGCCCTTCAAGAGTTCGGCCAGGGTCGTGCCAAGCTCAGATGGGCTCGGCGATACCCGAATTCCAGCAGATTCCATCGCGGCGATCTTGTCCTCGGCGCCACCTTTGCCGCCGGAGACGATCGCCCCGGCATGGCCCATGCGGCGGCCCGGAGGCGCGGTGCGGCCGGCAATGAAGCCGACCGTGGGTTTGGCCCGGCCGGCCTTGGCCTCGTCCTTCAGGAACTGCGCGGCATCTTCTTCGGCCGACCCGCCAATCTCGCCGATCATGATGATCGACTTGGTCTCCTCGTCCGCCAGGAACAGCTCCAGCACATCGATGAAGTTGGTGCCGTTGACAGGATCGCCACCGATACCGACCGCCGTCGACTGACCGAGCCCTTCATTGCTCGTCTGGAACACGGCTTCATAGGTCAGGGTACCGGATCGGCTGACGACGCCGACCGACCCCTTCTTGAAGATGTTGCCCGGCATGATGCCGATCTTGCATTCGTTGGGCGTCAGCACGCCCGGGCAATTGGGGCCGATCAGCCGCGACCTGGAGCCGGACAGGGCCCGCTTGACCCGCACCATGTCCAGCACCGGAATGCCTTCGGTTATGCAGACGATGAGCGGCACTTCCGCATCGATCGCTTCCAGGATCGAATCCGCCGCAAAGGGCGGCGGCACGTAGATGACGCTGGCATCGGCGCCGGTCCGGTCGACGGCTTCCCTGACCGTGTTGAAGACAGGCAGACCGATATGGGTCTGGCCGCCTTTTCCGGGCGTGACGCCGCCAACCATCTTGGTCCCGTAGGCGAGCGCCTGCTGCGTGTGGAATGTCCCCGTTTCCCCGGTCATCCCCTGGGTGATCACCTTGGTCGCGGCAGATACGAGAATGCTCATGGTCTCGGGGTTGTCCTTAGGAGAGGCTGGGATCGATTGACTTGCAGGCGTCGAGCAGTTCCCTGACCGCGTCGACCGAGACCTGGAAATTGGCCTTGGCGCTGTCGTCCAGATCGATCTCGACGATGCGCTCCACGCCCTCGGCGCCGATGATCACGGGAACGCCGACATAAAGATTGTCGACGCCATATTGGCCGGTCAGATTGGCGGCGGCCGGAAGCAGCCTCTTTTTGTCCTTGAGATAGGATTCGGCCATCATGATGGCGCTGGTCGCCGGCGCGTAGAAGGCCGACCCGGTCTTGAGCAGCCCGACGATCTCGCCGCCGCCCGAGCGGGTGCGCTGGACGATCGCGTCGATTTTTTCCTGGGTCGACCAGCCCATCTTGATGAGATCCGGAATCGGAATGCCGCCGACCGTCGAATAGGCAGGCACCGGGACCATCGTATCGCCATGACCGCCTAGCACGAAGGCCGTGACGTCCTCGACAGACACATTGAATTCCTCGGCGAGGAAGTGGCGGAAGCGAGCGGAATCGAGCACGCCGGCCATCCCGACCACCTTGTTGTGCGGCAGGCCCGAAAATTCGCGCAACGCCCAGACCATGGCGTCAAGCGGGTTGGTGACGCAAATCACGAAACTGTCCGGAGCGTGCGCCTTTATGCCCTCGCCTACCGCCTTCATCACCTTGAGATTGATGCCGAGCAGGTCGTCCCGGCTCATGCCGGGCTTGCGGGCGACGCCGGCCGTGACGATACAGACGTCGGCGCCAGCGAGATCGGCATAATCCTGGCTGCCGGTAAGCCTCGCATCATAGCCCTCGACGGGCCCGGCCTGGGCGAGATCGAGCGCCTTGCCCTGCGGAATGCCCTCGGCGACGTCGACGAGCACGATATCGCCCAACTCCTTGATCGCAGCGAGGTGCGCCAAGGTTCCACCGATCATGCCTGCGCCGATAAGCGCGATTTTCTTCCGAGCCATCGAGACTCCAACCTTTCCTGATTCGAACGGGACCCGGCTGCGATCACAGCCGCGAGATGCGGCGCGCTTAGACCGGTCGCAGCCGAGGGGCAACCTCCTCGGCTCTACAAGCCCGTCATTGAAGCGATGTGACATCCTCGTCCAGCCCGTGGCCGCGGGCAAGATAGTCGTGCGATTGCATCTCGATCAGACGCGAGATCGTTCGTTCGAATTCGAAGGCGCCATCCCCTGCCGGGTAAAGCGCCTCCGGCGGCGCGTCGGCCGATGCGAGCAGCTTCACCTTATGTTCGTACAAGGCGTCGATCAGGGTCACGAAACGCGCCGCCTCGTTGCGCTTGTCGGTGCCGAGCCGGGGAATGCCGACGATGATGACGCTGTGATATCGTCGGGCAATCGCCAGATAATCCGCCGCGCCGCGCGGTTCCCCACAGAGCCGCTTGAAGGAGAAGACGGCGACGCCCTTGAGGCTTTTCGGGACATGAAGGTTCCGGCCGCCGGGGACCTCGATATCTTCGGACGGCACATGGGCCCGGTCTTCGGGCGGATAATCGGTCAGACGGAAGAAGGCACTGCGGAGCGCCTCGGTGGCCTCGCTACCAGCGGGTACATGCCAGGTGGCGACTCCGCCCAGCCGCAAAAGCCGGTAGTCGGTCGGCCCATTGAGCGGCACCACCTCCAACCTCTGCTCGATCAGATCGATGAAGGGCATGAACAATTCACGGTTGAGGCCGCCGAGATACAGGTCGCGTGGCGGCCGGTTCGAGGTGGCGATCACACTGACGCCTTCTTCCAGAAGATTGGCGAACAGCCGCGACAGGATCATCGCGTCGGCGCTGTTGTTGATCACCATTTCGTCGAAGGCGAGCAGGCGGACGTCGGTCGCAATCGCCTTCGCTACTGGGGGAATCGGGTCCCCTTTCTCCTTCGCCCGTTCGCTGCGCAACCGCCGATGCACCTCCAGCATGAATTCGTGGAAATGAACGCGGCGCTTTTCCCGGATGCCGATCGCGGCGCAGGCAAGGTCCATCAGCATCGATTTGCCGCGTCCGACGCCGCCCCACATATAGATGCCGCGTGGAGATACCGGCGTCTTGCCGGCCAGGCGCGACCAGAAACCCGCCTTGGGCGCCTGTTCCAATTCCGCGGCCAGGCGATCGAGTGACGCCACCGCCCGGCGCTGATCGGTGTCCGGCTTCAGTTCACCCGCGGCCAGCAGGGCTTCGTAGCGATCGAGGACCGCCGTCACATCCACGCCCTTCCAAGCCTTGAAATCAGACGGCCCGCTCGACCAGCATCTTCTTGGTCTCGGCGATCGCCTTGGCCGGATTGAGCCCCTTCGGGCAGACATTGGCGCAGTTCATGATCGTATGGCAGCGATAGAGGCGGAATGGATCCTCGAGTTCGTCGAGGCGCTCGCCGGTCATCTCGTCGCGGCTGTCGGCCAGCCAGCGATAGGCCTGGAGCAGAATGGCTGGACCGAGGAAGCGATCCGAATTCCACCAATAACTGGGGCAGGACGACGAGCAGCAGGCACACAATATGCACTCGTAGAGCCCGTCCAATTTGGCACGATCCTCGGGGGATTGCAGGCGTTCCTTACCCGACGGATCGGGGCTCACCGTCTTCAGCCAGGGCTCGATCGAGGCATATTGCGCGAAGAAATGGGTGAAATCCGGAACCAGATCCTTGATCACGTCCATATGCGGCAAGGGAGTGATGCGGATTTCGCCCTTATAATCCTCTATCGCCGTCGTGCAGGCGAGGCCGTTGCGGCCATTCATGTTCATCGAGCATGAACCGCATATGCCTTCGCGGCAGGAGCGACGGAAGGTGAGCGTCGGATCCACCTCATTCTTGATCTTCAGCAAGGCATCCAGCACCATCGGTCCGGTCTCGTCGAGATCGAGCTCGAAGCTGTCGTAGCGCGGATTTTCCGCCGTATCGGGATCGTAGCGATAGATTTTGAAGCTGCGGACCCGCTTCGCCCCGTCCGGCGCCTTGTACGTCTTGCCGCGCGGCTTGATCTTGCTGTTCTTCGGGAGGGCGAATTCGGCCATGCTTCATCCTTTGCTGGCGCCGGGATAACGATCTCAAGGAAAATCGCAAATCCCTGATAGGGCCGAACCCTAAGCAGCGACGCCCGGACCGGCGGCCTTCCGTTCGAGAATGAGCTTCGCGATCCGGTAGGTCCGCTCATTGTCGACATCGACCGCATGACGTCCATCGGCCAGCACAGCGGCCCTGACCCTTCCGCCGAAGCGCCTGGAAAGACGCTTCATCGCGCCGCTCAGCGAAATGAGGCGGAAACGAAGCAGGAGGATGTTGATCAGGCCGAAAGCACGAATCATGCGCTTCGGGCTCTTCGCGAACTGGCCGCCTTCCCGGAAGGTCTCCGCCATCGCGAGGGCCTGCCTACCCGCGAGCGCGTAGAGGTTGCAGTTCGAATAGGCGTCGTCGGAAAATTCGTAGAATCGGCGTTGCGCCTCGGGATGGCTGGCGAGAACGCTGCTCTTGCTCGCGAGCGCCACCACGGCATCGGCACCGTGCTCGATCTCCTGGAGCATCTGGAGCACCGCGCCGGGGGTCAGATTGACATTGTCGGCGGTCGTCAGGACGATCGGCCCTTCCACCCCTTCCGCCGATGCATAGGCGCTTTCGGTGATCGTTTCCGCCGAAGGGACATAATCGACCGGAATGCCCCTTTCACCCGAGGCACCGGCGACCCGCTTCACCGCTTCCACCGCTCCGGGCTCGATACAGACGCGGATCCGTTCGAGGCCGGGAACGGCAATAAGGGCGTCGAGCACATATTCGATCAGCGGACGGCCCAGGATCGGCACCAGGCATTTGTGGGTGACACCGGCTTCGGCGGCCAGCGGATCGATCCGGCCGCCGCGCTGTGCCGCAAGGATGACGGCTGTGAAGGTGTGGGGCATGGGCGGCTCGGATCCTCTTCTGCCAGCCGCGATAGCGGGGCGCCGGATATTGCTCAATGATCTGGGGTCAGGACGCCAGGAGATTGTGGCGTGCGAGGCTTTCGCACAGGATCGTCTCGACCAATTGGGATTGGCTGAGCCCGGCAATCGCGGCGGAACGGCCATAGACCTTCTCGGACCAGAGATTGCAGTTGAGGTTGACCTCCAGGAACCGGACCTCGCCGCCTTCGCGGTCGAGCCGGAATTCGAAACGGCCATAGTCGAAAGGTCGGAATTCCTGCATCAGGTTGATCGTATGTTCGGCGATGATCGGCGCCCATTTAGAATCGACGAACTCGACCAGCCGATATTTCTGGCTGCGATCGACCAGGTCGCGTTTTTCCGAATAGGTTCGAAGATGCGAAGGATCGGCCTGTTCGAACAGCATCATCGGCATGATCACCGGCTTTCCGTCGACCGTGATGACCGGCACTTCAACATCGCTGCCGTTGAGGAAAGGCTCGACGATCGCGTCATGACCCTGGGAATGGATGTCGGCCACGGCCGCCTCGACGCCCGTCCAGTCGTGCGCGTCCTGCACGCCCCAGCTCGCCGAAGAGGCATTGGGTTTGATGACCAGCCGATCCCCATCGGGGCAGGCTGTGCGATCGACGGGAGCGCCGCGGCGATAGATCGCCCAGGGGGCGGTCGGTATGCCGCGCCAGGCCGCCGCCAATTTCGTGAGATGCTTGTCGTCCGACATGCCGCGCAAGATAGGGCTGGCGCCCAGGAACGGAATGTCGTGCCGCGTGCAGAGCAGGGGCAGCATCATCTCGCTGTTGAGGAAACCTCCGCGGTTCAGCAAAGGAAAGACGAAGTCTACCTCCGGCTTGTCGAAGAGCGCCTCATACCTATCCTCGAGAACGAGATTCAGCCCGAGCCCACGCAATATCTCCCGTATCTCGACATGATAGATTGCGTGATTGCCGTCCTCCGGATGGAGGCCCCCTTCCCATTTCGCATGTTTGGCGATGAACATGATGCGCAGCCGCCGCTTCGCTTCGGCAGGAATCATGAGCGGTTGAACGATATCGGACACTAAATCTCGCTTTCGAAAGAACCATGCTTGAGAGCCTGGCGTTGCGGTCATAATGGCGGGGCTGTGGAAGAGCCAGCCGCCAGCAAATTGAATTCTACCGCCGAACGGGCGTCGCTGTTGATGGCCTGCGGCGGGGACGGACGCATCCTCCTCGAGCCGTCGACCGGCCTCAACCGTTACCACAGCGCCCCGCGTCCCCGCGATATTCTGGCTTATGCATCCTCGACCGCCAATGACATTTCCGAAGAAGCCTTCGCCCACGTCGAAGAACTGGCGGAGGAGATGGGCGGGTCTCTGTCCGGCCCGGCTTATGGAGATCGGCTCGAGCAGTTGCGAAGACAGATCCGATCAGCTTACGCCATTGCCGGCGATGTTGAAATCGTCTTCGCGCCGTCCGGAACCGACCTCGAATATGTCGCGCTCGGTTGCGCCGCCGGCCGGGCTGCCAACGGCATCCAGAACATCCTGATCGGCGCCGACGAAGTGGGAAGCGGCTGCATCCATTCCGCTCACGGGCGCTATTTCGCCCGCAAGACCGCGCTCGGCCTTCCCGTCACGCCCGAAGCGCCCGTACCCGGCTTCGGCAACGGCTCCGTGGAAACGATCGACTTTCCCGTGCGTGACCAATCGGGTCACGCACTTCCTTCGGGAATGATCGTTGCCAAGATCGATGAAGCGATCGCGGCGGCGGCGCTCGATCAGCGACATGCTTTGATCCATGTCGTGCACGGTTCCAAGACCGGTCTGATCCTGCCCGCGCTGGCGGATCTGGACGGGCTGCTCTCAAGGCATGGGGAGAATATCAGCTTCGTGGTCGACGCCTGTCAGGCCAGGATCACCCCCGCGGCAATCAATGCCTATCTCGATCGGAACGGGATCGTCTTCGTCACCGGTTCCAAATTCATGGGCGCTCCCCCGTTCAGCGGCTTCGCGCTGGTGCCGCAAGGCGTCGCGGCCCTGGCCCGTCCGCTCGCGGAGGGCTTCGCGACGATCTTCAGGCGCTCCGAATGGCCGCGCGGGTGGCCGGGTGCCGACCAACTGCCCGACGATGCCAATATCGGCCTGCTTCTCCGCCTCGAGGCCGCGATCTTCGAGCTGGAACGTTTCCAGGCCCTGGGGCCGGAGGAGGTCGGCCGGGTCGTCCTCGCCTTCCACCAGGCGGTGCGAAGCGCGATCGTGGAAAGGTTGGGCATACGCCGCGTAGCCCCCTACCCTCCTGGCGACAGGATCGAAGCGGATAGACATCCGATCGAGATGCGGACTTTGTCGACGCTCGATCTGTCGACGCTGAATGGGGGCGCCAGCCTGGATGATGCGCTGCACTGGCATCGCCGTTTGGTCGAGCGAGGCATCCGCCTCGGCCAGCCGGTAAAATGCGTCAGGACCGCCAACGGCGCTTGGGGAGCGACCCTTCGTATCGGCCTGTCGATGCCGATGATCGTGGAAAGAGCGCGCCTTGCGGACGATTCGCTCGGCCGATCCTTCGAAGCCGACATGGAGGTCGTTGCCGACGCGATCCTGGCCTGTGCGGCATGACCGGCAGCCAGCACATTCCCGTTGTTCAGGCCGCCTGCGACGCCTCCACGGAAATCTTGTCTACCCGATCGATCACGCCTTGCCGCAACATGCTATGGGCAATGATCGTCTCCACCAATTCGACGTGACTCACGCCGAGCAAGCGGGCGGCGCCGGAAACGGTCTTTTTCGACCATAGGTTGCAGGACAGGTTGACCTCCATGAACTTGAGCTCGCCGGTTTCGGCGTCATGGCGATATTCGAACCGGCCATAATCGAACGGCCAGACCTCCGGCAGCATGCGGCCGGTATAATCTGCGAGGCGTTCGGCGAGCACGGGATCCTCGATCCTCTCCAGGATTTCCCTGGGCGCTTCGACGAGCGCCCGTTTCTCTTCATAGGACCGGAAATTGTCGTCCTGCCCTGGCATGCGGAAGCGCATGGCCGGGAGGATCACTGGACCATCGGCGCCAACGACCGGTATGACGACGTCGCCGCTTCCGAAATGCGGCTCGACGATGACGTCATGGCCCTCGCCGAGCACGTGTTCGGCATGCCCGCGCGCATCCTCCCAATTGTCGAACGCGCCGACCCCCCAGGAGGCCGAGCTCGCATTGGGTTTCACGACGAGCTGCTCCCAGTCGAAGCGCGGTCGTTCGACGGGCCGTCCGCCGCGCCGGAAAATCTCCCAGGCCGTCACCGGCACCCCGCGATGCGCGGCCGCAAGTTTCATGAGATGCTTGTCATCGCCAAGACCGCGGATGATCGGCGAGGCGCCCATGAATTTTATGCCGTGGCGGGTCAGCAACAAGGGCGCCAGCATCTCGCTGTTGAGGAACCCGCCCCGGTTCAGCAGGATGACGACATAATCGACGTCGGGCCGCTCGAAGATCGCTTCGTAGCGGTTGGCGGCCACCACATTGAAGCCGATCTCTTCCAGCGTGGTCCGCATCTCATGGTGATAGATCGCATGATTTCCGTCAGCAGGATCGGGCGCCCCCGTGCCGAGCGCGTGCTTGGCCAGGAACATGACCTTCAGACGGTTCTTGTCCGCTTTGGAAATCTTCAGAATGTGCATGAATATATCCTGCTCTAACGAGGAGCCATTGGCCGAAATCTATGGCTTAATTGCGACTTCCCGCATGTGGAGATGATGACGCACGAGCTGACCGAAACGGGTGTCGCCGATGCCGCGCCCGGTCGCGCGCTGGGCAACGACGATGCAAGGCTTGCCATTGCCTTCGATGAAGACAGGGCCATCCGGCGTGAATGCGAGATCCCAACCGACCATGCTATATTCCGGAAAAGCGGCGGCGTGCGCTTGAAGCACCAGCTTTTTGGCGGCCTCCCAATCGGGAAGCCGGAGGCCCGCGACCTCGCCCCCCGTCACTGGATGCCTGCTGATCTCGCCAGCAGCCTTGCCACGGCAGGCGGGACCAAGGCGACCGGTGATCGGGTCGATCGGCGCCATCAGGCCGCCAGCCTTGATATTGTCGACGATGGCTGTCGCCAGGGATGGAAAGCGAAGCACCGATGTGACGAGCTCGGGATTCCCCTGCTCGTCCTTTATGGTGGTTATACGCGCTGTCGGCAGCGCCGCGAGCGCGATCTGCTCGAGGGTCTGATGCGGGATCATTTTGGCCTGAACCAGCCAGAGCGAACCGCCCAGCCCAGGCTGATCTTCGAGGAACCGCGCGAACGCGGCCCTGTCGCCGCCGGGCCATTCGATCAGGCGAAATCCGCTTCCGCCCTCGCCGTCCGCCGGCTTCATCGCCAGGGTGGAACCAGGCGGGACCGACGCCACCCGGGCCTTGCCCCCAACGATCGTGGCCAACACCACAGGATGGGGAAGATCATGTTCGGCGGCGCGGGCGTAGAACAGGATTTTATCGGCGAGCGCGCAATCGTCACGCCAGCAGGCCGGATTGATGCGCTTGCTGATGGCTGCATATTCATAGCGGCGCATGAAACAGCGCAGGTCCTGGCGCCGGTCGATCCGGAACAAGGCAAGATCGTTCGGATCGGCGAACCCTTCCCGGCCGATGCGCACGGCCGATCTAACCCAATCGTCGCCGAGGCCGTAACGTCGCGCAACCTGGCGCGCGCGGAACGGGACCCACAACCGGAAAAGTAAGCCGGTCACCGCGTCCAACAGCGCACGCGGCAAAAGGCGCTCCCTACGCCGCAGCGCATAATATTGGCTGAGAAAATCGGCCGAGACGGGCGCCACCACGCCCGGATAGAGCGCGAATGCCTTTTTCAGACGGTAGACTGAGAAACGCCCCATGCCCATGAGCTTGCAACCGTCCGAGGAATGTTGATGCCGAATTGATACTGCGCCCGGCACCCGGCCGCCAGTGGCTTGCTCATCCGGGACTCAGGGGCTCAGGACCTCCCGGTCACGCGCACCCCAATTCAGATTGCGCGTGACATACATGACCGCAGCCAGCGCCACGAACAGCATCAGCGACCCGATCAACAGCGAGAAGGCCTCGAGGCTGAGCAGGATGTAAAGCACGACATAGAGCGCGATGAGCAAGGCGCAAATGAAGCCCGCCCTCCGCCAGCTCTTCAGTACGGCAGCCGAATAGGCCGTGTTGAGGCCGACGATAGCCGCGCTCGCCAGGATATAAGCAGGGGTGAAGCCGATCACCTCGGCAAAGGCGAGCAGCATGATGAAGAACAGGACCAAGGCGGCCCCGACGAGCAGATATTCCACTGCAGAGACGCGCACGCCGCCGATCACGTCGAACAGCAGGAAGGCCAGGAAAGTAAAGCCGATGAAGAGGAACCCATATTTTGCCGAGCGGTTCACTTGCGAATAAAGGTCGACAGGCTGGATAAGGCTGACGCGCGCTTCGTGCCCGGGGGCGGCCGTCCCACCCGCATAGGGGTCTGCCGGCACGACACGATCCGTCAGGGGACCGGGCGATGCCTTCGTGCCCGTGCTCACCAGGGATTGGCCGAGCGCCAGATTGCCCACCCGATAGGTAGCGGTGAATCCCTTGTCAGAGACATTTCGCGACACGGGCAGGAAACCGCCCTGGAAAGAAGGGTGCGGCCAGGACGAGGTCAGTCGCCATTGCGTATCGCCCGCTTGCGGCGCCAGCGACAGCCAGCCATTGCCGCGAACGTCGAATGCGAAGGAGACGTTGATCGGCGCACCGGCGAGCCCGGCCGCGTCCAGCCAGGCAAAGAAGCCGGCGCCGCTGGTCGCGGCCGTACCGCCGCCCGGCTGAAGCCCCAGTGTCGTGCCGCCGACGCGCACCCGCGGAGGGCGGCCGAAAAGGCCGCGTGGATCGCTGATGCCGAAGCGGAGCTCGGCGCGGTCCAGCGCCATATCGGCGGCCGCGACGCCGAAGCGGCTGAGATCGGCGGGCATGGCGAACCGCGCATTGCCGCTCACCTCGGCCTCATAGACCACCACTTCGTAGATCGAACGCTGGCGGCGCTCCGGGTGGATCCGGGTGGCAAGGTCCACCAGCTCAGGCGACAAGATCAATTCCTGCCACACCTGCCGGGAACGAACGACCGGCCGATTCGCCTCCTCCACCGTTTCGGTGATGGTCGTGCGATAGGGAATGACCAGCAACGGACCCGCCATCACCTGGGGTCCTCCCCAGCCTTCCGCGATCGATGCCTTGGCGAAATTGGACTGCTGTTGCCGATCGTAGTTGATGAGCCATACCGAAAAAAGCGGCACCGCGAGAAGCAGGCCGATCAGGATGGCGAAGGCAAGCTTCTGTCCGGGAGAACGTTCGCCAGTGAGCAGGGCCATAACATCTCCTGTTTCGATTCATCGTACTTGTAGCACGGTTCATCGTCAACCGCGATAGTAAGACGTGCGATGCAGCATCTTCATATCCGCCAGATCAAGTCGAACGAGGTATGATGTGTGTGTTCGCGGCCGGCTCTCCAGCGCTCAACTTAGAATTTTTTCTTATTGGGTGACGGATCGCCAGTAGGCATAGCCGGGCCAGGCTCTGCCCCGGCCATGTGCCGCTGCACGTCGGAGCTGGGTCGGTACGTGCATGCCCTCCCAGACCGTTCCGGCGCCATTGAAGGGCTCAGTAGATGCGGGCCTTGGGCTTGATATAGGCGATATCGTCGGTGAGCGTATAGTCATGGACCGGACGGTAATCGATCCGGACTTTGCCTTGGTCGAACCAGGCGATCGTGTGCTTCATCCAATTCTTGTCGTCGCGGTTCGGATAATCCTCATGCATATGCGCGCCGCGGCTTTCCTTGCGGTTGGCGGCGCCGTGCATCGTCACCACCGCCTGGCCGATCAGATTGTCCAATTCCAGGGTCTCGATCAGGTCCGTGTTCCAGATGAGGCTGCGATCGGTGACGGCGATGTCGCGCATCCGCCCATAGACGGCGTCGATCCTGGCCCGGCCGTCGGCAAGCGAGGCTTCGGTGCGGAACACGCCGCAATCGGCCTGCATCGTCCTTTGCATCTGGAGCCGAATCTCCGCGGTCGGACTGGCGCCCTTGGCATTTCGGAAGAAATCCAGGCGTCCGAGCGCCATTTCCTCCGATCCCTTCGGCAGCGCGGGCTGCTTGTCGCCCGGCTTCACAAGCTCCCCCAGCCGATGGCCGGTGGCGCGCCCGAACACAACGAGGTCGATCAGGCTGTTCGATCCGAGCCGGTTGGCACCGTGGACCGAAACGCAGGCGGCTTCGCCAACGGCGAACAGTCCGGGCACCACGCTGTCGGGATTGCCGTCCTTCAGCGTCACCACCTCGCCATGATAGTTGGTCGGGATGCCGCCCATATTGTAATGAACTGTCGGAACCACCGGCAGCGGCTGACGGGTAAGGTCGACGCCTGCGAACACCTTGCCGGTTTCGGTGATGCCGGGCAGGCGTTCGGCGAGGATCTTGGCATCGATATGGTCGAGGTGGAGGAAGATATGATCCTTCTCCTTGCCGACCCCGCGGCCTTCGCGAATCTCCATTGCCATCGAGCGAGAGACGACGTCGCGTGAGGCGAGGTCCTTGGCCGATGGCGCGTAACGCTCCATGAAGCGCTCGCCTTCCGAATTGGTCAGATAGCCGCCCTCGCCGCGCGCGCCCTCGGTGATCAGGACGCCCGCGCCATAAATGCCCGTCGGGTGGAACTGGACGAACTCCATGTCCTGGAGAGGCAAGCCGGCGCGAAGCACCATCGCGTTGCCGTCGCCGGTGCATGTGTGCGCCGACGTCGCCGAGAAATAGGCGCGGCCATAACCGCCGGTCGCGAGCACCACCGCCTTGCTCCGAAAGCGGTGGATGGTGCCATCCTCCATGCACAACGCGATCAGGCCGCGGCACTCGCCGCCTTCCATGATCAGGTCGATGGCAAAATATTCGATGAAGAAGTCGGCGTCATATTTCAGGCTCTGCTGGTAGAGCGCGTGCAGCATGGCATGGCCGGTGCGGTCGGCGGCGGCGCAGGTGCGCTGCGCGGGCGGACCTTCGCCCATATTCTGCATCATGCCGCCGAAGGCGCGCTGATAGATACGCCCTTCCGCGGTGCGGCTGAACGGAACGCCGGCATGTTCGAGCTCATAGACGGCGGCCGGAGCCTCGCGGCACAGATATTCGATGGCATCCTGATCGCCGAGCCAGTCGGAACCCTTGACCGTGTCGTACATGTGCCAGGTCCAATGGTCCGGGCCCATATTGCCAAGACTGGCGGCGATGCCGCCCTGCGCTGCGACGGTGTGACTCCGGGTCGGGAAGACCTTGGTGACGCAAGCCGTCTTGAGGCCAGTCTCGGCGGCGCCCATGGTCGCACGGAGGCCCGAGCCGCCGGCGCCGACCACGACGACATCATAGAGGTGATCGATGATCTTATAGGCTTCAGCCATTCGTAACGTCTCCGCCAAAGGCGATCTTGAGCACCGAGAAAAAGGCGAGCGCGCCCCCGGCGATGGTGAGGAAATTCAGCAGGGTGATGGAAAAGAGTTTCCACCCGTCCTCATGGACATAATCCTCGATCACGACCTGCAGCCCCAGTTTCAGATGCCAGAAGGTCGAAACGATCAGCAGCAGCATGGGCACCGCCGCGACCGGACTGGCCAGCCATGTCGTGACCGCCTGATGATCCAGCGACGGCAGGCGCAGCAGCGACATGAGCAGCCAGACGAACAGGACCAGGGTGGAAATCGAGGTCAGCCGTTCGAGCCACCAATGATGGGCGCCGGATCGCGCCGAACCGAGACCGCGGACGCGAGCGATGGGCGTTTCCATCTTCATCATTTCACCATCACAATATAGGCCCACAACAAGGCGGTGAGGACGGCCGAACCGACCAAGGTCATGTTCGCCCAGAACTTGTTCGTCGTGAGCTCGAAGCCCGCACCGATGTCCATCACGAAGTGGCGAAGGCCCGAAAGCGTGTGCTGGAAAAGGGCCCAACTCAAGCCGATGCCGACGAAGATGCCATAAGGCGAAATCGCCCAGCTGACGAAATATTCATAGGCTTCCGCGCCGGTGGCGGCGGCCGTCAGCCACCAGATCAGGGCCAACGCCCCGATCGTGGCGAGGCCGGATCCGGTGATCCTGTGAAGGATAGATACCAGCATGTGCGGGCCCCAGCGCCACACGCTGAGGTGCGGCGAAAGCGGGCGCTGTGGATTGCGGTGCATGACATGCTCCCTGTGGACGCGCCGCTTCTAGGGTCCGGACCCATAAACGGCAATGCCGGGACAAAGGGAGATTTGGCTTGTGCCAGGCGCGAGTGGGCCAACGCCGCCAAAAGCCAAACATCCCCTTTCCCCTCCGGGATGGCATCAGAGCGGGCGCCTGGATTTGTCAAGCAGCCTCGTCCGCGACCCGCTCTGATTCCATCACGCCTTGCTGTTTATGGGTCTGGACCCCCAGACAAGTGCAGGAGGTTGCAAGCTACGCCGTCGGAGAAGCGATTGGCTAAGGCGATCTTAACCGGTCCCGCCTTAACAATTGCGAAAGCGGCTTGTGCAACAGGATCGGCAATGACGGCGACAGGACAAAACCGGATAAGCTTGGACGAACGGATCAGCTTGTTCGACGATGGCCGGCTGGCCGAGAATTGTCGCGAGATCGGCGCATTGCTCGCCGATGAGCTTACCCGGGTCGCCCAACGTTATTGGATGCAGATAAAGAGTGCTGCCCGCGGCGGGAGTGGCGAAGCGGACAAGAGTCTGCAGGATCTGGTCAAACTCACCCTTCCCTATCTTGCCGCGAAATATGGCGATGTGCGGGGACAGCGCTGGGTCGACCTGATCGGGGAGCATGTTCAGGGCGCCGCCGACCGGAATATTTCGCTGACGACGACCATCTCGGCGATCGGTGCCGCCGTCGCGGAAACCCATTCTATCCTGGGACAGAAGCTGGGCAATGATCCGGAGCGGCTCGATCGCCTTGCGCGCTGTCTGACCCAGATGACCTTGCTCGAGGTGGATCTCTACGCAGCCCATTTCGATCTCCTCCGCGCGCGGACGGAAAGTCTTGAGCGGACGGCCCGCGGTACCCAGTTCAACGGGGAGATCGTGAACGTTGCGGAACGGACGTCCGCCGACAGCAAGAAGCTTCGTGCGCAGGCGGCAGACGCTTCTTCCGCCGCCCGAGGCATGCTCGGCAAGACTGCGGAAGTTGCGGCTGCGGCGGAGCAGTCGGCGCTTGCCATGCGCGAAGCCACCCAGACCGTTGCCGGCCTGATCCGCGCCATCGAGGATGCGCGCAGCGAGGTCGAGGTCGCCGCCGACGTAGCGGTTCGCGCGGGCGAACAGGCGAGCCAGGCGGTGGTCGTCAGCAACGTACTTTCTGATCATGTCCAGGCGATCGAATCGATCCTGGGTCTGATCCGGGATATTGCCGGCCAGACCAATTTGCTGGCGCTCAACGC